>JAJEGM010000035.1 GCA_022819825.1 Acidimicrobiia bacterium | reverse complement strand
CGTCAAACGCTCAGCCCGAGGCTACCGAAACCTACACAACTACCGGCTCAGAATCCTGCTTGCCGCCGGACGAAAACCAGGCCAAACTCAACCCGTCACAAAAATCAGAACCCGACGTCCCCGCTTCATCGCGTAGAGCCTCTTTACTTTCGTTGTCGGTGACTGATCTTCGTTAGGAGGGGAAAGGCATGGGTTTAGTTGGTTTGGGGTCACGCTCTATTCGATTGTCAAGGATCACCGTAGGTTCTCACCTGCTTGAGAAGAACCCGCATCAAGGTTATAGCTCGGCTGGGACTGCTTCGGCCTTGGTCAGACAATCCATGTGTCCCCGAGTCGATGAGGTCGATCAATCCCAATGACCATGCGGCTGTCATGCAGGTTGCCATTCACCTTGTAGATGATGATGCTGTCAGCACTCAGGTCAATGGCGTCGTATAGCTCGCCGATCATCTGAGCGTGTGACTCTGGGGTCAGGCGGCACTCGAACACGGATAGTTGTGCACGTTCCCCGTATGCAGAGCAGATATCGGCAACTCGGCGCAGCCGAGCCGCTCCTGCTGGAGTGTCCGTGTCGGAGATGTCGTAAGCGACGATGACATCCATGGATCAACCTTCAAGCAAGAAGGGTGGATAGCCCGGCAAGTCGCCGCGGAGCCATCTGGCCATGAGAGTGGCTTGCGCGGTGGGGATGGCCCACCGTTGGACGGAACGACCGAGAACTTCATGGGGGAAAGAGGTGTTCTTGTGGTCTTCCCAAAGACCGATCAGCTTGCGACGTCCTTCGTCGGATAGGTAGCAGGCACCACCAGGGGTCTCGATGAAGTGCTCGGGTGTGATCTGGCCCCGCCTGATGGAAGTGACCACAAAGCGGTCTGTGAGTGCTCGAAGCTCTTCAGCCAGGTCCAAGGCGAGTGACGGGCGCCCAGCACGCAGGGCCTGATGCAAGAATCCGACCTGGGGGTCCAGACCAATGGCATCGCACGCCCCGGTTGTCTCAGCAGTGACTAACCCATAGCAAAAGGACATGGCAGCATTGACCGGGTCGCGAGGTGGTCGGCGGGTCCGTCCGCTGAACTCTAAGGGGCTGCTCTCAAGTACAGCGGCCAGACCATTGAAATAGACACGGGCTGTGTCACCCTCGATACCTCGGAGTGTGTCTCGGTCTCCAGCAGATGCAACCCCCTCGATTCGCTGCAATATCTGGTCACTCCGATCACAAAGCTGAATTGCAATGTCAGGTTCGGGGTGATCGAGCCCCCACCTTCGGAGCACAGCGGCGCTGTTGCGGATCTTCGCCGAGACGATGAGACGAGCTGCGCCAATTGCTGCGGTCGCGTCACGGGCGGCGAGGTGATGAGCTGCCCGCAGGTGGACGTTACCGGCAATAGGACCGCCAACAACGAACTTAATCTTCCCCCCTCTGGTCAGCGCTGACACTCTGATCTTTCGACCAACGCATTGAGCAATGGCATCTGTAGTGATGTGCCCGGCGAACATCACAACGGCATCAACAGCCTCTAGTGGTATGCGGCGTTTGGCTTCAGGTGTTGAGATGATCAGCGAGCCCTTCTTGTGGCTGATCCTCGCTTGGTATTCAATTGTGTAGACCGTGTTGCGTGTTCTGCCTCCGTCCGAACCCGCAAAACCCGTTGGTTCTGTCATGCCGGGAGCACTTGAAGGAGGTATGCCGCCACCCTCCCCGAGTTCGCGGAAATCTCAGGCAAGCAGTGGTGGCGAAGCTGACATTGGGTACAGCGAGCGTCATTTGGCGCGCCTGGGAGAACACCATCGACCAGCTGCTCTCGGATTTCTGCCACTGTTTGGAGCGTCATTCGGCGAAGTTCCGAAGTGAGCTCCACCTGAAATCGACGCCGCGGCCCGCCATACCAGATCGCCGCCCCCGAAATTGATGTGTCGAGCATTTCTTCGAGGCAGATCGCCTGAGCACAAACCTGGAGGTCGGCAGTGATGCCATGACGGACACCTGACTTGTGCTCAACCGGTCGGATGGTTCCACCTTCTAGGACTTCTACAACATCGGCGCGACCTGACAGTCCATACCTCTCCGACCAAAGCGGAACGGCTCGAAGAACTTGCTTACCGCGTTCGATACGGGACTGCGAATGGTCATCGACGCGCCGATGCTCTCTCCTCCCCCTGACCGTGTGCGGGTTCTCGGCCCAGATGCCGTCCACATGTATGAGGGCGCATTGGCGAGGGCAGTACTCGTAGTGTTCGATAGCCGATACCGGCACTATTGGGAGGGCAGGACCGTCCATTTCCCAGGGGTGGTCGTACTGCTCAGCGCCTAGAACGCGATCTGGGCGTTTGGATTCGCGTGCTGCTGAGGCCACGGGTGCTGTCGGCGCTAGCTGTGGGTCTGTAAGGCCTAGTTTCCCAACCGGTGTGGACCCCGAGTCTCTCCCACTCGGATTTGCTGGTTCGCCATTGAAGGACATTGCCGGTCTTTCGGGGTTTCCAGGTCTGATGCCATGCGTCCATAAGCGCGTCTATCCCCCACCGGTCCAATGGCTGACTCCATGCTGGCCATATGAATACCCCCTCTCGTCGGCCACCTATTCCGTGGCCTCTCTGCCTTGCCCTCTCTTGGCGCTGCTGGATGCCGTCACCGCGGACAGGCAGCAGTGCCAGACCGAAGAATGCGAGAACTTCGATGACCGGGTCAACAAGGATCAGGCCCCCGCTCTCATTCGCCCGATCTGGTATTCGGGATATGTCAAACCCGAGCCCGTTGTCAGCCACGGGCACAGAAAGGCCGACGAAGGCATCCGCGACTGCCTCAATCAGTCCGGCGGGATCATCGTGGGGAATGTGTCCGTTGACCTTGACGAGCCGATGATGGAGCCATTTGATCGTTCCAGGACCGGCTGGGTCGAAGGGTGCGTGGGCTACTTTCCCGGAGTCCAGGGCGAGGTCGGTCAGCGACGAAGACAGGGTCCAGGCATCGGGATGCCCCCTAGTAGCGTTGACGCGTTCCACAAAGACCTCAACGGGAACCTGCCGCTCCATTGGAGCGCAGCCTTGGCGGTCTCTGGCCAGCGGCATCTCTTCTAGGCGCCCTTTATCTGGCCAGGCTTCTGCCACAGCGGTTCCCGGCTCCCTGCGAGGGTGATGGAGTACCGCTATCGGAGAAGGGTCAGAAGTCCAGCTGAGTCTCATCTCCGGGTCGAGAACGGTAGTTCCGACTGCGGCAAGCCAGCCGTTGATCCATTCCGCTGGGATGCCCGGGCACTCGCGGCTCGTGGCGCTGCTCATCGGATTTCCCCCTTTCGTGACATGAGATGGTCTGCCTGCCGGACGATGGCTTCGAGCAGCGCCAATCCCCAGCATCCGTAGCGCCGGTTCAATGCAGCGAACCTGGCCGGTTGCTCCCAGTCTGCACACGACAGGTCCGCACCGGCGGTCACTTCGCGTCCTTCGATCTGGTGGTCAACTGTGGTTCCATTCTGGTCATTGACGGGTGCTACCAGCGGGCGGCCCCGGCCGTGGTGGGCTACTACCAGATGGAGGAGGAGCCTCTGCTCTTCATCGGTCAGACCATGACCGCCCTGTGCCAGCCAGGCATGGGCAAGTCTGCGCGACAGCTCTTCATGGCGTCCGCCCCTAGGCCATCCGGACGCGTTACGGCGGCGTTCCCATTCCGACCCTGGAGTGTTGGACTTGGCCAGGAGGCCGGGATGCGTCTTGTCGGGATCAAGCCAGTTCTGGAACCTTGTATCGGCTTTGCCAATATCGTGCAGGCGGGCCGCAAGCTCGACGATCTCGGCTGTGCGGCTATCGACACCTGCGGCTTTGGCGATGGTCTTTGCAGCCACGGCGGTGTCTTTGCCGTGGGCTTCCAAGCTCACACGATCGGCAATTGACAGTTCGTCATATTCGTCGAAGCTGACTTGCGGGGCAGTTTCGGGCTTCTCGTTATATGAGTAAACAGGAAGTCGCGGCGATTCACCAGCCGGTTCCACGACCGCCTGCCCGCTGTCCCCTCTGTCTATCCCGTCTTTGAGTGCTTGCAAGAAATCGCTCCATTGTTCCCGTAGGCCGTCTCCATCGAACGGCGGGGGAACGTCGGAGTCCATCAGCACGTTGCAGAGCCTGACCGCCGCTTGCTCGACCTCTCCGGGCTCAGGCTCGCCGTCTTTGTGCTTGACTAGGCGGCATAGATCCTTCATGGCCTCGCCGAGTTCTTCAGGGACTGACTCATACAGACCGGCCAGAGTGCTTTCGGAAATGACGAGGCCATTGTCGAGCAACGAGGCGTCCTTCGCTAGTTCCTTCGTCGCGAGGTTCCAATGCCCGTGGCTGTCCAGCTTTCCGATCCTGCTGGGAGCGATGATTGTGTCGCCGGGGTACAAAATAAGTTCGCCGTTGCCGTCCTCTTCGATCTGCTCTGCGGAATGTTCTGTGCCGATTCGAACGCAGTCGGCCCCAGCGAGCGCCTTTCGGGCTTCATGCAGGGGGACTGAGACGACCTCCTGGGAAGATATGCGGGGCCATATCCTGTTGCCGATATCCGGCACGTGGACTCGCCAGACGACATCGACGTCTCGTTCTTGCTCGCGGCGCCCTGAGAAGTACGGTTCGACAGGTGCCTCTCCTGGTGGTGGCGTGGTTGTCTTGACCCACTCCCCTAGCAGGGCTTCTGCCAGAACAGGCGCATCTGTGGATTCCTCGGGGGTGTCTCCGAGCACGTTGGCGATCTTCCCGGGTGACATGTCAACGGCCTCGTCGAAGCCGATCGAGCCCAGCAGTTGTTCGAGCACTCTGGCTGGTTCGTCACCGTAGACGGGCCACTGACCGTCTTTGGGTACGACGTGGACGTAGACGCCTCGGGCATGGGATCGCTGTCCGAGCCGGTTGAGGCGGCCGAGGCGTTGAGTCAGTGCGCGGACACCACACGCCTCGGTGATCAGGTAGTTGGCGTCGAGGTCTGCTCCGACTTCGAGGGTCTGGGTGGCAACAACAACGAGATGCTTGTTGCCCTGGTTGCCAGGTGATTGCCCAGCCCGCATCCTGCCTGTGATCTCGTCGACCACTTCGCTGGCTTCAGCACCGCGGATTCTCCCGGTGGCTACCCTTACGACGCAGTCGCGTCGAGAGTCCAGAGCTTTTGCAATTGCCAAAGCTGTCTTGGGTGTATTGGCGAACACAAGTATCCCGGCCGCGGGTTCGGGGTCGAGGCTGTCCAACAACTTCTTTGCCGCGGATGCGATCAACTTCGCCGGGTCACCTCCAGCGTGCTGCTGGATGCTCAAGAGCTTCGAAGCTCCCAGGCGTCTCTTTATTTCTTCGTTAGACCTGTCGTCTTCGTTGAGGGCGAACGTGTCGGCTCTAGGGCTGCCTGTAGCGGTCAGCGAGGCAACCGCTACGCCCCTTCGTTGGCTCGGCAGCACCTGCTCATCTCCTGCTCCAAGCCCACCGTGGCCACTGATGGACTCAAGGAGCACTTGAAGCGGTTGGGCCAAGTGAGCCTCGTCGAGGAGGAGGAGGCTGTCCGTTCCGGCAAGCGCAGCGTCGATCGGCCGCATTGATCTCGAAGACCCATAGCCCCGGAACAACACCCGTGAGCCGTACATGGGGATGGTGGAGCAGATGATCGCCGGTTGGGCAGGGGTGCTAGGCCGAGTACGGGAGTCGCCGCCCCGGAGGCGAAGTGCCTGCAATGGTGGCCCAACGCCGGCGATGCTTCGGAGCCGGGCTGCAACGGCTTTGACGGCCATTGCGGCCTCGCCGGTCACTGGATCGACTGAAAAGAGCTCTTCGTTAGTCGCGACACTTGGCCGATCATCGGGGTCGGCCAGTAGTGCTGCAACCCGCGAGGCGTACTGGTAGGTGTCGTCCACCAGTAGGCGGCGATTCACTACCCACCAGATTCTGGTGGGAGCAGTACGGTCGCCTGGGGCTCGATCAGCCTGGCGGGCAAGCGTCCAGATGGCTATGTCAACGCAGGCGGTCTTTCCCAACCCTGTGGGAATGCCAACCAACTCGGGCCATTCGCCGGTCTCGGCAACCTGCTCGGCCAGACGTGCTTGCCAGGGGAACGGCTCACGGCCATTGATTGCCTCGTACCACTTGTGGAACGACGGACACTCGGGGATGCTCATGCTGCTGCCTCTGGTGGGTCGCACGGAGCGCACAAGCCAAGTCCATAGCTCCGGGCAGCACCGATGACGACTGGACCCATGACCCGTTCCTCAAAAATCAGACCAATATGAGCGTAGGGGCGGGTTTGGGAATGCCCAGGCCGACGAGTCTCAGTGGGATGCAGATCCACACCTCCCGGCAGCAAAGGCTTCCGGCTGATCCGAAACTTGATGGGCTTCGGCAATCCTGCTTGCTCACACCAACGAACCACCGCATTCGAGTCAATTCGCCCATGAAGGTCGTTGACTGCCGGAAGGGCAGTCACCCATTGGCGCGCCGGACCCGTCCACCGTCGGCGGTTCGTGGTCCATCCCTCTCGGGATCGGTCAACTGCTACCTTCTTGCCGCCTGCCAGCGAAAGCGACTCCATGGAAAACAGAACATTGGCCAGGTTTCGCGCCTCCGTCTCGTCAACCCCGCCTGGCACCCAAACCGCAGCACCGTGGACCTTCCCATCAGAGTAGGGATGTCCCACGTTCGGCAGTGCGAGAAACCGGGCTAGCTGGTACTCGGCGCCCTTGTTGACATGGCCGTGCAACCAGGCGGGAGGCTCGCCATACTGCTGTTGGTATCGGGCAAGAGCAGCTTGTTTGAGTCCATGGGCAACTACTACAGCTCTTCGGCCCGCTAATGGTCTTTGAAATCTCAACCATGCCCGAACTCTGCCCAGGTCTGGATTCGGGATCGGATCGTTTGGATGTCGATATCTAGTTCGCAGCTGGTGCCGTCGAGTCTGGCCCCTCGTTGCACCATGCTGTGACCAGGCATCAAACGCGGCCATCCATCTCTTCACATCGCCCCGGGTGTGGATGTTGACGAATTCTTCGCCCTCGTCATCTGGAATCCATGCGAGGCCGCGGCCGACGTCGGCAGAGAGTTCGGAAATCTGAGCGACGGTGATCTTCACAGGCGAGTCGGCACAGCCCAGATACCCCACTCGCGCTGCCCGATACTCAAGGGCTGACAGATCGGCATCGCCTACTTCGATGTCGTAAATAAACCGGACCCATGGGTTCCGCGGTGCCACCCTGACCCCAGGACGAACTAGGACGCCTTTACGGGCCAGATACTCCTGTTGCTGGCTCCTTGCTCGGTCCTGCCCGGCGACATAGCGCTCTTGGAGCGGCTGATGGTGCGGGCCGGGATCAGCGTGGATTACCGGAGGGTCTGCTGCCGCCAACAAGTCCAATTCGCTGCCAGTTGTGCGTCGGCACCGCTCGCGGGTGCCGTCTGCGGCGATCATGGCAGCAAGGAGCCGGGCCGGGGACGGCGGCCACTCACCATGGGTTTGCCGCCCAGTCGGTGCAGAGCCATCTGGGTCGGCCCGATAAGTGCCGTGCAGCAGTTCAACCTCGAAGATGAGCACCCTACTTCTCCATAGCATCAAGGTCTGGCCAGGTAGCCCGAATTGCCGCTGTCAGGCCTTTGTTTGGGGTCAGGGTCACGGGGTCGGCACCCCACCCTTCAGTCGGGACATCCAGAGAACGAGCTGCTGCAAGAGCCGCTTGCACCAACTCCTCGGTACTTTCGATGGTGATGCCGGTTGAGTCGAGCCGAGCGGCCTGATCGGCCAGGACCAGATCCGTGCCGGAGCGGAGCGCGAACGGCCTCCCGAATGCGATCTGGTGTGCGTGAATCCCGAGGGCCGCGAGCAGGGTTCTTGCTGACGCGTCCTGTTCATCGGAAAAGCCATCACCAAGGCGGACTCGGCGCAGCTGTGGGAAGGAGAGGGTGGCACGCTGGCTGATTCCTCGAAACGACACTGGTGCCAACCCTGAGTCGGCGGGAACCTGTCCATGGCCAATGTTCGAAATCGCCCCAGCCTTCTTGCCGTCTTTCGAGCCTGACTTCTCGCCTTCAACGAGCTTCCATTCGCCGCCCAGCAGGTCAGCATCATCGAAATCAACCCGGTTGGTGTCCTCAATGTTGTAGGGATCACCCTTGACCCCAAGAGTGCGAGTCAACTCACCGGGTTCTCCACCTGAGGCTGGGTCCCAGCCGACAATTTCCGACACCCACACACGTGCATGCTTGGCCTGGGACCGGTCATTTCCAAGGTGCGATTGCCAAAATCCATAGAGAAGTGCTTGAGGGAACCAGGCCATCAACGCCCCAGCCGCGTCGGCAGTGGCGTCGATAATCGAACGCCCAACGGAGGACTTGGCGAACGGGTTGCCATCCAGAAGGGCGTCGCGCAAGTAGGCATCCCCGCTGCGGTGCGGCCACCGCAGGCTAGACAGCCTGCGTGGGAGATGCGGGGGAAGATGCGCGAAGTCCTCTCCAGTCAGGTCCAGCACCAGACGAGGAACACCGGTTTCATCGGCTGTCGCCTCCAGAGCCGCTTCCAGCCGGTTGGCCTGTGAGGGCACATTGTCGATGACAATCACCGGAGTCGACTCAGCCGCCTCTGGACTCTCCCATCGCTTGTCATGCTGGTAGCGCCCACCGGCATAGATGGCTGGATTGACCGGGGTTCCATGGCCGCCAACTGGTTCCAGTGCCGCATCCAGCACAATCGCGCCGTCGGCGGCGTCTTCATCGCAAGCTGCTCGCAGCATACTCAGGGTTAGCGGGGTCATAGAGCCCCTCCTTTTCTTGTCGTAGGTTATGGGCGTCGAAAAATTAGCAAGAGTCAGTGACAATTGGTTGAGATAGCCGCGAATCCCCTGGTAGAGCTCTAGATCGGGGATTTGGAGCTAGCCACTACCCAATTGCTTGCGTGAGTCAGAATAAATCGATGGTTTGTGCGCTGGCGACTGCCGAACCCCCAGATCATCTGACTCCCAATCGTCTTCCACCTGGACTATCTCGTGGATATCCCCGCGCTCATTGACCTGGCGTCGGACCCGACTCGAACCCATTAGGGTCTCTTCGTGCGTCGTGCGCTCGACGTGAGTCTTAGTCATTCGTTTGTAGGTGGCCTTCATATTGTCTCCTATTAGACAGTTATATGTAAGCATCGCTACTATACGGTCGGTGAAGAAAAACAGCAAATGAAAGAATTGACAATGTCTTCTAGGGGGTATGCCCGTTGCCGGACAGCGTTTCCAGCCTTCGTTTAACGTAGACCGTCATCTGTGAAGGTCTTGAGAGCCTCCCCATGTTGCCGGAACTAGAGTTCCGGCCCTCGTCGTGAGCGAACCCCGCTCTTGGCCCTAGTGAACCTCCTCAGGTAAGAAACCACCACCATGCCTACCACCAAGAGCTACCGCCGACTGCATAATTGGGTCGCGGCCCGTCCGGGTGCCGCTGAGCGGCTCGCTGAACTCCGGAAGAAAACTATGGCTGAAATGAGACTCTACGAACTTGACCAGTCGTCAAAAGTTCCCTCCGACTGCCGGTCGCCGGAGGGCAGGGGCTGACCCACGCCCCGAATTCGACACCTATCCACGCCTTTGAGCGCGATCCCGCTCCGCACCTACCGAGGGATATCCCAGGGATATCCCATTCGTATGCCACCCAGATACACCTGAGTCGTAACGCTCAAGCGGCTTGGTAGGCGATGATCTTGCGGTTGGCGAGCCTCTGCTCGAACCGGATAGCGGCCTCGACCTGTACGAGGTCGAGGCTATAGGCGTGGGCAAGCCACTCAGCCGGGTCCCCGGCTGTATACATTCCGTGAAGCACCTCGGTGCCCATGCGGGTGCCTTCGATAATCGGAGTTCCGAACTGGCGTCGGGGATCGACCACGATGTGGGCATTGCGCCCGTCAGGCCAATAGCGAACGGGGATATCGCCCTCAAAATCGATCCGGTCGAAGAACGCGGTGACGGATTCGGCCGTGACGGCGCCGTTGTCGTTCAAATGAGAGCCAGGAGTTGTGCAGAGTTCGCGGCGGGCAAGCGGGTGCGGGACATCACAGCTTCTCTGCCACATTGAGGCGTACTGCCTGAGCTTTTGAAGCGGCATGCGCTGATGCCCCCGATACGCGGCGAGATGTCCCGCTTCGATGAACTCACCCCAAGTGACGAACCGCCGTGTGGAGGAATCACAAGCGGCGGGTTCAGCTCTGAGGATGGGCGGCCGACGCGTGCCATCAGCAGCGGCATAGCCGTCAAGCCACCTGCCGAACGTCTGGGGTGCAACGCCTAGCAGCCGGGCAGCATCGCTCTCGGAGTACATCTCGAGATCAAGCACTGCCGAGTCGCCCATCACCATCCCTTCTTCTGCTGCGCTGAACTCGGTCCGTCAGGATACCCAAGAAGATTCTGGAATCGAACCGTTCGGCACATCGGATAATCGAAAGTCGGTCAGGCCGGAAGCAAAGGCAAGGCGGACGACTCCGGTCAGAATGGAGTAGTTGAGCGTTTCGACCCGGGCGACTCAGCCGGCACCATACGACGGGCACGTTCGGCTTCAAGGGCGGCTACAGCATCTTCACTGGTCAACTGGCCTAGATCCCTTCCTTCGATACGCTCGATGACTTCTTCAAGAGTTGAGTCGGGTGCTGCTTGAGAGGACTCGTCGAGGCAACCCTGACCCTCAATGTGCTCGGAGTCGGCAGTGCTCACAGGGTGATGGCGTCTTCGAGGATACGGTGGCGTTTGCGGGGCTTTAGGCCCTGAGAGAGAATGATGTCGATTTCGCATCCGAGCAGCGCTCGCAGTTCTTCGGCCAAGTCCGACAAAGTGAAGTAGGTGGTTCCCGGAGCGAAGTCGGCGAGGAAGTCGCAATCGCTGGTCTCGGTATCGTCACCGCGGGCGGTGGAACCGACCAAGGCTATGAAAGTGGCATTGTGACGACGGGCGACATCGAGAATGGCGCCGCGGTGGGTTCCGAGAATGGCATCGCGGCGGGTCATGTCAGCGATTGTAACGTTCTGGGCCACCGAGCACGGTCCCGTTTTGGTTCGCTGGTAGTCGGGGATGGCGTGATAACCAATTCGGCACGCCTTTTCTATCTGCCACTGTTCGACAAATGGGGTTGTCAACCATGGCTGACGGGGATGCCTTGATCGTGTTCTTCCCCGTCTGCCCTGTCCGCAGGGCATGGCGGGGCTACTTATTTTTGGCCGCCGCCGCTCTTGCCTTGGCCAAGAGGTGAGGGATGACGGCGAGCCGAAAGCTGTCACTTTGCATCGTTACACTGGTTGCAATCGGTGGATGAGAGGAGCGCAATGTCAAACGCTCAGGTCGCGTCGGCTCGCGATGTGGCTTTGGAGATTGAGCGGCGCTTGCCGGGCATCGGCGAAGCGAAGCTGCACAAACTGCTTTACTACGTGCAGGGATACCACCTTGCGTGGGAGCAGGGACCGGCCTTCAAGGAAGAAATCGAGGCCTGGGAGCTTGGCCCCGTTGTTGCCCGACTCTGGCGCGACCGAAAGTACAGTTTTCTGGGCAAGCTGAGCCGATCAATCAGGCCTCCTATGCCACTGCCCGAAAGTGTGCGCAACATCACTGTCAACGTCATCAGCAGGCTGGGCGACAAAAGCGGTGCCGAACTCATCAAGGCCACCCACGCCGAAGACCCTTGGCGACTCGCGACCAGTCAGGGATGCAACATCGCCAACCAGGAAATCTCCCACCAATCGCTCATCGATTTCTTCAGCACCGAACCCGACTGGGTCCGCCATATGCGCGAGCATGTGGCCACGATCCGCGACAACAAAGACTTCGTGCCCGATCCGCCGGGTGCCCTCGACGCAGTCATCGCCAAACACTTCCCCGGCTAGAGGTTCCCGTTTGCAGGTAGCCGGGGTCGGCGTGGTTGCGGAGGTGGTCGATGGTCTGTGCGCAGCGGTTGAGGGTGGCGGCTTCGTCAGTGGGGATGGGGATGGGGCGCAGGGCGGATTTGGCAATAATGGCTAGGGCGTGTTCGAGGAGGTCGGCGGCGGCGCGTATGTGGTGGGCGGTGTTGTCGGGGGTGATCATCTGTTGGAATGAGTCCGACTGGCCCAGGTAGGGGGCGAACCTCCAGTTGGTATGGGCGCCATCGCGCTCGGCGGTGTCGAGCGTGTCTAGGACGGCATCGACAAACGGGCCTGAGGGGGTGGGCCGGAGCTTGCCGGCCATGATGTCGATGTTGTGGGTGTTGTCGAGATACCGGCGGAGGTGAAGCCGGCCCAGCGCGGTCAGACTCTTCTCGATGCTCATGTGGGCGGACTCCAGCGCAGACTCATAGGCGTAGTTGCGGTCGGCAGGAGACCACTCCCCTGTGGCTATCTCGCCGGGGATGGATTTGAGGATTCGGACCACTTCCAGGTTCTTGCGGTGGGCCTCTTCAAGGTCTTTGAGGGCGAGGCCCCAGTCGTCTCGCAGCACGGCGGTCTCCTCGGCCAATGGGGCCGGAGGTGGGCAGGGGCGCTGCATGAGGGTGATGCCCTGGGCGTGCGCTTCTCCGAAAACGGAGGAGCGGGCATGCTCCAAGCTCCACTCCCATTCGCCGATAGTTGTGAGGATCACCTCGCATTTGATCCCGCAGGCAGCTTCTGCCGCCTGGCGCAGGGCGTGCTGCGCGGCACCGTGGTCGGTGCTGGCCGCCCGGGGTGCCGCGGTTACCGCGATGAGGTCGATGTCGGACTCAGCCCTCTGGGTTTGTTTGGCCACCGACCCGAACACGACGACCCGGACGATGTGCGGATCGGCCGCGGCTATCGCCTCCGCCGCGCGGGCCGCGTCATCAAGCGTCGGCGCTTTGTCGGCTACGAGGGTCGCCATAGGACGACTTTACCGGGAAGGGGTCGAAAATCGGTCAAACCGATGCTGTGGATTTCTCCTTGGCCCTGAAGTGCGGGATGACGTGGTGGCCGAATTGGCGGATGGTTTCGAGCATGACCTCTTGGGGGATGGTGCCCATTTGGATCATGCACATGATCTCGTCGCAGCCGATGGCCTCGAGCTCGCTCACGTAGCGGATGGCGTCTTCGTAGTTGCCGTAGGCGTGCTCGATGTTGAAGGTGCTGGTGGCGTTGGGGCTGAGCGGGATGTTCATCTCGCTGATCTTGGCGTGGACGTTGCCCACCGCCTCGTCGATGGCCGCGGCGGTGTCCTCGTCGGCTGATCCGGCCCTCGGCGGCGGTGTGCCCAGGTTCCAGTGCATGATGGCCTCGGCGAAAAACCGCTGGCCCCGGGCTCCTATGCGGAAGGCCTCGTCCCGGTCGTCGAGGATCGTTGTGGGGCACAGCGCCGAGAACCAGTTGTTGGGGTGGTCGCTCACGAATCGCTCCCCGGTGCGGGTGGCGATGGCCTCGTCGTAGGTCTCCTTCATCAGGCGGATCTCGTCGGCGCCGGCAAACCCCAGCACCAGCGCCCCAATGCCCAACTCGGCGGCCAGCCGCACAGTGTCCACCTTGGTGCAGGCCAGGTACAGCGGCGGATGAGGGTCTTGCACCGGCCGAGGCAAAATCGGGTGGGGTGAGATGTCGAGCAGGCCGTCCCACTCGAACTCGTCGTCGCGCCAGCAGTTGGAGATGATCCGCAGCGACTCCTCCACCTGGGCATAGGTGTCCTCGGGCTTCACCCCGAATGCCGACATCTCCTGGAGGGTGGCCCCCCGGCCCGCTCCCACGTCCAGCCGCCCGCCCGACAGCACGTCAAGCATGGCGATACGCTCCGCGGCCCGCAGCGGGTGGTTGTAGCCGAACGGCATGCACACCACGCCGTGGCCGATGCGGATACGGGACGTGCGAGCTGCCACCCAGGTCAAGAAGATCTCCGGAGCGCTCATGTGGGCGTACCACTTCAAGCAGTGGTGCTCCACCGCCCATACCCGGTCGAAACCCACCTCCTCGGCCAACACCGCCTGATCCACGCAGTCTCGGATGACCTGCTGCTCGACCTCGCGGGATGGATCGGCCATCTGGGCTTCGAAGATCATGGAAAATTTCACGCCGCCATTGAAGCACCCCCGGCATGCTGAGCCCGAATGCTGGAAAGCACGGCTGTTTGCCTGGCTGTCCGGTGGGGTCTGCCCAGAACCCTCTGGCTACCATCATCACGGCATGGATTTCGACGAGACCCCCCAAGAAGCTGCCTTTCGAGCCGAGTGCATTGAGTGGCTGGATGCCAACATCCCCCCTGACGGTGGCGGCGCCCGTGACCAGACGGCCATCACCATCTCCGATCCGGACGTCGAGAACGCCTACGTGGCCCGGTGCAAGGCCTGGCAGCGCACCAAGTACGACGGCGGCTGGGGCTCCATCACCTGGCCTGTCGAATACGGCGGCAAGGGGCTGAGCGGCATCCACGAGGGCATCTTCAAGGAGGAGGAAGCCAAGCGGGTGGCGGCCACCGGGGTGTTTGCGGTGGGCATCGGCATGGCCGGCCCCACCATCATCGGCCACGGCACCGACGCCCAAAAGGAGCGGCTCCTTCCCGCCATGCTCAAGGGCGAAGAGGTGTGGTGCCAGCTGTTCTCCGAGCCGGTGGCTGGATCAGACCTGGGCGGGTTGCGGACCACCGCGGTGCGCGACGGCGATGAATGGGTGGTGAACGGCCAGAAGGTGTGGACCTCGGGGGCCCAGTACAGCGACTGGGGCATTCTTCTGACCCGCACCGACCCCGACCAGCCCAAGCACCGGGGCATCACCTATTTCCTGGTGGACATGAACACCCCTGGCATCGAGGTTCGCCCGCTGGTGCAGATCACCGGTGCGGCCCACTTCAACGAGGTGTTCTTGTCGGATGTGCGGATCCCCCACGAGAACATCCTCGGCGGGGTCAACACCGGCTGGGGGCCGATCATGACCACCCTGTCCAACGAGCGGGCCCTGATCGGCGGGTCGAACGCCCGGACCCGGTTCAACGAGCTGGTGAAGCTAGCCCAGCAAACCGGCACCGACCAGGATCCGGTTATCCGCCAGGAGCTGGCCAAGACCTACACCCGCATGGAGATCCTGAAGTATCAGGGGTACCGGGTTCGCACCGCCACCAGCCGAGGAGAGCTCCCCGGACCGGAGAGCTCCACCATGAAGCTGGCCATCTCGCTGCACTTCGGCGAGATGGGCGACTTGGTGATGGCCATGAACGGCGCCGCCGGGATGCTCCACGGCGACAACGCCCGAGACGATGGGCGCTGGCAATACGAGTTCCTGGGTCAGTGGGCGTCGCGCATCGGCGGCGGCACCGACAACATCCAGCGCAACACCATCGGCGAGAAAGTCCTAGGCCTCCCCCCCGACATCCGAGTAGACAAAGGCGTCCCCTTCAGGGATATACCCAGCTAGCTCGCTCCGTAGACCGGCGCCGGCTCCGGCGAACCAGCGATGGAAGCGTGTACCGCGTCACCAACTTCAGCGGCCGCAAACTTGCGCCCCACATCCACGACGTGGCCGTGCTGCCAGCCGTCGCACACGTTGAGAGCCCCGCCGGCGATCTCGAATACCCGCCCGGTCACGTCGCAGGCATCCGAGCCCAGCCACACCACTAGCGGCGAGGCATTGGCCGGATCCTTCTCGTCCCAGCCCTCGGGGGCCTCCTCCTCGTACATGATCCCGGCGGTCATACGGGTGCGGGCGTCGGGGGCGATGGCGTTCACCGCCACCCCGTAGCGGCCCCACTCCGCGGCCTGCTGGACGGTGAGTGCCGCCACCCCGGCCTTGGCCGCGGCGTAGTTGCCCTGGCCGATCGATCCCAGAAGCCCGGCCCCGGAGCTGGTGTTGATGAGCCGTCCTCGCACCTCCTCACCGGCTTTGGAACGGTCTCGCCAGTGGGCCACGGCGTGGCGGGCCGGGGCGAAGTGGCCTTTGAGGTGGACCCGCATGATGGCGTCCCATTCCGGTTCGCTCATGTTGGCCAGCATCCGGTCGCGCAAAAAGCCCGCGTTGCACACCAGCGTGTCGAGGCGGCCCCACGTCTCGATGGCCTGGGCGATCATGGCTTCTGCTTGATCCCAGTCGGCCACATCAGCGGCGTTGGCCTCAGCCTCGCCTCCCATGGCCCGGATCTCGGCCACCACCTCCTGAGCTGGCTCCGACGCTCCGCCCGACCCGTCGCGCTCCACCCCCAGGTCGTTGACCAGCACCCGGGCCCCTTCAGCGGCGAACTCCAGGGCGTGGGCCTGGCCCAGCCCCCGGGCCGCCCCGGTGATCACCACCACCCGGCCGTCGGCAACTCCAGGCATGCTCAGAAGACCGGATTCAGCTCAGACGACACCATCCACATGGCGTAGTACTGGGCGGCACCGCCGTAGGCGTGGCCGATGGAGATCTTGGCCCCCGGCACCTGATATTCACCCGCGGTTCCCCGCACCTGGTTGGCCGCCTCCAGGCAGCGGATCATGCCCGATGCCCCGATGGGGTTGGACGACAAAACGCCGCCCGACATGTTCACCGGGAACGATCCGCCCAGCTCGGTGTCGCCGGCGTCGGTCATCTTCCACCCCTCGCCTTCCTCAGCGATGAGGTGCCCTTCCAACCACATGGGCTCGTACCACGAGAACGGCACGTACAACTCGGCACAGTCGATCTGCTCCCGGGGGTTGGTTATGCCCGCCTTGCGGTACAGGGCCTCCGAGCACTCCACCCCAGCTTGGGGCCGCACCGTGTCGCGCCCGGGGAACTGGCCGAATTCGGTGCGCTTGGCGTGGGAGATGACCCACGCTGGCGGACGGCCCGACTTCTTGGCGATGTCGTCGTTGCCCAGCACCACCGCGGCGGCCCCATCCGAGGAGGGGCACGACTCCAAGAAGTGGAGCGGGTCCCACAGCATGGGCGACTCCCGCACCTTCTCAACGGAGATGTCGGGCAGATGCAGGTGGGCGTAGGGGTTTTTGAGGGCGTTGAGCCGATCCTTCACCGCCACCATCCACCCGATGTGCTCGGGGGCCTGGGAGCGGGCGATGTAGTTGCGGATCCACGGGGCGAACGTGCCGCCCGCGCCCTGGCCGCCGCTCTTGCCGCCCGACAGCGCCCAGGTGGCGTTGCCTTCCGACTGCTTCTCATAGGCGATGGTCAGCACGGTGTCGTACATCCCCGATTCCACCAGGTTCACCGCGGAGATGGCGGTGGACGCCCCCACCGACCCCGCGGTGTGTACCCGGTGGATGGGCTTGCCGATTGCCCCCAGCGCGTCGCACAGGCTCAGCAGCGGCATCATCACCCCTTCGAGGGCGTCGGGGGCTTTGCCGATCACAATGGCATCGATGTCATCGAAGGTGGCCCCAGCGTCTTCCAAAGCCCGGAGGGCGGCCTCCCGCACCAGACCGTCCAAGGTCACATCGTCGCGCCGGCGCTTGTACTTGGTCTGGCCGACACCGATGACAGCGCAAGGTCGTGGAGCCATTATCCGTCTCCTTCCAAGACGCAGAGCAGGTTCTGTTGTAGGGCCGGGCCGCTAGAGGCGTGGGCCACGCCCCGGCCTCCATCGCCGTTGCGGATGGCCCGGGCCAGCTCGATCACCCGGGTGAGGCCCACCGCCATGAACGGGCTGCCGGTAAGCGGCCCGCCCGACGGGTTCACCGAGGTCTCGCCGTTCAAACCGAGGGCGTCTCGCAGGATGATCTCCTCGGGGCTGTAGGTCACGGTCAGCTCGGCGATGTCCACCGGGCCGTCGTGCAGGCCCACCCGATCGGCCGCGATGCGCACCGACGGGGAGTCGGTCAGGTCCCGCAGCGTGGGGTGGTGTGAATCGATGCGGTGGTCGATGGCCCGGATCCACACCGGGTTGTCGCACAGCTCCCGGGCCTTGTCGGCTCGGGCGATGATCATGGCCGCAGCTCCGTCGCTGGTGGGCGGGCAGTCGAGGCGACGCAGCGGCTGCTGCACGTAGGGCTCGGCCAGCAGCTCGTCCACCGACAAGTCGCCGCTGAGCTGGGCGTAGGGGTTGTCCTTGGCGTTGGCATGGCTGCGGGCCACCACCTCGGCGAAGTCCCGCTCGGTGGCCTTGCCCGCGGCGATGAGCGCCTGGGCCTGGAACCCGGCCTGAGTCCGGGGGTCCAAACCTATGGGGGCATGCACGTAGGGGTCGGTCTGGAGCGAGAACCCTTCCCGGTAGCTGCCCGGCGAGCACTTGCCCGAGCCCGACACCAGCACGGTGTCGATATCGCCCGACTGGAGTCGCACGAACCCCTCGAACAGTGCCCAGGCGCCGTCCATCTCCACGTGGCTCTCATACACGGGGGGCCACGCCCCCACCGCGTCGATGTTCATGACGAAGGCGAACGGCATCCCCGACAGGTAGTCGCAGCTCCCCGCGATGGTGAAGTCGATGTCGTGGCGGTCCATGCCCACCTGCTCGATCACCGAGTTCACGCACGGCATGATCATGGCCGGCTCGCTGTCGTTGAAATGGGCGTGAGAAGGGGTTTGCTCGAACGCGACGATGGCCACGTCCTCGGCGACGCTTACCATGAGTGCTCCTTCAACTCGTCGGCGGGAATGTCGGGCTCACCAGTGGGCTCAAACCGGGCGTACACCGTCTCGGGAATGTTGCCGTAGCGGTTGTCGATGTCCTCCACCGACCGTTCCTCGGGATCGCGCCAGATGCAGCGCATCCGCATCCCCACCCGCATCTCGTCCACCGTCATGTCGCGGATGTCGATGCCGATCACCGGCTGGTCGGTGCCGTCGAACAGGATCGAGCACCGCACATAGGGCTCGGTCTCGGTCTGGCCGTAGTACTGCACCGGGTTCAGCTCGGTAAACGCCACCACGGTGCCCACGTCGGACACTTCCACCTCGTCGGATTCGCTCATCAGCACCCGAGACATGTTGTCGTAGCCCCGGCCGGGCACGTACACCTTGCCGGTTACCGGGCTGCGCTGGCCGATGATCTTGCCGTCCAGCAGCCCTTGGGCGAACCGGGCCCGGTGGGGGTACAGCGGCTCGTTGATGCGCAGGCCGATGAGGTGCTCGGTGATGGTCACCGGCTCCTCGCCCGGCTCGATCACTTGGTCGGCGGCGTCGGCCTCGGGCACGAAGTACACGTCGGCAACAGAGCCGTGGCGCTCGTCTCGAAACTGGGCCCGCACCCTCATGCCGGTGCTCATGGCCTCGGGATCGCCCCCGGTGTCCACCGCATGCACCAGGGCGGTGTCGGCCCCGTCCAGCTTGATGAAGGCAAAGCCGAAGGGCCGGTCAAAGGGGTGTTTGGCCGAGGGCTCGGCCACCCAGGTCCAGTTCACCACCTCCCCGCCGGGGCCCACCTCTACGAGGTCGGACTCAAGCGTGGCGAAGGTGTCCGGATCGAACTCCATGGGCGGGCACAGCACCCGGTCACCGCAGCGCTGGCCGAGGATGCGGCCGTCGCGCAACCCGGTCAGAAACGGCCCGATAATCGGCCCGGTGGTGCGGGTATAGGGATACTCAAGGGTGTAATCAACATCATGCAACTGGGGCACGCCGGCAAGTTCATCACACCCCAGTAGCCGTCCCCAAAGCGGCTCGCCATGCCAGCGCCCTCGGCCAACTCGCAGAAAACGCTACCGTAAGACTTCTCAAAGTTGAGCCAGCCCGGATTCTCGCCCACAGTGACAAGCTTGCTGATCGACGTCGCCCCGCGGTATTCCTCAGCGCCCCTGACCGGAAACAAAAAGTCTATGAATCGCGATTTACCGCAGACCTGCGGGCCGATAATCGTAAACAGGTGATCCCACTTGTAGCCGGACCCCCAACAACCTCATCCGCCCAGGAACAACCTCCCCGGTCGTCACATGCGTGTCATTGTTTCGGTGTGTTAGTCGTTGTCGGTGATGGTGCCGGTTGCTTCGTTGTCGGTGATTTTTGCTTGGGCTGGGGTGTATAGGACGAGTTTGAATGTCTCGTTTGCCTCTGGTGTGTTGTCGTCTACTAGTGCCACGGTGATGGTCTTGGTTGTGTCGCCGGGTTCGAAGGTAAGCATTCCGTATGTTTGGGCGAAGTCCGCGAAGGTCGCCGACGCCGCGGTCCCGAATGCGGGCCGCGCGTAGTAGTGCACCCACGCGTAGCGGCCGCTGGAGGGGCTGAGCGTCACGGTGAACGTCAGGGTTCCGCCCTCGGCGCCCGATGCGTCGCTGATCGAAAACGACGGGGCCGCGTTCACCGAAGGCGGCGGGGGCGGGTCGTCGTCGTCTGAAACCGCGACAGAGGCCGATCCCGCGGTCGCGGACACCGTGTAGCCCTGGCCGGCGCCGACCGTCGCGGCGACCGACCCGTCAGCCTCGTCTGCGCTGTCGCCGGTGGTGGCCACCGTCAGCACAGCTGTGCCCGACGTGGGGATGGTCACCTGGCGCGAACCGGTCGCGGCGCCGAAATCGCCTGACTGGGAGACCGACACAGTGACCGTCAGCGGTGTCGCGGGCGCGGGGCCAGCGGTGACGGTGAACACCGCGTCACCGCCCTCGGTGATACTCGCGCCCGCGGCGACGCTCACCTCCGGATCGACCACCGGCGGCGGGTCGTCATCGGCGACCGCGACAGAGGCTGTGCCGGCGGTCGCGGAGACGGTGTAGCCCTGGCCGGTGCTCATCGTCGCGGTGACCGACCCGTTTGGTTCGTCGGCGTTGTCGTTCGTTGTGGCCACGGTGAGCGTCGCGCTGCCGGTGGTGGGGATGGTCACCTGGCGCGAACCGGTCGCGGCGCCGTAGTCGCCGGACTGGGAGACCGACACGTCCACCGCCAGCGCAGCCGACGGCGCCGGCGAGGCAGTGACGGTGAACACCGCGTCACCGCCCTCTGTGACGTCTCCGCCCGCGGCGACGCTCACCTCGGGATCGACAGAAGGCTGGGGCGCGGGCGGCGGGTCGTCGCATTCGCCGAGGGCTTCGAGGGTGCGGGTGACGCGGTCCCAGCGGCTGAACATGAACAGGCCCTCGTTGGCGCGGGACTGCTCCACGGTCATCTCCGCCTCGCCGGTGTCCACACCCAAAGCAGCCAGCACCCGGTCCCACCGCAAAACGTGCGCCGCCCCCGAATGGCCGTCGCGCCAGCCGGTCACCTCGGACACCGTCACCGCATCAGACGGCAAAGACGGCACACAAACCGGCACCGCATCATCGTCGTCGGCAACCGCGACAGAAGCTGATCCCACCGTAGCCGAGACGGTGTAGCCGCCCCCGGCGCTCACCGTCGCGGTGACCGACCCGTCCGCCTCATCGGCCGAATCGTTGGTTGTAGCAACGGTAAGCGTCACGGTGCCAGACACAGGGACCGTGACGGTCCGCGAGCCCGGCGACACACCGAAATCACCCGACTGGGTGACCGACACGGTAACGTCCAGAGCCGCCGACGGCGCCGGAACAGCAGCCACCGTGAACACCGCAACACCGCCCTCGCCGATCCCGGCACCGGCTGCGATGCTGACCTCGGGTGCCGTGGGCGGTGTCGTCGGGGTGTGGCATGCCATAGCGGCGTTGATGGGCACCCAGCCGGGCCATGTCCTGCCGTC
>JAJEGM010000044.1 GCA_022819825.1 Acidimicrobiia bacterium | reverse complement strand
GGAGCGGGCCATGTTGGCGAAGCGGGTGTGGTGTTTGATGAAGGCTAGGCGGGTCTTGCCGGTGGGGCCGGTGCGGTGTTTGGCCACCATCACCTCGGCGGTGCCGGCGTCTTGGGTCTCGGGGTTGTAGATCTCGTCTCGATACAGGAACATCACGATGTCGGCGTCTTGCTCGATGGAGCCCGACTCCCGCAGGTCGGCCAGGATGGGCCGCTTGTCTTGGCGCTGTTCCAGGTTGCGGGAGAGCTGCGAGAGCGCCACCACCGGGCATTGCAGCTCCCGGGCCAGGATCTTGAGGCCCCGGCTGATCTCCGACACCTCCACCTGGCGGTTCTCCGCGGTATTGCGCCCGGTCATCAACTGGAGGTAGTCCACGATCACCATGCCCAGTTCGCCCACCTGGCTGCGGAGCCGGCGAGACTTGCCCCTGATCTCCATGATGGTTACCGCCGGGTTGTCGTCCACCCAGATGGGGGCCTCCGACAGCCGGCCGATGGCGGTGGAGAGGTCGGCCCAGTCTTGGTCGGTGAGCTTGCCGGTGCGCACCCGGGTGGCGTCCACCCGGGCCTCAGCGCACAGGATCCGCTGGCTGATCTCGAGCTGGCTCATCTCCAGCGAGAAGATGAGCACCGGCTTGTCGGCCCGCATGGCCGCATGGGCCGCCATGCCCAGCGCGAAGCTGGTCTTGCCCACCGACGGGCGGGCGCCGATCACCACCAGGGTGTTGGGCTGCAAGCCGCTGGTGATCTCGTCGAGGTCGTTGTAGCCGGTGGGGGTGCCGGTGACGATCTCGCCCTTCTCGTACAGCATCTCGATGCGTTCCAAGTTGGCGGGCAGCAGCTCGGAGATGCGGGCGGTGGAGTCGCCCATGCGGTCGGCGGCCAGCCGGTACACCATGGCCTCGGCCGAGTCCACCGTTTTGACCACATCGTCGGCGCCCTCGTAGCCCAGCTCGGAGATCTCCCCGCCCACCTCGATCAGCTTCCGCAGGGTGGCCGCCTCGTGCACGATGTTGGCGTACTTGGCCGCATTCGCCGACGCCGGGGTGCCGGTTTGCAGCTTGACCAGCGCGGCGTTGCCCCCCACCTTGTCGGTCAGGCCCCGGGCGTTCAGCTCGGCGGCCACCGTCACCGCGTCGGCCGGCTCGCCCTGGGCATAGAGGTTGCACACCGCCTCGTACACATGGGCATGGGCCGGGCGGTAGAAGTGCTCGGGGCGGATCAGGTTCACCGCATCGGCGATGGCGTCGCGGCTCAACAGCATCGCCCCCAGCAGCGCTTCCTCAGCGTCGAGGTCGTGGGGGGGCACCCGCCCCAAGCGCCCCGGGGGCGCTGAGGACCGGCCGTCGTCGGGATACTGGAAGGGATCGCTCACAACTGCACCTATTATCCAGACACCGGTGACAGTTGCTCAGCCCGACCGCATTCCACGGTTGCTTACTGTGGCAAATGCGCAGTGTGTAACGCTAGGGGAAGCGCTGTTGAAATAGGTGGATAACCTGGGGATTTGCCAAAAGCGGCCTCCCCGGGGCTATTCGGCGGCAATCACCTCGACGGTGATGGGGAACTCCACCTCGGGATGGGGCTTGGCGATGACCGAATGGCTGCCCAGCTCCTTGATGCCCTCGGTGTCGATGGCCTTGCGCTCCAGCATGATGTTGGCCTGCTCGGCCACCGCCCGCACGATGTCGGCGGTGGTAACCGAGCCGAACAGCTTGCCCTCGGCGCCGGCCCGGGCCGCAATGTGGATGGGGGTGGACACCAGCCGGGAGGCCATCTCCTGGGCCTCGGCCAGCTCTTTGGCGTCTTTCAGCTCGCGGGCCTGGCGCATGCGCTCGGCCTGGCGCTCGGCCCCCGGCGACGACTTGAAGGCCTTGCCGGCCGGGATCAAGAAGTTGCGGGCGTAGCCGTCGGCCACCTCCACCACGTCGCCCTTCTTGCCCAAGGCGTCGACGTTGTCGCGAAGCACCACCTTCATGACGCCGGCTCCTCCTCGGCCTCCTCAGCGTCAGCCGCGGCTTCTTCAGCCTCAGGAGCGGCCTCGGGGGCCTCATCCGGGATTGGCTCTGCTGGGGCCTCGGCGGCCTCGGGAGCGGCTTCTTCGGCTGGCTCAGGAACAGCCTCCGCGGCGGCCTCCGGGGCCATCGCATCGTCAGGGGCCATTCCCCCCTCGGGCGGAGCCTCCATGTCCATGGCGTCGGGGCCCATGTCCATGGGCTCCAGCTCGTCGCCGTCCATCTCGCCTCCTGGCCGCAAGCCGGGCGGCGGTGCGGTGGGCTGGGGTGCTGGGCCGTCGATGCGGCTGTCGTCTCGCATCCGACCCGCGCTGCGCTGGGTGGTGATGCGGTTGTTGTAGGGGAGCAGCGCCATCTCGCGGGCGTTCTTGATGGCCCGGGCGATCTCCTTCTGCTGCTGCTGGTTGTTGCCGGTTACCTGGCGGGCCCGGATCTTGGCCCGGTCGGACATGAACCGCCGCAGCAGGTTGATGTCTTTCCAGTCCACATAGCCGATGCCCTCCTGGGTGAGGACGCTGACCTTCTTTTTGCGCCTACGGCTGATGTCCTTGGCCTTCGGCTTCTTCGGTCCCTTGGCCATTAGAACGGTTCCTCATCGGCAACGTATTCCTGCCCCTGGTTGCGGGGCGGGCGTCCACCGCCACCGCCCTGGTAGCCGCCTCCGCCGCCACCCTGGTTGCGTCCGCCGCCGCCTCCGCCGTCGCGGCGCTCGTTGCGGATCACCTCCACCGAGGCCCACCGCAGGCTGGGCGACACCTCGTCGGCGATGATCTCCACCTTGGAGCGGCGATCTCCGTCCTGGGTCTCCCACGAGCGCTGCTCCAGCCGCCCGCTCACGATCACCCGAGTGCCCTTGGTCAGGCTCTCGCTCACGTTTTCGGCCAGGGTGTTCCAGCAGGTGACGTCGAAGAACGAAACCTGCTCTTCGGTCTCGTTGGTCTGGCGGTTCTGCCAGCGCCGATTCCAGGCCAGCCCGAAGGTGGCCACCGCGCTGCCGCCGGGGGTGAATCGCAGCTCCGGGTCTCTGGTGATGTTGCCGGTGACGGTTACCGTGTTGTCAAAAGCCATCTCTGTGTCTCCTTGGGTTACCCGGCCGCAGCCAGGGGGGTGCCGTCGCCCAGAAGGCCGCGTCGGGCGGCCTCGTCGTCGGGCAGACGGATCAGCTTGTGGCGGACCACGTTGTCCGCGAGTCGTAGGAGACGTTCCAATGTGCCCATCTCGCGCGTCTCGGTCACGAATTCGAGGACCAGGTAATAGCCCTCGTGCTGATGGTTGATCTCGTAGGCGAAGCGGCGCTTGCCCCACCGATCCTCGGTCTTCACCTCGCCGCCCTGGGCCTCGATGTTCTGGGTCACCTGCTCGATGCAGCCGGCCACGTCGGATTCTTCGACGCCCGCGTTCAGGATGACCATCAATTCGTATGCCCGCATTGCGAGCTCACCTCCCTATGGACCCGGTGTCTACCGGAGCCCCGACAATCGGGGCAGGGGTTTCTATTGCACGAGAACTCTACCGGCTATGCCTGGTATCCGTACAGGCCGAGGGCCATTTCCTCTTCGGGGTTCATCTCGTAGCACTCGTCGGGGTTCGGGAACGCCCCGGAGCGCACGTCGGCGGCAAACTGGGTCAGGGCGTCTACGCCGTCGTCGTGCAGGGTGGCGTAGCGGCGCACGAACCGGGGGAGCATCCTGGTTTCCAATCCCAGCACGTCGTGGAACACCAGCACCTGTCCGTCGCAGTCGCCGCCGGCGCCGATGCCGATGGTGGGCACGTCTATTGCGTCGGTGATCATCTGGCCCACCGCGGCGGGCATCCCCTCCAGCACGATGGCGAAGCATCCGGCGTGGGCCAGCGCCTTGGCGTCGGCCACCAGTTCCAGCGCCGCCTCGCTGCTGCGCCCCTGCACCCGGTAGCCCCCTTGGGCCAGCATCGACTGGGGGGTGAGCCCCAGATGGCCGATCACCGGCACCTGGGCGCTCACGATGGCCTCGATCATGGGCACCCGCTCGGCGCCGCCCTCCAGCTTCACGGCTTGGGCCCCGGCCCGCACCAGGGTGGCGGCGTTGGTCACGGTGTCGGCGGCGGTCACGTGGTAGCTCATCCACGGCATGTCGGCCACCACCATCGCCTTGGGGCGGGTGCGGGCCACCGCGGCGGTGTGGTGGGCCATCTCGTCAATGGTCACGCTCATGGTGTCGTCGTGGCCCAGCACCACCATGGCCACCGAGTCGCCCACCAGAATGAGATCGGCCCCGGCCTCGTCGGCCATGCGAGCGCTGGGGGCGTCGTAGGCGGTGAGCATGACGAGCGGGTCGGCGCCCAGGCTTGTCTTCCGTTTGGAGATAGCCGGCGCAGTGAGCCTTGAGCCCATGATTGTTCCCCTTTCCCGTCCAGCGCACTTGGCTGCCGGCGGTCGCCTTCTACTGTAGTCCACCGGCTTGGCACCGGTGCCAACCCCTCGCCTGTATTCGGCCTGCAATCGACCGCTAGCGTCGAAGCCATGGACGATTTGTTGGACCGGACTGATGCGGTGGGGCTGGCCGATGCCATTCGGGCCGGCGAGGTGTCGGAGGCCGAGGTGCTGGAGGCCACCATGGCCCGCATCGATGGGCGCAACCCCGAGCTGAACGCCATCACCACGGTGGTTGAGCCCGAGCCGGCTGCCGACGGGCGGCTGCGGGGGGTGCCGTTCGCCATCAAAGACCTGCATTTCGCCATGCGGGGCACGGTTACCACCCACGGGTCTCGATATTTTGCCGACGCCCCGATAGACGACCACGATGCCGAGGTGGTGCGCCGCTACCGGGAGGCGGGGCTGGTGCTGGTGGGCCGCACCAACTCGCCCGAGCTCGGCCTGTCCACCACCACCGAGCCCGCCCTGTTCGGCCCCTGTGCCAACCCCTTGGATGTTGGCCGCAGCGCGGGCGGCTCCAGCGGCGGGGCGTCATCGGCGGTGGCCTCGGGGATGCTCACGGCGGCCCACGCCTCCGACGGGGGCGGCTCCATCCGGATTCCGTCTTCAGCTTGCGGCTTGTTCGGGCTCAAGCCCAGCCGGGGCCGGGTGAGCTTCGGCCCCGACGCCGGGGAGGGGTGGAGCGGCTACTCCACCACCCACGCCATCACCCGCACGGTGCGAGACAGCGCGGTGATGCTCGACGCCATCTCGGGGCTGGCCACCGGCGACCCCTATGTGGCGCCGACGCCCGACACCACCTTCGAGGCTGCCATTTCTGCGCCGCCGCCCCCGCTGCGGATCGCGGTGTGGGACGGCTCGGCCGACGGGATAGAGATAGACGAGGTGGCCCGGGGGGCCATCGACACCGCGGTGGCGCTGTGCGAGGAGCTCGGCCACCACATCGAGGAGGCCGATCTGCCCATACGCCGGGGGATGGGCGGCCCCCAGGGGGTAATCACCACCTCCAACATCGCCGCGCTGATGGCCCGGCGTGAGGCCGTGTGCGGGCGGCCCCCCGGCCAGGGCGATCTGGAGCCGCTGGCCGCCTCCATGGTGGCCCGGGGCGCCGACATATCCGGCCCCGACTATGCCCAGGCCGTGCTCGACAGCCACCTGATGGGCCGCAAGATGGGCCAGTACCACGCCTCGGGGATCGACCTGGTGCTCACCCCCACCCTGGCCCGGGTGCCGCCCCCGCTGGGCGAGCTGATGGCCGATGCACACGACGTGGCCACGTGGGGTGCCCGCCAGGGGGCCTACAGCCCGTTTTGCGCCATGGCCAACGCCACCGGCCAGCCGGCCATGTCGGTGCCCCTGCACTGGGATCACCGGGGCCTCACCGTGGGCAGCCACTTCATCGCCCCCTACGGCGCCGAGGCCCTGCTGCTTCGGCTGGCGGCGCAGTTGGAGCAGGCCCGCCCGTTCTGGCCCCAGCCCCGCTGATCCAGAGGCACCCGCCAAGGGCGATCAGCAGGGTCGCCGAATTTCTCAGTTAGTTCAGCGGGGCTGCAGCACGTAGCTGCGCAGGAGGTGGTTCCAGCGGCAGTCGGGGCACACCTCCACCTCGTAGCAGGTGAACCGGCCCTTGCGCCGGGCCAGCTTGGCGATCTCCGCCGCGTAGCTGATGCAGCGGCCGTGGGCCGGCAGCCGGGGGCCGAACACGTACGACACCAGGGCCAGCTCGTCTCCGTGGCACACCGGGCACGGCTCGCCGGCGGGGGTGCCCACCTCCCGACCGGCCCGCACCAGCTCCGGGTGGGCGTCGCACACGTCGTCGGCCATTCGGGTGCCGCTCAAGATCCGCTGGAGCACATGGGCTCGCACCAGCCGGTAGTCCACCGTGGAGGCGGGCTCGGGGTGAACCCCTACTGCTGCGGCCATTGAGTCGGCCATGGCGACAGAGTAACCACATCTGTCAAGCCGGTGGTCGCTCAAAGGGCCGACACCACTTGGCGGTTTTCCGCTAAAATCCGGCGGCTTTGCTCTTCGGTCGACGAGCCGCTCCGGTGGCTCGGCTGAGCGGTTGGCAGGGCCATTTGCGGTTGGCGCCCACTACTGTGAGGCCATGGCGTTCACTCCCACTGCTGAGAAGCTGATCCCCGACCTGTCCACCGCCGAGGAGCTGGTGCTGCTGGCCCGGTGCCTGTGGCACGAGGGCTACAACGACCACCTGGCCGGTCACATCACCGTGAACATGGGCGACGGCACCCTGATGTGCAACCCCTGGCTCATCACCTGGGACGAGTTGCGCCCCAGCCAGGTGATCCGCATCGACCTCGACGGCAACGTGGTGGAGGGCGACTGGCCGGTGCCCCCCGGCATCCCCCTGCACTTGGAGCTGCACAAGCTCCGCCCCGGGGTGGCCTGGGCCATGCACAACCACCCCCTGTACGGAACGGTGTGGGCCGACATGGCCGAGGTGCCCCCGGCGATGGACCAATCGTCTTCGCTGGGCGGGGGCGAGCTGGTGCTGGTGGACGAGTACGACGGTGCGGTCAACGACCCCGCCTCGGCCCGCAGCGCCTGCGTGAAGATGGGCGATGCCGAGCTGGCCCTTTTGGCCGGCCACGGCGTGTTCGTGCTGGGCAACTCGGCCCGGGCCGTCCACCAGCGGGCGGTGGCCCTGGAGCAGCGCTGCCAGCGGGGGTGGCACATCCGGGCCGCCGGGGGCGAGCTCAACCCGGTGCTGCCCGAGAGCTACGTGGAGATGATGAAGCGCAGCCCCGGCGACAACTTCATCGGGTTCTGGGAGGCCATGGTGCGAGCTGAGCTGCGCCGCGATCCCGAATTGCTGTCCGGCTGAGGCCCAGCCAGGTTCAGCAGCCAAGCCCCGCAGCCAAGACCATGAGCGGCGCCCTCGACGGCATCAGGGTTATCGACCTGTCCACCCGGATGGCTGAGGCCACCGGCAAGACTCTGGCCGACTTGGGGGCTGAGGTGGTCAAGGTGGAGTCCCCCGGCGGGTGCGACGCCCGCACCACGCCGCCGTTCGCCGCCGACGGCCGCTCGCTGTTCTGGGAGGCGTGGGGCCTGGGCAAGCACAGCGTGGTGTGCGACATAGACACCCCTGGGGGCCAGGCCGAGCTGCGGGCTCTGACGGCCGGCGCCGATGTTCTGGTGGAGTCGTTCGCCCCCGGTCACCTGGCCGAGCGGGGTCTCGGCCCCGACGATCTGGCCGCAGTCAACCCCGGGTTGGTGTACGTATCGGTGACCCCGTTTGGCATCGGCACCCCCGACGCTGCCGTGCCCATGACCGACCTCACCCTGTCGGCCGCCGGCGGGCTGTTGGGCATGCAGGGCGACCACGACCGGGTACCCACCCCGGTGGGCTATCCCGAGACCTCGTTCCTCGGGGCCATGCAGGCCGCCGCCGACGCTGTGATGGCGCTGTGCGAGCGCGACCGCAGCGGCCTGGGCCAGCACCTCGACAGCTCCATCCAGGCCGCGGTGATGTGGTCGCTGATGTCCATCACCAGCTACGCCGCTTTGGGCCAGGACTTCCCCGGCCGGGGCGACGACCGGGCCCAGGTGACCCATCCCGAGATCGTTCCCGGCGTGCGCATGCCGTTCATCGAACCCTGCGCCGACGGTTTCGTGGGCATGACCCTGGTGCTGGGCGAGCAGGGCAACCGGGGCATGAAGTCGCTCATGGCCTGGGTGATCGCCGAGGGCGCCCTCGACGAAGATCTGTGCGATGTGGACTGGGAGCGCTACTTGGAGCTGTTGGGCGACGGGACCCTGGCGCCGGCCGACGCCAATCGGGCCTTGGGCCAGATGCTGGAGTTCATCAAGACCAAGACGCAGGCCGAGATCCAAGAGCATGCCGTGGCCGGCAAGATGCTGGTGGCCCCCTGCTACACCTCCGCCTATTTGGCCGCCGATCCCCAGCTGGCCGCCCGCGACTTCTGGGTGGAGGTCAACGGCACCACCCATGCCGGGCCGTTCGCCCGCCTGTCGGCCACCCCCATCGCCTACCGGCATCTGGCGCCCGCCCTGGGCCAGCACCAAGAGATTCTGGAGGGCCTTGACCCCGTCGCGGAGCCGGAAGACCCCAGCCGGGTGTGGGCGGAGCCCCGGGGGGCGCTGTTCGAGGGCCTGAAGGTGGCCGACCTGTCGTGGATCGCGGCGGGGCCGCTCATCTCCAAAGACCTGGCCAACCTGGGGGCCACCGTGGTGCGGGTGGAGACCGAGGCCCGCCTCGACACCCTGCGCTGGATCCCCCCGCACCTGCCCCATGCCTCGCCCATGAGCGCCGGGCATCCCATGGCCAACATGAACCAGTCGAAGCTGGGCCTGGGGCTCAACTTCACCGTTCCTGAGGCCACCGCCGTGATCGACCGGATGATCGAGTGGGCCGACGTGGTGGTGGAGAACTACACCCCCGGCACTGCCGATCGCCTGGGCTTCGGCTACGAGCACGTGGCGGCCCTCAACCCCGCAGCGGTGATGCTCTCGAGCTGCATGCGGGGCCAAACCGGTCCCGAGGCCCACCACACCGGCTTCGGCCTCCACGGGGCCTGCCTGGGGGGCTTCGCCGCCATCACCGGCTGGCCCGACCGGGCGCCCAACGCTCCCTGGGGGGCCTACACCGACTTCATCTCCCCCCGGTATGCCCTCTCTGCTCTGGGCGCCGCGCTCCATCATCGCAACCGCACCGGCCAGGGCCAGTACATAGACCTGTCCCAGATCGAGGCCTCCATCCACTTCCTGGCCCCGCTGGTGCTGGAGTACCGCGATAGCGGCCGGGTGCGCACCCAGGCCGGGCTCAGCTCCGAGAGAGCCGCCCCCCACGGCGTGTACCGCACCGCGGGCATCGAGCGATTCTGCGCCGTGGCGGTGGAGACGCACGAGCAGTGGGAAGCGCTGGGCTCGGTGGTGCCCGACCTGCGCCGGGTGGGCGACCGGTGGGCCGAGACGGCGGCCGCCGACGAGATCCTCGCTGACTGGTTCGCCCCCCGCGACGGCTTCGAGGCCGCCCAGGAGCTGCGGGCTGCGGGCGTGCCCGCCTATGTGGCCCTGCGGGCCAGCGATTTCTACGCCGACCCCAACCTGGTGGCCCGGGAGTTCTTCATCGAGCTCGATCACGGCGCCATCGGCACCATGACCTTCGACGGCCCCGTAACCCTGTTCTCCGCCACCCCCGCCCGCCCCTGGCGAGCCGGCCCCATGGTGGGCGAGCACACCCAAAAAGTGATGTCGGAGATCCTCGGCTTCTCCAACGACGAGATAGCCGCCCTGGCCGCCACCGGCGCGCTCACCTAGCAGCACCCACCCAACCACCTCGAGGAGGTGCCCATGACAACGAGCGAACCCGACCGGACCCCGGCCGACCGGTCGGTGTATGAGCGTTTGGCGCTGCATCTGCCCAACGACATCGGCATCGGCAGCGCGCTCATCACCATGGTGGAGCCCCACGAGGGCCAGGAATACGACTACAACCGCTGGTACGAAGACGACCACTTCTTCTCCGGGGCCATGCACGGCCCCTGGGTGTACGCCGGACGGCGCTGGGTGGCCCCCAAGGCGCTGCGGGATCTGCGCCCCGCCGTAGACGAGCCGGCGTTCGAGCCTCCCGACGCCGGTTGCTACATCTCGCTGTACTGGAGCACGCCGGGCCACGAGGACGACACCGAGCGGTGGAGCTTTCTGGCCATGGCCGAGGCACTCATGCCCCACGGCCGGGGCTTCCCCCAGCGCGACCACGTGTACACCGCCTTCCACCACTACCGCTTCGGCGTGGTGCGCCCCGGCAGCGGCCCCATGAAGCCCCACCTGGCGCTCAACCACCCCTTCGCCGGCCTGGTGGTGGAGGTGGTGGACGCCACCGACGTGTCGGATCAGGAGGCCCTCGAGGAGTGGCTGGCCAACGACCATCTGCCCTCAATGCTGCTGGGCTCGCCCGCGGTGATGTGCCTGGCGTTCGCCCCCCGGGAGTTCGCCCAGGGCCGCATCGAGCAACCCGGCACCCCGCCGGTGGCCCCCACCGCCAAGGTGGGCCAGCGCCTGTGCCTGCTGTGGTTCTTGGAGCAAGACCCCGCCGACGTGTTCCCCGCCGCCTTGGCCGCCCACCACAACGCCCTGGCCGCCCACCCCAAGGCCTCCCTCGCCCTGTCGGCCCCTTTCATCCCCACCATCCCCGGCACCGACACCTACGTAGACCAACTCCGCTGAATTCAGGGGCCATAACCGGCCCTCGGTAACATCGCTGGCGTGACTGTGGAGACCCATTACCGGACCTGTCCGCTATGTGAGGCCATGTGCGGGCTGGAGATCAAGACCGAGGGTGAGAAGGTTCTGCCCCCCATTCGGGCCGACCGCGAGGACGTGTGGAGCAAGGGCTTCATCTGCCCCAAGGGCACCACGCTGGGCCATCTGCACGAGGATCCCGACCGGGTGCGGGTGCCGCTGGTGAAAGACGAGAACGGCACCTTCCAGGAAGCCACCTGGGAGGAGGCCTACGCCCGCTGCGAGGAGCTGCTCCACGGCGTGCGCAACACCTACGGCGTCGAGTCGATGACCTACTACGTGGGCAACCCCGCCGCTCACAACTTCTCCATCAGCCGCTACGTGGGCGCGCTGGTGTTGCAGTCGGGCGTGGAGATGGGCTACTCGGCCGGCACCGTGGACCAGTGGCCCAAGAACGTGTCGTCGCAGTGCATGTACGGCAACGCCTGGACCTTCCCCACCCCTGACATCATGCGCACCCAGTATCTGGTGGTGATGGGGGCCAACCCCCACGCCTCCCAGGGGAGCCTCTTGGCCTGCCCCGACGTGCTGGGCGAGATGGACAAGATCCGCGAGCGGGGCGGCAAGTGCGTGGTGATCGACCCCCGTCGCACCGGCACCTGCGACCACGCCGACGAATGGGTGCCCATCACCCCCGGCACTGACGCCGCCTTCTTGCTGGCGCTGTGCCATGTGCTGTTCGACGAGGGCCTGGTGGAGCTGGGCACCATGGCCGGCCATGTGAACGGCCTCGACGAGGTGCGGGCCCTGGTGGCCGACTGGACCCCGGAGATGGTGGCCGAGACCACCCAGGTGCCGGCCGAGACCACCCGGCGACTGGCCCGGGAGATCGCCGCGGCTGACAGCGCGTGCGTGTACGGGCGCATCGGATTGTGCAACCAGGAGTTCGGCACGCTGGCCTCCTGGCTGATCGACGTGGTGAACCTGCTCACCGCCAACTTCGACGTGGCTGGCGGGATGATGTTCGGCAACCCCATCGCCCCGGCCTTGACCACCCTCAACTTCGAGGCGCCCAAGGAGCCCGAGTTCGGCCGCTGGCACAGCCGGGTGCGGGGCGCCCCCGAGGTGCTGGGCCAGGTTCCGGTTTCGTGCCTCTCCGAGGAGATCATGACCCCGGGGGAGGGCCAGATAAAGGCGCTGGTGGTGATCGCCGGCAACCCGGTGATCAGCTCGCCCGAAGCCGGCCGCCTGGATGAGGCGCTGCCCATGCTCGACGCCATGATCTGCATCGACAACTGGGTGAACGCCACCACCCGCCACGCCGATGTGATCCTGCCCGGGCTGTCGCCGCTGGAGCAGCCCCACTGGGACGAGATGATCTGGTCTTGGGCCGCTCGCACCGCGGGCAACTGGTCGGAGCGCATCTTCGACTACGGCGATCGCCCCGACGAGTGGGAGGTGCTGGTTCGGGTGGGCGCGCTCATGGGCGGCCAGCGAAACGACGAGATCGACGAGAAAGCCGTCGACGACGGTTTCTTCGCCGGGCTGTGCATGTTCTTCGGACTGGATCCCGACCACGTGCTGTCGCACTACGACATCGCCGGCCCCGAGCGGATGACCGACTTCATGATCCGGGTGGGGCACCGCGGCGACCGCTACGGCGAGAACCCCGGCGGGCTCACCCTCCAGGACTTCAAGGACAACCCCCACGGCCTCGACTTCGGGCCGATGGTGCCCCGGGTGCCGGAGATCCTCCACACCCCGTCGGGCAAGATCGAGATGGCCCCGCCCTACATCACCGCCGATGTGGGCCGGCTCCACCGCCGGCTGGGCCGCGACGACGGGATGGTGCTGGTGAGCCGCCGCCATGTGCGCTCCAACAACTCGTGGATGCACAACGTGAAGGTGCTGGTGAAGGGCAAGGACCGCTGCACGCTGCTGGTACACCCCGACGACGCCCAGGGGATGGGCCTGGTGGACGGGGCTGCGGCCCGGGTGAGCACGGAGATCGGCAGCATCGAGGTGCCGGTGGAGGTGAGCGACGAGATGATGCCCGGCGTGGTGTGCCTGCCCCACGGCTGGGGCCACAACCTCGACGGCTTGCAGCTCTCGGTGGCCAAGGAGTTCGCCGGGGTCAACAACAACCTGCTGGCCCCGGGCGAGCTGGTGGACGAGATCTCCGGCAACGCCATCGTGAACGGCATCAAGGTGGAAGTGGTCCCCGTCCCCGCCTGATATCTCGCTGGTTCCGGTAGGTAATCTCGGGCTTCTATGGCTATTCCCCAAGACCGCGACATCGACGCCCTCAAGGCCTCGCTGTCGGAGTGGATGAACGCCCAGCCGGGAGTGTCCGACGCCGAGGTGACCTTTCTGGTGAACCCCGAGGCCTCCGGGTTCAGCAACGAGACCCTGGTGTGCGACGCCGTCTACACCCGCGACGGCGAGACTCGCGACTCGGGCATCGTGGTGCGCAAGCGCCCCACCGACTACGCCATCTTCCCCGCCTACGACATGAGCGTGCAGTACCGGAGCATGCAGAACATGGCCGCCTGCGGCAGCGTGCCGGTGCCCGAGGTGCTGTGGGTGGAGGACACCGGCGAGGTGCTGGGCGAGCCGTTCTTCATCATGGATCGCCTGCACGGCCGGGTCCCCTCCGACAACCCGCCGTTCTTCCAGGAGGGCTGGGTGTTCGAGGCAACTGCTGAGCAACAGGCCACCCTGTACAACTCGTCGGTGGACACGCTGGCCGCGGTGGCCCGCACCGACTGGAAGGCCAACGGCTTCGACTTCGTGGAGCGTCCCCAATACGGCGGGCCGGGGTTCGCCCAGCAGCTCGGCTACCAGCGCTACTACGCCGACTGGGCCGCCGAGGACCGGCCCAAGCCCCTGATCGACGCCGCCCTCGACTGGTTCGACGCCAACGACCCCTCCGGGTCGATGCCGGTGCAGCTGAACTGGGGCGACGCCCGGCCCAGCAACCTCATGTACGGCGACGACTTCAAGGTGATGGCCGTGTTCGACTGGGAGATGGCCGACCTGGGCCCCGGCGAGGTGGACCTGGGCTGGTTCTTGTACATGAACCGGTTCTTGAGCGAGGGCGCCGGCATAAGCTGGCTGCCGGGCTTCGCCGACCGCGACGGCACCATCGCCCGCTGGGAGCAGGCCGTGGGCCGCAAAGCCGAGCACATCGACTACTTCGAGGCCTGGGGGTGCTTGCGCTTTTGCATCATCATGGTGGCCATCGTGAACATGCAGGTGAAGTACGGGACGTTCCCCGCCGATTTCGGCGCCCAGTACGAGCGGGTCAACCCCTCCACCCAGATGCTGGCCCAGTACCTGGGCATGCCCGAGCCCGAGTGAGCCGGAGAGCCCCATGAGCGACGCCGAGAATCGAGCGCTGGCCGAGGCCCTGTTCGATGCGCTGGAGCGCATGGACTGGCCCGCGGTGGCCGAGCTGTTCACCGAAGACGGCACCTACCAGGACATGCCCTTTGAGACCGACTCCGGCGGCACGGTGGGCCACGCTGGCATCATCGGCAAGCTGGAGGTGGGCCTGAGCACGCTGGAGCGCTTCGAGCTGGGCGTGACCGATATCTGGGTGGACGGCGACGACGTGCTGGTGGAGCGGGTGGAGGTGTGGCACCACTCCGACGGCACCGTGGCCAGCCTCCCCGTGCTGTGCCGCCTCCAGATCCGCGACGGAAAGATCGCACACTGGCGCGAATACTGGGACTACAACTACCTCATCGCCCAGCAGCCCGACTCCTGGCTCCCCCAATCCCCCCGCCCCCGCTGGGACTGAGCGACCTGGTTTACCAGTAGTTCCTTCTCTTGAGCACCCGGTCGGCGGAGCGGAACAACAGCAGCCAAGCGAGGACGAGACCTCCGGACATCAGGGCCAGGTAGACGAGAAGCCCCATCACCCCGACGAAGAGGAGAACGGGCAGAAACATCAACGACATGTTGATGGACTCATTCAATGACAGGCTGTTCGATGGCGCTGCCACGGTTTTGGCCGCAGCGATGCCGAGCGAGAGACCGGCTGAAATGAGACCGCCGAGCAGCATCGCCGCAATCGCCGTCCGCCTAGTGGGCGTGAGCCCTACCTTGGCGAGGCAGCGGGTGGTCGTTTCCGGCCGGACCTTGGATGCCGCCACCACGAGCATCGTGAAGAACACGGCAACAACCCCGGGCACGCTCAACAGGCTCAGCCATCCGTAGACGTTTACTTCGTCATCCTCGGTGATGCCCGCAGTGGCGTATCTGCCCGCCAACCCGGCATAGATCGCCATGACGCAGAGCGGCCCCAGCACGAAGAACCACCACTTGCGCCAAGGCTCCAGCCAGTACTCCACCGCCAGCCAAAGGAGCGCGGCCAGCACCACCAGCGAGGCCACCAGCCCGATCGGGTGGGCCAGCTCGTTCAGCCACCCCGGCGCCCGCCAGATGAAATAAAGCCGAAGGTCGTCATCCGAGTAATCCGTCTGATCCCCAAACAGATGCCAAACCGCCACCGGCAGCAAAACCACCAACACCCCCGCCGGAATCAAATGCCGATAAGGCGGCTTCCGGTTGCCCGGCTCAGAAGGTGAAGGTTGTAGCCAAGTGGCCAAGGAAAGCTCCTCGTGTGCTTCCGGCCAGTCTTACTCGAAGCGGGCGCCCATTTGTTTGAGGATTTCCACGGTGTGGGTGGCGGCCATGGGGCCTTGTTGGCCGGGGGTGTAGGTGGCGGAGTCGATGGTGTTGGTGTAGGGGAAGGGGCCGTGGCGCTGGTAGACGTCCCATGAGACGGGGGAGCGGCGATCGATGCCCACATCAATGCCCTCGAAGGGGGCCATGGTCCACATTCCGGTGAAGTCCTCGCCGGCGGCGGTCTCTACGCCGTCCACCAGCAGACGCAGATCCCAGGCGAAACCGTCGGTGATGGTGAAGTCGAGCCGCACGGTGCGCCGGCCCTCGGCCAGCGGGCCGCTGTTCAGGTGCCGCATGTGGCCGTAGCCGTTGTGGACGTAGACCACCTCACCCCCCTCCACGTAGCAGGCGTAGCCGCCGCCCTGGTCGCCGTGGGCCACCAGCATGCCCTGGTCGCCCGAGGCGTAGTCGAACTCGATGTCCACGGTGAACGAGCGGGCCTGGATCATCTTCATGCTCCGGTAGCGCTCCAGGGTGTCGGTGCCCGGCGTGATGCGCACCGGCGTCTCGTACACCTCTTCGGAGGGCGGCCGCTGCACGTACTTGAGCATGGAGCCCTCGTCCAGCGGGTACACCTGGTAGCGGTGGGCGGCCTCCTCCCAGGCGTCGATCAGCTCTTGGCGCTTGGCGGGCTCGGCTTCCGAGAGGTCTTTCGTCTCGGTGGGGTCGTCGTTGAGGTTGTACACCTCCCACTCGTGGTCGCCGAACGGGGTCATGGGCAGGTGCAGGGTGACCGCCTCCCAGCCGTCGCGGTAGAACCCCCGGTGGCCGATCTGCTCGTAGTACTGCTCGGTGTGGCGCTCGGCCGCGTCGGCGGCGGCGAACGTGGGGGCGAAGCTGGCCCCGGCCAGCGGGCCCTTCAGCGGCTGGCCGTTGCGCTCGGCGGGGGCGTTGAGCCCCACGATGTCGAGCACGGTGGGCAGCACGTCGGTGATGTGCAGGTACTGGCGCCGGAAACCGCCGGGATCGGCGATCCGCTCCGGCCACGACGAGATCATGGCCACTTGGTGGCCTCCGGCGTGGGTGTTGATCTTGTACAGCCGGAAGGGGGTGTTGCCGGCCATGGCCCAGCCCCGGGGATAGTGGGCCAGGGTTTGGGGGCCGCCCAGCAGGTCGAGGCGGGCGTGGTCGGCCTCGATGTCGCCCTGGGTGGGTGACAGCACCTCGAAGTACTGCGCGCAGCCGGTGTCCTCGCCCTCCCGGGACGCCCCGTTGTCGGAGGTGAACAGCACCAGCGTGTTGTCCCACTCGCCCAGCTCCTCCAACGCGGCCCGCAGCCGCCCGAAGTTCTGGTCGACGTTGTCCACCATGGCAGCGAACACCTCCATGTAGCGGGCGAACACCTCCTTTTGGGTGGCCGACAGCTCGTCCCAAGGCGGAACGTCGTTGCGCTCCTCGGAGTTGCGGGGCGGCAGCGTGGTATCGGCATCGAAGAGGCCCAGCTCGATTTGGCGGTCGAAGCGGCGCTGGCGGATCTCGTCCCAGCCGGAGTCGTAGGCCCCCCGGTACTTCTCGATGTCGGCCTGCTTGGCCTGGAGCGGGGCGTGGACCGCCCCGTGCGACAGGTACAGGAAGAACGGCTGGTCGGGCCGGGCCGCCTTCTGCTCCCGCACCATGGAGATGGCCTCGTCGGTGATGTCGTCGGTGAAGTAGTAGCCGTCGGGGTACTGGTCGGTGCGCACCACGCTGTTGTCGCGAATCAGCCGGTGGGGGTGGTGGAAGTTGGTGAACCCGTCGAGGAAGCCGTAGTAGTGGTCGAACCCCCGCTGGAGCGGCCACGAGTGGCGGGGGCCCACCAGGTTGGAGTCTTTGCACAGGTGCCACTTGCCCACCATGAAGGTGGCGTAGCCGCCCGCCCGCAGGATCTCGGCCACCGTGGCGCAGTGCTCGGTGAGCTCGGCGGTGTAGCCGGGGTAGCCGGGGTCGGAGTGGCACACGTGGCCCACCCCCACGTCGTGGTGGTTGAGCCCGGTGAGCAGCGACGCCCTAGTGGGCGAGCACATGGGGTTGACGTGGAAGTTCAGGTAGCGCAGCCCCTCGGACGCCATCTGGTCGAGGTGGGGGGTGTCGATCTCGGCGCCGTAGCACCCCAGATCGGCAAACCCCAGGTCGTCCACCAGCACCACCACGATGTTCGGCGCCCCCTCCGGCGCCCGCACCGCCTCAGGCCACCACGGATCAGACCCCGCCACCGTGCGCCCCGCCCGCCCCTCCCATCCCTGGTAGGGCTCAGGCCGTGCGGTCTCCTGGCTCATCGGTGTCTCCTCAATCCATTGAGAAGTCGGGGTTGAGGGTGATGACCCAGAACATCGCACCGGTGTTGTCCACAAGCTGGGCCATGCGCCCCGGCGGGGTGTCCATGGGCGGGACCACCACATGGCCTCCCAGCTCTTGGCACTGCGCCGCGGTGGCGTCGCAGTCGTCCACCGCGAAATACACCGCCCAATGGGCGGGAATCAGCGGCGCGGGCAGCGGGCCGGCGCTGGCGATCATCTCGCCGTTGTGCCTGATGCCCACCGAACCGTCCGTGTCGATGGGCACCGGGGTCCAGCCCAGCATCTCGGAGTAGAACGCCATGGCCTTGTCCACATCAGAAGTCAGGAGCTGGTTCCAGCACAGCGTGCCGTGCTCGCTCTTGAGCTCGGCGCCATCTTGGCCGATCGCCTCCCACAGCATCACCACGGCACCGGTGGGGTCGGCCACAACCACCATCCTCCCCGCGCCCGCCGGCTCCATCACCGGTCCCATCGGCGTGCCCCCCGCGGGCGCCACCTTGGCCAGGGCCTCGTCGGCGTTGTCCACCGAGATGTAGGTCTCCCACACGTTGGGGATCCCCATCTCGCACATCTCCTGGGGTTTTTCCAGCAGCCCCAGCACCGGCCTCTCGTCCTTCAACCCCAGGGTGTAGACCACCTGCGACCCGTCGTGCTCATCGCGAAAGGTCAGCCCGAAGAGCGACGAATAGAACGCCTTGGCCTTGTCGGGCTCCTCGGTACACAAGTCGACCCAGCTGAAGTCTCCGTGGACATAGCCTTCTACCTCGGGCATGGCGGTTCTCCTCTTCGCTGTCCCGGTCGGATTTCAGGCAGCGTATAGGTTCAGATGGCGTCGCCCACATTGGTGCGGCGAGCGCCGATTGCCCAGGTGAGCAGGGCCAAGATCACCAAGGGGTCGAGGACATCCCAGACCGTCTCGCAGGTGTAGAAGAAGAAGGCGGCGATGAACACCGCCACCCCCAGCCCCGTGGCGACGACGGCGGCGAGGAGGGTGAAGGGGTTGGCTGGTTCCATGCCCTGCCTTTGGGCCATCACCCGGCGCCACCCAACGCACATGGCCACGGTGGCACAGCCGACGAACAGCGGATCGATGGTGTTCCAGAGGTTGTTGCTGTGGTTGAAGGTGTCGGTGTACTTGTTGAGCAAGAACGCCACCGCCAGCGACGACAGGCACAGCGTGCGAATCCACGGCACTTTGCTGGTGTTGCGCCACAGCAGCCACACGCCGACGATGGAGAACACCAGGGGGCCGATCTGCCAGAGCTGCCACTTCCAGTTGTCGGACAGCTCGGTGTTGGGGTCGAACCGCTCGGATTGCACGGTCCAGGCGAACACGGCCACCACCAGGAGTCCCGCTCCGATGAAGGAGTCGATCACTCCCAGGTCCCGCCGACGGAAGATTTGCTCAATCATGCTCATGCCATATTGAACACCCGCAGGGCGTTGTCCCGCAGGAATTTGGGCCAAACATGGTCGCGGAATCCCATGTCGCGCATCTCGGTCATGATCCGCTCCAGCGACAGGCCTGAGGGGAAGTAGCCGGCGTACATCACCTTGTCGGCGCCCCGGGTGTTGGCGTAGTCGATGATGGCTTTCGGATAGTGCTTGGGGGCGAACGCCGAGGTGGAGTAGTGCAGCCCCGGCCACTTCAGCATGAGCTTGACCATGAGGCGTTCCCACGGCTCGGAACCGTGGCGGGTGACCAGCACCAGCTCGGGGAAGTCGTAGCACACCTGGTCGAGGTGCTCGACGTGCTGGGGGTCGAACGGGAACCGCGGCCCCGGCACGCCGGCGTTGATGCACATGGGGATCTCCAGCTCACAGCACGCCGCGTAGATGGGGTACATCAGCGGTTCGTTGATGTTGACCTGGGGGTGCAGCCCGGTGGGAAAGCAGGCCGCCGCGATCACGCCCAGCTCGTCCACGGCCCGGCGCAGGTCCCGCACCGCTTGCACGCCCTGGTTGGGGTCCACCAGGTAGCTGCCGTAGAGGCGGTCGGGATGCTCGGTGACCCCTCGAGTGCCCCAGGTGTCGCCGAAGTTCACCGGCAGCAGCCCCTTGTCGATGCCCCAGAGGTCCATCTCGGCTAGCAGGTAGGCGATGAAGTCCACCGTGCCGTCCACTTGGGGCAGGTCTTTGAACATGTAGGCCGCGCCGTGGCCGAAGCTGCGGCTCTCGGTGTCCTTCAGCAGCCCCTGGAAGTTGGCGTACCAGGCGTCGCGGTCAGACGGCACGCCCAGCATGAGGTCGACTGCCCCGATGCCGTCCATGGGGTGGGATTGAGGCTCGGAGGCCATTCAGCTAGCCAGCGTCTCGAACAGGTCGGCGTCGGTGCGGCGCAGGCGGCGGTAGTTGGCCTCCCACATCATGGGGATGAAGTACTTGTGGTACGCCTTTTTGGCCCGGGCCGCCTCGGCCTCGGGCATCTCGTGGCCGCCCACCACCTTGGCCTCGTAGTGGGCCCGGGCCGAGCTCTCGTAGGCGATGGCCTTGATGGTGGCCTCCTCCAGCGAGGGGCACACGAAGCAGGCGCCGTGGTTGCCGATGAGCACCACCGACCGCTGGCCCAGGGCCTCGGCCATGCGGGGGCCGTCCACCGGGTTGTCGATGCCATTGTCGGCGTAGTGGGCCTGCTCTTGGTAGAACAGGCAGGCGTCGGCCGAGTACAGGCCGATGTCCTTGCCGGTGGTGGAGAGCACCTCCACGTAGTGGGAGTGGGTGTGGATCACCGAGTTGGCGTCGGGGCGGGCCTCGTAGAACCCGGCGTGGAACCGCACCGCCGGCGAGGCCGCGGTGTCGCCGTCGAGCAGGTTTAGCTCCATGTCGTAGCAGTTCACGTCGCTGGGCAGCGTCTCGCTGAAGTAGCCGAACGGCGACACCCAGAAAGCGTCGGCCCGCTCAGCGTCGCGCACCGACACGTGGCCGGCCACCCGGCTCTCGCAGCCCTCACGGGCCAGGATGCGCCGGGCCGCGGCCACTTGGAAGGCGGGATGGTCTTCGGTCCAGGTCTTGGCCATTGATGTTCTCCCGCTATACCTGGATGTCGTAGAGCTGGCGGACGTTGGCGGAGACGATGGCGTGGCGCACGTCGTCGGTGGTGTCGGCGAAGTGCTCGGCGATCACCGCCTGGCTGTTGGGCCAGGTGGACACGTGGTGGGGGAAGTCGTTGCCCCACATCATGGTCTCGGTGCCGATGATGTCTCGGGCGGCCACTCCGGTGAGGTCGCGCATGAACGTGACCCGGAAGTTCTGGCGCCAGTAGTGCGACGGCTCCTGCTCGCAGTTCATGTCCTTGAGGAGCTGGGCGTGGCGGTGGAACCAGTAGTCGGCCCGCTCCAGCAGGTTGCCGGCCCAGCCCACGTCGTTCTCGGCCGAGACGATCATCAGCTCGGGGAAGCGGTCGAACACTCCGCCGAAGATGAGGTCGAGCACCACTTCTTGGATGTCCACCGTTTGCAGCACCGATCGGGTGGACGTGCCCTGGTCCCAGGCCTTGTCGGGGTCGCGGGTGGTGGCGGCGTGGAGGTTCACCGGCATGGAGTGTTCCACCGCGGCGGCCCACAGGGGGTCGAACTCCGGGTCTTGGTAGGGGTTGTCCTCGCCGTTGATCACTGGGATCATCACCCCTTTGAGCCCCATGTCGCGGCATCGCTTCATCTCCTTGGCAGCCCGCTCCAAGTCCACCGGCGCGAGCAGCGCAATCCCCACGAATGTGTCGGGGATCTGGCTCACGAACTCCCCGACCCAGGTGTTGTAGGCCTCGAACAGGGCCCACTGGAACTCCACGTCTTGGATGGGGTACATCTGCATGGCGATGGTGGGATACAGCACCTCGCCGGTCACGCCATCGGTGCGCAGAGCCTCCATGCGGGCCTCGGGATCCCAGCCCACGTCGGGCACGTCCTCGTCCCAGCGGCCCCTGGCCCGTACTTTGTCGTCGGTGCGCATGCACCCGGCCAAAAGCCCCACCGGGGGCAGCCGGGCCTGGTCGCACACCAGGCGGTCGGTGGTCTCCTCATGAACCAGCCGGGGCGCCCGGTCCTTGAAGGCCTCCACCGTGTAGATCTGCCACAGGTCGTGGGGCTCGATCACGTGGGAGTCGGCGGAGAATACGTCGAAGCCGTTGTCGCTCATCGTCTTCGATGTTATGGGAACGCTGTGGAAGCCGCCTATCGAGGTGGCGGCTGAATGGCCTCTCCTACCCGATGATGTGCGAACGCTTGCCTCGCCACCGAGGTGGTGAACTTTCCGGCTGGGTATCGTGGCCGACGTGAGCGTGTGCGCATTCATAGGACTGGGCAACATGGGTTTCCCCATGGCCGGGCACTTGGCCGCCGGCCACGAGGTGCGGGTGTTCAACCGCACCGCGGCAGTGGCTGAGCGCTGGGGCGAGCAGCATGACGGGACGGTGGCCGCCACCCCGGCCGAGGCGGCCGACGGGGCCGAGTTCGTGTTCACCTGCGTGGGGGCCGACGAAGACCTTCGGGCGGTGGTGCTGAGCGACGACGGTGCCTTGGGGACGATGCCCGCCGGATCGGTGCTGGTGGACCACACCACCGCATCCGCCGAGGTGGCCCGGGAGCTGGCCGAGGTGTGCGCCGGACGGGGGATCGGCTGGCTCGACGCCCCCATCTCCGGCGGCCAGGCCGGGGCCGAGAACGGCGTGCTCACCGTGATGTGCGGCGGCGAGCCCGAGCACTTCGAGGCCGCCCGCCCGGTGATCGACGCCTATTCCTCGGCGGTCACCCTCATGGGACCAGCCGGGAGCGGCCAGCTAACCAAGATGGTGAACCAGATCCTGTGCGCCGGCGCGGTGCAGGGTGCAGCCGAGGCGCTGGCTTTCGGCGAGCGGGCTGGCCTCGACATGGAGAAGGTGCTGGCCGCGGTCACCAAGGGCGCAGCCGGCTCGTGGTACCTCCAAAACCGAGGCCACACCATGGTGGCCGACGAATTCGACTTCGGCTTCGCCATCGACTGGATGATCAAAGACCTAGGCCTAGTAGCCGACGCCGCCGCCACCCTCAACGCCCCCATCCCCCTAGTAGAACTTTGCCAGCGCTACACCGAAGAGACGGCGGCGCTTGGCGAAAACCGCCTAGACACCACCGCCATAATCCGCCGCTACCGCTAGCGGGGGTTCAGTTCTTGAGGATCAAGACTCTCTGAGGCCGATGATTTCGGGAATTTCAAGAAGATGAGGGAGCGTGTCGAGGGAGTAGGTGCGTCCTTCTGTGGCGATCACTACGTCAACCAGGGCGTTCGGGCGTTCTGACCATCCCTTGCCATCGACAACTGCACAGGGAAGCAGACCGCGGTCCCTAGCAGCATCGGCAGCATTCTTGATGCGAGCAGCCTTATCTCGAGCCGTGCCTCCGTCTTCAGCCACCTTCGATTCGATGATCACCGTCGGAGATTCCTCGGGCAACACGAAATCGGGTCCAGGCGAAAGGCCGAATGTCTCTGAAGTCTGAGTAGCTCCAGCTGCTCCTGACCCCGACCGGTAGTAGGGGATTTGATGATCGTCGAACAGGTCGGCAATCGGTTGCTCCAGAAGGTTGTCACCCTTGACTTCGGAATAGGCGTCTTGAACTTGGCGCCACACCCCGCCGACGTACCTCTGATAAAGCAGAGCCGAATAGGGCACTCCGCTGGTTGACCCAGCAACCGTGTCCCAGCCCAGACGTGTGTCTCGTTTGTCGAGTTTCGAATGGAAGAAGCCGCGGGCTGATTCAGGCACCTGAAGGATGCTCAGGTTCATGACTGCGAGGACTGCGGCAGCCACCGCGCTGATCATCTCAGTTCGCTTCGCTGTCGCTTGTTCAGGTGCTGGAGTGCGTTCAAACTTCTTCAGAGTTCCTCCCGAAGTGTTTGTTCCCGGCTGGGCAAGTTTCATGGCCCAGGCCAACTCGTTGTGAGTGAAGCCCAAAATCATGCGAAGCGGTGCCAGAGTCTCGGGCGATTGCGTTAAGGCTGCTGTCAGACTTGCTGCCGATACATCGGTGAAGTCGTTGGTGTGCTCAGCCAATCTCCGGTAGGCCTCATCGAAAGCGGCTTCGGTGGCCATGGCATCGCCCTTGGGGATGTAGTGAAACGACGGCTGAGTAGCGGCGACAAAACCTTGTCCGAGAAGGTTGGCGGCCTCGTCTCTGGCCGATTCTGGTTGGCGTAGGAGTACCGCTACCGCTTGTCGTCGGGTTGTGGGGTTGGCCGTAGTTCCAGCCTTGGCTAGAAGCTCGCGGTCTGGGTCAGTTAGCGACACGGAGCAGTCCCAGTTCTTCCTGGACATGATCGCTTGCCAGGCGTTCCTTGGCGACTGCTGCGTACTCGGCGTGCAATTCGATCCCACCTGAATTGCGGCCATGTCGGCGGGCGACAGTGGCTGTGGTGCCCGATCCAGCAAATGGGTCAATCACGACCCCATCCGGGGGGCAGGCCGCTTTGACGAAGAACTCGGCTAGGCCTTCTGGCATGACCGCAGTGTGCTGCCCAGCAGGACCCTTGTGCTGGTTGTAGGTCTGGCCCACGGTGATCACATTCCCAGGATCAGCCCCACCCCGACCGTAAGTCCGAGTGCGGTCTCGTCCGAACCCTGCATCAGTGTTCCGTCGGCCGTTCTTGTCTTTGAGCCGCCGGTTGATTTCTGCCTCATCTGCTCGGTAGGGCACCCGCACTGCATCCAGGTCGAAATAAGGACTGGTGCCTTTCGTGAAGTGGTACACGTACTCAAACGCGTCCTTGGTGCGAGGCCCGAAACGACCTGGGATGGCGTTCGGCTTGCTCCAGATGTACGTCTCCGTCCACCGCCACCCCATGTCTTGCAGAGCGATCACCAGTTGGTACACATACGGATGGCGCTGCCCCCGCAACGGACCCGACTTAGCCACCCGGTTCTTGATGTTGAGAACGAATGACCCGGTCTCCTTGGTGGCCCTGAGCATGCACTCCGCAAATGGCAAGAACCACTCGACATAATCGTCAGGACTGACCCTGGAGTACGCCCGAGCATCGGCGTACGGCGGCGACATAAAGAACAGGTCCACCGAGTCCTGTGGCAATCTCGGCAGCCACTCAGCAGAATCCCCCCAAACCACCCCCTCCTCAAGCAGCAAAGCCAGCGCCTCATCCTCACCTATAGGAGGCGCCGAAGCCGTCTGACCTGCCATAACTAGAGAATACCCACCACCAGTGACACCTTTGTGATCCCTCGCGAATCAACCACCAGGCATACGCGCCTCCATTGGGCGCCAATCGACTATCCGGCGTACTTGAGGTGGGAAGGGGTGAAGTCGTCGACGAACAGCATGATCTCCCCGGGATCCAGCGGCTCGTCATTCGGTTCGAGGTCCAGAGGCTGCACGCCTTCCAGCACTGCTCCGAGCTTGGCGGCATGCAGGGGCTCGGTCGGCAATTCGAACGAGAAAAACCCCTCGTCATCTGTGATGGTCTCCAACGTCGAAGCTTCGCCATCAGTTGTCTGGACCGCCAGCCACACCACAACCTCAGCGGTGGGGGCCTTGCCAGTTACCCCGACAAGTCGCCCGTGGAGAATGTCGACCGAAACCTCGTCTGTCATCGCTTTACCTCAGTAGAGGGATTCGCCGGTGGTCTCACCGGTCCCACTGGATTTGCCGTTTAGGGCGTTTAGGACGGATTGGCGGTGGGTGGTTACTCCGGCGGATAGGGCGGCGTTGTCGGCGGTGACGGTTACTAGGCGGAAGCCTTGGGCGACTCGGGTGGGGGTGAGGGTGGGGGTGGAGTGGATGCCGGGGACTATGCCGTGGGTCTGGCAGGCGGCCACGATGGCGGCTAGGGCGTCGTCGAAGGCGGCGGTTCCGTCGTTGTTGCCGGGGGGGAGGCCCAGGCTGACCGATAGGTCGGCGGGGCCGACGTAGACGGCGTCGACCCCTGGGGTGGACACGATGTCGTCCAGGTTCTCGAGGGCGGCCACCGTCTCCACCATGGGGATGCATTTCACGGCCTGGTTGGCTCCGGCGAAATAGCCGGGACCGTCGCGCAGCGCCACCCGGGTGGGGCCGAAGCTGCGCGATCCCTCGGGGGCGTAGCGGCAGGATCGTACCGCGGCCTCGGCCTCCTCCCGGCTGTTGACCATGGGGATGATGACGCCCATCGCCCCGGCGTCCAGCACTCGGCCAATGATGCCCTGCTCGTTCCACGGCACCCGCACCACCGGGGTGGCCGTGCCCAAGTCGATGGCGGCCAGCATCGGCAGCGCGTCGGAGTAGTCGGCGAATCCGTGCTGCATATCGATGCACACGTAGTCGAACCCGGCTCGAGACATGATCTCGCAGCTCACCGCCGTGGGCAGCCCCGCCCAGGCGCCCAGCGCGGGGCGCCCCGAAGCAAAGGCCTCGGCCAGCGGATGGGATGCGGATGCAGCGTCGCTCATGGCCGCAACCGTATCCCCCGATGTGGGGGCAGATTCAGTTGGGTATGGACCTGCTTAGGGAGTGGCGTCCCGCATTGGGCCGATGGGAACCAGCTGGCCCCTGGCGCCCCGATCAGGGTCTTGTTCCAAGAGCTGGAAGGAGTCGTTGCTGGAGAGCTTGTCGGCCCCCAACGATGCGTAGGGCTGGCCGGCAATCGAGAACTCTCCGATGTTGGCGATGGCCTCGGCGAATGTCTCGTGGGTCAGGATGGGCCCGGCCGCGGTGGCCAGCAACTCGAAGAGCTGGAAGAACCGGCAGTGGCCGGCCAGGCTGGTAAACCAAAGCGGTTCGCCCTCTTCGAGGGTGGCGGGGTGCTTGATCTCGACTTCGGGATGCCTTGAAGTGACCGCGTCCAGGCATTCCTGGAACCTGGGATCGGTCTCGTATATCTGGGAATTGGTCATGGCCCCCACGGTGATCACACCCCTAGCATCTTCGGGTTCGACGTTGGCCCCGATGTTGCTGCCTAGCCCGGAGGCGTCGGTGGCCCAGATGTCCACCTCAAGACCGTTGAGTGCGGCGTTCGAAATGCCGGCCGAGACGTTGCCAACCAGCAGGAGCGTGTCGGTTCCGGCGGCTCGGATCCGCTCGGACAACGCAGACCACTCTTGGTTCTGGGCGATGAGATCAGCCACCTGGGAGGAGGTGGCTATTTCGAGCACCGGCTCGACTCCATGTTCCCGCAGCAGGCGGCCCACCTCCTCGAGTTGCGGGGCCGCAGAAAGGTCGGCGACTACCGCGATCGATCTTCCTTCGAGCATTCCCTCTGCTTCGAGCAAGGTGAACAGGGCACCGGTACTGACCTCGCGCGTCACCCGCTCGTTGACCCAGGGCGCCCGAGCGTCGGCTAGGCGCTCTGCGGTAATGGTTCCCCCTACCAGCACCGTTTCTTGCGTGCCGACGATGCAGGTGTTGGCCACTTCGGCAGGGCCGAGGAACCCGAACAAGACTGCGAACACCTCGTTGTCCTCGGTCACCCGCAGGCAGGCCGCCTCGGCCTCGGTGGTGCCAATGGGGTTGTACTTGTCCACGATGACCTCAACTTGGCGGCCGTTGATGCCGCCCCGCTCGTTGATGTCATCGGCCAGCGCTCGGATCACCAGCGCTTGATCGCCCCAGGTAGCCGGGGAAAAGCCGAGCTCCACCAGTTGTTCGATGTCCAGATGGGTGACGCCGATGGTGATGGTGTCGGCGGTGACCCCTCGCCAAGTGGCGGTCAGCTCGATCTCCGGCTCCGGCTCCTCAGTGGGGGCAGGCTGGAACTCGGGTTCTTCCTCCTCGGGTGCGGCGGGTGCCTCCGGCTCCGGCTCGGGCTCAGCGGGAGCGGCCTCTTCGGGCTCGGGCTCCGGCTCAGCCGCGGCCGGAGCCTCGGTAGCCGGGGCCGGGGCTGGGGTGTCGGCATCGCCTCCGTCATCGTTGCCGCCGCACGCCGCAGTGATCATGGCCAGCGTCACGAGCATCGCGATCAGCCAGCGCATCTTCTTGGTCAACATCGGGTATCCCTCCCTGCCTTGCTATTGCCAGGTGTGGAGCTGATGGGACTCGAACCCACGACCCCCTGCTTGCAAAGCAGGTGCTCTAGCCAGCTGAGCTACAGCCCCAGACCGCTTAATCGTATCGGCCTCCCTGTTGGGGGAACGATCCAATAGGCCGCTCAATGTGACCGGCTGGCGCTGTCGTGGTGGAATTGCCACGGTGCGTTTCGATCTGAGCGACGATCAGGAGTTCTTCCGGGAAACCGCACGACGGTTCATCGAGGCCGAGGTTCCGATCAGCGTGGTGCGGGAGTGGCACGACCTCCCCGACGGCTGCCCGCCGAGTTGGTGGCAGTCGGCGGCCGAGTTGGGCTGGACGTCGTTGATGGTGCCCGAGTCGATGGGCGGCGGCAGCATCTCCGGGCGGCCAGTTGTGGACTTGACCATCGTGGCCGACGAGATGGGCCGGGGGGTCACGCCAGGGCCGTTCATGCCCACCAACGTGGTGGCCGACACCCTGGGCCGGTCGGGTTCGTCTGATCAGCAGGCGCTGCTCGAGGGTGTGTTGGCCGGCGAGGTGGTGCTGGGATGGGCGTTCTGCGAGCCCGGTGGAGACTGGACCGCCAGCCAAGTGGCCGCCGAGGCCGCGCCCGCCAACGGGGCCTATGTGCTCACCGGCACCAAGACCGCAGTGGAGGCCGGGGCCCAGGCCCATCACCTGCTGGTAACCGCCCAGAGCCCGGAGGGCTTGGCCCAGTTCCTGCTGCCGTCGGACACACCGGGTCTGACCGTCACCCCCCAGGAATCACTGGACTTGGGCCGGCGCTTCGCCGAAGTGCGCCTCGACGGAGTGGCCGTTGGACCTGACGCACTCGTCGGCCAGCCGGGTGCCGCCACCGAGGCCGACGTAGAGCGTCAGCGCCAGGTGATGACGGTACTCCAGTGCGCCGACAACGCTGGGTCGGCGGCCAGGGTGCTGGAGTTCACCGTTCAGTACGCCTTCGACCGCTATTCCTTCGGGCGCCCCTTGGCGTCGTACCAGGCCCTCAAGCACCGCTTTGCCGACATGAAGCTGTGGTCGGAGGCCTCCCAGGCCGCGGTGGACGGTGCGGCCGACGCGCTGGCCGACGGCGCCGACGAGGCTCGCATGGTGAGCGTGGCCAAGGCGTACGTGGGCGACCACTCGGTGGAGCTCATGCACGACTGCGTGCAGATGCACGGCGGCATCGGCGTCACCTATGAGCACGACCTGCACCTGTATCTGCGGCGGGCCACCGTGAACCGGGGGTTGTTCGGAACGCCGGGCGACCACCGGGTATGTCTTTCCGAGATGATGGGGTACTAGGGGGACCGATGGACGACTTCGTGTATGCCGAAACCGATCCCGCCGAACTGGCCCGATACCGGGAGGAGGTGGAGGCGTGGATGAACGAGAACATGCCCCGGCGCGACCCGGTCAATCCTTGGCACCCCACCCAAGACGATGACGAGAGGAGCAGCCGCAATCGGGAGCTTCAGCGGCGGCTGTCCGACGGTGGGTACGCCGCGGTGTGCTACCCCAAGGAGTACGGGGGCCAGAGCCTGACCGCCGCCCACCAGAAGATCATCGACGACGTGAGCATGGACTTCGACATGCCCATCTTGTTCAGCGTGCCCACCCTGTCGATTTGCGGGCCGGTGATCTTGGAGTTCGGCACCGAGGAGCAGAAGCAGCGCTACATCCCGGCGTGGATCAGGGGCGACGAGCTGTGGGTGCAGTTCATTTCCGAGCCCAGCGGGGGCTCCGACATGGCCGGCGCCTTGACCCGGGCCGACCGGGACGGTGAGGAGTTCATCATCAACGGGTCCAAGATCTGGAGCACGTTCGCGCAGCGCTCCGACTACGCCCTCATGCTGGCCCGCACCAACTGGGAGGTGCCCAAGCATCGGGGGCTGACCATGTTCATCGTCCCCATCCACCATCCCGGCATCGAGATCCACCCCATTCAGATGGTGGACCGCACCGAGGAGTTCTGCCAGGAGTTCTTCAACGACGTGGTCATCCCCGCCGAAAACGTGGTGGGCGAGGTGGACGACGGTTGGACGGTGGCCAGCCGCCTGCTATTCCACGAGCGGGCCTCGGTGGGCAACGCCTCCCCCTATACCCAGGGCCGGCACCGGAACCGCACCGCCGACGGGGTGGAGGACTTGGCCGCCATCGCCCGTGACCACGGCGGCGCCGACGTCGGTCGCCACCGCCAGCGGCTGGGATACTTGGAGACGCTCAGCCGAGTGGAGGAACTGCTTTCAGACCGGGTGGTGAAGGGCATCGAAGGCGGCTTTTTGCCCGCCCCGGCCGGATCGCTGGTGCGCCTGTTTCATGGCTTGTCTCGGACTGAGCGGCAGACGGTGGCCATGGAGATGCAGGGCGACCGCGCCCTGGTGTGGAACCAAGGCGAGGACACCGGTGCCTTCGGCACGGAGTACGTGCAGCGCCAGCAGGCCTGCATCGGCGGGGGTACCACCGAGATGGCCCGCAACATCATCAGCGAGCGCATCCTCGGCATGCCCCGCGAACCCGCCGCCGACCGCGACCTCCCCTTCAACCAAGTCCCCCGCAGCGGCTAGGCCGCCGCTGAGCCTACGGCGCTACGACGCCAGAGGGCGACCGAAGGGGAGAGATTCCTGCCATGTGGCGAGGAAGCTCTCGGCCCGGTAGGCGGCGGCGAGAAAGAGGCCGTCGGGGTGGTCGGCGATCTCCTCGAGGGAAGCGGTGATCTTGGCGGCGGCTTCGGCGGCGATGGCCTCGGGGGTGGGGTCGCCGGTGGGCCACCAGGCGAACAGGGAGCCGGCGGTGGATATGAAGTCGGGGACCACGGTGGTGCCGGCTCGGCTGAGAATGGCCAGGGCTCGAGCGGTGACCGGGATGGGGCCGTAGGGGACCAGGGTGCCCACTTGGAGCTGTTCGGCCATGGTGTGATTGATGGCTCCCATCTTGGAGCCGGCGAACAGCACGTCGGCTTGGCCGTTCATTTCCACCATCGTTCCGCCCTGATCCTCGACCGCGGCTCTTAGGGCATCGCAGATCGGTCCTGAGCCTTCGATGGCCACAGTGCGGCCGTCCAAACCGCCGCTGGCCTGAGCGGCAGCGGCCACCACTCCGGCGACGGTCGCTTGGTCGGCCACTTCGCCCACCGCTGCACGGGGATCGGAATCGGCCAGTGACTCCAGCGCTGCCCGCGGCACCCGGGTTCCCGGCTCGGGCAGGAATCGGCCCGAACCCACCATGGGGGCGATCTCGGCGGTGAACTTGGCCACCGCGTCGGCCCGGTCGTCGTCGAGGGCGTTGATTCCCGCCGAAGCACCGCTGCGGCGCATCTCGAAGGTGGCGAAGGCGTAGGTCATCGACCGGGCCAGATCACTGGCCCCGCCGGGCAAAATTTTGCGGGCCGATCGGACGATGCCCACCGACTCGGGCGCGTCGGCGAGATCGAAGACGATGAAGGCGTCGACCGTTTCGAGTTTCTCAGTGGGCATTATTCGGACGACTCGCCCTCTTCGCTGTCCATTCCAGCCACGATCTCCTTCACCCGCACCTCGGCGTCGTTGATCCGCCCCCTGCACACCCGGATCAGCTCGGCGGCCCGCTCGACCTTTACCGCCAGCACGTCGATGTCGATGTCCTCAGCCTCCAACTCGCTCAGGATCTGTTGCAGCTCGCTCAGGGCGTCGGCGTAGCCGATCTCTTGTGTGCTCATCTTCTCGATCTCCTCATTGCTTCTCAGACACGGTGCTGTGCAGCTCGCCCTCGGCCACGGTGGTTACCAGCTCATCACCGGCGGCCAGCACCGCCGGGTCGCGCACAACTTTGCCGCTGTGGCGGGTTATCGACCAACCACGGGCCAAGATTTTCCGAGGATCGAGCAAACGCACCCGGCTTTCCAGGTTGGCCAGCTCCTTGGCCGCGGCTCTCGGCGTCCGCAGGGCCTGGGCCGCCACGCCCGACTTCTTCTGCTCCAGGGTGCGCCTGCCTTCGACGATGGCCGCAGTGGCCCGGTGGCGCATGGTCCCCGCACAGTCGTCCACTTTGCGGGTCTCGCTTCTGGTCCGGGTCTCAGCCAGCTCTCGGATCCGCCCGGCCCGGCCTTCCAATCGGCTGCTGGCCCTATGCAGATGGCTCTCGGCGGCTCGGGCGGTGGTCTGGCTCACCGTCATCAGTCGCCGGTCGGCGTCTTCAGCCAGCCGTTTGGCCCACTCGGCAATTGCCTCCCAGGCCAGCTCAGTTGCCTCCAAATGGGCCCGAGCGGCGCCCACGATGAACACCGCGGCCGCCGTGGGTGTTTTCTGGGCCTCGTGGGCCACCTCGTCGATGATGGTTCGGTCGATCTCATGGCCCACTCCGGTTACCACCGGCACGGGAGCGTCGGCGACGGCTCGGGCCACCACCTCGCTGTCAAAGGCCACCAGATCAGTGCGGGCCCCGCCCCCTCTCACCACCGCGATCACATCCACCCCGGCCCGGCCCACGGCGGCGATGGCGGCGGCGATGAGCGGGGGAGCGTCCGCCCCCTGAACCGGGGTGTCGGCCAGCACCACCTCCCAGGCCAGCCCGCTGCTCTCCAACTCATTGTGGAAGTCGTGGTGGGCGGCGCTTCCGTTGGAGGTGACCAGCCCGATGCGCAGCGGGGCCACCGGGAAGGGCACGGCCTGGTTTTTGGCCAACAGCCCCTCGTCGCGCAGCTTCTCCAATAGCCGCTGCCGCTCGGCTTCCAGCTCGCCCAGCGTGAAGTTGGGGTCGATGCCCGACATGTACAGCTGGAGCCGGCCCTGGGGAGGCCAGAAGTCCAGCTTGCCCTGGATGCGGACCTTCATCCCGTCTTCCATCGCCATGCCGCCGTGGCGGCGCAGCGTGTCTTCCACCCGCTCGCGGTTGAACCGGAACAGAGCCACTGAAATTGACGCCTCGGGCTGTTTGCCGGAGCCGTTGTCGGGGTCGGGCTCGACCAAGTTGAAATACATGTGCCCGCTGCGGGCCCGGCTCAGGTTGCGGATCTCGCCCTCCACCCACAGCTCGTCGCCGAAGGCGTCGCCCAGCACCTGTTTGATGCGCTCGGCCAGTTCGGCCACGGTGAACGTGGCTGGTCCGGAGGCGACCCCCGCATCGGCCGAGTCGAACAGGCTCACAGCGCGCTCCCCGCGGGAGACCGCTGCTCGTCGCGCACCAACGTGCGATACAGCTCGGCATACAGACCGTCGGCGGTCAGCAGATCATCATGGCGGCCCGACTCCACCAGCTCTCCCCGGTCGAGCACCAAGATCAGATCGGCATTGGTCACGGTGGACAGCCGATGGGCGATCACCACCGCGGTCCGCCCCTCCAGCGCGATGCCCAATGCCTGCTGCACCAGCGCCTCGTTCTCGCTGTCGAGGTGGCTGGTGGCCTCGTCCAGCACCACGATGGCCGGGTCCTTGAGCAGCACCCGGGCTATGGCCAGCCGCTGCTTCTCACCGCCCGACAGCCGGTAGCCTCGCTCACCTACCACGGTGTTGTAGCCCTCGGGCAGCGAGGCGATGAGATCGTGGATGTGGGCCGAGCGGCAGGCGGCTTCCATATCCGCCGGGGAGGCGTCGGGCCTCACATAGCGCAAGTTGTCGCCCACCGTCTCGTGGAACAGGTGGGGATCTTGGGGTACCACCCCCATGGAGGCCCGCAGCGATTCCTGGGCCACATCCCGCACGTCGGTACCGTCGATCAGCACCGCGCCGTCGTCCACGTCGTACAACCGGGTCAACAGCGCGGCCAAAGTTGTCTTGCCCGCGCCGGAAGGCCCCACCAGCGCCACCAACTGCCCCGGCTCGATCACCGCCGACACGTGGCGCAGCACCGGCTGTCCGGTGGCCTCCGGGGCGGCGGTGTCGGTTTGCAGCGAGGCCAGCCGATCGTCGCTGGGCGGATAGGTGAAGGTCACATCGGCCAGCTCGATTCGCCCCTTGGGCTGTTGCAGTTTGACCGCGTCGGGTCGGTCGGCGATGGGATTGGAGGTGTCCAGCACCTCGAACACCCGCTCGAACGAGACCAGTGCGGTCATCACGTCCACCCGGGCGTTGGTCAGGCTGGTGAGCGGGGTGTAGATCCGCACCACCATCAGCCCCATGGCGGCCAGGGTTCCCACGGTGATCGCCCCGGAAATCACCAGTTGGCCTCCCACCCAATACAACATGGCGGCGCCCACCGCCCCCACCAGGCTCAGGGCGATGAAGAACGTCCGCCCGTACATGGCGCTGCGCACCCCGATGTCGCGCACTCGCCCGGCGGTGGCGCCGAAACCGTCGCGCTCTTGGTTGTGGCGTCCGAACAGCTTCACCAGCAGCGCCCCCGACACGTTGAGCTTCTCGGTCATCACCGTGTTCATGGAGGCGTTGTGCTCCATCGATTCCCGGGTGAGGGCCTGGAGCTTCCGGCCCACCCGCTTGGTGGGCAGGATGAACACCGGCAACAGGGCCAGCGCCATCAGCGTGAGCCGCCACTCCAAAAGGAACATGGCCACCAGCGTGGTGGCCAGCACGATGGTGTTGGACACCACCGACCCCAGCGTGCCGGTGAACGCCCGCTGGGCGCCGATCACGTCGTTGTTCATGCGGCTGATGAGCGATCCGGTCTGCACTCGGGTGAAGAACGCCATCGGCATCCGTTGCACGTGGTCGTACAGTCCCACCCGCAGGTCGTAGATCAATCCCTCGCCGATGCGGGCCGACCAGTAGCGCTCAATGAACGACAGCGCCGCCTCTCCGAAGGCGGCCAGCACGATGATGCCGGCCAGCAGGTGTACCTGGCCCCGGTCGCTGTTGGCGATGGCGTCGTCGATGATCGAGCGGAACAAAAGCGGCGGTACCAGCGACAGCAGCGCTCCCAGCAGCAACACCACCACGAAGCCGATGAGCATGCCCCGGTAGGGGCGCGCGAATCCGGCAACCCGGCGGATCGTCTGCCCGGCTATCTGCTTGCCTTTGACTCCGGTTGGATCGTGGCCGATGGCGCCGTGGGCGCCGCCCATCGCATGCACTTCCTGCACGATACGCCGCAGGTGTGACAGTCGGCTGTTTGTAGGGGGTTCGGCGGGAAATAGTGTGGCGGCATGAGGGCTCGGACCCGCAAGAGGGCCCAGAGGGCAGTGGCGCTGGTAGTGGCGATTGCCATCGTGCTGGCCCTGCTGCTCTCCCTGCTGGTGGTGTTCAGCGACACCGCCGCCGCTCATGCGGAGATGCGCCGGTCGGCCCCGGACCCCGGCCAAACGGTGGGCGGAATGGTCGACCGGGTGGAGATGGAGTTCCGAGAGCCCATCCGGCCCCACCAGTCAAACGGTGTGGCGCTGCAATACCCCGACGGCACCCGCGCCCTGACGACAATTGAGGTGAACAGCCACCTAGTGCGGGGCCGCTTCGACCCGCTCACCGAGCCCGGCACATACAAGGTGATATGGGAGTTGCTGGATGACTCCGATGGGGACTGGGCCACCGAGGAGTTCGAGTTCACCTACGATCCGGCTGCCGCCCCACCTGAGTGGCTCCCCGAGTCCGCCGCCCTAGGGTCGGGGGGCGGAGGCATCAGCGGCAGCACCATTGCGCTGATTGTGGCCATCCCCGTGGCCGTGGTCTTGGCCGCTTGGGTCTTCTGGCCCCGCAAGCGCGGCAAGCCCGGCAGCCGCAAGAAGCGCCGCTAGCTCAGCGGAGTTCGGCGAAGAAGTCTTTGAGCAGGGCGGCGGACTCGTCGCGGCCGATGCCGGCCACCACCTCGAAGTTGTGGTTGAGCCGAGGGTCGGCCCCCAGGTTGTAGAGGGTGCCGCACGCCCCCGCTTTGGGATCCTCGGCGGCGAACACCACCCGGGCCACCCGGGCCATCACCGCCGCCCCGGCACACATCGGACAGGGCTCCAGAGTGGTGACCAGCACCGCTCCGTCGAGTCGGGACGAGCCCCGCGCCACGCCCGCATCCCGCAGGGCCAGGATCTCGGCATGGGCGGTGGGGTCGTTGGTGCTCAACCGCTCGTTGTGGCGGGCGGCCACCACCTCCCCGTCGATGGCCACCACCGCGCCGATGGGCACCTCGCCCTGCTCAGCCGCCTGCCGGGCCTGGGCCAAGGCCAGTTCCATGAGCGTGCGGTCATCGGTCACAAGGTCAGGATATGGGCTGGGAGGCCACGGCCACTGCTCACTATCCTGAGGAGCGGAAGGTTGCCAGAGCGGACGAATGGGGCGGCCTCGAAAGCCGTTGTGGCCTCCGGGTCACCATGGGTTCGAATCCCATACCTTCCGCCAGTTTCACGCCACCTTTCGCGCCCCGCCGGCAGCCGTCTCCGGAGCGATGTGGGCGTCAGGTGGCTTGGCCCGCGAATTGGGCGGCGTGGAGGTCGGCGTAGGGGCCGCCGCGGGCCAAGAGCTCGTCGTGGGAGCCCTGTTCGGCGATGTGGCCGCCGTCCATCACCACGATGGTGTCGGCGCCGCGGATGGTGGACAGGCGATGGGCGATCACGAAGCTGGTGCGGTCGGCCCGCAGCGCATTCATGGCCTCTTGGATCAGCACCTCGGTGCGGGTGTCCACCGACGAGGTGGCCTCGTCGAGGATGAGGATCGCCGGGTCGGCCAAAAACGCCCGGGCGATGGTGAGGAGCTGCTTCTGGCCGGCGGAGATGTTGTCGCCCTCGTCGTTGATCACGGTGTCGTAGCCGTCGGGCAGTGAGGGGACGAACCGGTCGACATAGGTGACCTGGGCGGCTTCGAGGATCTGGGCGTCGGTGGCGTCGGGGTTGCCGTAGCGGAGGTTCTCCCAGATGGTGTCGCCGAACAGCCAGGTGTCTTGGAGCACCATGCCGAATTTCGACCGCAGCTCGTGGCGGGGCAGGGCGGTGATGTCGCGCCCGTCGAGGGTTATGCGCCCGCCGTCGAGCTCGTAGAACCGCAGCAGCAGGTTCACCAGCGTGGTCTTGCCCGCGCCGGTGGGCCCGACGATGGCCACCGTCTGGCCGGGTTCCGCGGTGAGTTGCAGCCCGGTGATGAGGGGCTTGTCGGGCTCGTAGGAGAAGTGGACGTCGTCGAACACCACCCGTCCCCGGGTGGGCGGCGGGTCGGGCACCGGCTCAGGGTCAGCGCTGATCTCATCAACGTCGAGCAGCTCCACCACCCGCTCCAGCGAGGCAATGCCCGATTGGAAGGTGGCGGCCATCGAGGCCACCTGCTGGACGGGCATGGCGAACTGCCGGGTGTACTGGATCATGGCCTGCATGTCGCCGATGGTGATGGCCCCGCTGGAGATGCGCAGCCCGCCCACCACGGCCACGGACACGAACTGGAGGTTTCCCATCAGCATCATCACCGGCTGCATGGCCGACGACAGGAACTGGGCGGCGCGGCTCGACTCGTAGAGCTTGGCGTTCTCATCGGCGAACCGCTGGCGCTCCTGGTGCTGGCGGCCGAAGGCGGTGACGATGGCATGCCCGCTCACCACGTCCTCGGCCTGGGCGTTGAGCGTGCCGGTGGTGCGCCACTGCCTCAGGAACCGGGGTCGGGCCCGAGTGGCGAAGATCCGGGTGGCCACCACCGAGAGGGGAACGGTCACAAAGGCCACCAGCGCCAGCAGGGGGGAGACCGTGAGCATCATCACCGTCACCCCCATGAGGGTCAACACGGCGGTGAGCATCTGGTTGATGGTCTGCTGGAGGCTCTGGGAGAGGTTGTCGATGTCGTTGGTCACCCGGCTGAGCAGGTCGCCCCGGGCGTGCTGGTCGACGTAGGACAGGGGAAGGCGGTGGAGCTTGGCCTCGATGGTCTCCCGCAGTCGGAACATGGATCGCTGGAGCGCCCCGCTGAGCAGGTAGTTCTGGATGTGGCCCAGCGCCCACGCCAGTGCGAACACCCCGCCGATGAATAGGAGCCGGTCCCGGAGCCGGTCGGTGTCTATACCGCCTTGGCGCACGCCGTTCACGATGATGTCGGTGGCGCCGCCGAGGAGCCAGGGGCCGATCACCGTCAAGCTCACGCTCATCACCGCCAACACCATCACCAGGAGCAAAACCGGAGTCTCCCGGCCGGTGATCTTGGCCAGCTGGCGAACGGTGCCCCGGAAATTGCGGCTGGTCTCCACCGGCAGCGGCGCGCTCATGCGGCCCGAGAAGCGCAGCGCCTCCCGCCCGTAGGTCTGAAGGGCCTCTTGGTCTTCTTCGTCTTGGCTGTCGTCGCCAGGAATCTCGTCGTCCGCCTGGGGACCCTTCAGCTGGTCGTCGTCCGGCTGGGGATCCTCCGGCTCGCCGTCGCCCGGGTTGCGCTGGTTCATGCCTCATCACCTCCTCTCTGGGAGGAGACGATCTCGGCGTAGGTGGGGCAGGTGTCCACCAGCTCGTCGTGGCGCCCTTGGCCGACTGTGATGCCGCCCTCGAGCACGATGATCTGATCGGCGGTCTCGATGGTGGAGATCCGCTGGGCCACCACCAGCACAGCGGCGTCGCGGGTGCGGGGTTCAAGGGCCTCGCGCAGTCGGGCCTCGGTGGCCAGGTCGAGGGCGGAAAAGGAGTCATCGAACAGGTAGACCGCCGGTTGGGCCACTAGCGCCCGGGCGATAGACAGCCGTTGGCGCTGGCCGCCCGACACGTTGGTGCCCCCCTGGGCGATGCGGCTCTTGAGTCCGTCGGGCATCGACTGCACAAACCCCGCAGCCTGGGCGATTTCGAGGGCTTCCCACAGCTCGCCGTCGGTGGCGTCGGGGCGTCCGTAGCGGAGGTTGGAGGCCACCGTGCCGCTGAACAGATAGGCCCGCTGGGGCACGTAGCCGATGGCGCCCCACAGCACGGCCTGGTCGAGCCGGCGGACATCGATACCGCCCACCGAGACCCGCCCGGAGCTGGCGTCGGCCAGGCGGGCGGCCAGCGTCAACAGCGTGGTCTTGCCCGCACCGGTCGATCCGATGATGGCGGCGGTCTCGCCGGGGACGGCGGTGAACGAGACGCCCTCGAGCACAGGGTGCTCAGCGCCGGGATATCGGAAGCCGACCTCTTGGAACTCCACCGTCCCCGGCCGGGTGAAGTCGCGGATCGGGGTGGACGGGGGCTCCACCGACGACTCGGTGTCGAGCACCTCCACGATGCGCTCGGCGGCCACCGCGGCCCGGGGGATCATCGACACCATGAACGCGGCCATGGTCACGGCGAGGAGTATCTGGAGCAGATAGGTGAGATAGGCCACCAGCGAGCCGATCTGGGTGGAGCCGTCTTCGATCCGGTCGGCGCCAATCCACAGCAGCGCCACGCTGGACAGGTTCACCAGCAGCGTGACCGCGGGGAACACGGCGGCCATGAGCCGCGCCGCCCGCAGCGAGGACTCCGTGAGGCGGTGATTGGCCTCGGCGAACCGGGCGCTCTCGGTTGGCTCCCGGGTGAACGCCCGCACCACCCGCACGCCGGTGATCTGCTCGCGCAGCACGGCGTTGATCCGGTCGATGCGCTCCTGCATCTGCTGGAACGCGGGGGTCATGGCGGCGATGATTGCGCCCGCCACCACAATTTCGAGGGGCACCACCACGAACAGCAGCACCGACAAGCCGGCGTCCTCGCGGATGGCCAGCACGGTGCCGGCGATCATGGTGAGCGGGGCGGTGATCATCATGATCGTGAACAGCGCGGTCAGCGTCTGGATTTGGTGGGTGTCGTTGGTGATGCGGGTGATGAGGGAGGGGGTGCCGAATCGGCCGATCTCGCGGGTGGAGTAGCGGGTGACCCGGTCGAACACGTCGCGCCGGATGTCGCGGCCGAACGCCATGGCCACCTCCGACCCGTACCAGACCGCCACCGTGAGCAGCGCCACCTGGATGAAAGAGACCAACAGCATGATCCCGCCCATCCGCCAGATCACCGACTGGTCGCCCAGCAGTACGCCATCGTCGATCAAGGTGGCGTTCAGCCCCGGCAGCAGCAGCCCGGTGGTGGTCTGGCCCGCCTGAAGGATCAACACCAGCACAATGGCCCGACGATGGGGGGCCAAGTGGCTCTTGAGAAGTCGCCGCAGGCTCATGGTTGGTTGATCTTGGCACGAATACTCCATGCCAAGAATGCCGATTCCCACCAGGCCTTCGCTCCGACACCCCATCGCCTGCAAATCCCTTATGTTTGGGGACCATGGCGAGCATGATCCGGCGGTTGATGTGGGGTGGGGGACGAGATGGCTGAACTAGACCCTTCGGTTGCGGCTTGGCGGGTGTACTGCCTATCGATTGCCTACCCCGGAGAGATGGTGTTCGCATCTGGAGCACCCGACGATCCCGATGTGCGGGCGGAGGGGATTCGGGCGCTGAGCCGGTACATGGCCTTTGGATTAGAGCAGTCCCTCAGGCGGGGCCGACTATTGGGCCTGAGTGCTATTGAACCACTGGGGTGAGACGGTGGACCGGCGCACCCGCACCGCGGGCATCAACGGCGACACCGCGGTTCGCCGCGACGACGGCACCGTGCGGCTGGTAGTTGCCCACCAAGACCCCGGCCTGCCCAACTGGCTAGACACCGCCGGCCACCCCGCAGGATCGCTAAGCCTCCGCTGGTTCCGCTCCACTGCATCGCTTCCCACAGCGGAAACCCAATTGGTCCCCTTCACCCAACTCCCGGGTTCCTGACCCGCCCACCAGCAGAGCCCCAATGGTCGATGGCCGAAACCACCATTAGGGCCTCAGCGCCGCTTGTGGCATCAGCCGGGGTTATCGAGGATCAGTCCCAGCCTTCGCGGATCTGGCGTCATCAGCGGGATAGATGACGAGTATCGGCTGGGAGCTCTGGCCGAAAGGCCTAAAGGTGGGGACAATGTGTCGGACTAACACATTCACCCTAAGAGAGGCAGCTTCATGAGCTTTATCGGACCTGTTCGCCGAATCATCACTGGCCACGACGACGATGGCACTGCGATTATCGTCGCCGACGGCCCTACGAGCCGGATCTTTGACGCGCTTGGCGAGGAGGGCTTGGTTTTCCAGGAGATTTGGCACACCACCGAGACGCCTGCGTTAATCGACCGCGACCGACGCGAGGCCGAAGAGCCCGGACTGGTGCTCGCGCCGCCGACAAACGGGGTCCGCATTCGGGTGTTGGACATTCCGCCCGAAGCCGAGGGGGCGGACATGGACGCCGTGTTCGAGAACATCGGCGCGACCGATGCCAAGCTCGAATCCGACCGCCACCGGTCCTTCCACCGCACCGAGACCATCGATTTCGGAATCGTATTATCCGGCGAGGTCGTGCTGTTGATGGACGAGGGCGAGGCGACCGTCTACCCAGGCGACATCGTCGTACAACGCGGCACCAACCACGGCTGGATGAACAGAACCGAACAACCGTGCCGAGTCGCCTTCATTCTGATAGACGGCCTATACACCGATGGGCTCGGCTAGCTCAGGGTGCGGCACTCCCGAGGCACACTGCATCCTCATTCGTCGACGACGACAGGCTGGTAAATCTCACCGAAGATAGAAGTGCCATCGTCGTCAAGAACCTCTATCCGGACGGTTTCTCCATCGCCCAGGAACTGTGTTGACGGCGCCCCCGAGTCGATGATCTCGATCGCGCGGCGCTCAGCGATGCAGGCTGAGCCCACGGAGCGGTCTGCGCCGGACACCGTTCCCGAACCAATGATCGTTCCCGCAGACAACAGGCGGGTATAAGCAGAGTGGGCGATGAGCTCTCCGAAGTGGAAAGTCATCTCGGATCCCTGTGGGTGGCCGAACCACTCGCCGCTTCGCTCGACGCGCAATGGGAGGTTCACTCGGCCGTCGCGCCATGCGCCACCGAGTTCGTCTGGCGTCACCGCGACCGCTGCGAAAGCGGTGGACGGTTTCGCCTGGAGAAAGCCGAATCCAGCTGAGATTTCACGACCGGCGTAAGCCCGCAGGCTCACGTCATTGATCAACACCAGTAGTTTGACGTGGTCGAGGGCATCGGCGGCAGTGGTCCGCATGGGAACTTCATCGACTACCACCCCAAATTCACCTTCAAAGTCGATGCCTTCGTCGAATCGGTATCCGCAGATCGCATCGGTCGGGCCACGCAGGTCGTCGGACGCACCCTGGTAGATGAATGGGTAGTCGCTGGGCTCGTTGGGTCGCTCGGGGTGCAGCGCCTGCGACATGAGGTCTAGGTGTGTCTGGAACACTGAGCCGTCGAGCCACTGGGGCGCCCGCGGTAGCGGTGCCATCGCTTCGCCCGCCTTGAACGCCGCGGAACCGTCGCCGCTACCGGCTTCAATCTGATCAAATCGATCCTGGAGTGCCGGGGCCACGTCGTCCCACCGTCTAATCGCCTCGAGCAGTGTTTCTGCGATGTCATCGACCGCCACGCAGTGTTTTAGATCGCGCGAGACCACCACCAAACGCCCGTCTTCGCTCGGACCAGGCAACGTTGCGAGTTTCATCGTGCATCTCCCTCGAAGAACTGCCTGCTCACACCGGCCCCGGCACCTCGTCAAACACCTCGGCAATCCAGTCCGCAATGAAATGCACGCCGTAGGTCATATTGTCGACGCTGACGTGTTCGACGCCCATTGTTCGGTCGTCGAAGATCTTCAGCTCTCGCTTAGTGCTGTTTACGAGCTGGTCGTACGTCTGGTGGGCATACTCGAGTGGGATCTGGCGGTCGTTCTGGCCGTGGGTTACGAGGAATGGCACGGTCACCTTGTCCAGCAGTCCGTCGAGGGTGATCTGGGAGCACAAATCCAGGAACTCGTCCATGTCGGCGGCACCCCACACCCACCGCACGTGTTCCCAATAGTGGGGCACAGGGCGCTCGCCCTCGTTTTCCAAACGACGGCGCTGGACCTCGCCCCAATTGTGGTTCGCCCCCCAAATGGCACAGAGCGAGAACCGGGGTTCGGCAACGAGCAAGCGGGGAGCGTAGTAGCCGCCCAAAGAGATGCCAGCCACCCCGATGCGAGAGTTGTCTACGTCGGGACGCGCGCTGACGGCGTCGTAAACCACGCTGCCCCACTCGCAGGCGGGGGTGGCGAAGAGGCCATGAAGACGCAGCGCCTCACCAGTGCCTGGCTGATCGATGTTGAGGGTATTGATGCCACGTCTGGCGAGCTGATCTCCAAGACAGCTCCAGTGGAGCATCTCCTTTGTGGAGTCGAGTCCGTTCACGTAGACCATCGTCGGCCTCGGGCCCTCTCCTCGGTCAGCGCTCCGGAACCAGGCCGGGATCGTACCGTGGAGGTAAGGAATCTCGACCCGCTCCATGTTTGCGCCGCCCAATTCGACGGAACGGGCGAAGGAGTCAAGCGCCTTCTGGTACACCGCGGCCCGCTCGGTGCTGCCTTGTGCTTGCATGCGCTCGGCGATTTGGTAGTAGAGCGCCGCCCGGTTCAACTTGTCGGCGGCCGCAAATCCATGCCCGGCGGCGGAGTCCTCGTCGGCAAGTCCCACCAGTTTGTCGGCCATGATGACCCAAGACTTGAGAAAGTCACCTGTGCCAGGGTTGTCGCCTTGGGCGGCCGCCTCCCGCAGCGGTGCGCACATCTCCTCGATTTCCCCGATTTGCGCACCGCTTTCCAAGGCGATGCAGACGGAGAGGTTCCACACGTAATTGCCGGGAAAATACGAGAACATCTCGGCCGTCACCCCCTCGGGCCGCAACGTATCAGCGAGATCTTCATCGGCACAGCTGAATCCCCTGATAACGGTCATCTGTTGTGCTGATGCCATGGGAATCCGTATACGGTCGGCGCCGGAGGGAGGGCGATGACCAGCCACACCGCATCAAGGGTCGATCCGTACAGCGACGAGTTTCTCGCAGAACCGTGGGACGACTTGACCTTGATCCGGGATGCCGGTCACGCGGTCTGGCTCGACCGATACGGAATCTGGGCGATCGCTCGACATGACGACGTAGTGGCAGCGCTGCGCAATCACGAGAAGTTCTCGTCGAGTCGGGGCGTGGGGCTGGCCGACCTAGCCGTCGACCAATCATGGCGCCGACCGAGCATTCTCGTCGAAGCAGACCCTCCCGAGCACACTCGCAACCGGAAGGTGGTAGCGGGCACGATGACCCCCAAGGCACTGCGATCACTCGAAAGCGCATTCGCTAAGGCAGCTGGCCGGATAGTCGACGAGTTGATCGATCGCAGGCAATTCGATGGCGTCCGAGACTTGGCCGAGGTGTTTCCCACAGAGGTGTTTCCGCGGGTATTCGGGATTGAGGTAAACGACGAGACGCGACAACGGCTACTCGACTACGGATCCCTGGTCTTCAACGGCAACGGTGTCGAGAACCAACGCTTCCGCACTGCCATGGCGAATGCAGAAGAGACGATCGCCTGGGTCACGGCGACATGTGCACGCGATGCGCTCCAGTCAGGAGGAATAGGCGCGGCGATCCACGATGCCGCCGAGGCGGCCGGTTTGACTCCTGATGATGGAGCGATGCTGGTGCGCTCGTTCCTGTCGGCAGGGGTCGATACCACGGTCAGCGGAATTGCATTTGCGCTCAACAACCTGGCGACGGAGCCCGACCAGTGGCTGCTCGTGCGTGAGAATCCTCTACTGGCACGCGCTGCTTTCGAGGAGACCATACGCCGCGATTGCCCGGTCATTGGGTTCTTCCGCACGACGACGGGGTCCACCACTGTTGGCGATTTGGAGATCGCCGGAGATCAGAAAGTGCTCATATTGTTCGCAGGTGCCAACCGCGATCCACGTCGGTGGAACAACCCCGACGGATTCGATGTCACACGGCGGCTTACCGGGCACTTGGGCTACGGCATCGGAATTCACACCTGCGTCGGCATGGTTATCGCCCGCATGGAGGGGGAAGCCGTCTTCACAGCTCTTCGCGATCGCGTGCGATTGATTGAACCGAATGGGGAACCCATTCCGCGCCTCAACAATTCACTGCGCGGGCTCGATTCCTTGCCCCTCAGCATCGAACCAGCATAGCGGGCGAGCCGTTCAGGCCTTCAGGTCGATTCGTCGAAGGTACGCCCGAGACGTTTGCGAGCCGAATCAATTAGATGGCGATCGCGTTCGGCCTCAAGCATTGGCAGATCGCGACCAGCGGCTGCTGCTTGAACGCCAGCTACGAGAGCGGCCTTTGTTGACTGGTCGACCACTGGTGTACCGAGGTCTGCCCATCGACGCTCTTGGCTCGGCCCCAGGGCGTCAAGATAGGAGGCCAACCCACCGTCTCCCCCACCTAAGTGGTAACCCATGTGGACGCCGACCGCAGCCCAACGCAGTCCGGGTCCGTTGATGAGAGCAGTGTCGACGGCTTCGACGTCGGCGATCTCTTCCGCCACGATGTGAACTGCCTCCCGGTACAGGGCAGACGCCAATCGGTTTGCGATGTGCCCTACAGCGTCTTTTTTCAGCCGGACCGTGACACGATCTGTTGTTCGGTAGATTGCTTCGACTCGATCGCAGGTAGACGGGTCGATTCCATATATCTCAACGAGGGGTACGAGGTGCGGTGGGTGGAAGGGGTGTGCTGTGACGAATCGGTCCGAGACTCGAAGGCCAGGTGATAAGTCGCTCCACCGCAGCGATGAGGTCGACGATGCAATGATCGCCGTGTCGGCGACAACGGCCTCGATGTCTTCGTACAGGTGCCTTTTGGTCTGGATGGATTCGGGTGCGTTCTCCTGGATTAGCGATGCACCCGACAAGGCTTCAGCAAAGTCATCGGCAAACTCGACAGAGCCGGCCTCGACGGCCGGGCAGATTTCGGCAAGCTGAGACCGTGCTCGCCTAATCCGTTTGTCTGCGATCTCGTACGTTTTGGTCACCGGATCCCACAAGGTGACGGCAGCCCCGTAATGAGCGAAGAGAGCCGACCAGCTGGCACCTATCTGCCCCCCTCCGACGACTGCAATTCGCTGTCCCGATAAAGCGCTCACGAAGAGTTGCCGATCAGAAAGTCGATCGAGGTATCCACCAGTTCTGACAAGCGATCGCGTTCGATCTCCTTGTAGAAGTGATCGCCACCTTCGACCAGCACCAAAGTCGCCGATGTCCCCGTCTCTTCCAGCGCGGCGGCAAAGCGCTTGCTCTGCGCAACGGGCACATGAACATCGTTGGTGCCATGCACGAGCTCGAAGCGTGTCGACGTGGCTCGAATGTGATGGACGGGGCTTGCATTCCTGGCCGCATCGGGAAGCTCGTCCACCACACCCCCCAACAACTGAGCCTCACGCGAGCCCGGTCCCCGGTCGACGGGGGCCCCCAGCGCTTCAAGATCATCTTGATGTCGAGCAATGTCTGAGGGGGCGGACCAACAGGTTACGGCGGCCACCTCGACGTCGAGGCGTGGGTTGAGAGCCGCGAGTGCGGCCAGGTGGGCACCTGAGGACAGACCCCAGAGCGTGAGCGGAATCTCGGAGACCCCGTAAACACCGAGATCGGAGGTGACAAAGCGACACGCAGCAATCACATCCTCGAGCTGGGCAGGAAATATGGCCTCGCCGCTTAGCCGGTAGTCACAGGCAGCAACGGCAAGCTGGCGCTCCGCCATCCTCTCGAGGAACTCCTCACCGGGTCCGGTCATGTGCCCTGGCCCGTCGCGCCGCGACCCCCGGCGCCAGCCCCCGCCGTGCAGGTAGACGCAGGCTGCTCGGGGCTCCTCTGGGACGTACAGGTCCAGCGCCAGCGGCCGAAAGCCTATGACTGATGCGTAGGTGATCGCATGGTGGACAGCGATCATGTCGCTAGCGCGCCGCGGGTTGCTTGTGGAATCGGCCGCCCTGCATGATCGCCACGATCCTCTTGGGTTCCTCGAGTACGGTGATGTCGGCGATGGGGTCGCCTTCGACGACGAGCACGTCGGCCAGGTAGTTCTCGGCCAGCAATCCCAGTTCATCACCCATGCCCATCAGCTCGCCACCGAGCTTCGTCGCTGCTACCAGTGTCTCTGTTTCCGTGTAGCCGAGCTCGGTCACGAAGAGGGCCAGGTCGTGTGCGTTCTTGCCGATGGGGTTGTTTGGAAAGCCGTAGTCGCCACCGGGTAGCACCCTGATGCCACGGGCTCGCATTTTCGGATAGAGCTCACGCATGTGGTCGAGGCATGCCACTGAGCCCATCTGCTCTGCCATAGCCCGGTCGATCCCGTACTCCTCCCCGGCGTGGATGTTTGCCCAAATGATCCCCGGCGCCGGCGAGACGAACACCTCGTCTTTGGCCTCTTCGAGCATGTCGAGTGCCTCTTCGTCTGCATATGTGCAGTGGTAGATCGACCGAAAGCCGTGGCGGACGGCGAGCTTCACCGACTCTGCGGCCTGACAATGCGCGGCAAGCCAGACGCCGTACTCACGAGCAGTTTCTCCAGCGGCCTTCGCCTGGTCCTCAGAGTACTGGGTGATCTGGTTGCCGCCTTTGACGAAGACGTCGTCATTGCTGAGGAGCAGCTTGATCGAGTCGAAACCCTGCTCAGCGTGGGACCGAACCCAGTCTGCGAGCGCTGCCGGCTTATCCCAGTCCTCCGGCCTGTCGACTGGACCTCGGGGCACGGCATCTCGCTCTGCCGCACAAGCCTTGAACCGCGGGCCGGGGATGACGCCGGCATCTAGCTTGTCTCGGAGGGCAACCTCGGTGGGCATCGGAATGAGCGATCCCGCGGAGTAGGCGGATGTAAATCCGGCGTCGAGGAGAATACCGGCGTTTCGCTCGGCGCGGGCGAGTTCCGAAGGGAATCCTTCGATTTTCTCAAAGAAGGAGACATCGAGCGGAGGATTGAAAGATGGGTCTATATGGCCGACGGCTGACGGAAACGTGATATGAGCGTGCGATTCGACGAGCCCAGGCATGACGGTGCAGCCGGTTGCATCAACAATCTCGTGGCCGTCGTGGTGGTCTGGGTGGTGGCCGGATCGGACCTCGGTGATCCGGTCGCCATCAATGACTATTTCACCCGGGGTCGCCGCCGTTCCGGTCCCGTCGAATATTTGGCCTCCAGTGATGATGATGGACATGGGTTTGGTTCCATTCCTTGGTAGTCGAGTGTGTCAACTGTCGGTCGGTGTGTACAGGTCCATGGTGTATGGCTCTGTGTCGTGTGCTGCGCTCCACCGAACTACGTGATTGCGCAAGATGCCTACGGCTTCTATCTCGGCCTCGATCTGATCTCCGGGCCGGAGGTAGAAGTCGAAGGGATTGGGCTGTACGGCGGCGACGCCGGAGATCGTCCCCGTCGTGATGATGTCGCCAGCTGAGTAACCCTGGGGCGAGTGGTAAGCGACGAGGTGGGGGATGTCGATGCGCATCTGTTTCGTATGGCCCTTCTGACGGACATCTCCGTTGACGCGTAGCTCCATGGCCAGGTTCTGGGCGTCATCGATTTCGTCGGCGGTGACGATGTAGGGCCCAATGGGGCAGAACGTCTCGATCGCCTTTGAGAACGAGAAGACTCCAGACTCCATCTCTCGGCGCTGGATGTCACGAGCTGTGATGTCGTTGAACACCATGTACCCAGCGATGTGGTCAACAGCCTCCTCGGCGCTGAACCAACGTCCTTGCTTGCCGATGATGATGGCTAGTTCGAGCTCGTAGTCGACCTCATTGGTGAGACCCTCGGGATACACGATTGCATCGTCAGGTCCGATGATCGCGTCGACATTTTGAAAAAAGACGATCCCTTTGTGGACGGGATGTGACCAGTCAACGGCAGCGAGCTCCTCGTGGTGGTCGAGGAAGTTGCCCGCGGTGTGGAAGAACTTCTTGGGCACGATCGGCGCTTCAAGGCGAACTTCGCTCATGGCGATGCGTTCGCCGGTCTCGCGAACGTCACCAGCTCGCTCGAAGTACTCGCGAGTTGTTCCGCATTCGAGTTCGACCATTTGATCATCCTCGATGCGGCCGACTCTTCCGTTGTTGAAAGTTGCGAGTTTCATGGAAATCTCCGGCCTTTCAATTGGAACAACTCAAATCTTGGGGAAGTGCGACCCGGAGGACTCTAAGTTGCATGGCGAGGGTGGCGTAGTAGCCGACGAGGGTCATCAGCTCGAACAGCCCCGGGAGGCCGAGAGCAGCTACGACGCGGTCGTAGAGCTCGTCGTCGAAATCGCCACTTTCGTGGAGCGAGCGCACTGCCTGAACCACCGTCCGGTCGTTTGCGTCGGGCCACACCGCTGTAGAGTCGTCGCCCTCACGGATCGCGGTGATCTCAGCATTTGTGACACCCGCCGCTCGTGCGATTGGCTCGTGCGCGTGCCGCTCGAACTCGGATTTCCATGCGGCTGCGACCACGAGTATGGCGAGCTCCCGGGTCCGATCGGTCAACTCTGTTTCGTAGCGGATCGCTGCACCAACCGCTTGGAGGGCAGATCCTAGAGCCGGTTGGAGCAGGAAGGCATTGAAAGGTCCTTCCAATCCACCGTCAGCATTGACAATCGAGAAGTACTGCGGGTCGCGCGACCTTAAGCCGGTGGTGAGCTCGTCGTAGAGGCGTTGCTGGGCTTCGTTGAGCTCGGCTGGTCGGAAACGTTCAATCGGGCGCGCGATCATGACTCCGACTCCATCTTGACCGCATTGCGCAGCGTACCCACGTGTGACACCGAGACTTCGACGATGTCACCCTCGCGGAGGTATCGAGGGGGGCTTTCGCGGTTTCCCACGCCCGCTGGTGTACCGGTGGCGATGACGTCGCCGGGCTCGAGCGTCACCCCGCGGGAAAGGTATTCCACTAGCTCGACAGCCGAGTAGATCATTTTGCTCGTTGAGGAGTGCTGTTTCCTGACACCGCTCACTACCGTTGTGACCTCGAGATCGTCAAGGTCAATGTCGGTGGAGTCGACGAGGCATGGCCCCATGGGGGTGAAGGTGTCAAAGCTCTTGCCCAAGGTGAACTGCTTGAGGGGGGTCTCGAGTTGGGCCCGACGGCCCGAGACGTCGTTCACTGCCGTGATGGCTCCGATTGCTGTCCGTGCGCTGGCGGCGTTGGCGCGGTATGCCGATCGGCCGATCACAATACCCATCTCACCCTCCCAGTCGGGACGGGTCTCTTCTTGGGGCACGATGATGGTTTGTCCGTGCCCGATCACTGACGATGGGAATTTCGCGAACACAACTGGTTCTTCGGGTTCCTCGTTATTCGATTCTGCTGCGTGGTCGCGGTAGTTGATCCCAATGGCGAGGATCTTGGCTGGTCGGACTGGCGCGTCGAGCGCCACGTTGTCGAAGGGGTAATTCGGGCCATCGGCACTGCGGAGCTGGTTCCAGGCCTCGGTGGTTGGAATGAAGCCGCGCTCGGAAGCTGGCCCCGCATCGACGACGGTATCGCCTTCGAGACGACCCACGCGACGGCTGCCGTCCACGGCGAACACGACCGCCCTTAGCGACTCGGGGGCACCAGTCACCTACGCACCCACCATGTTGAAGCCTCCATCAGCCAGCATGTACGCGCCCGTAATGTGGTTGGCGTCGTCGGTGGCGAGGAACAGCGCAGCCCCAGCAATCTCGGCTGGCCCTGGGATGTGGTTCATGGGGGTCATGGAGCGCAGTTCCTCCGCTCGACCGCTCTTCCAGTCCTCTCGGCCGAGAGTTGCTTCGGTCTCGATGAAGCCCGGGGCGAAAGTGTTGATACGGACGGTGGGGGCAAACGCATGGGCGTAGGACTTTGTGAGCCCGATCAAGGCATATTTGGCCGCGGCGTACTGCGGAGCTCGAGCGCTGCCGCGAACCACGACCGTCGACCCGATGTTGACTATGTTGCCGTGGCCTTGTTCGAGCATCCGCGTACCAAACTCATGAATGCAGAACATCGTTCCCTTCACATCGACGTCGATGACGTGATTGATCGAGGCTTCAGTGACATCGCGCCAGGACATCTGCTCTCGGGCCACATCACCCACGTTGTTGACCAGGGTGTCGACGGTCTCGATCTCAGCAAAGGACCTCTCCGCCATGGCCCGAACCTGATTCCAATCCGAGATATCGGCTTGCAGGAGCAGCGCAGAACTGCCTGTCGCCTGTACCCGCTCAACGGTGCGCTTAGCGCCCTCCATCGAGTTCCGGTAGTGCACGCCGACGACCCGGGCCCCCTCCTGGGCGGCCCGCACGGCAATCTCGGCACCGAAGCCGGTGCCTGCCCCCGTAACGAGAACAGATCGACCTTCGAAGCGCTTGGACATGGGAACTTGCGTGGGAGCCATCAATTCCTTTCGATGGGGAATCTCGCAACTGAGAGGTCTCGCACCATGCCGAAACTCGGAAAGGCGTTTGTCAGACTGGCGGAGGGACAAAGAGCCCTCGGTCCGGGTCGTTGTGGCTCTTTTGCGCAATGTCGGGGCCCATTGGGTTGGCGGTTCCCCATTGGTCGGCGACCATGGGCTCGACTATCGGGTACTTGTGGGGTACCCAGGCGGCCTCGTCAACCAACTCGAGTTCGGTCGTGTACTCCATTGTGTTGCCGGCCGGATCGATGAAATAGTTGAACATGTTGTCGCCGGCCTTGTGCTTGCCGGGCCCCCAGATGCGCTCGATGCCGGCCCGCATCACCCGGCCCGTCGCCATCATGTTCTCCTCCACACCACGCATCTCGAATGAAAGGTGATGGAGAGACGCATGCGGGCCGCGGACGACCGCGAAGGTGTGATGCCAGGGGCTGCAACGCAGAAACCACATCAGGTCGCCCATGCCAGGCATCGTCAGCTGGTCGCTGATCGCCATTCCGAGGTGCTGCATGTACCAAGCGACCGTGCTCTCCGGATCGGCCGAGTTGATAACGACGTGTGACAGCGATCGCGGGATCGCCTCCATCGGCTCGATCTCGCGGGCTTCGTGCTCCTCGACTTCGCAGCAGACCTCGAGCGTGCGTCCGTCACCGTCGAAGAATCGGAAGCCGTACCCGCCGCCGTAGGTCGTCAAATCCCTGGGCTCGGTCACCAGCTGAACATTGGCGCTGCCGAGCAAGGACGCGAGCCGGTCGACCGCGGCGCGATCTGCGGCGCCCAGGCTGATGAGGTCGATCCGCTTGTCGTCGGCCTCCCGCAGCCGCACGACAAAGGGTTCAGGTGAGCCTTCTGCGGCCATATAGGACAAGTTGCCGTCGGTGGCGACCTCGCTGAGGCCCCAGGTGTCGAGGTAGAAATTCCGCTGCTCCGCGTAGTTGGACACCGCGAGGTCGACGTGGCGGAGGTGGGTTATCAATCGTTCTGTCATAAGTACTTCCGGCTCCGAGATGGTCAGGCCGGCTCGCATAGCGCGCCGAGCGTTCGCATGAATAGTCCGGGGATGTCTGCGTCGGGGTCATCGTCGATCATCCACTGCCCCACTTGCACCGACGCATCCACCACGGTCTTGGCCCGGTCGTAACGGCGATCCATGAATGCGTCGAGCGCGGACGCGAGATCACTGTGGGCCAGCAAACTCTCGCCTAGGACTAACGCGTCCTCCATGGCCTGTGCGGCACCCTGCGCAATCGTCGGCGGGCAGGTATGGGCGGCATCGCCGATCAGGACTACGCGGCCGCGCCACCAGGGCGGTTCGAGGATCATTTTCTCGAACCAGGTGTAGTGGACGGTCGCTGGGTCGATCATCAGCTCGCGAATGTCCTCCCACGGTCCTTGGTAGGCCCCGGAAAGCTCGCGCATATAGGCGAGCTGGTCTTCTGGCGGCATCTCTTCGCGATCTTGCATCGGTTCCACGATGTAGGCGTACAGGGAATCCTCACCAGTTGGGCAGTAGCCGGCGATGTAGGCGGGACCCGCGTAACAGAGGTCGGTGCGCTCTACCGAGTCTGGTCGGCTCGTGAAGACTCGGAAGATTCCCATACCGGTGGGCTCGGGCCTGGTAGTGATCCCGATCATGTCCCGCACCGTCGACTTGACACCGTCGGCTCCGATTACAAGGTCGTAGCGGCAGTTAGTCCCGTCGCTGAATGTCACATCAACCCCCGCGCCTTCGTCATCGAAGTTGGCTACCGTCATGCCGAAACTCAGCGTTGCGCCGGCTGCCGACGCGGTGTCGACGAGAATCTCAGCTAGGTGCCTCCGTTCCATTCCGAGGGTCGCCGGGAGATCCTGGCCACCTGTCTTGATGTCATCGAGTTCCGCCACAAGGGTGCCGTCGGGTATGCGGATCCCGGTGGTGTCGAATGCGTAGCCGGCGTCTGATGCTGCTTCCCAGGCACCGATCTCTCGGAGCACTCGCAATGCGTTGCCTTGGATGGTGATACCTGAGCCAAGTGCGGTCACGTCGTTTTGGATTTCCACTATGTCTACATCGACGCCGTCTCTGGCTAGGACTGCGGCGACGACACATCCTGCGCTGCCCGCGCCCACCACTAGGGCCGTTTCAACTGCTGCCATTCGACTTTCCCCTGCAAATGCGAAAACTGACTTGTCTTTGCTTGGCGAACAGTACTCAAGTGGCATTCATCAGCGAAGGTGAAACTGATAATACGTGCCATTGGTTTGAGCTATAGGGGAGGATTTCGGTGAGAACCGACGGAGGCAATGAGCCGGCCACCGATCTCAACCTACGGACAGCTCTTGCTGGGCCAGGCGCTGGCGCCAGACCCGCCGGTCCTCCGAAATGCTCCACCGGTGGAGATCGGCCAGACCGCCTCCCAGGGCGAGACGATCCTCGTCAGACCCTTCAGACACTGAGTTCCAGCATGTCCTCGCCGATGATCAGGCGCCCGGAGTAGCCGTCCTGAGCGGCGGCGAGCACATCCGCCGGGGTCGTCGACGGCACGATGTGGGACAACACCAGGTTGCGAACGCCGGCCGGCTCGGCGACGTCTCGACCAACCTGCTCGACGGTGGTGTGCGCAGTCAGCAGGTGTTCGCGCACTGCCGGACCGACATCGGGCGGGAGAATCGACGCGAGCCGGTCGGCAAAGGCCGGATCAATGACCTCGTGCACCAAGTAGTCCGCCCCATGCGCGAGGTCGATCAGATTCTCCGAAACCGTCGTGTCACCGGAGACCACGATCGACCCGTCAGGAGTGTCGAACCGGAAGCCGTATGCAGGAGCCGTCGGGTGGTGATCGACGAGTGTCGCCGTCACGCGCACGTCGCCGTCCTCCCAAACCTCGATTGGGCCCGACAACCGGGGCGGGATGCCAGCCGGATCGACCGTCCAGTGTGGCGAGTGGTCGATGTCGTGGACATCGAACCAGTCGTCGGGAATCTTGAAGTTGCTGTCTCGCGCCCGATCGTTGAAGTCTGCCGCGAATGCCTTTCGCAGATACCTGGTCATGCCTTCGATCCCCGGCGTCGGGTCGTCCGGCTCGATCACCGAGGGTTCGGGCCGGTGCGGCGGGAACACTCGGGGGAGCGTGTCTCGGCGTCCAGGACCGAACACCTGAACTGGGTCGGTCGCTTTGTTCGCCATCATGGTCCCCGTGGCGTAGAGGGCCGGCCAGTCCACGCAGTGATCACTGTGCATGTGCGTGAAGAACAGTGCCCGGAGCGACAGGAAGGTGTTGCTGGAATCGCCGCCGTTCTCACGCTGACCGAGTGCTGCCAAACGGTTGAGCGAGCCGACACCGAGATCGACGACATACATGCGGTCCGCATGGATGATTGCGGTGCAGACACCGACGCGGCTCGGATTGCTGATGACAGGCCCACCGGCCACACCGACCGTCACTAAACGGGTTCGTCCGCCGGCGCGGTCGCTCGGCGCCATCGCTTCGAACCCCGGGGCTATGCGTGGCGACGCTGAGGCGGCCACAGCAGCATCCTCCGCAAGCGCTGCCAGCACCTCTCCCCGTTCGCGCTCCGGCATGCTGTTCACGGCCCGACTCACCACATCGCACATCGTCTTCGCATTTCGTCGTGACTGTTCCGCGCCTTCAGACCGAGCCCATGGCACCCAAGCACCCGATCGACTGCCCAGCGTGGTCGTCGGTCAAGACGACGACGATGTTCGGGCGCCGAGTCATCCTGCCTCCATCGACCGGGAGCCCGCCGGCTGAGGCAGGTCGACCTGCGGAAATCGGGGATTGTCATCCCACGGCATCACGTCGGCGGTCGCGACCATCCACCGCAACAGCTCGGCGCTCAGCGTCGCTTCGAGCTCGGCGTGCTCGGGCTGGCCTGCGAGATTGTGCAGCTCCTGAGGGTCGGCGCGCCGGTCATAGAGCTCTGGCGGCTCGTACAGGCGCCACACATAGGTCCACTCCGTCGAGCGGATGGCCACCGCCTTGCCGACCGTCTCGGGTCGTTCGTGTTGCGCCTTGCCTTTGAGGTCGTACGGAAAGCCCGGGTTCTCCAGCTGGCCGTGTTCTTCGACGAGGAAGCCGCCCTCGGTGAACGCGTACTCCCGGTGCCCGACGTCCGGATCTCGAAGCACCGGAACGAGGCTGCGCCCGAAATGGGTGTAGTCGGGCTCGAAACCAGCGAAATCGTAGAGCGTGGGGACAATGTCGATCAGCTCGACCATCGCGTCGACAGCGCGTCCTTCGGCGATGCCGGGTCCGGCCATCACCAGCGGATCTCGGGTGAGGCAGTCGTGCATGCCGGAGGGCCACTTCTCGATCAGGTCGTAGTCTCCCAGGTACTCGCCGTGGTCGCTGAAGAAGACCACCACGGTGCTCTCGAGGTCGTCGCCGGCCGCTGCGAGTATGCGGCCGAACTGTGAGTCGAGCCGGGAGACCATGCCGTGATAGACCGCCGCGATCTCGCGCCACTCCTCGTCGGAGAGGCGGCCGAGCCCGTAGGTGTCGCGAACGTTCTGCATGAACGCCGGTTCGTGACCCGACTGCACATGCCCCGCCCGCTGCGGCAGCGCGGCGCGGTCGTGCATCGAGTACCAAGGCTCAGTCGCCGCGAACGGGCAGTGCGGGAAGATCATGGGCACGTAGAGCAGCCACGGCCGGTCATGAGGTCGCTCGGCCAGCCACGCCTCGGCGGTTCGGGTGCACGCCTCGTCGAAGTCGTGGTCGTGCTCGTCGTCGACCTTGCCGATGTAGAACGCTCTCGACATCGGCCAGTCGGGATGCATCTGCCCCTTGGGGGCCATCATTGGGGTGTCCGGCGGCGTTGCCCAGCCGTATTCGTGACAGCTCTCCTCGGTGGCGCCAGGTGCCCAGGTGTCGCCACGCTCACCGACATGGACGACGTGGTAGCCACGCTGCTTGAACGACTTCAAGACATTCGGGTCGTCGGGGCGCAACAGATGGGTGAGGCTGCGGTGCCCCCGCGTGTGCGGATACCAACCGGTCAGAAACGACGCCCGGCTCGGCGAACACACGGGATGCTGGGTGAAGCAATTCGTGAAGCGGGTCCCTCGCTCTGCCAGGGCATCGATGTTCGGCGTACTGGCGAAGTCGGCACCGAACGCGCCGACTGCGTCGGCTCGTAGCTGGTCGGCCACGATCATCAACACGTTCGGCCGGTTGTTTGTCATGAGCCCGCCCCTTCGATGGAAGCCAGCAGGTCATCAGCTTCACCCCTGAAGCCGAGGGCGCGGACATGAACGCCGTCTTCGAGAACATCGGCGCCACCGACGCCAAGCTCGAGCACCGTGCGCGTCACTTCGCTGTGGATGGTTCGGCTTCGAGCTGGCGTCCGATGACCCGTCGAGCTGCGAGCGCACCGGAATCGATCTTAAGGCTGACCTCGGTCACCACGTCGCTTTGCCCGAGTACCCGTTCGACGTGCGCTAGTGCTTCCACGTCCTGGAGAACCACCGTGCGCTGCATGTCGGCCATCGCCTCGTCGACCCCCTCGTCGTCAACCGAGAAGTTGCGACACAACGCCCAGAAGTCGAGGGTGGTCCCTGCCGTGGACGGAGTGATGGCGTACAAGATCTTCAGATGAGCGGCATCGGGGTCGCTGCCGTCGAGGGCCGGGGCGACTCCCGCCGGTGCGATCCGAGAGTGCAGGACGTACTGGCAGATCGGGCGGTATTCGATGTCCTGCCAGCGATCGATCGGCGATGTCATTCCCGTGGTCTCGGAGTAGAACTTGGGACACTCGACCGCCGCCATGCGGCGGCTGACCCTGACGGTCCCGGTCGCGTCATCGACCTCGGTCTCGATCGGCGTCGCTGCGACTTCGCGGGTTCCGATGTAGCCGGCATGGAGGAAGGTCTCGTGCGACAGATCGAGCAAGTTGTCGACCAACAGCCCGTAGCGAGCGGCGATCGGTTCCATACCGTGGAGTACTGCCCAGCCAGGCTCGCTGAGCCATGGAAGGACCGGCGGCGCTGCCACTCCTGGGTGCGTGGGATCCCCGATCCACACCCAGATCCACGGCCCGGTCTGACAAAGGGGGTACGAGGCAACTGAGGCGCTCGAGGGAATTCTCGACTGGTTCGGGGCCCAGACGCACGTGCCGGACGACGAGAACGTCAGTCCGTGGTAGCCGCATTGCAGCTGCCCATCGACGACCTGGCCGAGTGACAGGGGGTAATTCCGATGAGGGCATCGGTCGACGAGCGCCGCCAGGGTTCCCTCGGCGTCCCGGAACAAAACGATGTTCTCGCCGCACACGGTGCGTGCCAGCGGGCCGTCACCGAGCTCGTCGACTGAGGCGATGACGAACCACTGGTTGGTCGGGAGCTCGGTGGGCATGGTCATCGTTGTCCTCGATTCGCGAAACATCGGTCGTTCGAAGTGATCACAGGGCGGCGAGGAATGACTCGAGTGCTGTCATGTACCGCTCGTGGCCGCCGAGTGCGTCGTGGATGCCGTGCGCCTGGCCGGTAGCGGTCACCACTAGGGCCGTTTCAACTGCTGCCATTCGACTTTCCCCTGCAAATGCGGAAACTGACTTGTCTTTGCTTGGCGAACAGTACTCAAGTGGCATACATCAGCGAAGGTGAAACTGATAATATGTGCCATTGGTTTGAGCTATAGGGGAGGATTTCGGTGAGAACCGACGAAGGCAATGAGCCGGCCACCGATCTCAACGTCCTTGACCTCAATCTTCTCATCGCTTTGGACGCTCTGTTGCGTGAGCAGAGCGTGACCCGGGCCGCCGGCCGACTTCTGCGCAGCCAACCGGCTTTGTCCGGCTCACTTCAGCGGCTGCGCCGCCAGTTCGATGACGAGCTGCTTGTCCGGGTGGGAAATCGATACGAGTTAACCCCGTTGGCCGCTCAGCTCAAGACTCGCGTCGCGGTCCTGCTCGCCGACGTCGGACGTCTTTACGAGACGCGTTCAACTTTTGACAGTGCCCGATCTACCCGGGAGTTCACAATTGCGGTGTCCGACTACGGACAGCTCTTGCTGGGCCGTGCAATCGCGGCTGAGCTGGAGTCAGCAGCCCCTCACGCTCGTCTCCGGTTCCGACCTTTGAACGACGAATTGATTGCCACCGCCGCAACGGCGGTGAGGAATGTGGATGGCTTTGTTCTTCCTGTGGGCCTCATCGAGGGCATTCCACACTTCAAGGCCTATGAGGATCGTTGGGTTCTTTTGGTAGACATCGACAACCCAAAGGTCGGAGAACAGGTCACACTTGACGAACTAAGCGAATTGGAATGGGTAACGGCCTTTCACCGCGAGGACTCGCCGGTACCTCCAGTTCGCCAACTTCAATTGCTTGGTGTGGACATGAGGGTCAGAGTCGTAGTGGAGGGGTTCGTGCCTTTGCCGTTGTACGTTCAGGGAACCGATTCCATTGCCGTAATCCAAGAGGGCTTGGCCCGACAGATCGCCCCGGCTGAGCGGTTCCGATTCCTCGAGTGTCCATTCGATGTCGTTCCACTCGCTGAGTCATTCTGGTGGCACCCGTCACTTCAGAACGATCCCGGTCACGCGTGGTTCCGAGAATTGATAGGTCAGGCTGGCCAACGCATAGAGAAAAAACTGCTCGAAATCAACTCCTCTTCCAATAACTAGAGCCGATATCGAGTATCAGCAGTTTCCGCTTTGCTGATGATGTAGACGTTGGTACGTTCCCCCGTGGGGCGATGTGCGTCCCTTGACACGCCCGCATGTGCGGGTGGACTCTGAGGGGGTCGATACACGATGAAACAATCCAGCCGACTTTTGAGGCTTCTGGCAGTCTTGCTCGCTCTCGTGCTGGTCACCGCTGCCTGTGGGGATAATGACGACGATGCCAGCCCCGGGGCAGGGGACTCAGTTGCCGATTCCGGCGATGCGGCCCCGTCCGGCGACGACAGCGGCGATTCCGGCGATGCGGCCCCGTCCAGCGGAGGTCTAACGCTCACGGTGGCCCTTGAATCCGATTACTCGCCGGCGACATACAACCCTCAGGCCTACGCACTGTCCCAATTCCCGTTCCACAGTCTGCTGTACGACTCACTCTTTGTTACGACTAGCGACGGCGAGATCGTGCCGAACATCGTCACCGAATTCGCGACCAACGAGGAGGCGACGCAGCTGACGTTTTCGCTTCGCGAAGACTTAGTCTTCGATGACGGCAGTCCTCTTGACGCAGAGCTGGTGAAGGCCAATTTGGATCGACGGCTCGAGGAAGATCTGCGGTCGTATAGCCTCTTCGGAGAGGGCCAGGAAGGCGAGATCGCCGATGTCGTCGTCAACGGGCCGTACGAAGTCACGATTCACTGGGCGTTCGAGCAAGGAATTGCAAACGGCCACGAATTCCTCGCCGACAACGTCGGTGCGATCGTCGGACCCAACGGTGCGGCCGATAGCACCACCCTCGAGACAGCACCAGAAGGCTCTGGCCCGTACCGCCTCGACCTTGACGCGAGCACCCGTGGAGCTACCTATGTCCTCCGCAAGTGGGCTGACCACTGGAATGCCGATGCCTACGCCTATGACACGATCATCTTCAACATCATCACCGACGCGCAGGCCCGGGCAAACGCCGTCCTCTCCGGGGAGGCCGACCTGGCGATCAAGATCGAACCAAACCAGATCAACCAACTGGAGTCGGAAGGTGCCCTTGCCAAGATTGGGGGAACCGTCGCGGCTGTGAACGTGCTCGACAAGACTGGTGAGCGAGTGCCCGCCTTCGGATTTGTGGAGACCCGCCACGCTCTGTCGCTGGCGATCGATCGTCAGACCATCGTTGATGCACTGCGGCCTGGCGCCCGGCCAACTGTGCAGTACTTCCCCGAGCAGGCTGTCGGATTCGACCGGACGTTGAATGAGCGGTACGCCTACGACCCCGACCGAGCCCGCGAGCTGTTGGCATCGGTCGGTCTCGAGGACGGCTTCGAAGTCGACAAGGTGGTGCTCGGCGAGCCGACCGATGTTGAGCTCGCCATCCAGCGGATGTGGCAGGAAGAGTTGGGGGTCACCCTGAACTTCCCGGCCGTCACCAACACCGGCGAGCTCTTCGCTTCCGTCAATACGACTGCCATCATCATCAACGAGTGGGGTCTGGGCCTCCGGCCCGCCGGATTCGTCGCAGGTCCTGTGACCAGTGGCTTCATGAACACCCAGGGCGCCGAGAGTGAGGCAATCAGCTCAGTGCTGGGCCCGGCGCTGGGTGGCAACCCAGAAGCCCTGGTAGCGCTGAACAACGCACTGGTCGACGAGGGCTGGTGGATTGGCCTCTACGAGACCTTCACATACGCTGGCTACAATCCCGACTCCATCCAGGGAGTGCCGTTCGGGGGCATCTCGGGCATCGTCGTCATGGCTGATGTCGAACCGGTGGGCTGATGTCGAACCGGTGGGCTGATGCCTAAATTGAGCTGACGAGGAGGGGTTCGCCGGCAGAGGTCGGCGAGCCCCTCTTGCTCCATCCAGGCCGTTGGCCTGTTCAGAATATTGGGGGATCCGGAACCATGCCGTTGTACATAGCAAAACGGCTTGCTATCGGCGTCGGAACCATCTGGGCAGCCTTCACGCTTACATTCCTCCTCGTTCACAGTACCGACAACAGCCCCGGTGCCGTTCGACTCGGGATGGGGGCCACCCCCGAAGAGGTCGAGGTCGAAAACGAGCGCCTTGGCTGGAATCGACCCCTCCTGACTCAATACGCAGACGACCTCGGAAAGATGGTGCGGCTCGATTTCGGTCAGTCCCTCATCAACCGCGGAGATGTCAGGGACCAGCTCTCAGACCGGCTGCCGGTCACAGCTTCGATCTCGGTTCTGGCCACATTGCTCGCGGGCATCGTTGGCACCGCACTTGGGGTAGTAGCCGCAGTACGCGGCCGCGGTACGGCCAAGGCTGTCAACGCGTTTTCTGGTTTCTCGCTCTCAATTCCCTCGTTCTGGCTTGGTGTGGTGCTCGTCTACTTCTTCGCGATTCGGCTCGACCTTCTGCCAGCAACGGGATACAGCCGGTTCAGCGAGGGCGTCGGGAGTTGGCTACAGAGCCTCGCCCTCCCGGTTATCACTCTCGCGATCGGCGGTGCTGCCGTGGTGGCCCGAATGGCCGCGTCCGGAATGCGAGAGGCCTTGGCACGCGAGTACATAACAACCCTGCGGGCTATTGGCACACCAGAGTGGAGAATTCGCTACATACATGCCCTGCGGGCGGCGAGTCTGCCCGTGGTCGGCGCGCTTGGCGTCCAGTTCATCGTGCTTTTCGGTGGGTCGGTCATCATCGAAAACCTCTTCGCCCTTCCGGGGATCGGTCAAGCTGCGTTGTTTGGGGCAACAGGCAACGACTTCCCCATCCTCATCGGCGTGGTGGTCATGTCCACGGCCGTGGTGGTGATTACTAACCTCGTCCTAGACCTTCTCACCGCCGTACTCGATCCGAAGTTGCGGACCAGATGAGCAGCATTCGGCAAGCCAAACATCAGCGCATTCCGGCGTTCCTGCGATCGTGGGGAGGAGTGTTCGGGGCCGGATGGCTGATCTTTATGTTTCTCGCCTCGATCACTGCTCGTTGGTGGCGCCCTTACGACGTCGCGGAGCAGGACCTGATCGCACGGCTGCAGGGGCCCTCAAGCGAGTATTGGCTCGGTACCGATGCTGTGGGCCGCGACCTGTTCAGCCGAGTCTTCACCGCCGGCGCCTTACCCCTTCAGGCGTCGGCGGTGATGGTTCTCGTCGCTTTCGGCATCGGTCTGCCGCTTATCCTCATCGCGGCGGAACGAGGCGGACGCGTCGAAGAGGCCATCGGTCGCTTCGCTGAGACAATCATGTCGCTGCCATCCACGGTGATCCTGTTGGCGGCAATCGGGGCTATCGGCAATCGCATCTATCCCGTCATGATGATCTTCGGCCTGTTGGTCTCGGCAGCGCTGTACCGGATACTGATCGGGGTTGCGAAGTCCAGCCGACAACATCTGTACATTGATGCTGCCCGAGTCGACGGCATGGGCTCCATTCGGGTCAACCTTGCCCATGTTCTGCCCAGCATGGCCCGCCCGATCGCCGTTCAGGCAGCCATTGTCTACGCGATCGGACTGCTGATCATCAATGGTCTGGCGTTTCTCGGGTTCGGGCCCGGAGAACCTCAGCCCAGCTGGGGATTCATGATCAAAGACGCCTCCGACAACATTTTCAACTCCCCGTGGATGATGGTTCCTCCCGGCGTCGCCCTCTCGCTCACGGTCATGGCGGCGAATGCGCTGGCCGATGCGCTGGCCGGACCCCTCGGCATCCCGGAGTACACCCCCCCTAAGCGTCGCCGAACTATCTCCGCTTCCCCAGCACAGCAGTCGGAGGGCACAGACAACCTCGCCCTCTCGGTCCGCGATTTGTCGGTGGTTGTCGAGGGGGGACCGACCCTTGTAAGCGGGATATCCTTCGATCTCCGACAAGGTGAAGTTATGGGCCTGGTCGGTGAGTCTGGCTGCGGCAAGACGATGACCGCCAGATCGCTCCTCGGCTTGCTTCCCGCGGGCGTGGAAGTGAGTAGCGGTTCCATCATCTGGCAGGGAAGGCAGATCGCCGGTCTGCCCGAACGGGATGCGATCAAGATCCGCGGGCGGGAGATCGCCATGATCTCCCAGGAACCCATGGTCGCGCTGGATCCGCTGTTCTCCGTAAAGTCGCAACTCACCCGTCCGCTTCGGCGGTTTCGCGGCGTGGGGAGACGCGAGGCCCGGCGAATCGCCCTTGAGCTTCTCCGACAGGTCGGCATAGTCGATGCCGAACGGGTACTCAGGTGCTACCCGCATCAACTCTCGGGCGGCATGGCCCAGCGGGTCGCGATCGCGCTGGCGCTCACCGGCTCGCCGAAGCTACTGATTGCCGATGAGCCGACCACCGCCCTGGATGTGACTGTGCAGGCCGAGATTCTGAGCCTATTGCGGGCACTGGTTGCTGAAACGGGCATGTCAGTGTTGTTGGTCTCCCACGACCTCGGTGTGGTGGCCGATATCTGCGACCGGATCGCGGTTATGTACTCCGGACAAGTCGTAGAGGCCGGAACGGTGGCAGAAGTGCTCGAAGACCCGTATCACCCCTACACGATGGCGCTTCTCGGCGCGAACCCACATGTCGCCGACGATGCCCCTGAGCCCGAGCGGCTGGCTGCGATCTCCGGCAGCGTGCCGCCTCCGGGCAATTGGCCGGAGGGGTGCCGCTTTGCGGACCGCTGCCAGTTCGCGGCAAGCGAATGCAGTGTCGCCTTCGAGCCCGAGCCCGCCCACGTAGACGGCATGTCGCTGTGCATTCGAACTGGAGAACTCCGACGAACTGGCGCGCAGTGGGCGCCTGAGCACCGCGGCGCCGAACTGGCTGTGGAATCGGAGGCCCCATGACCACGACCGTCCAGTCGAATCCTCCGGCAATTGAGGTACGCGACCTCGTCGTCCGTTATGGCGGGGGTCGACGAGCCATGAAGACGCCTCCCGCGGTCGATGGTGTCTGCTTCGACATAGCGCCCGGTGAGACACTCGGACTCGTCGGCGAGTCGGGGTCGGGCAAGTCCACGATCGGAAAGGCGCTCTTGGGGTTGCAGCCGCCCACCGAAGGCACCATATGGCTGCACGGCAAGGACGTCACTGCGGCATCATTGAAGGAGCGCCGGACCCTCGCATCCGAATTGCGCGTCGTTTTTCAAGACCCGTATTCGTCGCTTAATCCGGCCCGGCGAATCGGGCAAACCCTTGCTGAGTCGCTGCGCCTGATCGGGATAAAAGGTGACGCCGCTCGCGCCCGCGCCATCACAACCCTCGAATCCGTCGGGCTGCCCAGTGACAGCATTGAACGCTTCCCTTCGCAGTTCTCAGGTGGTCAGCGCCAGCGGATCGCCATCGCCCGCGCACTCGTTCGCGACCCCAACGTGCTCGTCCTCGACGAACCTGTGAGCGCCCTCGATCTATCCACCCAGGCTCAAGTACTCAACCTGCTCGCCGATCTCCGCGACGAGCACAAGCTGGCGTACCTGTTCATTGCCCACGATCTCGGCGTCGTCCGCTTCCTCGCCCATCGAGTTGTGGTGCTGTACCGCGGCCAAGTCATGGAGTCCGGCCCGGTCGAGGATGTGACAAGCCGCCCCCGCCATCCGTACAGCGTGGCGCTGACCGCTGCGGCGCCGGTTCCTCGTCCGGCCGAGCAGATCGATCGTCGCGCCCACCGTGAGGCTCTCAGCGTAGGCTCGGCCAGCACCGCGCCCCCCGACCCCAAAGGTTGCCCGTTCGCCTCTCGCTGCCCGTTGGCCGATGGGCAGTGCCATGCCGAGCGGCCGATGCTCCGACTGATCGGCGGTCAACGCGTCGCCTGTCACCACGCCGAACAAGTCGGTGTGACCTGGCCCCCACCCCCAAACTGATCGGGCAGCTCGCCTAGGAGGAACCATGACATATTCGACGAACCCGGCCTCATTCCTATGGGGCGCGGCCACCGCTGGCCACCAGATCGAAGGTAACAACACCAATAGCGACACATGGTTCCTCGAGCACGTTGAGCCGACGGTGTTCGCCGAACCGTCCGGGGCGGCGTGCAATTCGTTCGAACGGTGGGAGGACGACCTCGCGCTCGTCGCCGGAATGGGTTTGAACAGCTACCGGTTTTCGGTGGAGTGGGCCAGGATCGAGCCGAACCCGGGAGAGTTCAGCACCGCCGCCCTCGACCACTATGAGCGGATCGTCGACGGCTGTCTTGAGCGGGACCTCGCTCCGGTCGTTACCTACAATCACTTCACCGCCCCGCACTGGTTTGGAGCTCGGGGCGGCTTCTTGGATGCCGATGCGCCGATGCGGTTCGCCATCTACTGCGCCAGGGTCACAGAGGCATTCGGTGACCGCATCGCTTACGGACTCACCCTCAACGAGCCCCAGTTGCATCGCTTGCTGGCGTGGATCCCGCTTCCCGACTTCGTGTACGAGGCGAACAAAGCGACTCTTGCCGCGGCGTCAAAGGCCGCGGGCGTCGATCGGTACCGGGTGGCCAATGTCTGGATTCCAGCTGAGTTCGAGGAGTTTGACGATGGATTCGCAGCAGGACATGAGGCGGCCCGCGCCGCCATTAAGGCGGCCGTACCTGATCTTCCAATTGGCCTCAGCATCGCCATGTGCGACGACTGCGTTGTCGGCGACGACACGACCGTGCGTGATCGCAAGCGGGCGGAGTGCTACGACCGCTGGCTGGACATAGCTGCCAACGACGACTTCATCGGCGTACAGAACTATGAGCGACGCTGGTACGACGGCGACGGAGCCGTTGAGGTCGACTCGTCACTGCCATTGAACGACATGGGCTCGGCCGTCGAACCCGGTTCACTGGCCGGGGCGGCGGCCTACGCGTACGAGCGCTCCGGCGTCCCAGTTCTGGTAACCGAGCACGGGGTGGCGACCGACGACGACACCCTGCGAGCTGGCCTAATTCCACCCGCCCTCGACCACCTGATGGATCTTCGTGACGGTGGTGTCCCCCTGCTCGGGTACTTCCATTGGTCGCTCCTCGACAATTTCGAGTGGGTGTTCGGCTACAACCATCACCTCGGGCTGCACGAGGTGGACTTCAAGACCTTTGTGCGCACACCAAAGCCGAGTGCCCGGGTCTACGCCGATGTCGTTGCCCGCCACCAGGCAGGCTGACCGGTTCAACGCCACACGTCGTTTGCAACCGCGACGACATGTCGGAGCTTGGCCCACTGCTGGTCCTCGGTCATGACGTTGCCGTGAACCGTCGAAGAAAACCCGCACTGCGGGCTGAGACAGAGCTGGTCAATTGCGACATAGCCACTGGCGTCATCGATCCTTGACTTGAGGTCGTCAGGATCTTCGAGCTCGGGGAACTTGGAGGTCACCAGCCCGAGCACAACGGTCTTGTCTTCGGGAACAAATCGCAACGGAGCGAAGTCGCCGGAACGCTCGTCGTCGTATTCCAGGAAGTAGGCGTCGACGTCGAGTTCGCTGAACAACACTTCAGCCACCGGTTCGTACCCACCGCTAGCAAAATAGGTGCTGCGAAAGTTGCCACGACAGAGGTGAATACAGACCGTGAGATCGTCGGGGCAACCTTCAAGGGCCGCATTGATCAGCGCCGCATAGGTTTGAGGGAGCGCATTGGGGTCGTCCCCTCGATCGATGGCGCCTTGACGCATGCCAGGATCGCAAAGGTACGCCAGGTTGGTATCGTCGAGTTGCACATAGCGACATCCGGCGGCGTAGAGCGCGGCGAGTTCGTCCCGATATACCTTCGCGAGATCCTCGAAAAATGAATCGAGGTAGGGGTACGACACGATGTCTATCCCGGCGCGTCCTCCCCGGAAATGCGCCATCGTCGGCGACGGGATTGAGACTTTGGTGAGGCAGCCCGCCGGAGTGTGACTGGAGACGAATTCATAGTCGGCGACCTGAATCGGATGGTCGTGAGTGAGTCTGCCGGTCACTGTGATCCGCGGAGGCGCCTGATGAACGGTCTCTTCCGAGTCGGATGTCGCCGCGATCATGCCCTCGACTGTGATACCGCCGAGCTGCTGGAGGAAGTCCAGGTGGAACCACTCTCTGCGAAACTCACCGTCGGTGATGCTACGGATACCAGTCTCGGCCAGACGATTGACCAAAGCAGCGATCTCGGTGTCTTCAACTACGCGCAGCCCAGCTGCATCGATCTGCCCAGCTTGGTGGTTCACCCGAGCTTGGAGGATTGTCGGCGTGCGCAGCAGGCTACCGACATGATCGGCTCGAAATGGGGGGTTGGTCTTGGACATTGACGCATTCCTTGCGTGGTCGGTTCAGCTCAGCTCCGAAGCTGCTGCTCAAGCTTGTGGAGCCACTTGTAGCAACTCATGACTTGGCGGACGGAGCTATTGGGCTCGCGGCCCTCGCGGATGGCGGCAATGAACTCACGGTCTTGGAGCTCGATGCCGTTCATGGAAACGTCGACATGAGACACGTCGATCGGTTCGTCGCGCCCTGTGAAGAGGTCGTCGTAGCGGGCAATGTAGGTGCCGGAATCGCCGATGTAGCGGAAAAATGTGCCGAACGGTCCGTCGTTATTGAACGAAAGTGAGAGCGTGAGGATTGAACCACCGCTGGTCTTCATCTGGATCGACATGTCCATGGCGATGCCGAGTTCGGGATGGTGGGGGCCTTCGAGCACATTGGCCGCTACGATCTCCTCACCGACCTGGTAGGCGAATAGGTCCACCGTGTGGGCGGCGTGGTGCCAAAGCAGGTGATCGGTCCATGAACGAGGTTGTCCCAGGGCGTTGGTGTTGGTGCGCCTAAAGAAGTATGTCTGCACGTCCATCTGCTGGATGTTGAGCTCGCCAGCCTGGAGCTTGCTGCGCAGCCACTGATGCGACGGGTTGAAGCGCCGGGTGTGACCGACCATGGCCACAAGGCCCGAACGCTCCTGAGTAGCGAGCACGGCTTCGGCCTCGGCAAGCGAATCGGCGAGTGGGATCTCGACTTGGACGTGCTTGCCAGCCTCCATGCAGGCAATCGACTGGCGAGCGTGCATCGGAGTGGGGGTGGCCAGGATTACGGCGTCCACCTCGTCAACGTTCAGAGCCTCGTCGAGTTCGGTTCCCCAGTGGGCTATGCCGAATTCTTCGGCGACCTCGCGGGCGGTGTTGGACACGGGGTCTATGACCGATATGACTTCGGCACCATCGATGGCGTCTATTCCCTCTAGGTGTTTGCGACCAAAGGCACCGGCACCAGCAAGGGCAAGCTTCATCGTAGATCCTCTCGGCTTCCACTCGTGCAGATGATCTTGCCACCTGCCCGCCAGGAATGTCGACAATCTTGTTGACATTTGCGAGACTCGTCCAATGGAAGGCGGCATTCCTTGCATGATCATGCGCGGTGGATCGTCCAAGGGGGCCTACTTCCTGCAAGACGACTTGCCCACTGGCGCTGATGAGCGTGCTTCCCTGCTTCGTCGGATCATGGGCTCACCAGACCCTCGCCAGATCGACGGGATTGGGGGGGCCCACCCACTCACGTCGAAGGTGGCAATTGTCGCGCCGTCTCCCGACGGAGGGGCCGATGTCGACTATCTATTCCTCCAGGTCAACGTTGAAGACGACATAGTTTCCGACCGGCAGAACTGTGGCAACCTGCTTGCCGGCGTCGCCCCGTTTGCAATCGAACGAGGCGTCATCGATGCTCCCAGCGATGGCGAGGCGACGGTGAGGGTCCGCATGCTCAACACCGACTCGATTGCCACTGCGCGGCTCGAAGTGCGCGACAGCGCCCCGGTCTACGACGGCGATACGACGATTTCGGGCGTGCCAGGAACCGCCGCAGCGATCTCTCTGGAGTTCGAGGAAATCGCCGGGAGCTCGGCCGCTGCGCTACTCCCGACCGGCAAGCCGTTTGATGAAGTCGAGGGCATCGCCTGCACGATGGTTGACAATGGCATGCCGGTGGTCGTGATGGCGGCGGCCGACCTCGGTGTCACCGGCTATGAGCCATGCGCCGTCCTCGAAGGCAACGAGGCCCTGCGCACGAAACTCGAAGAGATCCGCGTCCAAGCGGGATACCGAATGGGGCTCGGTGACGTCAGCGCAGCGACAGTGCCGAAGCTCACGTTCGTCGCCCCACCGCAGGCGGGTGGAAATCTCTGTACTCGCACCTTCATTCCCCACCGGTGCCATGACGCTATAGGTGTGTTTGGTGCGGTGGCGGTCGCCACCGCCGCACTGCTTCGCGGGTCGCCGGCGCACGAACTGCTCACTCCACCCGACGACAGCGTGGTCCGGCTCGAGCACCCCACCGGCCATTTTGACGCAGTCATAGAGATCAGCACCGATGCCGACGGCACGATCGAGGTTCCCCGCGTCGGGATAATTCGAACCACCCGAAAGCTAATGGACGGCACCGTCTTCCCTCGTCCGGAGTAGCAATGGCTACTCGTAATCCTCCCCACACGTTCCCGCTTGAACGAACCGTGGCTGGCCCCCGACCCGAGATCAGTCCCCCGGTGGCGTTCACCCCCCCGCCGCTCGCGTGCGACGCCCACTGCCACGTCTTCGGCCCGGCCGCGGCGTTCCCGTTCTCCCCCAACCGTACCTACACGCCGCCCGACTCCGGGATCGACGACTTTCTACGCCTTCAGGACCGTCTCGGTCTCTCGCGTGCAGTGTTCGTGCAGGCCAGCTGCCACGGCTCGGACAACACTGCGATGGTAGACGCAATCAAGCGTGGTGGGGAGAGATTTGCCGGTGTGGCGATGATCGATCAGTCGTATACCGACGACGACTTAATCGAGTTGCACGAAAACCGAGTGCGGGGCATCCGATTCAACTTTGTCGCCCATCTCGGCGGTGCCCCCGACCTCGACGAGTTCTGGGAGCTTGTGTACCGGGTCGCCAAGTTCGATTGGCACGTTGTCCTGCACTTCGACGCAAAGGACTTCGCCACATACACCGACGTCCTCGATGCCATGCCAGTCCCGTACATCATCGATCACATGGCCCGCGTCCCCGCCGCGCACGGTATCCATCAGGAGCCGTTCCAGCGACTGCTCGAACGCATCTCCACCGACGATCGCTGCTGGGTGAAGATCAGTTGCGCCGAACGTCTCACAGAAGGACAGGTAGCACCATTCGACGATGTCATTCCATTGGCTCGGGCGCTCGTCGAAGCAGCCCCTGATCGACTCTTGTGGGGCACCGACTGGCCCCATCCGAACCTCAATGTCATGCCCGACGAAGGCGAGCTTCTCGATCTCCTTGCAGCCTTCGCTCCCGACGAATCCGTACGAAACCGCATTCTGGTGGACAATCCCCAGGTGCTGTATACCTTCTAGTTGCTATGAGCCGCGCTGATTCCGTCACCGACACCCTTCGGCAGGCCATCCTGAAGGGCCGATTCGAGCCGGGAGATCGCCTCCTGGAAGTGGCGCTTGCCGAGGAGTACGCGGTGGGCCGGGCCGCGATTCGGTCTGCGCTCTTGGAGCTGACGTCCGGGGGACTCGTGAAGCGAGAGGCGAACCGGGGCGCGACTGTGCGGCGGATTTCGATCGCCGAGGCGATCCAGATCACCGAAGCACGCGCCGTTCTCGAGAGTCTCATCGCCGCCAGGGCGGCCCGCAATGCGTCAGCCGAATGCCACTCAGAACTCCGCCAGATCATCGCCGAAATGGAAGAAGCTGTCAGCGACGGCCAGAGCCAGGCCTATTCCGAGCTCAATGGACACATGCACTGCCGCCTTCGGGAAATGAGCGGCCACCATATTGCCTCGCAGCTGGTCGCTAATCTGCGCGATCGCGCCGCCCATCACCAGTACCGGCTCGCATTGATGCCGGGCCGCCCAATCGAGTCCCTGGAGGAGCATCGGGCAATTGTCGAAGCAGTCGTCGCTGGCGAAGAGGACACGGCTGCGCAGGCAATGCAAAACCACCTCCACTCGGTGATCGACGTGTTGACACGATGGGGCGACGCTCCCCGCTGAAGGCTTGACGTCCTGGTACGGGGCTCAATTTGACGGGGATCAGATGTCGGGGAGATCTGGCAGACCTTCGGCAAGAACCGATTCGAGAATTTGCATCGTGGCTTGAGTCATAGTGGATGCCACAACGAGTTCGTCGAGGAGGTCGACGGCGGCCGCCATCTCATCGAGACGTCGCTTGGCGTGGAGGCCAGTTCCTTCTACGAGACGGCGGATAAACTGCTCGTCGGCATCGGCCAGCTGTCCCATCACGCTCTGCCAGGTCTCGACGGCGAGATCGGCCTTTCGGGCGCCCCTCAAGGACTCGATCAAAACGGCGGCAACGCCTTTGATCACGACGCTGCGCAGCAGCTTTCGGGTGGCGGCCTCACCCGGTTCGGTGCCTACGACCTCGACCGTGGCACCGAGAGGGGTGACGGCAGCGAGGAACTCGGCGGCGGCGGGGCCGGAGGCGAGCATCGGCGTGCGCAGGCCACGATCCGGAACGGTGGTCATAAGTGCGATGTCGGTGAACCGGAGGCTTGCGCCTGCCGCCATAGTTGCGAGCTCTCGTTTCTTTGCCGGTGACGATGTCGACAAGTCGGCATAGACGGCACCCGTGGGAATCGTGTGGAGGGCTTGGGTCAGCGCGTCCAAAGCATCAGCGCCCGCCGTGATGGCGAGTACGAACTCGGCGTCGACCACCGCAGACGCAGGATCCGTCACACGCATGACACCGGTTGGCGTGTCAACGTCAGCCGGATCAAATCCGATGACCTCGGCCCTGGCGGCGGCGAGGTCTCGGCTGATCTCCGATCCCGCTTCGCCTAGGCCGAAGACTGCGATGCGCATCAATCGAGTGACTCGACCCACTCGACGCCCATAGCGGCGAGCTCGGCGCGCAGCCCGTAGAAGTCGAGTCCAAGCTCGCCAGCTTCGAGCCTTGCTCGAGTGCCTGCCTCCTTGGCAAGCCGCGCATTCGATTGCTCAAGCGCCCAGGCCGCTTCTCCGCGAGCTACGACCACAACTCCATCATCGTCGGCGCATATCACATCGCCGGGATGGACGATCTGCTCGCCGATGCGAATCGGTACGTTGACCGAACCGGCGGTGTTCTTTACCGTGCCTTGGCAAGAGACATGGCGACTCCAAACGGGGAAGCCCATTTCTCGCAGTTCAGCGGTGTCGCGAACACCTGCGTCCGTGACAAGGGCCCGCACGCCCCGGGCCATTACCGACGTGCCGAGTAGATCCCCGAATCCGCCGTGGGTCGACGGTGCGGTGGTGGTGACAACCAGGATGTCGCCAGAGCCGCACTGTTCGACGGCAGCGTGGATCATTCCGTTGTCGCCTGGATGACAGAGGACGGTGACTGCGGTGCCGGCGACGCGGGCACCAGTCTGTATCGGCGTGATCTCGGCGCCGAAATAACCACGACGGCCGATGGCCTCGTGCACAGTGGCCGTGCCCATCGAGGCAAGGGAGTCAACGGTGTCGAGCGGCGCTCGCTCGATTGAAGTGACGACGACGTGGCGTGGTCCATGGATATTGGTCATTTCAGGCTCCGAGACGGGGGTAGACGCGGCGAATATTTGATTCGTAGATCGCCGCCCGATCGGCATCGGTGATGTTCGCAGCGTCGATATAGACCTTTGTGTCATCGAAGTAATTCCCGGTGTCAGGATCGATGCCGCGCACGGCACCGACCATCTCCGATGCGAATAGGACGTTTTCCATCGGAACGACGTCGACGAGCAGATCGATTCCAGGCTGGTGGTACACGCAGGTATCGAACCAGATGTGATCCATGAGCCCGTCGAAGTCCCAGCCTTTGTCTTGGGCAAGGCCTTTGAAGCGACCCCAGTGGTACGGGACAGCGCCTCCGCCGTGGGGTATCACCCAGCGCAGTCCGGGGAAGCTACTCATGAACCCGGACGTGAGCGCTTGGACGAATGCTGTTGTATCGGCGCCGAGATAATGGGAACCGGTGGTTAAGAAGTGCTCATTGCACGATGTGGAGACATGGATCATTCCGGGTACGTCGAGTTCCTGCATGGCCTCCCAAAGGGGCCACCAGTAGCGGTTCCAGAGCGGCGGCCCGTTCCAGAGGCCACCGGATGGATCGGGATTCACGTTGCAGCCGATGAAGCCCATCTCCTGGACACAGCGGCGCAGCTCATGCACCGACGAGTCGATAGCCACTCCGGGTGATTGCGGCAGTTGGCATACTGGGGCGAAATTCTCGGGAAAAAGGTCGCAGCAACGTCGAATCAACTCGTTCTGGTGTTCGGTCCAGAATAGTGACGTGTATTCGTTGCCCAAATGGTGACCCATCCAACTGGCTCGCGGCGAGAAGATCGTGAGATCGGTGCCCCGCTCCCTCTGGAACTTCAGCTGGGCGCCCTCGAGCGACTCGCGGATTTGGTCGTCGCTGACATTGATGACCCCTTTCTCTCCCACGTGGAGCGGATCAGCCTCGACTTCAGCAGTTTGAGCCTTTCGCCACTCGCCAACCGACGGCGGTGTAGTGGTGTAATGGCCATGGCAATCTATGACCAACGGGCCCCCTGGATTGTCGACAATCGTGTAAACAGTTTGCCATACTGCGCACGCGCAACAACAGGGCCTACAACTCACCGAGGAGATCCAATGGCTATCGAAAAGCCCTACCTCGACATTCCCGGCACGATCGTCTTTGATGCCGACCAGGCTCGTCTGGGGTATCACCTCAACCAGTTCGCAATGTCGCTCATGAACGCCGACAACCGCAAGCGGTTCAAAGCCGACGAGGATGCCTACCTCGACGAGTGGGGTATGACCCACGAGCAGAAGCAAGCAGTTGTCGACCGCGATTTCAACCGTCTCCTCGCCCTTGGTGGCAACATCTACTTCCTGGCCAAAATCGGTGCGACCGACGGTCTCAGTTACGTCCAGATTGTGTCCTCGATGACCGAGAACGACGCCGACCAGCATGCCGCGATGATGATCGCCGGCGGTCGGTCGGTTGATGGCAACCGGTATCTGCATGAGTGGGAGGATCGCCCGTGAGCGCCCGCATCGCTGCGGCCTTGTTCATGTCGCATGTCCCCGCCATTGGTGTCGCTTCTGACTTGGGCAAGACCGAGGAGCCCTATTGGAAGCCACTATTCGACGGCATGCAGCCGGCGCGCGACTGGATAGCGGCCAATCCGCCCGACGTTGTGATCCTGGTGTACAACGACCATGGCAATGCGTTTTCCCTCCAGATGATCCCGACGTTCGCGCTCGGCATGGCCCCGTTCTACGAACCCGCCGACGAGGGCTGGGGGCCACGGCCGGTACCCACAGTCGAAGGGCACCCGGCGTTGTCGGCACATATCGCCCAAAGTGTTATCCCAGCCGGTTTTGACCTCACCCTCGTCAATGAGATGACCGTTGACCACGGTCTCACCGTTCCGCTCACCATGATGTTTGACAAGCCCGATGCGTGGCCGTGCAAGGTGGTGCCGCTTGCGGTCAACGTGGTACAGCATCCGACACCCTCTGGGCGACGATGCCTCGAGCTCGGCAAGGCTTTGCGAACCGCCGTCGAGACCTTCGATGACGACATCATCGTCCAGATCTGGGGGACCGGCGGTATGAGTCACCAACTTCAGGGTGCCCGGGCCGGATTGATCAACGCGGAGTTCGACAATCGATTCATGGACGACATGATCAACGACCCCGAAGTCCTCGCCGAAGTGCCGCCGGTCGAGTACTTGCGTGAAGCAGGCAGTGAGGGGATCGAGCTGGTTATGTGGCTGATCGCCCGTGGCTCCATGTCCGACTTGGCCGGCGGAGGTAGTCCAGGGGAGGTGCATCGCCTGTATCACGTGCCCGCGAGCAACACCGCGGTCGGACAGCTGGTTCTTGAGAACGGCACGGTTACTGCGTGAGGAGGCAAGTGGTCATTGTTGGCGGGGGACCGGCCGGATCGCTGCTGCTGCACATTCTTCACAACGCTGGAATCGACGCGATCGTCCTAGAACGACAAACCCGCGACTACGTTTTGGGCCGCATCCGCGCTGGTGTGCTCGAGTGGGGCACTGTCGAAGTTCTGCGGGCCAACGGACTTGGGCGCAACATGGATGCCGAGGGACATGTCCACGACACGATCAACATCGCATGGCGCGGATCCGAACTGCTAACCGTCGACACCAACCTCCAAATGGGCCGTCAAATGATGGGTTATGGCCAAACCCGCATCCAAAAGGACCTCTACGATGCGAGTGACGCGGTCGGCAGCGAGATCGTCTTTGAAGCGGATGACGTAGCCATACACGACATTGAGACAGAAGCGCCATGGGTTACCTACTGCCACAACGGGGTCAACGAACGCATTGACTGCGACTACGTGGTTGGCTGCGACGGCTTCCACGGCATCAGCCGCCAAACCATACCGAAGTCGATCCGCACCGAGTACCTCAAGGAATACCCATTCGGCTGGCTGGGCATCCTCGCCGAGACCCCTCCAGTCCCGTACCTCCTGTACGCCAACCATCATCGCGGCTTCGCCCTTTGCTCCAGCCGCAATCCGATGCTGGCACGCTTCTACGTGCAGTGTGAGCTGACCGATTCCGTCGATGACTGGTCAGATGACCGCTTCTACGAGGAGTTAACGGCCCGCCTCCCTGCTGATCAGGTCGCGCTCATCTCGCCAGCTCCATCGATTGAGAAGTCAATAGCGCCGCTTCGCAGCTATGTAGCGGAGCCGCTACGCCACGGGCGCCTGTTTCTCGCCGGCGACGCCGCCCACATCGTGCCGCCTACTGGGGCCAAGGGCCTCAATCTGGCGGTGGCCGACGTTCACTATCTGTCGCAAGCGCTGATGGCCGTCTATGCCGGGAACACGTCCGGCATCAACCGCTATTCCGACGTGGCATTGCGCCGTGTATGGAGCGCGGTCCGGTTTAGCTTCTGGATGACGAACCTGCTCCATCGGTTCCCCGGCCAAACGGCTTTCGAGCAGCGCACTCAGGAACAGGAGCTGCGCTACATCTCCAGCTCCCCGGCAGCTCAGCAGTCGCTAGCAGAGCAATACACCGGTCTTCCGTTCGAGACCCTTGGCGCCGACTAAAGCACCGAGACAAGGCAGGCAACTCGGGGCGGTCAGCGGGAAACGAATGCATCCAACCAATGAAGTACTTTCGAGGACCATGGCGAGCATGATCCGGCGGTTTTACATCCTTCCTGTGAATCCCGGGGTTCCCGACGCGACGGTGCAGGAGATGATCGGCGTGCTGGGCGCTGCTGATCGGTTCATTCCGGGTTTGTTGGACTCCTCGGCCGGCGTTGATTTCGACTCGCGCACGGTGCTGTGGGAGAACACTTTTGTCGACGAGGCGAGCTACTCCGGGCCCTACATGGTGCACCCGTACCACATCGGGGCCATCGACAACTACGTCATGCCCGACAGCCCCGAGTGCATCACTGACAACACCTACGCCACGCGCTACACGACGCCCGACGCCACCCAGAAGGTACGAGGCGGGATCCGCCGGGTGCTGCTGTTGAACGCGAGCACTGAGTCCGACGCGTCGGCGATCGAGGCCCTCGCCGCGCAGCCCCAGGAAATGGCGGCCTCGGTGTTCGGCGCCGACGACGTGGGGTGGGTGTCGGCCAAGGGTCGGGCTTGGACCCATGTCTGGGAGCAGGCCTTCACCGACATGGCCCAGCTCAAGCGCCACCTCGCCACGGACGAGGGCATGGCCTGTTCCAGTGTCGAGGGTTTCGCCAGCCTCGGCATCGGCCTGGGTTCGCTGAAGATCTTCACCTGCCCGTTCGAGCTCTCACCCGCTGAGCACCAGTCGCCGCCCGAGACGCCGCCGGACACCGCTCCCGTGCTGTACACCATCACCGCTCGCACTGCCGCGGCCGACGCAGACGCCTACGTGGAGCTGCTCGAACGCTGCTATGACCCGTTCATGGCCGAGAACGGCACCACCCTTCTAGAGCGCTGGCGCACCGTCGATCAGGGCTACCTAGAGGCCGAGGTCCACTCCACCTGGCAGATCGACTCCCTTGCCGCCTACTGCGACCTCCGGGCCAAAACCATTTCCGACCCGCAATGGACCGCCTACGCCAAAGACGCCATGCCCCTAGTGCAAGGCGGATCACGACGCTTCCACCGAGCGGTTTGAACGCCATTTTCCACGGCGGACAGTTCTTGGGGGTTCAGTTCATTTGAATGTGGTGGACGGTGATGTCGAGGCCGGTTGACCTGGCCAGTCGACCGTCGGCGGTCAACAGTGGGACCCCAGTGGCGCGGGCGGCGGCGATGTAGAAGGCGTCATAGGCGCTGACGTTGCTGTAGTACTCCCAGGCCGACAAGGCGAGCGTTCGATGCGAGATGCGGTCGATTGGCCAGATGGCGAGATCGCCCAGGGCCATCACGGCCCTGTCTTCATCTAGGCGTCCGGTAAGCACGGCGCGGCGCAGTACCGACATCACTTCTGGGTCGAGCAGCTCAGGGGCGGCCAGTGATGCGTTTTCGACCGTGTCGGCAAGCGTGATCCCTAACGGGGTTCGCAATAGGTACTCGACTGCCACTGAGGCGTCGATCACATAGCCGGTCATTCAAGCTCTGCGTCGCGAGATGCCCGCACCTCGGCGATCAGGGAGGCAACTTCAATCCCGAGGTCTGTGGTCGGGCGAGTGTCAAGGTGCTTGCTCCACTCCCACCGGGCAAGCTCCCTCTCGATCGCATCCAGCACCGCCGCGCTCATGGTGCAATTCCGCTCCAGGGCATGCTGGCGCAGCCGCTCGTGAAGAACATCAGGCATGTTCCGAACCTGAAGATTGGCCATAGCATGACACTAGCATGAAAAATTCATGTAACTTACCTTCAACCAATGCCTTATGTTTGAGGACCATGGCGAACATGATCCGGCGGACGCCGGCCGGCTGATGTTCACCACACCTTCCGCCAAGATCTGGCTTGTCATTGTGAGGAGACAAAATGGCTGAGCAAGACCCTTCAGTTGCGGCTTGGCGGGCGTATTGCCAGTCGATTGCCGACGCCGGGGAGATGGTGTTCGCGCCCGGGGCGCCCGATGATCCCGATGTGCGGGCGGAGGGAATCCGGGCGCTGAGCCGGTACATGGCCTTCGGACTGGAGCAGTGCCTGGAGCGGGCCGACCCGGCTCGCCCTGAGTTCGTGGATGTGCAGACCACCATCCGCAAGTTCATGGGCGACAACCCCGACCAGACCTACTTCTCGGCTGCCGTGAGAGGCGACCGGTCGTATCGGATCAACGCCACCATGGCCGGCGCAGTGGCGGTGGAGATCGGGGTGTACGCCGGCAATTTCGGCAGTGACGGCGGTCGCCGGCTGGTGGACGCGGTGGAGGACACCACGCTGCGGGTGGATGCCGACGGCAGCTACGAGCTGCTGCTCACCCCCGATCCCGAGCCCGACAACCCCAACCAGCTCCGCCTCGATCCCGACTCCAGTTCGGTGCTCATCCGCACCTACTTCACCGACCTGGCGGTGCGGCTGGCCCATCCCCGCCCCACCATCGAGGCCATCCCACCGGCCGGAGGAGCCCCCATGCTCACCCCCGATCAGCTCAAGCGGGGGTTGGAGCTGGCCGCCCTGCACACCGCCGGATCATTCGGCTGGTGGGTCAATCACAAGCTGGAGAAGCTGAGCGGTACGCCCATCAACACTTTCCCGCCCCTGGTGGATGAGGGCGACATGCACACCCCGCAGAATGTGCGCTACCTATCCGGCGAATGGCGCCTGGCGCCCGACGAAGCGCTGCTGGTGGACTTCGACCCGTCGGGCGGGGCCGACTACTGGGCGTGGGTGCTGTTGAACCACTGGGGCGAGACGGTGGACTGGCGTACCCGCACCACGGTCATCAACGGCGACCGTGCCGTGCGCCGCGACGACGGCTCCGTGCGGCTGGTGGTGGCCCACCAAGACCCCGGCCTGCCCAACTGGATGGACACCGCCGGCCACCCCGCCGGATCGCTAAGCCTCCGCTGGTTCCGCTCCTCCGCCCCGCTTCCCACCGCGGAAACCCAAGTAGTCCCCTTCACCCAACTCCCGAATTCCTGACCCTGCCTTCGAGCCAACCCATCTCGTCTTCAGTGAGTCGACCCCTCAGTTCAGCTCCGATCTCGTCTTGCCGTAGTCGCCGAACCGCCAGCGCAATCGTGTCACCCACTGTTGTGCCGAGAGATGCCGCGAGCCTCTTCAATTCCTGATGGGTCGCCATATCTATATGCACAATGGCGCTTTGCATGTATTCATGTTTTCAGATTTGTATACATTCGCAATCACTGCGTTGCCGTCTTGGTTGCTCTCAATGATTCCGCAATGGAGAATTTGTCATACGGACAGGGACCATGACCGAGATACCGAGACTCTCAGCCCGCTATGACCCTCAGGAACTGTGTTCAGCGCTTAGCGACTACGGCTGTTGTGTAGTCGAGGGCGCGGTCGGCGAGGGGGTCGTGGACGCGGTGGCGAGCGAGATGGCACCCTTCTTGGAGGACACGCCACGGGGCAATACCGACTTCGCTGGGGCCGGAACACGACGGACGGGTCTGGTGGTCGGTCGCTCGCCTACCTTCCGGTCGCACCTGGCCCGCCACCCGATAATCCTCACCGCTGGCGACCACACTTTGGGGCACGCGCCCACCTGGAGCCTCTCGTTTGCCCACTATTTCGAACTGTTCTCGGGTGAAGCCGACCAGATGCTCCATCGCGACACCTGGAAGTATGGCGCGCCTCCGTTTCCCTCTGAGGTTGATCTCAACGCCTTGTGGGCGGTCACCGAGTTTACGGTGGAGAATGGAGCGACCCGCGTCGTGCCCGGAAGCCACGCATGGGACGACGACCGCCGTCCCGAACCGGGCGAAGATGTTGCCGCGGTCATGCACAAGGGCTCGGTGCTCTTGTACACGGGCTTGCTCTTCCACGGAGGCGGTGCCAATGTGGGCAACGAGGTGCGGCTGGCGGTCAACGCGCAGCACACGGTGGGCTGGCTCAACCAGACCGAACGCCTCCTGCTCGAGTTCCCGCCCCACGCCGTAGCCGACTGGGACGACGACCTCATCCGGTTCATCGGCTACCAGCTTGCCGGCCCGGCATTGGGCCACTGGCGCAACGCCGAAGACCCATTCACCGCTATCGAGGAATATCGCGCCACCAACCGGTAAGCGCCCCGTCGAAGTCCGCCCCCTTCAAGACGAATAACGGAAGACGAGAGTCGCCTGTCAAACGAGGACTTGGCTGATTTCATCTGGGACGTTGAGGTGGAAGAAAAGGGCGTTGGCGTCGGGATCGGAAAGAGTGACCATCAATATGTCACACCCTCTCTGTACGGTATTTTCATGGCACAGACAGCACGCGGTAAAGGCAGCCGCCGATGCCCCATCGTCATCCAACTGTTCACCATGTTCTTCAACATCGCAGCATGAGAGCCGCCGAGTTCTTCGCTGGCATGGGCCTGATGCGAGCGGGTCTAGAGCGGGTGGGGGTCACGACTGTATTCGCAAACGACATCGACGAGACCAAGGCCGCTCTCTACCGTGCCAACTGGGGCGACGATGTGCTTGTGGTGGAAGACATCCGCAACCTGCGCGGGGACGACATCCCAGACGCCGAGATCGCTACCGCATCCTTCCCCTGTGTGGACATGTCGCTGGCGGGCAACCTTGCCGGACTCGAGGGTGAACAGTCCAGCCTCATCACCGAGTTCTGCCGCATCCTCGCAGAGATGGGCGAACGCCTTCCAAGGGCCGTGATAGTAGAGAACGTGCCGGGTTTCGCCACGGTGAACGAGGGCCGAGACTTTGCGCTAGTCGTCGAGATGCTCGAAGCACTCGGCTACACGGTGAATGCCACTGTCGTCAATGCGTCGGCATTCGTGCCGCAGAGCCGGGCCCGCGTGTTTTTGCTCGGCACGCTAGGCGAACACCCGCTAATGCCGGAGGTTCCCAAAGCGGCATCTCTGAGGCTGGTGGATGTGGCTAGCAAAAACGACGACTGGTGGGCACCCGATCGGCGCGACTCTTTCTTGGAGTCCCTGTCGCCATTGCAGCGTGAACGGATCGAAAGGTGGCGCCAAGACAAACGTCTACGGTTCCTCGGTGCGTATCGACGCACCCGTAAAGGAAGAGCCGTTTGGGAGGTCCGCAGCGACGAAATCGCAGGTGCGCTACGAACCACAAGGGGAGGTTCCTCACGGCAGGCCCTAGTGCGAGTGGGCCGAGGCGGATTCGATGTGCGTTGGATGGATGTTGACGATTATGCCCGCCTTCAAGGGGCGGAAGACCTGAACTATGGCGCGGTGTCGGAACGACAAGCCATGTTCGCACTAGGTGATGCGGTGTGCGTCCCGGTTATTGAGTGGCTTGGCCAGAATTGGCTAATGAGGCTCGCGGCTTGACCTCAAATTCGCCACCGGACGTTGATGCTCTCTACGAAGGAGTAACACGCCTACTCGACGCCCCCGACCCGTCGGGCCGCAAGGTAGGAGACTGCAAATGCGGCGTGTACCTCTTCATCGACTACGACGGCGAGCCGATCTACGTCGGGCAGACCCAAGAGAACCTTCGCACTCGCATCCGACGTCATCTGACGAACCAACGCACGGACGCGGTGGCCATGCGGGTCCTCGACCCGTTCGAGGTTGCCGAAGTCGAGATGTGGCCATTTTGGGATCTAGATGGCAAAGAAGCAGGTGACACGCTCGATCGGGCGGAGTACACGGTCTATCGGCACGCCCTTTCCTCGTCGAAATTTAACGCTGTGCTAAATGAAGGGGAGATCACTGAGACCGAGGTGATCGACCTACCGCCATCCGTGCGGGGAGCAATCTTGCCTGAAGATGCTCGCGAGAGCCGCGAACATCCCGACCTGCGTCTGGCCCGTCGTGCGCGCACCATCGCTGATCTAGCTCGGGTCATCAGCGAACGGCAGGTCAGTAACGGCATTCGACGAACTCTGTGGGTCCAGTCTCGTCGACTTGAATATTTGGCACGGACGCGACTTGAGGAACTGGGAGGCTCCATCAGCGACACGTCCGGAGAGATCTGACCCTCACGCGCTTGCGGGGCTATTGGCTGGTTGGAAGACGAAGCCCTCGTAGCCGTTGACGGCGATTTCGTTGCAGATTTCGCGGTAGGTGTGGGTGCCGCCGAGGTAGAAGGTGACGCCTTGGGGCTTGCCTTCGATGTTGGCGCCGGTCCACCAGGAGTCGGTCTTGCCCACGATGGACTGGGCCGCGATCTCGTGGACGCCCCGGGTCCATTCGGCTTCGGCCTCGGGGTCGGTGTCGATGCGGTCGAGGTTGTTCTCGATCATGTGGGCCAGGCAGTCGGTGATCCAGTCGACGTGCTGTTCGATGGAGAAGATCACGTTGCTGAACACCGCGGGGCTGCCGGGGCCGGTGATCATGAACAGGTTGGGGAATCCCGACGCCACCAGGCCGAGATAGGCGCCGGCCCCATCAGACCATTTGGCCCGGAGCGGCAATCCGCCGACGCCCTGGATGTCCATGGCCAAAAGGGCGCCGGTCATGCCGTCGAATCCGGTGGCATAGACGATCAGGTCGAGGTCGTAGGAGCCCTCGGTGGTGCGCAAGCCCCGGGGTGTGATCTCCTCAATTGGGGCGGCCGCCACATCCACCAGAGTCACGTTGGGACGGTTGTAGGTCTCGAAGTAGTCGATCTCCACGATCAACCGCCGAGCGCCAAGGGGGTGGTCGATGGCCAGGAGGCTCTCGGCCACCACAGAGTCTTCGACTTTCTCCCTGATCTTGTCCTGAACGAACTCCGACGTGAGCTGGTTCGAATCGGCGTTGGTCATCACGTCGTCGAAGGTTCGGGCGAAGCCCGGCCCCCCTAGCGCCCACGAGTCCTCCAGGATCCTCGTCCTGGTGGCCTCGTCCACCTCCAGGGCCGACGAGACCTCGGGAGGACGGCGCCCCATCCCCACCGGACTCGCCTTCTTTAGCTCCCACCGCTCGCGATAGTTGTGCTTCAGCTCCTCAAGAGCGTCGTCGTCGATTGGCCGATTGCGGGCCGGGATGGCGAACTGCGGAGTGCGCTGGAACACGAACAGGTGCTCGGCCTGTTTGGCCAGCTGCGGGATCGCCTGAACTCCGGTCGAACCGGTGCCGATCACCCCTACCCGCATGCCGGTCACGTTGATGCCGCCCTTCGGCCAGCGGGCAGTGTGGATTTGCTGGCCCTCGAACGTCTCGGCCCCCTCAAACCGGGGCGTGTTCACCTCCGAGAGGCAGCCCGCGGCCGACACCACAAACCGGGCCGACACCGTTGCGCCCGCTGACGTGCGGATGATCCAGCGGTTCCGGTCATCGTCGAAGCGGGCCTGCTCCAGCCGGGTGTTGAAGTCGATGTCCCGGCGCAGGTCGAAGCGGTCGGCGACGTGGTTGAAGTAGCGCTCTAGCTCCGGCTGGGTGGGAAACCGCTCGGTCCACTCCCACTCCTGCTCAAGTTCTTCGGAGAACGTATAGCAGTAGTCCCAGCTCTCCACATCGCACCGAGCACCGGGGTAGCGGTTCCAGTACCAAGTACCGCCGACCCCGTCGCCTTTCTCGAAGACCCTGGCCGACAAGCCGAGCCCGCGCATCCGATGGAGGGCGTACAGGCCCGCGGCACCGGCGCCGATGATGACGACGTCGAATTCCTGCGGGGTCGTTGGATCTTCGATAAGGCAAGCATCGCGGATCACTCTCTCCCTGCGGAAGTAGTAGCCGGGCTATGGGTGACGCACTTGAACCGAGACCCCCGTCAGGGGTGGCGGGAGTAGGCTGAGAGCGTTGTCAATCGGGAAGGGGGCGGCTATGAGCGACGAAGAAGACGTCGGAATGCTGGGCTCACTCGAGATCCCCTCCACCAATCGGCTCCTCGTCAGACTCAGCGGGCTGGTCATGGCGATTTCCACGCTGTTCAGCTGGTTGGTGGGAGGGCCGGACAGCTTCCCCAACATTGCCGGTGTCGGGCAGTCAACGTTTGGCGTCGGCCTCGCGGTATTTCTTGTGGGGTTGCTGTTCTTGCTGAAGCGGATGTCCGTTGGGGTCACCCTGGGTGCAGCCTTGGGTGCACTTGGAATCACACTGATCTTTGTCTCGCTCATGAGGCCGAACGACATAGAGTTCGGAGTTGGGGTTTGGATCGGGATGGGGGCTTCAGCCGCCGCCGTGGTGGGGGCGCTATTGCTGGCATTCGAATCAGACGACGACCCCAATTTGGAGGCTCAGCCCATGCCGCTTGCGCTGGGAGCGGCCCTCGCCGTCGTGGCCTCGTTCTGGCTTGACTGGTCCAGCTTTGCCTATTTCAGCCCCCATATCGGCTTTTATGATTCTGGTCCCCGCAACGGGCTGGAAGATGACGTGCTCTTCGGCTTTCCGATTCTCATCGTGGGCGTGATTGCCTTGGTGGTCGCAGTTGAACTGATGACCAATCCACCCCAAATTCCAGAGCGGAGACATCAGATCCTTCTTCTGGCGGCGCAGGCAGCAGGCGTTATTGCCATTGTGACTGCTGGCTCGAATGTGTTGGCCATGTCGGTGCTGGGGTACACCGGGGTATTCAGTACCGGACCGCTGGTGGCCCTGGTCGGAGGGGTCATTGTGACCCGCTCGATCAAAGAGGCCTGAACCCGCCAAACCACTAGCAACCAGGGCCAAGGGGGCGGGTACACTGGCTGCTGCTCGCGCTTGTAGCTCAGTTGGATTAGAGCGTCTGACTACGGATCAGAAGGCCGGGGGTTCGAGTCCCTCCAAGCGCGCCACGCAGATCGAATTAGCAGCTGGCTTTGATCACTTCGCCTCGTTGATGCCGTAAGCCCCGCATGGGGCCCGGTCACAGTCGGGGCTCGGCCACCATGGTGAGGTCGGCGGCGCCGCTATCGGGCACTCTCGGCTGGCGCCAGATCTCCACCGGCAACGATGCCTCGCACAGCGAGAACAGCAAGAACATCAGGTTGCGCACCTCATCGGGCAGTTTGGCCAGGTCATGGCGGTCGCAGTAGGAGAGGATCTCTTCGATTCGCGGGGTGATGGCGTCATAGAGGGCCTGCATCTCATCGACCGTCGACGCCAAGCGCTTCTCGTACCGCTCCCGCCACGTCTCGAGGGCCCAGTCTTCGAACTGGGCCAGGTCTGCGAACTCCTCGGGCAGAGCCAGGGGGGCGCTCATGCGGACACCTCCGCCGGCATCCACGGATAGGAGTCGGGCCGTCGCCCGGCCGCCACCTGCTCTCGCGCCGCGGCGTGATGGTGGCGGCACAGCACCTCCTGGTCGTTCAGCACGAATGTGTCCACCACGCCGGTCTCGATCATCGACTGGGTGGCTTCGAGCGTGTTGGCGTCTTGGAGGGCGAACTCTTTGAACACCGAGAACGCGTACTCCTGTGCCATCCGCTGCGAGGGGGTCTCGGGCGGCACGAAGTACAGCGAAGACTCAAAGGTGTGCGAGTTCGGGCTGTCGGGCCAGTACGAGTAGGTGAGGTACCAGCCCGTCTCCCAAATCAGGATCATGAAGTTGGGCCACAGCAAGAACGAGTCGATGCCCCAGGCCCGATGGCCCGAAGGATTGACCAGGGGCGGCAAGTTCTCGTTGTTGTTGACGACGGCCGGCTTGTCCCACGGGCCGAACAGCCCGCTGCGCAGGAAGTTCTCCATCGGCTTGACCATGCCCGGGTCGGCCGGCGGCGACATGCCGCCCCACGACGACACCATGGAGTGGGGGCTGAACAACTCGTAGTGGAGCCCTTCGAACCCGAACGCGGCGAGCTTCTGGCCCTCCTCGGAAGTCGACTGCTGCTGGTGCAGGATCGGGGCGTGGTAGAACTCCACGAACGCGTCGATGAACAGCTTCCAGTTGCTGTTGATCTTCGAAGTCACGCTGTAGCGCTGGGTCATCTCAGCGTAGGGGTAGCCGGCCAGGCCGGTAGCCAGGTCGCCCAGCGCCTCGGTCAGGGTCTGGGACGGCTGCGGGTCGAGGTTCACGAAGATGAACCCCTCCCACACGTCGCACGCCACGCCCACCAGGCCGAGGTTCTCCTTGTCGAGGTCGAAGAACTCCTCCTCCTGCTGCACAAACACCAGTGACCCGTCGAGGGCGTAGCGCCAGGCGTGGTACTTGCACGAGAACTGGCGGCAGTAGCCCGAGGTCTCCTCACCGGGATAGTCGTGCCAGACCAGCTTGTTGCCGCGGTGACGGCAGATGTTGTGGAACGCCCGGATGGTTTCGCCCTGGTCTTTGACGATGACGAGGCTGCGGTTCGCCCACTCGAACTCCTTGGTGAAGTAGCTGCCGACTCGGGAGAGCTGCTCGACACGTCCCACGCACAGCCATTCCTTGGTGAAGATGCTGTCTATCTCTTGTTGCCAGATTTCGGGATCGAACGAGTCACGGTACGAGATAGGCCCAGTGCCCAGCCCGGGGTAGTGCTGGGTCCAACTGCCTTCGGCTGGTTTCGGGAAATGAGCCATGGGGTCTCCTCTTGCCGTTACGGCTGCTTGTGGACGCGTCCGTCCTTCATCACGAAGGCCATGCGCCGGGTAACGGAGATGTCTTCGAGCGGGTTGCCGGGCACGCCCACGATGTCGGCCAGCATCTCCGGGGCCAGCCGCCCAAGGTCGGGCCGGTCGATGAGGTCAGCGGCCACCGTTGTCGCCGCCCGAATGGCCCCGAGGGGACTCATGCCCCGCTTCACCAGCACTTCGAGTTCCTCCGCGTTGCGACCGTGGAAGATCGCGGGGGCATCGGTACCGCACGCGATCTTCACCCCGGCCTCGATGGCGGCGGTAATCGAGGCCTTCGCCTTGGGGAACACCTCATTCGCTTTGGCTTGGAGAGCCGGCGGCTGGTTCGAGACGTCCCAGTTCTCGGTGAGCGCCGTGGTCGATACCAAGAACGTGTCGGTTTCCACCAGCCGCTCGATGGTGGGGGCGGTGATCATGAAGCCGTGTTCAATGCAATCGATGCCGGCATCCAGGGCGGCGTTGACCGCGGTGTCGCCGTGAGCGTGAGCGGCCACCTTCAGGCCTCGCCGATGGGCCTCGTCGGCGATCGCCGCGAACTCCTCGGCCGAGTACTGCTGGGCGCCAGACGGGCCGGTGGGGGTCATGACCCCGCCCGACGCACAGCACTTGATGAGCTGGGCGCCGTGGCGGATCTGGTAGCGCACCGCCTTGCGCACTTCGTCAACCCCGTCGGCCACCCCCTCCTCGACGGTGAGCGGCATGATGCCCGGCGCCAGCCCCGACTGGGCGCTCGGATCGAGATGGCCTCCAGTGGGGACGATGGCGTGTCCGGCGGGCACCACACGCGGCCCCTCGATCCAACCGGCGTCAATGGCCTCGCTGAGCGCCACGTCGAGCAAGTAGCCCCCCGTTTTCACAAACAGCCCGAGATTGCGCACCGTGGTGAACCCGGCGCGCAGCGTTCGCCGGGCGTTCGCCGCGGCCCGCAGCGTCATCTTCACCGGGTCGACTCGAACGGGGTCGCTCAGCCCCGCGCCGGGACCTCCGAGAACGAGGTCTACCTCCATGTCCATCAGCCCGGGGATCAGGGTGATCTCGGGGAGGTCGATCACCTCGTGAGCATCGGCATTGACATCCCCCATCTCGGCGATGCGGTTGCCCTCGACACGGATGGCGGCTCCGGCGAGCACCTCGCCGCTGTCGACATCTAGGACCCCGGCGGGGCGGAGCACCGTGGCGGTGGGGTCGGCCATGGTTCGTCCTTTCAGCTCGCGATGCCGGCTTCGATGGCGGCGCGAGCGCGCTTGCGGAACTGCTCAATCTTCTCGTCGGGGGCGATCTGTCGATTGCTCCGCGGCTTGATCGAGATGTCGTGACCAGACACCGATGCCCGCAGCGCACCCACCGTGGCGCTGGCTCGGTCGATGTGGGTGAACGGGTCGAAGTTGTACCAGCGCATCGCGGTCTCATGCGTCATTGCGGCGATTTCATCGTCTCCCACATCGCAGCGCACGAACTGCTCCATGAGCTGTTCGGGGGCGGTGGGCCAGGTGGAGTCGCTGTGGGGATAGTCGCATTCCCACGCCATGTTCTCCACGCCGATGCGGTGGCGCAGCTCGATGCCGAGGTCGTCCACTATGAAGCAAGTGAGGAAGTTCCGCCGGAACACCTCGCTCGGCAACAGGCCGTCGAAATCTTGGAGCGTCCACGGGCTGTGCAGTTCGTACACGCGGTCGATGCGCTCTAGGAAGTACGGGATCCACCCGGTGCCCCCCTCGGACAGGGCCACCTTGATGCCGGGGTACTCCTTGGTCACCCGCGACCAGATGAGATCGGCCGCCGCCGACTGGATGTTCATCGGTTGCAGGGTCATCATCACGTCGGCGGGGGAGTCGAGGGCGGGGATCGACAGCCGGCCCGAGGAACCGAGGTGGATCGACAACACGGTGTCGGTGTCGCACAGCGCCCGCCACAGCGGATCCCAGTACTCGCTGTGGAAGCTCGGGTAGCCGAGAGCGGCGGGGTTCTCGGTGAACGTGAGCGAGTGGCATCCCTTGGCGGACACCCGCCGCACCTCCTCGGCGCACAATTCGGCGTTCCAGATCACCGGCAGCGCCATGGGAATGAAGCGGCCCGGATGGCTCGCGCACCACTCGTCAATGTGCCAGTCGTTGTAGGCTCGCACCAGCGCCAGGGAGAAGTCCTCGTCGTCGGTGGCGAACAGCCGGGCGGCGAAGCCGGGAAACGACGGGAAGTTCATCGACGCCAGCACCCCGCCCGCGCTCATGTCCTTCACCCGCTCGTTCACGTCGTAGCAGCCAGGGCGGATCTCGTCGAGCCCCTGGGGTTCGAGCCCGAACTCTTCCTTGGGCCGCCCGGCGATGGCGTTCAGCGCCGAGTTCTCGACACACCGCCCCCCGAACTCCCAGACGTCGGTGCCCTCGTCGGTGCGCACCAGTTGCGGGGCCCGAGTCAAGTATTCGGGAGCAATGTGGCCCACAAACAGGTCGGGCGGCTCGATGATGTGGTCGTCGACGCTGACCAGAATGAGGTCGTCGGTTCGGATGGTCGGCATGGAAGCGCTCCTCGGTCAGCAGTCCTCGTACTCTACGTTCGGGCCCAATTCACGTCACTGCGCTCTGGATCTTGAGGTCAATGATCGCCTCGTCGTCGAGGCCGAGGAGGTCGCGGAGGATCTCGTCGCCGTGCTCGTTGAACCCGGGGGCCCGGCGGGGCGACGGTGCGGCCCCGTCGTAGTACACCGGCGGCGATACCAGTCGGTAGGGTGCCCCGGCGACGTCGGTGTAGGCCCGCACGTACTCGTTGGCCACCGCCTGCGGGTCGTCGGCCACCTGAAGGGCGTCCTGCACCGGGGCCCACTGCCCGGCGAAATCGCCGAGCACCTCAATCCACTCCTCGTAGGTCTGGGTGGCGAAGATTTCGGCCAGGATCTCGGCCGCCGCCGGCGCGTTGGCGGTGATCGACGCGGTGTCGGCGAACCTCTCGTCGGCAGCCAGATCCGGCCGGTTGAGCACTCGGCACATCTCCGGCCAATATTTCGCCGCTTGCAGGCAAGTGAGGGCGATGGCCCGGCCGTCGCTCGTGAGGTAGTAGCCGGTGAGCGGGTTGCGAATGGCGGTGCCCGGCGGGCGGCCTCGCCAGGCGGTGCCGGACTGGAGCGACAGGGCGATGGCGGCGGCCATCGACCACATGCCGACGCCGAGCAGCGAGACATCCACCACCGTGGCCTCACCGGTGCGCTCACGGTGGAACAGTGCCCCCATGATGCCGCCGGCGATTGTCATCCCGCCGATGGAGTCGCCGAAGGCGGGTGCCGGGGGCGGGGGCACCTCCTCGCTGCCGACGGGCATCTGTCCGGCGGCGATGCCAGCCCGGGCCCAATAGGCCAGGGAGTCGTATGAGCCCTTGCCCGCTTCGGGGCCGCGCGCTCCCTGTCCGCTGCCGCGGACGTAGATGATGTCGGGATTGTGGTGCCGGATCTCGTCGACGTCAATCCGCAGCTTGGCCCGAACGTCGGGCAGCTTGTTGGTGAGGAACACGTCGCTTACCGCAGCCAGGCGATACAGCACGTTTAGCCCGGCTTCGGTGGTGAGGTCGATCCCGATGCTCTTCTTCCCCCGATTCGAGTGCTCGAGCAGCACGTGGGCCCCATCGCCGATGGAGACGGTGCCGCTTGAGGCCAGACCTCGCATGGCGTCGCCGCGTTCGTGGTGTTCGACCTTGATTACCTCCGCACCCCACTCGGCGAGAAGGGCCGATGCGGCGGGGACGAAGGTGTGTTCAGCCACCTCGAGGATCCGGACGCCGTGCATCGGTAGGGTCATCGCCTGCTCCTCGGTATTGCCGCTGCGTCGGTACTCTTGGTGGGTGAAAATCTAGTTTCCGTTGTCTGATAATGCCACTATTCGTCGGGGCGAAACGGGGTTGAAGAACCCTGCTTGACGAGCGGGAAAATGAGCCTTACCACCTGCGGTAGCCCCATTTTCGGGGACTGGAGTACCCTGGGCGGCTGTGGCGGGAGCATCGAATGCGCTGACAGAGGCCCCAAGCGGCGAATCGGCGTGGCGAAACCGGGTGATCGAACGCTCCACCCGGGTGGCGCGGGAGCGAGCATCGGAACGAGCCCAGCATTTCCTCGATGCCGCCCGGGCCGTTATGAACGACAAGGGCTCCACCGAGTTCACGGTGCAAGAGGTGGTGGACCGCGCTCCCCATTCCCTGCGGAGCTTCTACCAGTACTTCGATGGCAAGTACGAGCTCCTTTTGATGCTGTTCGAAGAAGAAATGGGCCTGGCCGTCGACGGCCTCATCGCCGCATCGTCTGAAGGCGAACCCTTGGACCGCTTGGAGCGAGTTATTCGAGACCTATACGACCTGTGCGCCCCGAGCCGGGTGTCCAAGCAGCCGTTGTTCTCGGAATTCGCCTTCCGCCTCCTCGTCGATCATCCCGAGGAAGTGGCGGCGGCGTTCGCCCCGCTTATCAATTACATCAGCGAGGTGGTTGAGGCCGCCGCCGATGCGGGGTTGGTGCGCCCGGGCCGCCCTCGTCGGATGGCCGCGCTCTTGGTGCAAACGGCAACGTTCACCGCCGGTCGCAACGTCGGCGCCCGTCAACCCATCATGGGCGACGAAGTCTGGGAGTTCTGCCTCCGCGCCATCGTCCCCGACCACGTTGCAAACCAGCGCCTTTAGCGCGCTCAGACGATTACGCGGCCGCCGTTGACGCCGAAAACCTGTCCCGTCACGTAATCGGCTTCGTCGCGCACCAAGTGGGCCACTGCGGCGGCGATGTCCTCCGGCCTGCCCACTCGCCGAACGGGGGTGGTGGGGATGTGCTGGTCGATCCCGGTGCCGAGGTTGCCGGTTTCGGCCGCAGCGTGCAGCGAGGGGGTTTCGATGAAGCTGGGCGAGACGGTGTTGACCGTTATGCCCTTGCGGCCGAGCTCTTTGGCCAGTGAGCGCGTGAGCGAGATCAGCCCGCCCTTCGACGCAGAGTAATGAGTCTGGCGGGCATTGCCGGTTTGCGCGCTCGACGACGAGATGTTCACGATGCGACCCCATTGCGCCTCGATCATGTCGGGCACCACTGCTTGGCAACATTGGAACGGCCCGCGGAGATTGACGGCCATCACCTGATCGAACGCGTCGCCATCGATGTCGAGGAACTTCTCAAAGGGGCTGATTCCCGCATTGTTAATTAGAATCGCAATGGGGCCGAACGCGGCTCGCACCTCGTTCATTCCCGCCTCAATCGAGGCCCGGTCGCTCACGTCCATGGCAACGGCCACGGCGGAACCTCCGGTCTCGACAATGGCTGAGGCCACCGAGGCGGCCGTATTGGGGTTCACATCGGTCACCCCCACGTGGGCGCCTTCGGCGGCTAGGCGATGAGCGATAGCGGTTCCCAGCCCGGAGCCCGCGCCGGTGACCACGGCGGTGCGAGGTCCGTCCCAGGCTGGCAGGGTCACGCGTCGCCCCCCGGGGTCGGGCGTGCGGGGTCGTGGGGTCGCCCGGAGTCGCGGGCGCCGCTGCGACGAAGGAAGGTCATGGACCGCGAGGCCAGCCGCCAACCGGCCTCGGTCCGTCGGTACTGGTCGGTGTACCAGCCGATGCGGAGGTGGTGGTCTTCTTGGGCCACGAAACAGAGGGGTTGGGTGCCGGTGGCCTCGTCGCCATCGAGGTCGATGGCCGGTGTTCCGCAGAGGAACAGCCCGTCGGGGGCCGCTTCAACGAGGGCGGGGAAGTCGCTGAGGGCGTACGACTCGCCGAAGGCGCTGTAGGTGCCGTCGGCGGTGAACACTGCCATCACCTCGTCGATGCTGGTGCGAGTCATCGCCGATGCATAGCGGGCCAGCAGCTGCTCAATCTCGACGACGTCGCGGAGGTCCCGCTCGGACAGGCCCGCTGGTTCCATGCTCTCCCCTCGCTGCTGGCCTTCCGCTGCTGGCCCGTCACTGCTGGCCCCAGTGTCATTCACAGCAAAAACGTGGTTCTTGGAGGCATGCTACTGAACCCGGATTGCCCTCGTCGGGCACCGGATTTCCGCCTCTCGCACCGCGGCCTCGTGCGCGGCGGGCACTTCCTCCACCACGGCCCGGGCGTAACCGGCGTCTTCCAGCACGAACACCTCGGGGCAGAGCATCACGCACACCCCGTGGCCGCCGCACACATCGTCGTCCACCGACACCCTCATTGGGGCTCGGCGCCCGCCGGGGTGAACTCGAGGCCGAGGAAGGCCAAGCCCCGCAGGATGTGGGTGGGCACGTAGATGAAGCGCCGCTCGCCGGGAGGGCCGTGGACATCGTCGGAGATGGCGATGTCGGCCATGCGGTCGAGGATGCGGTTGAGGCTGACCCGGGCCTCGGCCCGGGCCAGGGGGGCGCCGGGGCAGGTGTGGATGCCTCGGCCGAAGGCCAGATGAGAGCGGGCGTTGTCGCGCTCGATGTCGAGAATGTGGGGATCGGGAAACTGTTCGGGGTCGCGGTTGGCCGCCCCGTTGAGCAGCATGACCGTGGTGCCCGCGGCCAGATCCACCCCGCCGACGGTCACCGGCCGCTGGGCCAGGCGGAAGTCCCCTTTGATCGGGCTCTCGATGCGCAGCGCCTCCTCCACGAAGTTGTCGATCAGCGAGCGGTCATTGCGGATTCGCTCCTGGAGCTCGGGATCCTCGGCCAAGAAGAACAGCATGGTGCTGAGCAGGCGCACGGTGGTCTCGGTGCCGGCCGCGAACAGGTTGGCGGCTATGCGTACCGCGTCGAGCACCTCGGGGGTGGAGCCATCGGGGAAGGTGGCGCTGGCCAGCCCGGTGAGCACGTCGTCTCGGGGGTTGGCCCGGCGGTCCTCGATGTAGCCGCTGAACTGGCTGTAGAGGAACTCGAGGGGGTTGTGGGCCATGGCGTGCTCGTCGGTGGAGCCGATGCCGTGGTCGTCGGGACGGTGCAGGAGCTGCTGGGTGAAGTTGTCCCGGTCGTCGTCGGGCACCCCCAGCAGGTCGGCCACCACCAGCAGGGCGAACGGCTGGGCGAAATCGCGGATGAACTCGCACCGGCCCTGCTCGATGAAGGTGTCAAGCTGGCGGTCGGCGAGGCGCCACATGAACTCCTCGTTCTCGCTCAGGCGCTTGGGGGTGATGAGCCGCATGAGCAGCGACCGGTGGGCGGTGTGGGCCGGCGGGTCCATGGTGGGGAGCTGGTCCGACATGGGCAGCTTGTGGCGGTGCTCGGCGATGAGCCCGGTGATGTCGTCGCCCTCGAGCGGCACCGGGAACCCGGGAAAGGGCCCCGAAACCGTGTTGCAGGCCGAGAAGCCGTCGTTGTCGTTGTAGACCTCGATGGCCTCGCGGTAGCCGGTGATCATCATCACGTCGTGGTGGGGCTCGGGATGCACCGGGCACTGGGCCCGCAGGTGGTCGAAGTACCCGTAGGGGTCGGCCACCAGTTCGGGGTCGGTGAAAAAGTTCCGGTTGTCCAGATCAGTCATGGCCCGTCTCCTCTTGGGAATCGAGTCTGTCATGGGGCGCGGCGGCCCCGCTGCGGGCGATGGCCCGCTCGTCGGTGCCCAGGTAGCTGGCAATCACCAGCGGGTCGTTGCGCACCTCGTCGGGCGTGCCCTCGGCGATGATGGCCCCCGCCTCCAGGCAGTACACCCGGTCGCTGATGCCCATGATGAACGGCATGTCGTGCTCGATCACCAGCAGCGACGCGCCCAGCTCCTCGCAGATGCGCAGCACCAGAGGGGCGAAGGCCTCGGTCTCCCGCTGGGCCACCCCGGCGGTGGGCTCGTCGAGGCACAGCACCCGGGCCTCCAGCGCGATGAGGCACGACAGCTCCACAATGCGGCGGGTGCCGGTGGACAGCTCGCTGATGAACGAGCCCGCGTAGCGGCCCAGCCCGAAGAAGCTGATGAGCTCGTCGCCCTCGGCCTGGCGGGTGCGCTCCCGCCGCCGGGCGCTGGGCAGCCCCAACAGCGTGGGGATGACCTGCGAGCGGCCCCGGGCCTCAAGCGCCACCTGGATGGTCTCCCGCACGGTGAGGTCGGGGAACAGGTCGGCCTGCTGGAAGGTGCGTCCCAGTCCCAGGCTGGCCCGGCGACTGGGGGAAAAGCGGGTCACGTTGGTGCCGAATATCTCCACTTGGCCAACCGACGGCACGAAGCCGCCCACCGCGTTCATCAGCGTGGTCTTGCCCGCGCCGTTGGTGCCGATGAGCCCAACCACCTCGCCGGGCTGCACGTTGAGCGCGACGTTCTCCACCGCATGCACTCCGCCGAACTGCACCGACACCCCGGTTGCGGCCAGGGCAGGCACCCCGGCCGGGGCTTTTTGGTCGGCCGCCGCGGCCGACACGGCTCGGGCCGGGATGGGCGCGGGCTCTCGTTCCACAGTGGCATCGGGGATCCGCTTGGCCGCGGCGGCGAAGATGGCGTCGCGCAGCGAATAGGCCACTTGGATCAGCCCGCCGGGCAGATACATGAGCAGGATCAGGACGCCCGCCCCCGAAGTGAGCAACCGCACCTGCTCGGACTCCGCGAAGAACGACGGGATGCCCACCACCCACAGCGCGCCCAGGATCACCCCCCAGATCGACGACAAACCGCCGATGACGGCGATGGCCACCACCCGCAGCGATTCGTGGGGGGAGAACGCGGTGGGCCCGAACTGCACTCTCAGCCCGGCGATGAGCCCGCCGGCCAGCCCGGCCAGTGCCCCGGAGATGGCGAACGCCACCAGCTTCATCCGGGTGGGCGACACGGTGAACGCCGCCGCGCTCTGCTCGTTGTCGCGCACTGCGATGAGCGACCGGCCCACGCCGCTGTTGCGGATGCGGCTCATCAAGAAGGCGCACAAGCACAGCACTCCCAAGCACACGTAGTAGTAGGTGCGCTGCGATTTGAGGTCGAAGGTGTCGCCCCACCGGGCCCGAGGCAGGCGCACCACCAGATCGCCCCTGGTGAGCACGTCGCGCCCGAACAGCCAGTTTTCGGCCATTGCGGCAAAGGCCAGCGTGATGACGGCCAAAAACAGCCCCCGGACGCGCAGCGCGGGCAATCCCACCACCACCGCGGTCACCAGGCAGGCGAAGGCGGCCAGGAACACCGCCCCCTCGAACGGGATCACCGGCAGGTCGAACTCGCGGTCGCCGATGGAGAAGTTCACGCCCCGCACCATGGCGGTGGTGAGCATGGCCCCCAGCCCGGCGAAGGCGAACTGGCCCAGCGAGAGCTGGCCGGTCCAACCGGTGAGCAGGGTGAGCGACATGCCCACGATGGCCAACAACAACATGAGGGAGTAGAGGAAGTGGCGCGACGGCCGGGTCACGATCAGCGGGAGCACGATGGCCGCAGCCAGCGCAACGGTGACGGTGATCTGCGGCAGATAGCGCACCCACCAGAGCTGTTGAAGCTGGCGGGGCACCGGTCGTACTCGGGGGGCGAACGACATCGACTGCGCTCGTTCAGTGCTCCGCTGGCGCCAGTGGTAGGTGAGCACCGAGATCAGCATGGCCACAAACAGCCCCGCGTCGATCAGCCCCGGCTCCTCGAAGTTGTTGAACAGCACCAACACCTCGACCGTTCCGATCGCGGTGCCGGCCAAAAGCGCCACCGGCAGTGAGTGCATCCGGGCGATCAGAGCCGCAGCCAGCGACCGCAGCAACAGCCCCGGTCCCAGCGTGGCCGCCTCAATGACGGTGCCCTGGCCCTCCAGCGGGGCGACCAGTACGGCGGTGATGGCCGACAACAGCCCGGCAATGGTCCACACCGCGGTGGACATGGCTTTGGTGCTGATGGCCGACAACCGGGCGGCGTCGGGATTCTCGGCCGACGCCCGGATGGCCGTGCCGTATTTGGTGCGCTCCAAGAACAGTGCCAGTGCGGCGACGAGCACCGGCACCACGATCAGCACCAAGAGCTGCGCGCTGCGAATCTTTAGGCCCAATGGGTCCCAGCGTGCGTCGAATGGGGTGGGGAAGTTGGCGATGGCGGTGTAGTTGGGCAGCCAGAAACCGGCCAGGAACACCACTTGGGATGCGCCCATGGTGGCCACGAACAAGATCACTCTGGGGGCATTGGCCAGGCGCCGTACCACGGTGAGCTCGATGATCCCGCCGAAGGCGGCGCCCGCGGCCAGCCCGGCAATGAGCGCTATCGGATAGGGCACGTTGTACTTGGCCACCAGAAGGCCCAACAGCGCCCCGCCGAACGCGCCGACCTCAGCGTGGGCGATGTTGATCACCCGCGAGGATCGGAAGATCAGCACCAAGCCAACGGCCATCACCCCGTAGGTCATGCCCTTGACCACTCCGTTGAACACGAGCTGGCGAGTGACGGTGAACCCCAGCACGGTGTCAACGGCACCCAGTGCCATGTTCACAGCGCCCATCACAGCGTTGACGGTTGCCAGCACGCTCAGCCGCCCGATCCCGACTGGCCCAAGAAGACCGCTCGGGCTAAGTCGTCGCGCTCAGCCAGTTCTTGGGCCGGCCCCTCAAAGCGGATTTGCCCCTTCTCCAAGAAGATGGCCCGGTCGGCCACGGCTAGGGCCACGTTCAGCGACTGCTCCACGATGATCATGGTCTGCCCGTCGTCGCGGAGCCGCTCCACAACTTCCAACAGCGACTGCACGGTTACGGGGGCCAGGCCCAAAGACAGCTCGTCGATCATCAAGATCTCCGGGTCGTGCATCAGCGCCATGGCCAGCGACAGCATCTGCTGCTGACCGCCGGAGAAATCGCCGGCCACAGCCGACCGGCGCTCGGCGACCACCGGGAACAGGTCGTAGGCCCGCTCGAGGCGCGGTTCGAGCTCGGCGTGGCCGTAGCGGAACCCGGCCATGCGCAGGTTTTCCTCCACCGACAAGCCGGGGAAGATGGCCTTGCCTCCGGCCAACTGCACGATTCCGATCTTGGCCCTCATCCCCGGGTCGGCGTAGGTGATGGTGCGGCCGTGGAGCCGTACCACTCCCCGTTGGGGCACTCCTAGACCGCTGATCACCCGCAGCACCGTGGATTTGCCCGCGCCGTTGGTGCCCAGCAGGGCCAGCGACTCCCCCTGGCGCACTTCGAAGCCGATGTCGAACAGCACCTGCACCTTGCCGTAGGAGAAGTCCAGGTTGCGCACTTGGAGCACCGGGATGTCGGCTGCGTCGGCCGCCTTCATGCGCTCGGCCTCGTCTTGCTCCTCGTGCAGTTCCTCGATGATCAAGGCGATGTCACCCTCGATGAACCGGGATCCGTAGGCCATGAGCGATCCCCCCACCAGGGTGGCGGGCAAGATCACGATGGTGAGCGCGGTCTGCTCGCCATGTACATCGCTGAGCATGCCAGTGATCACCGCGCCCAGAAACGCCCCGAACAAGAACATGTAGATGCCTACCAGCGCGGTGCCCCGGGACCTGAGCCGGTAGGGGATGACCGAGCCGGTCACACCGGGCAGGATGGCGAAGGCAGCCCGGGCAAAGGCATTGGAGACGCCCAGGAAAATCCCGAGCAGCAAGACCGTGGGCATCCATATCCCCACCACTTGGATGCTGCCGAAGGTGACGACGAGGATGCCGATGAAGACCATGGCCCGCGAGGGGTGCTCCTTGAATAGGGCGTCGGCCCTCTTGCCCGACACCGCGGCGCCCACGAAGCCGGGCAACACGGTCAGCGAGCCGAATATGCCCCGCTCGAACGCGGACAATTCGAAGTGCTCCTCCAGATGGAGGTTGATGAAGATGATGGTGGTGAATATGGCGAAGCCGATGGCCGCCATGCCGGTGAGGTAGTAGTAGAACGACTTGATCTTCTTGAGCCGTTCGAACGCCACCGACAGCGAGATGGGCAGTTCATCTTCGGGCTCTTCCAGTTCTGCTCCGAGCACAGCCTGCATCTCGTGGCGTCCCCGGCGGGGCTCGCGCACAAAGAAGGCGCTGATGGCCAAGGGAATGCCCATAGCCCCCATGGTGAGGAACACCCACCGCCAGCCCTCGTCGCCGGTGGCGATCAGTACGACCAAGCCGGCCACCAGGGGCCCAACAGCTTGGCCGGCCATCTGGAACCAGCCGTTCAGAGCGAAGACTTTGGCCCGGGCCCCGATCGGGTAGCCGTCCATCAGCATGGGCGAGGCCACCGGAATGTAATACGACTGGCCGAGCCCCGCGCCCATACGGGCGATGAACAGCAAGAACGCGTTGGAAATGGCACTGGTCACCATCACCACGGCAGACCACAGCGACATGGCCGCTCCCACCACCAGCTTGCGGGGCATGCGGTCGGCCAACGAACTCAGCGGGATGGAGCCCAGCAGGAACAAGATGCCGAAGGCGCCCCCGATGGCGCCAATGGTGCCGTCGGATACATCGAGCGACTTCTGGATGTCGGGGGCGATCACCGCGAACGCCGATGTTTCCAGCGTCTCCACGAAGCCGAGCAGGCCGATGAAACCGATCAGCCCCTTGCCACCTCGTCGCAGGCCCTGGCGCAGCGTGAGCTGTTCGGCGTCGAAGCTGCCCTCTGGGCCGCGTTGGGCGGCCTCCGCGGCGGCGATCTCTTGTTGGCGGCGCTCCTCTTCGTCGAAGACCCTGGCGACCAGGTCCGCTGGGGTCTCCGACCGCGGGGATTCGGTCATCCCTTCAGATGGCTCCAAGCACCGTCAGTCCGATGTAGCCCGACTATTGGTCGAGCATCATCCGTGCGCCGTCGATCTCGACCCAGCAGGCGCAGTCGCCGCGGTACTCCTTGAGGGTTACCCAGTCGGGAGCGTCGTGCTTGGTGGGAGTCCACGAGCCGGTGACGTCGCCCAGCCGGTAGTCGGTGAGCGACTCGAAACCTTGGATGAGTGTGGTCTGGTTCACGGTGCCGTAAGTGTCCTGAGACCAGTTGGCCGCCGCTTCCAGGTTCTTGATGAACAAGCAGGTGCTGCCCACTGCGCTCCAGGCGTCTTTGTTCTCGACGATGTCATAGGAAATGCCGGTGACTTCGGTGAATACGGCATTGCATTCGGTGGTTGGCTCGTCCGGGCTCAGCCGGTCGAGGCCGTAGCTCACACCGTACAAGCCGTAGAAGAGGGTTGGGTCGGCCGACCGGCCGTACACCGCTTGGGCCACAGAGTCGAACACCAGATTCTCGATGTCGCTCACCAGCCACTGCGGGTCTAGGCCCGACTGACCGGCCAAGTACACCGCGATCCCGAACGGGGAGGGGGGCACCAGGGAGAATATGGTGTCCACGCCGGCGGCCTGCATGCGCTCCAAGCCGATGTCCACCTGGGAGCAAGAAGTGCCTTGGCAGGGCAGGGCCACTTGGTCGGCCAGCTCGTAGCCGGCGTCGGCCAGGGCAGCCTCGAGCACACCAGCAGCCACCTCGTGCTCGCCGATGTCGCCTCGCATCAGGCCCAGGGTGTGGCCTTCGAGCAAGCCTTGGGCCTCCACCATGGCGGGCCACGCGCCCATCAAACGCTCGGTGGTCATGGCCTGGGAGAACAGCCGACCGTTGGATCGATCGTAGATCTCCTGGGGCAGGATGCCCGACAGCATGTAGGCGATCCGCTCATGGTCTTCGGTGGCGCACAGCACGGTCTCGGCGGTAACGCCGCCCACGAAGTGGACGATGGCCACTTCGTCGTCTTCGGTGGCGCCAATGCAGGCGGCTTGCTGGTCGGTGGCCGACGCCCCCGGCGGATACTGGTGGAACACGATCTCGATGTTGCGACCGCCCGCGCCTCCCCGGGCGTTGACCTGCTTGGCAAAGACCTCGTAGTTGCGGGGGATGTCGCCAGTGTCGGGGAGGATGCCCGCGTCTTCGAGCGACTTGCTGTCGCTGCGCAAGATGCCGACCTTGATGGTGTCGTCGGTGATGCCCACCGTTGACCCCTCTGGCACCGGGATCGGCGTGGGAGCCTCCGTTGGCTCAGGCTCGGGTTCGGGCTCATCGGCCGGCTCGTCGGCGGACTCATCCGCGGGCTCGTCGGCCGGTTCGGGCTCGTCAACCGGTTCGTCGGCTGGCTCATCAGCCGGTTCGGGTTCGGGGTCTGGTTCGTCGGCGGGCTCGGGGGCGCTGGTCGGCGCCGGCTCCACCGCCTGAGGTTCGTCGGGGTCCTCGGAACTGCTGCAAGCTGAGACGAGCAACGCGAGCAACGCGATCAATGCGAAAATGACAGTACGCCACTTGGTGCGAGTCATGACTTCCCCCTGCAAACTCACCGGTTGTTGTGCTGAGATAGTTCTCGAGGTGACGCTAACAGAGCTGAAGTGGCGTTTCCAGAAAGCGAATATGAGGTTTTCACTGCCATGACCAGCACTCCGAGCCGAGTTGGCCGAGTGACTACGGGGGAGGCCGCGGTCACCAGCCGGGAGGGGTTCGACCTGCACGAGCTGCGTTCCATTGTGGAGGTTGAGGTGGCCTTGGACGACTATCCGCTGGCCGACGCGGTGGTCGACCGGGCGCTGGTGTACCGCACCGAGGCGCTGCGGGTATGTCTGGGCGATCTCGATCAGGCCGCTGCCGTCCGCACCGAGCTGACCCGGGCGCTTTACGACGGTCCGGGGGTGATCGTGATCACAGGGGCCATCGAGACCGCAGTGGTCGACCGGGCTACCGAGGTGTTCGAGCAGATCATTGCTGACGAGCGGGAGGCCGGGACCGGCGGGGGCGATCACTATGCCGAGCCGGGGGCCAACGACCGGCTGTGGAATGCCCTGGAGAAGCTGGCCGTGGCCGATCCCGAGGTGTTCGTGGACTACCACGGGAGCGACATGATCGACCTGGCCTCGCTGGCCTGGCTCGGTCCCGGATACCAGATCACCGCCCAGGTGAACGCCATCAACCCCGGCGGCGCGGCCCAGATGCCCCACCGCGACTACCACGTGGGGTTCATGACCGACGAGGTGGCTGAGCGGTACCCCATCCACGTACACCGGCTGTCGCCGCTGCTGACCCTCCAGGGAGGCGTGGCCCATTGCCACATGCCACCGGAAACGGGGGCCACCATGCTGCTGCCCCACTCCCACAAGTACCAGCTGGGCTATCTGGCGTGGCGGCGGCCCGAGCTGATCGAGTACTTCGCCGAGCACCACGTGCAGATCGAGCTGAACAAGGGCGACCTGGTGTTTTTCAGCCCAGCAGTGTTCCACGCCGGGGGCCACAACCGCACTTCCGATGTGCGGAGGATGGCCAATCTGTTACAGATCTCCTCGGCCATGGGCCGGGCCACCGAAGCCGTGGACCGAGAGCGCATCGTGACGGCCATCTACCCCGTGCTGTTGCGCCGCCAGGAGGAGGGGCTAGACGCCACGGTCATCTCCTGCGCGGTGGCGGCCAGCGCCGAGGGCTACGCCTTCCCCACCAACCTCGACCGCGACGTGCCCATTGGCGGCCTCACGCCCCCGTCACAGCAGGATCTGGTGCTGGAGGCTCTGGCCAACAAGACACCCCCCGACGAGCTCGCCGCTCAACTAGTTGCCCACCGCCACCGCCGGGCCACGCACTGAACGGCTATGCAGGGCTGAGATAAGTCGATCTGAGCTGGGCGATGGTCTCGTCGGTGAGCTTGAGGTGGGAGCGGGCGTAGCTATCAATACCACCGAGCTCATTCTCGATGTGATCGAGAAACGCGTGGATCTGCGATTCGTGGGCGCCCAGAATCGGCCAGAGTGATTCGGGTGCCAGGCGGCGCTGCTCTTCCAGTTCGTCGGCCACCACAGTGTTGGTGGCCAGGTAGTCCTCCACCACCGTCTCGCGGTCCGCACCGAGAACACCGAGCAGCAAGGCGGTGGCCGCGCCGGTTCGGTCGGTTCCGCCTTCGCAGTGGAAGAGCAGGGGCCGTCCGGCAATCGCCACCAACTCAGTGAAAAACCCCGCGAACACCGGAGCGAAGTCAACGGCAAAGCTCACATACCGCTTCACCCGGTCGCCGGCGATGTCGAGGCCCAACTCGCCGGTCAGCTTGAGCACTGCGTCGAAGTCCTGGTTGAGCCAGTGATGGATGATGTCCGCCCTGAACTCGGACAGATCCTGTTGCTCCTCTCGGCCCCCAACAAGCGCAGTCGCGCCCCGGGGGTTGTCGATGGGCAGATTCACCCAGCGCACGGCGAGGCCATCGAGTCGGTCGGGACGGCGCTCCACCTCCGCCTCGCTGCGGAAATCGACCACGCAAGCCAAGCCGAGCCGGGCCAGGTCGCGGCCATCGGCTTCGTGGAGAGTGTCGGAGCGGAAGAGGACGCCGCTGCGAACCACGCGGCCCTCGGCGGTTCGCAGGCCACCGAGATCGCGTAGGTTCTTGGTGCCCCCAACGGGAACGAGCTGCTTGAAGACGTCGATGCCCATCAGCCGGCCGACACGAACTCCTCTTTTTCTGGATCCCAGATCACTTTGACCAGCGGGGAGTCGTCGGCGCCTATCTTGCCCTCGCTCATTGAAGCCGCAGACATGCCCGGCAGGTCGATCGACCCGAGGTTGGCCGCCGCCTCCAGGAATGTCTCGTTGGTGAGGTTGGGGCCAGCGGCGGTGGCAATGGCGGCGAACAGCCAGACCGTCTGACAGGCCCTGACCACCAGACTGAGGTTGATGGGCTGGCTGGGATCTTCGGTCACGTTGACCTGTTCGACATTCCCGTCCTCGTCTGTGATCTGAGCGTTGTTGTAATTGTCCACGCACTCAATGATCAGGGGATCGTCCCCCCGGTCCCAGTACGTCTTAATCTGCTCCGGTGCGTACACGTGAAGCTGGATGGCGGTGGGATCGACGCCCAAGTTCAGGTAGAGGTCTTCGTTAGACTCGCTGGTGATCTGCGGGATGTCGATCCCCGCCCTGATCATGGCCCCAGACATGAGCGCAGGCTCCAGCGAATACACCAAATCAGGATCCTCATCGGCGATCCGCTGGACGATCACGTCGTGGTTGGCCTCGGCGGCCTGCACGTCGTCAACCGCGGTCACCCTGCTCACCGAGGTGATGGTGGCGCCGTGAGCCTCCAGCGCTTCGACGAGGGGGTCGGTGAGAGAGTCTTCGCTGGCCAAGATGCTGAAGTGGACCCTCTTGCCATCGATGAGCCCGTCGGCCGCGGCGGCGGCGATCAAGTTAAGCTGGATTCCCAACTTGGTGGCCTCGGTGGCGAAGAGCAGGCCATTGGAGCGGTTGATGGCCTCCGGTGTCACATCGTTGCCGTTGACGGCGATGGTGTTGTTGCGCTCGGTGTAGCAGAGCTCGTTGTCCTCGCGAAGCCAACCGACGAAGGCGAAGACCATCTTGTCTTCCACGAACTTCACGCAGGTGGCGTCGGCCTCCACTGTTCCGATGACGTTGAGGACATCAATGTAGGGAACGAGCATCCGACCGTTGATTCCACCGGCGGCGTTCACCGCGTCCACAGCCACCTGCCACTTGGAGGCCAGGTCGCCCTGGTCGAATCCGAACATCTCGGCATCGAGGGAGGTCATGCCGATGCGGATCTCTGTTTCGGTCACCCCTCGGAATGAGGCGGTCAGCGGCACTGGAGTCGCCTCGGGCTCGGGTTCGGGGGCTGGTTCCTCGTCGTCGGGCTCAGGCGCGGGGGCCGGCTCGTCGGCTTCGGGTTCGGGCGCGCTAGTGGCCGGCGCGGCCGGAGTGTCGTCGGAAGAGTCGGAATCTGAGTCGCCGCCACAGGCGGTGAATATGAGCGAAAGAGCGACGAGCACTCCAAGAAGCCGTTTGAACACTTGAATCTCCAAAGTCACAGTGGTGGTCACAACGTAGCGAAAAACGGCGACTCCTCGTCGAGGTCCACCCGAATGTCGCAATATTTTCGATGAGTGTAGACAAAAATCGAAAGTCTGTCTTTCGCGATGCGGATTTAGGTGCTAACCATCTGTCGTGGCCGTCGAAGGGAATGCCCCAGACAACCCGAATCAGGATGCCGCCTCCCTTCTGAGCTCCACCATCCTTGACAACGAAGAGACCCGGCTGTACGCCGCGCAGGCTGCCAAGCGAGATGTGGTGTATGAGGATGCCGCGCTGCCCGGCGTTGGCGTTGAGGAGATGGGCCTGCGGGACGGCCTCCGCCGGGGCGGGATGATCACGTTCGGCACCCTGGCGGCCATCGAAGCCTTCGACGAACTGGAGGGTGCCGCGCTCAGCGTTCTGGGCCCCGACATTGCCGAAACATTCGACGTCTCCGACGGCACCATCACCTTCATCTCGGTGGCGGCGGCTGCCTTCTTGATGCTCGGCGCCGCCCCCATGGGCTGGCTGGCCGACCGCATGCGGCGAACCCCCATCGTGGCCATCGCCACCATCGTGTTCTCGTTCTTCTCCTTCGCCACCGGGCTGGCGGTGAGCGCATTCATGCTGTTCTGGCTGCGCTTCGGCGCCGGCATCGCCAAGGCCAACAGCCTCACCATCCACCCTACGTTGCTGGCCGATGCCTACCCGATTGCCATCCGGGGCCGCATGTACGCGCTGGAGAAGAGCATCTCCCGCGTCGCCGGAACGATCAGTCCGATCCTGGTGGGCGCGATAGCCACTGTTGCCGGGGGCGATGAGGGATGGCGCTGGGCCTATCTGGTTCTCAGCATCCCCATAGCAGTGATGGGGTTCTATGCCCTGCGCCTACCCGAGCCCGAGCGGGGCCAATGGGAAAAGCGCGAGGTCCTTGGCGGGAGCCTCAAAACTGACGACGACATCGAGATATCCGTGGAAGCCGCATTCGCCCGGATCTGGCGTATCGACACCATCCGGTACATGACCATCGCGCTGGCAGCGCTGGGCTTCGCGCTCTTTCCGGCCAGTTCCATTGAGAGCTTCTTCCTGGAGGAGGAGTTCGGCTTGGACGCCTTTGAGCGGGGGTTGGCCATATCTCCGACCGCCTTTGGCCTGCTGCTGTTCCTGCCGTTCATCGGCAAGCGGTTCGACCAGACGTTCAAACGCGATCCCAACCGGGCTCTGCGCATTCTCGGCTCACTGCTGTTCCCGCTGACGGTAACGGTGCCCATCCAGTACTTCATGCCCAACGTCTATCTGTTCGTGGCTTGGGCGGTGGTGAACGGGACGCTTCTGGGGGCGTCGTTCTCGATGATCGGACCCGCCGTGCAAACGGTGCTTCCCTATCGCCTCCGCGGCATGGGGATGGCCATCATCTTGTTCTTCATGTTCGCCATCGGCGCGGTGGGCGGTGGTCTCCTCGCCTCCCTTTTGCAAGACGAGATCGGGGAGCGGCCCACGATCATCACGATCACGGTGATCGCCATGCCCCTCGGCGCCTTCTACATCATGCGGGGGGCGAGCCGGATGCGGCGGGACTTGTCGCTGGTGGTGTCCGAGCTCAAAGAAGAAGAGGAAGAACAGCAGCGCCGGGCCGAGCCGGGCGCCACCATACCCGCGCTGCAACTCCACAACGTCGACTTCAGCTATGGCCAAGTGCAAGTGCTGTTCGACCTCAGCTTCGAGGTGCAACAGGGCGAGACCCTGGCGCTGTTGGGAACGAACGGGGCGGGCAAGTCGACCGCTCTCAAGGTGGTCACCGGATTGAACACGCCGGAGAGGGGCATCGTCCGCTTCAACGGCCGAACCATCACCTTCGCCACTCCAGAGCAGCGAGTGGCCATGGGCATCCAGATGCTCCCCGGCGGTGGCGGGGTGTTTCGGTCGATGACGATCGCCGACAACATCCTGGTGGGCGCCGGCCACTACCGCCAGGATCGGGCTGCCCTGGAGCAGAGGCTCGACTACGTGTACGAGCTGTTCCCCATGCTGAAGAACCGGCAACAGGAGTTGGCCGGCGACCTGTCCGGCGGCCAGCAGCAGATGCTGGCCCTGGCCCGGGTGATGCTCCACCAGCCCGAGATCCTGCTCATCGACGAGCTGTCGCTCGGGTTGGCGCCGGGGGTGGTGGCTGAGCTTCTCGAGCTGGTCGAGACATTGAAGGAGACGGGCCAGACCATGATCATCGTCGAGCAGTCTTTGAACGTGGCGCTGTCTATTGCCGAGCGGGCTGTCTTCTTGGAGAAGGGCGAGGTGCGGTTCGAGGGGCGAACCGCCGAATTGGCCGAGCGCGACGACATTGCCCGGGCGGTGTTCCTGGGAGAAGAGGGCGGCTAGCGATGTTCTCGGCCGTTCTCGCCGCCAGCCGAATCAACCCCCAGGTGATGTTCAACGGCGCGGTCACGGGCATCGTCATCGGGCTGTTGGCCATGGGAATCGTGCTCACGTTTCGATCGACGAAGGTGATCAACTTCGCAGTAGGGAACATGGGACTGATCGGCGGAGTGCTGTTGCCGCTGCTCGTGCTTCAATACAACTTCCCGTTTTGGGTGGCGGTGGCCCTGGTTCTGGTGTTGGGCGCGGTGTTCGGGGGAATCGTCGAGCTCACCGTCATCAGGCGGCTGTTCCGAGCGCCCAGGGTCATCTTGCTGGTGGCCACGGTGGGGGTCGCCCAGCTATGCCAGGTGATCCCGCTGACGTACCCCGAGCTCGACGTCAAGGGAATTCGGCGCTATCCGGTGGTGACCTCGGCCAGTTGGCGGCCCTTCGAAGCGCTGGGGGTGAGCGAAGTCCAGCTCTGGACGGTGCTTGCTGCCCCGGCGGTGATCGCCGCGGTGGGCTGGGGGCTGCTGGCGCTCCGTACCCACAAAGACCGCTCGAGCCGGCGAAACATTTGGCTGAGTACATGGATCGTCGGGTTGGCGGTGACCTTTGGGGTGCTCGCGCTGGTATCGGGTGGGGGCGAGCCCAAGGGGATCCGTGTTTCCGGTACCCAGCTCACCATCCTCGTTGCGGTCCCGCTTGTGGCGCTCGGCCTCCATTTGGTGCTCAACCGCACATGGTTCGGCAAGAACGTGGCCGCCGCGGCCGAAGACTCCGACCTTTCCCGGCTCGCGGGCGTCAACCCGAAAGTGGTCTCAACGTTCGTGTGGGTGATGGCCGGACTCATCTCCACGATTGCCATCGTTCTGCTGTCGGGGCAGAGCGGCAGCGTGTCTGGCTTCGGGGGGCTTGGCCCCTCCACTCTGGCTCGGGCCCTAGTTGCCGCCGCGATCGCAGGGATGACCTCGTTTCCCCGGGCCATGGCGGCCGGCATTTATCTGGGCATCATCGAGTTCACGATTCAGTTCAACTTTCTCGACCAGCCGGGGCTGTTCGATTTCCTGTTGCTGCTGGCCGTTTTGGGCGCGGTGGCCATGCAACGACACCAGCGGGTGTCCACCGAATCGTTTTCGTTCACCCCAAAGATCCCCCCTATACCCGACCACCTCCGCCAAATCTGGTGGATACGCCACATGAGTCGGATCGGGTTCGGAGTCGGGCTCTTGGCGTTGATTGTGCTGCCGCTAATCATCACCCAGCCGAGCCGGAATCTGGCCTACGCGTCGGTTCTGGCCTTTGCGCTGTGCGCCAGTTCGCTCACCGTCATCACCGGATGGTCGGGGCAGGTCTCGCTGGCCCAGATGAGCTTTGCCGGAATCGGCGCGCTGACCGCCGCCGCGTTGACCCGCGGCCTCGAGATGGACTTCTGGTTTATCGACTTCAACGCCGACCCCATACCGTTTGCGCTGGCCGTGTTCATCGCGCCCCTGCTTACTGCGTTGCTGGCCGCGGTAGTGGGCGTGGGCGCTCTTCGGGTGCAAGGACTCATGCTGGCCGTCACCACCCTTGTACTGGCCTTGGCCGCCTCGCTCTACATCTTCCGGCGGCCGGTATTTGCCGACGACAACGCCCGGACGGTTCCCTTCTTGCGGGGCGACCTGTTCGGCATCAACCTGGCCAGCCAGCGCAACTACTACTACTTCTGCCTGGTACTTCTCACTGTTGTCCTCTTCATCTTGGCGCGGCTTCGCCGATCCGGCGTCGGCCGGGGGGCCATCGCCATTCGAGACAACGTCGAGGCCGCGTCGGCCTACACCGTTGGCTCCACTCGCATGAAGCTGTCGGCGTTCGCAATGGCAGGAGGCATCGTGGGCCTCGGCGGGGCGGTGCTCGCCGGACTGGTCCAAAACATCCCGCTTTCCGAGCAGTTCTTCACCGTCGACGACTCAATCAGGCTGGTGGGCATCGTGGTGATCGGAGGTCTGGGCACGATCATCGGACCGGTGCTCGGCGCCATCTGGATCGAGGGCCTTCCCGCCCTGTTCAACGACAGCAGCGTGGTAGCCCTATTCGCTTCCAGCATCGGGCTTCTCCTGGTGGTGATGTACTTCCCCGGCGGTTTCGTGCAGGTTCTGTACTCGTGGAGATCATCAGCGCTGAGATGGGCGGAGAACCACTACGGGTTGACGGTACCGCCGAAGGGGGCCCAGGGCTCGGTGCGGCTGACTGAGCCGCATAGACCCCCGGCCGGGGCCGGCCATCCTGTTCTTGTGACTAACGACCTGTCGGTGGCGTTCGGCGGAAACCAGGCCTTGAGCGGTGCGTCGCTCTCGATTCCCCACAATCGCATCGTCGGGCTAATCGGCACCAACGGCGCGGGCAAGTCGACGTTCATGAACGCGGTCGGGGGGTTCGTTCCGGCTGGCGGTGGGGTGCAGCTCAATGGAACGGAGATCAGCCGCCTTGCTCCCCACCGCCGGGCCATGCTCGGCTTGGGTCGCACGTTCCAGGGGGCGACGCTGTTTCCCGAGCTCACCGTGCGCGAGACAGTGCAAGTTGCCCTTGAAGCCCGGGAGCGCACGCCACTGCTGGCAACTGCGACAGGTCTACCGCCTTCCACCAGGATCTCCCGGGCTCAGAGAGCAGCAGCTGACGAGATCATCGACTTCCTCGGCTTGGGCCGATACGGCGACTCCTACGTGGGCGATCTGTCGACCGGAACGCGGCGCATCGTCGAGGTCGGGGGCCTGCTCGCCCTCGACGCCCACCTGATGTGTCTCGACGAGCCCACCGCGGGTGTCGCCCAGCGCGAGGCCGAGGCGTTCGGTCCGCTGCTGGTGAGCATCAACCGCGAGCTCCAGTCGTCGATGCTGATAATCGAGCACGACATGCCGCTGATCATGAGCGTGAGCGATCACGTCTACTGCTTGGAGGCGGGGCAGGTCATCGCCGAAGGTAGTCCCGAACAGGTGCGGGCCGATCCGCTCGTCATTGCCAGCTATCTGGGCACCGATGAGCGGGCTATCGGTCGATCCGACCTCTAGATGCCAAAGAGGACCATGCCGCCTGCACACGACAACCCCGATGCCGCAACGGCTGACACTGCTCTCCACATTCGGCGAACCCTCCGGTTTGACGGTGCCCTCAATGTGCGAGATCTGGGTGGGATAACCACCGCAACCGGCCAGCAGGTGCGGTTTGGCATTGCCTACCGCTCTGACGACCTCGCCGATCTCAGCGTGGTGGATTTAGCCGAGCTTGAAGAGCGCTCGGTGAAAACAGTGGTGGACTTCCGCAACCCCGAGGAGGCCGAAGCCCGACCGTCGCGGTTGCCCCGGGGTGCCGAGGTGGTGTCCACGCCGTTCCCCCCCGGAGACAAGACGGCGGCAGAGGTGATGGAGCTTCTGGTCGGCGGTGAACTAACCACCGATATTGCCCACGAGATCCTTCTCGACTCCTACCGGCATGTCACCGAAACTGGTGGCCCAGTGATGGCCGAATTGATCCGCTTGATCATCAACCGCCCTCCCGTTCTCTTCCACTGCGCGGGCGGCAAAGACCGAACCGGCGTGGCCGCGGCAGTGATCTTGTCGATCCTCGGGGTTGACCGCGGCCAGGTCATCGACGACTACATGCTCACCAACGATCGGCTGACCGATCAGTCCAGCACTTTCCAACTCCGGCTTGCGGAGTACCCCGAGGAGTCGCGCCACGTGCTCTTGGCATTGGGATTGGCCAAGACCGCGTTCATCGAGCGGTCACTCGACATCATCGACCGTGATTTTGGGGGGATCGACAACTACGCCCGGAATCAGCTCATGTTGACCCAAGACGAGATCGATGAGTTGAGGGCGCTCTTGCTGGACGGCTAGGTCAATCGTTCGCGTCGCGCCGAGTTGCCCACGGTGGGCTGAGTCGATGCTCGTCGATCATGTCGCTCCACAGTTCTTGGGCGGCTCGGGCCCGTTCTGGCCGCAGGCCGGCCACGGCGACGAACAGGGCATCAACGACTGCCAAGTGGGCGATTCGGCTGGACACCGCCGCAATTCGGAACTCCGATTCGGTTCCCCCCGCCAGCAAGGCGTGGTCAACCGACTGGGCCAAAGGAGATCGGGCGAACGTGGTTATGGCCGCGGTGTGCGCCCCGGCGCTGGATGCCGCCTCCACTGCGGTGAGCGTCTGGCGGGTGGACCCTGAGTGGCTGATGGCCACCACGATGTCTCCCGGACGGAGGAACCGGGCGGCGGTGAGCTGCATGTGCGAATCGGAGTGGAATTCGGCTCGATGGCCAAGCGTCCGCAATCGGAAGGCGGCGTCGAAGGCCACCGCTGCGCTTGCCCCCGCGCCCACAAAGACGATTGTGCGGGCGTTGAAGACAAGCTCGGCGACTTGGTTGAAGCTGGCTGTGTCCAGCGTGTGTTGGGTGTGGCTGATGGCATCCACGGTGGAGGACAGGACCTTGGAGAGCACCGAATCCCGGTCGTCGACATCCGCCGGCCCGGCGAACCCGGTGGCCGTTTCCTCGGCGACCAGGCGGAGCTTCAAGTCTTGGAAGCCGCGCAGCCCGAGTTCTTGGCACAGGCGCACGATGGTCGACATCGAGGTTCCGGTGCGCTGAGCGAGGTCGGCCACCGAGATCCGGACCACTTCCGCAGGGTCGGCCAAGATCTCTTCGGCTACCACGGCCAGCTTCGGCGTCAAGCTCGGCAGCAGACTTCGAAGGTGGACGGTGGGGGGGATGTCCGGTGCCGGGGGAGACTCATCCATCAGCGGGTGGCCACCCTTCGACCAAGCCGAGTTGGGCACACAACTCCAGAGAATTCAAGGTGCGGCCCCGCCATTCGACTGTTCGTTCAATGTCCTCGGCCAGCCAGGCAATCACCGTTCCGGTGGCCTCGGGGGGTGCGCCGCCGAAATTGTGCAGGTCGAGCGCGGCCATGGCCTCGGTCCAGGTGAAACCGGGGTCGATGTTGATAGCGGTGATCCCGTCGGACTCGTGCTCGGCTTGCAGCAGCGGGGCCATGCGGTGGAAGGCCCCCTTGGAGGCGCAGTGGGCGTAGCCGAGCATCTTCAACTCGACCACCTGATAGGGGGGATCGTCCACCTGGCCTGCCGACGACGTGAGATTCAAGATGAGGCCCGAACCCTGCTCGACCATCGAGGGCAGGATGAGCTGGGTGAGAAGAACCTGGCGCAGCACATTGGCGGTGAAGGCGGTGTCCAGGGCTTCGAGATCGAGTACCCCTACCGGGTCGAGGAGGCCCGGGCCGCTCCAGATGGCGTTGTTGACCAACACGTCAACTCTTCCCCACTCGTTGAGTGCCGTTTCAGCCGCGGCCCGTACCGAATCCGCCGACAGCAGGTCCATGGTGATGGGCAGCGCCTGCTGGCCTCGCTCGACGATTTCGGCCGCGGTCGTCTCCAGGCTTCCGGACACGGCCACGTCGCCGCCGGCATCAGTGGTCGGCTGTGCAACTGTTCCCTCACCTTCCCGCACCGTTCGGGCAGTGATGGCCACGTCGAATCCCACATCGGCCAGGGCCAACGCGCTGGCCCGGCCAATCCCACGGCTGGCGCCGGTGACCAAGGCAACTGGGCTTGAAGCTTGCTCGTTCATGACAGCGGCCCGGAGAGCTCTACTCCGGCCGGGGGCTGGGAGATTTCGATGGCAACACCGTCGGGGTCCATGATCATGAACTGCCAGAATCCCTTGATCTCCGACGGCCCGCTGAGGATCGGAACACCGTGAGCGGTGCAGGCGTCGGCCGCTTCGTTGATATCGGCAACCCGGACGGTGAAGCCCCGCAAGCCGCGCTCATTGTTCTGGGGGTCGCCCAGTTCGGGGTCGCCCAGATAGACGAACTCCACCTTCTGGCCCCCGACCAGGCCGACCACGACCCGCCCCTGGACTCCCTCCCGGCCCACGATGGCGTCGAGGCCCGGTCCTGAAATCCTCTCGTCAGACAAGACCTCGTAGCCCAGCAGCTTGGTGTAGAACTCCAGCGAGGCATCCACATCCACCGGATGAATGATCACATGCGACCAGTGCCGTACTCCGACTGCTCCAGACATGTTTGGTGTCCTCCCTCAATGGCCAGCGTCGGCAGGATACTCCAAAAATTATTTGAAAAAACGAAATCTTTTCGATTCGCCGATCACCTTGGGGTTTTAGCCGGCGATGGCTTGGGAGATGGAGAGGTCTACTCGGCGGCGTTTGCGGTCTACGGCTAGGACTTTGACCCAGACTTCTTCGCCGGGGAGGACGATCTCCTCGGGGTGGTACACCCGGTACTCGGCCATCTCGGTGATGTGGACTAGGCCCTCGATCTCGTCATTGACGGCTACGAAGGCGCCGAAGTCGGCCAATCGGGTCACCCGGCCGGTCATCAGACCGCCGACCTCGAGATCAGTCAGCGGGTCGGGGGTGAGCTTCATGGTGAGGTTCACCCGCTGCTTGGGCTTTTGGATCGACTTGACCTTCACCTGCACCTCATCGCCCACGCTCACCACCTCGTTGGGATGCTGCACCCGCTTCCAGCCCAACTCGGTGGTGTGGACCAGGCCCCGCACGCCGTTGATGTCCACGAACGCACCGAAGTCCTGGATGTCGACCACCTTGCCGGTGTACTCGTCGCCGGCCGACATGGTCTCCATGAAGGCCTTGGCCGCCTTGCGCTGCTCGGCTCGGACCACTGCTTTGCGGGACAGCACCAGGCGGCCCGACACCTGATCGGCTTCTACCACCTTGCACTGAACCTCCCGGCCAACCAGCGCCTGGAGGTTCTCCACCGGCTCCACATCGATTAGCGACGACGGAATGAACCCCCGCACCCCCACGTCGCACGACAGCCCGCCCTTGACCACTGCGGTGATGGTGCCCGTGACGGCCTCATTGGCGGCGGCTGACCGGGCGATATCCACCCAGGCAATCTGCTGCATGGCCCACAGCCGCGACAGCACAATGCGCCCTTTGTGGTCTTCTCGCACCAGCACGGCGGCGTTGACCACCTCGCCCAGCACGCACTGTTGGGTCAGGTCGGCGGCCGGATCATCGCCCCAATAGCGCTGGCTTATGACCCCGATGCGCCCGCCGCCCAGATCGAGCTCTATTTCATGGGCAGCCTTGGTCTTGACCGTGCCAGACACAATGGTCCCCCCGGTCAACCCGTCCACCGTGGGCGAAGCCGCCTCCCCTGGCGGTGCCGCTGGTTTCGGGTCAGCAGCATCCGCTGTGTCGGTTTCTTCGGCGGCGGCTTCGGGCTGCGGTTCTTCTTCGGCGGCGGCTTCGTCCTCTGGTTCGACTTGGGGTTCTTCGGCGGCGGCTTCGGGTTCGGGCTGCGGTTCTTCTTCGGCGGCGGCTTCGGGTTCGGGTTCTTCAGCTTCGGGTTCGGGCTCCGCGGCAGGTTCAGGCTCGACCGCAGGTTCTTCGGCAGTCACTTCCACCTCAGACATAGGGGAATTAACACTAATGGCCTTGATCGGATTACCGACAAGGGAAGGTCAGGTTCCAGCCAGGCGGGCCACCACTGGGGCCATCTCATCCATAGATTCGATCGACAGGCCGATGTAGCTGATGCCCAACTCCTCTCGCTGGCGAACCAGCTTGTCAACCACCTCTTCCACGGTTCCGATCATGCTGTGAGGCGAGGCCAAGGCCTGGTCGGTGTCCAAACCCAGTGCCGGGGCCAGCGCGCCGGCAAAGCTCCGCTTGTCGTCGGTAACTCTGGCCACATGGACCCGGGAGTGCAGTTCCAAGCCCTTGAATCGCTCTCCGGCGCTCTCGCGGATCCAGTCGATCTTGGCCGCGGTGGCCTCGACCGTGGCCGACGATCCCACTCGGTTGTCGATGACCCCAGCAGCCATATTGGGGTTTACCCCCACGATGTCAGCCGTTCGGGCCGCCAATCGCAGCACCCGCTCAGAACCTCCGGCCACGAACAGCGGCGGGCCTCCCGACCGCACCGGCTCGGGCAGCCCCTCAAGCTCTTCGATGGTGTAGTGCTGGCCCGAGAAGGTGACCGTCTCGCCAGCCAGCAGCCCCTTGATGATGGTTACCGCCTCGCCGAGGCGCTCGATTCGCACGCCGGGCCGGTCCATGGCAATGCCAGTGCTGTGGTAGTCGCTGTTCTGCCACCCGGCTCCGATTCCCAACTCGAACCGCCCGCCGGACAGCACGTCTAGCGTGGCCGCCTCTTTGGCCAGCGCCGCCGGGTGGCGGAAATCATTGGCCAGCACCATGGTTCCCAACCGCAGCGTGGTGGTGGCCTCAGCGGCGAAGGCCAGCGCCACCATCGGCGCCGGACCCTGGTCGAAATGGTCGGGCATGCAGAAGACGTCGTACCCCAGCCCCTCCGCCCGCCGAGCCATTTCCCGCCACTCCTCAGCGTCAGTCAGCCCCCGAGCCTGTACCCCAAACCGAAACCTGCTCATCGCCCGCACCCTACCTGCGAGGGTACGCGCACAATATCCAGCTTTGAACAGAATCAGGCGGTTGCAATTGACTCTGGGCGGGGTAGGGTTGGGTAGCTTTCGGCGCCGGCTTCAATGAGTGCCCTTCCTAATTCTGTAAGTGAAGGAGCATCGAGATGCCGGTGAGTGAAGCCGAGCGGATGGAGTTGGTGGGCAAGTTGACGGATGCGATCGGCAAAGAGGCGGCAGAGACGCTGATGGCGTGCGTACTGCCCGATGGCCGAGATCAGCTGGCAACCAAAGCCGAATTGGAAGTTCTACGGGCCGAAACCAATGCCGGGTTTGCAGCCCTACGGTCCGACCTTGAGATCCTGCGGGCCGAAACCAATACCGGATTTGTAGAGTTGCGGAGTTTCATGGAGACAAAGCTGGCTCGGCAGGCCCGACTGCACTACGGGAGTTTGGCCGCATTCATACTCAGCGGGTGGGGTGTGATTGTGACCCAGACCTTCGTGATGTAGCTGCTGCTCGCAAGACGGTGGTCGGTAGTGTGAGTCAATGCCGTCGACCGCGCTCACCGAAGGGCTGAACCCGGCCCAGATCGACGCGGTCACTCATCCTGGCGGCCCCATTCTGGTGGTCGCCGGGGCTGGCTCGGGCAAGACCCGCGTGCTGACGCACCGCATCGCCTACCTCATCGATGAACTGGGCATTTCCCCATTCGCCCTCCTGGCCATCACCTTCACCAACAAGGCAGCCCAGGAGATGAAGCACCGGGTGGGCGCCCTGGTCGGGCCGGTGGCCGACAAGATGTGGGTGAGCACCTTCCACTCGGCCTGCGCCCGCATCCTGCGCTACGAGTACGAGGCCATCGACTTCCCCTCCAGCTTCACGATCTACGACCAAGCCGACTCGGTGCGGCTCACCCGCTACATCCTCAACGATTTCGGCTTCGACCCCAGGCAGATGCCCCCCCGGTCGATTCACGCCGCCATCAGCGCGGCCAAGAACGAGATGATCGGCGTGTCCCAGTACAAAGACCGGGCAGCCAATGTGTTCGAACGCCGCATCGGCGAGATCTACGACGAGTACCAGCAGCGCCTCCGTCGGGCTGGGGCCATGGACTTCGACGACCTCCTGGGCACCACCGTAAACCTGTTCCGCCAACAGCCCGATGTGCTCGACCGCTACCGCCGCCGCTTCGAGCACGTGCTGGTGGACGAATATCAGGACACCAACAGCGTGCAGAATCAGCTCGTGCTGATGCTGGGCCAAGAGCACCGCAACGTGTTTGTGGTGGGCGATGCCGACCAGTCGGTGTACCGCTTCCGGGGAGCCGACGTCCGCAACATTCTGGAGTTCGAGCGGGCCTTCGAGGATGCGACCGTGGTTCTGCTGGAGCAGAACTACCGCTCCACCCAGCGCATCCTCAGCGCGGCCAACGCGGTGATCGCCAACAACCTGGCTCGCAAGCCCAAGAACCTGTGGTCCGACCAATCCGACGGCGAGCGCATCGTCCGCTTCTGCGCTTCCGACGAGTACGAGGAGGCCCGCTGGGTGGTGCGGGAGGCGTTCCGGCTCCACGACGACGAGCAGCACCGCTGGGATGAGATGGCCGTGTTCTACCGCACCAACGCCCAGAGCCGGGTGGTGGAGGAGCTGCTCATGGAAGCCGGGGTGCCCTACCAGCTCATCGGCGGCACCCGGTTCTACGACCGCCGGGAGGTCAAGGATGCGTTGGCCTATCTGCGGGTGACAGTCAACCCCGGCGACGCTGTGAGCTTGCGCCGGGTGTTGAACACCCCCAAGCGGGGGGTGGGCGACGGATCGGTGGCCAAGCTGGAGGCGTGGGCAGAATCCCACGGCCTGACGCTGATGGACGCCCTGGGACACGCAGCCGAGGCCGGGATCAAAGGTCGGGCGCTGAGCGGCATTCAGACGTTCTTGAATGTGATCGCCAACGCCCAGGAACGCCTCGATGGAGAGCCGGCCGCGGTGCTGGAGCACTTGCTGGAGAAAAGCGGCTATTTCGACCAGTTGGAGGTCGAGGCCGACCGCGAAACCACAGGCAACACCGAAGCGAGCGTGCAGGCCATGGGTCGCTTGGAGAACCTAGACGAGTTGATCAGCGCGGCCACCGAGAGCGAGAACGTGAGCGACTTTTTGGAGTTGGTCAGCCTCGTGTCCGACACCGATGAGATGACTGAGGACTCTCAGCTCACCCTGATGACACTGCACTCGGCCAAGGGCCTTGAGTATCCCGTGGTGTTCTTGATCGGCATGGAAGAGGGCATATTCCCCCACATCCGATCGATCACCGAGCCCGACGAGTTAGAAGAGGAGCGCCGTTTGGCCTATGTGGGAATCACCCGGGCCCAGCAGCGCCTGTATCTGACCCATGCCTGGACTCGAAACGTCCACGGCGCCTCGATGTACAACGCGCCGTCCAGGTTCCTGGAGGAGATCCCCGAAGAACTGATTGACGACCGCGGCAGCAGCCGAGCCCGCTCATCACGGGGCACCCTTCGGGATACCAGCTCTTTCCCTGGACGAGAGCGGGCAGTGGATGCCGCCCAAGCGAAGCGCACCCCAGTCGAGGCCGATCCCGATCCGGTGCAGTTGGTAGTGGGCGACGACGTGAATCACGCCAAGTTCGGCCTCGGCGTGGTAACCGACGTGAAAGGGGCCGGCGGTGACGCCGAGATCACCGTCAACTTCACCACCGAAGGCACTAAAGTGCTTATGGCCTCGTTTGCCCGCCTTGAAAAGGTCTGACCTTGATGAGCTTGAGGTTCACTCGGGGAGCTTGAGGCGGGTTTGGGGCTGGTTGCGCAGGCTCATGGCTTGTTCGCATTGGCTCTGATGTCTGGATGGCGTGTCGTGGGTGCAGTAGTGCTCAACGGTTCGTATGTCCAGCACGGTGGCGCTCGCACCGGCACTATCGCAGGGATGTATGGGGGGTTCGTGGGGCTGTTTTGCCCTGGTGTTGTAGCCGTCGGTGTGGAAGTCGGGCGGGGCAATGGGGTCGGCGATGACCCGGTCTCCGGTGGTCATCGGGCCGATGTCCCCGTTCCACAGCGACCAGGTGTCTTCGTCGAAGCGGACCTGGGGGTAGGGCAGTTCCAGCCAAACGGCGAGCGGTCGCCGGTCGGGTCCGGTGTGCTTCCAGGAGTCCCCCCGCAACACCTCTTGGGTCGTAGAGGCTGCTGTGGGGTACAAGTACACACACTTCCGCTCCAGGTCGTAGTTCCTTGGCGCGGGCTCTATGGACAAGATCCCCACTAGCTTGGAGAGCTCCAGTTCCATGTCGGGATGGTACGGGTGCATGTCGAAAAACGGCGGCGGCTCCAGTTCTGCAACAGGAGGCGGCTCGCCGGGGCTCTGGTCGGCAGAGGGCGGCTTGACGGCAGGGGCGATACCCTGTTGTTCCAGCAGATCCCGCTGGTTCCAAGGCCTCGTGTCCTCCACGCATATGCGCTCGAGTTCCTTTCCTTTGTGCCATACCCACTCTGGTGGCTTGTTTGAGCAAAGCCACTCCACGGACGCCCAAAGGCCAGCGGGCGCGGCGATGGCGTGGGCAGAGCAGACATCCCAGAAAAGGTGGAGTTCGTGCGGCTCCTTGTCTCCAACATCTTCTAAGTATGGATCTGAGGACACAATGACCCGGTCTCCGTGGCCGATCTGAATGTCGTAGTCCCACAGCAGGTTCCATAAAGTCTGGTTGTTTTCGTCAAAGCGCACTTCGGGATAGCGCAGCGACAACGCCAGGCGTCTTCCATTCCAATTGTCCAACGATTCGTCCATGAACCCTTCCGAGACATCGGTTAGGTATACGCAGGGCGGCTCTATGGACACGATCGCATGCAACCATCCAACCGTCGGGTACATCTCTTCTGGGTGTTCCACCCACATACCCGCCAGCGGTGGCTGCTGCCAATCCGCGTTGTGCTGAGCTTTACCTTCCTCTCGTCCCGCCTCCGAACCCTGGGGTAGTCGATCGGTCTCGTCCCGTTCGGATTCGGCCGTAGCCGAAACAGCGGCCGAGGGCAGCTCCACTGCTGCCTGCGGCTCCGATGAGCAAGCCGAAGCTGCCAATGCAATGCACACCAACACAACCCCGTACCTGACCACCCCTTGTGCTGCACTGAGCGGTGTTGGGTATCTCTTGCCGTTGCGTATATCTCTTTTGAGGTGTGGGTTGTACCTAGTCACGTTAGGAGTCTCCGCGTGGTCACGGGGTGCCCAACGTGAACGGCTCGGTGAGTACCTGTACCCCTAGGAATGCCTCAACCTCTCGGATTGCCGAAAAAGTTAACCATTTGCCTTCCGTATCACAACCGTCCTTGTCGCTTACGCCCGCCGTTATCCCGTAGGCTGTGCCGCCCCTATAGAAAGGTCCTCCGCTGTCGCCTCCGCAGCCCTTTAGCCGCTGTCCCTCTACCTTTACGAAAACATGACCGCAGGCCACTATCGCCCCAGCAGAGTCGCGGCATGGGTTTTGAGGCCATCTCAGCTGGTGGTTGATGTTGGTGATCTCGCCACAAGATATCCCGCTGTTTTTACCTGTGTGGCACACGAAGTCACCTGGCATGTCGGCGCGGGCGATGGTCATATCGGCGCGGGCGATAGTACCGGTGACGTCGCATGAGGGGTTGGGGTGGCTGCGTGCGTCGCGGCACAAGTAGTCGTCGAGTACATAGTGGGATCCGCTGGTTGGAGTGGGGATGCTGTGGAACTGGGCGTCGGCGGTGGCGCTCAGCCAGCCGTAGACGAATGGTAGTTCCACGCCTTTCATACTGAACCTAACGGTTTCGGTGGGGAGATCATTGCCGCAGTGGCCAGCCGTGATGATGCCGTAGTCGTAGCCGCTGCCCTTGCTTCGGCGGGCTGTGAACCCCGAAGTACATGGGCGTATGGCTGCCATCGCTTCGCCACCTTGGAAGCTCGCCGCTGGGGTGATGTCGCGGCCGTCGGCGACGGTGAAGGGCACTTCGATGTGATCGTCGAGCAGTTTCGCGACCACGGCCTTGCTTTGCTCGAAGGTAAGTTCAGACACCGTGCCTAGCGGGCCGACATCGGGAGCCAGGCCGGGGTCTATGCCGACGCTAAGGGCATTGCCCGCCATGTCGGTCTCCAAGAACGTGACCATGTCGGCCAAACCAGCGTCAATTCCGATGCCCTCGGTCTCACCCGGCCCGCCGGGGACGCCAGGCATACCAGGTCCGGTCTGCGTTTCTTCGCCGGTGTTACCCACTGCGCCGCTGTTAGTGGCAGGTCCTTGGACCGCGAAGAGCTTTTCTGATAGGTCGCTCTGCGCGGTCAGGAGGTCGGCGTAGCTGTGCTGGGCACCGGTGCGTATTTCCACATCGTTGTGAGCGTTGGCCACCGCTGACGCCGCAGCGCTGGCGGGTTCGGCCCC
>JAJEGM010000038.1 GCA_022819825.1 Acidimicrobiia bacterium | reverse complement strand
GCCTCCACGGCCGGCGCCGCCGCATCCCCATCTGGTTCGGCTGCGCCCATGGGTCTTTGGCCCCGGCTCGACGAGCAGCGCACTATGACGGCATCTATCCGATCGACACCGACGTCGAGGGCTTCAAGCGCATCGTCGACGCCGTGTTCGAACAGCGGGGCTCGCTCGAGGGGTTCGACTTCGCCTGCCCGGCCCACCCCAGCATCGACACCGCGCCATTCGCAGAGGCCGGGGCAACCTGGCTGCTCCACGCCTTCTGGCCCGGCAACACCCCAGACCAAGTCCACCGCTTCATCACCCGCTTCGCCCAGGGGTAGGTGGACTTGCTTCGAGCCATTCGACACTCGATGGGCCAGGAGGACATCTCGTGACCAATCCCAGACACCAGTTGCCCTCGGTGAAGCCTGGCTCCAAAAGATAAACCCCCGCCATGCCCTGCATTGCAGGCCAGACGGGGAGGATTGAGACCAATATAGCCGAGTCCATCCTCGCTGACAGCAAGTAAAGGTGATTCCGGCCGGGTGGCGAAAATCGCTGGCCACGGACCCCCTTAGAGCCGCCTATCGTGTTCTTGCATGGCCGATAAGCAGATCTTCGTGATCGCTGGCCCAAACGGTGCGGGTAAGACCACGTTTGCGATGAGGCATCTGCAGGGCGAGGTGCCCGGTCTGCACTTCGTCAACGCCGATCTCATTGCTGCTGGGTTGTCGCCGCTTGATCGCGGTACCGGTGTGGAAGCCGCTGCCGGCCGGCTGATGCTGGCCGAGATCAACCGTCTGGCTGCCCAGGGGCGCAGCTTCGCTTTCGAGACCACCTTGGCGGGCCGTAGCTACTTGAAACGCATAGATCGGTGGCGGCGTGACGGCTATGCAGTAGTGCTGGTGTATCTGAGCCTTGGCAGCCCCGAAGAGGCTGTGCGGCGGGTAGCGGAGCGGGTGAGGCAGGGGGGCCATCAGGTGCCTGAAGATGTGGTGCGCAGGCGCTTCGACGCTGGACTGCGAAACCTGCGTGAGCACTACATGGGTAGAGTTGACGAGTGGATGCTGTTGGACAACTCGGGACCGGTGCCAGTGCTCATCGAGCAAGGAACGAACCGTGACTGAGCTAAGCGGCATCGACCAGGTCGCTGTTGGCGGCCATCCGCCGGTCTTGCGTGGCGAGGAGTTGGCTGAATCCGTATTGCGGTCGCTGTGGCTGGCCGCCAAGGACGCTCACCTTCTTGCCTATCAAACCGGCACGGGGGTAGTGACGCGGCGCAACGGCAAGGTGGAGGTTGTGCCTCCCGACCCGGCCATGTACGAAGACCTCATCCCGCCCCCCTTCCAAGCAAGCGACTAGAGACAGGCGCAAGTCGTTCGCGGTTGGCGGGGAGCTGGGAATATCGTTTGTCCCATGCTGTCGCCCCATGTGGTTGAACTCGAGGTTCAAGAGCCGTACAAGCTCTGGCTCCGGTTCGACGACGGCACCACCGGCACTGTCGATTTGTCAGACAGTGCGGCGCTTGGCGGCATTTTCGCTGCATGGGCCGACCCGGACTTCTGGCGCTCAGCACACATCGTGGCCGATTCCGGCGCGGTGGCGTGGGGTGATGGCACCGAAGTCGATGCCTGCCCGCTAAGCCTCTATCTCGACGCCATCGGCCAAACCTTCGACGAACTGTCCTTTGAGACTTCCTCAGCCCTCGAATACTGAAGACCCTATGGAGAGCTGGAACGACACCGATTGGCTCCATGGGCATCCGACTGTCGACGACCTGGCCCGGATGGTCATGAGCGATAACGCAGCAAGTCTCTGGTTGCGCTCACCTAATCCTGATCTTGGCTACGAGAGGCCGCTGGACCTTGTTTCAGCAGGCGATACCCAACGGGTGATCGACCTGCTGCTCGCCCTGGCGGAAGGCGTCACTGCTTAGGCTCGATCCACATCGCCGGCCACGCGTGGCGGAAAGCACAGCCGGTCAAGTTGTCATTAGGCGTCGGTAGGGTCACGGCCATGCTGTTTGACGTCCTGACGGAACCGGCCACTGTGCCGATGGGGCTTGAGTACCACCCGGACTTCTTGGCTGCCTCCGAGGAGGACGGGCTGCTCGCTCGTGTCGACAGCTCTGAGTGGCTCACGGACCTGTCCCGGCGTGTGCTGCACTTCGGCTACAAGTACGACTACACCAGTCGCAGCCTTGATGAAACGGCTCGCATTGGGCCCTTGCCCGGATGGCTGGCACAGCTGTCGCACATGGTGCGTGATGCTGCATCTGAGGAAGCGAAGCGGCTGCTAGACCTTGAGCGACCGTTCGAACAGGCGATCGTCAACGAGTACCTGCCTGGACAGGGAATCGCCCCCCATATCGACAGAGACTGCTTCGGCCCCGTTGTCGCCACCGTGAGCTTGGGCTCGGCGGTCAACATGGACTTCTGCTGCGAATCGACCGGAGACGAATACGTGCATTGCCTGGCCCCACGCAGCCTCGTTCTCTTGCACGGCGATGCTCGCTCCAAGTGGCGCCATGGCATCGCGAAGCGGCAATCCGACACAGTGAACGGCCTAAAGGCCAAGCGTCAGCGACGCGTCTCGATCACGTTTCGCACCATCGCAGAAGCCGGGCTCGCCAATGGTGTCTACGACCTCCGTCACCATTAGACCTAGTGCCGTGAAAGACAGAAATCTCGGGTGTTTCGAACGGGGGCACGGTCGGTGAGCGCATTCACGCCATACGTAAGCGAGCAGCTCAAGGCGTACGTCTATCTGTTGATCGACCCGCGCGACGGTGAGGTCTTCTATGTGGGCAAGGGAAACGGGAGCCGGGTGTTCGCCCACGCCCTGGATGCCCTTGGCGACGAGGAAGCTGCGAGCGACAAGCTGGATCGGATCAGGGAGATTCACGCAGCAGGCCACGAAGTCGAACACCAGCTGCTGCGGTTTGGACTCACAGATCGGACAGCATTCGAGGTTGAAGCAGCGGCAATTCAGCTGCTGGGCATGGACGAACTCACCAACAAGGTCCAGGGCCATCACGTTTGGCTGCGGGGCCGTATGACCACTGATGTGGCAATTTCGATTCTTGATGCTCCCCAGGTGCCTGAAATCAAGGAGCGGGTGATTCTGTTTCGGATTCCCCGGCTCTGGTCACCGGAGATGTCCGCCGAGGAACTGTACGAGACAACTCAAGGCTGGTGGACGCTCGGGCCCCGCCGCGATGGTGCCGACTACGCCTTTGCCGTCAACCGGGGAGTCATCCGCGAGGTGTATCGGATTGACAGCTGGCGACAGCGACAGCAAGGCGACCGGGACTGGGAACAAGACATCGGCAAATCCCGCAAACGGTGGGGCTTCAGCGGCGAGGTTGCCACTGAGCTCGGGCACTACCGCAACACCAGCGTGCGCCACCTCTTCAAACAGGGCGAGTCCCTACCCTTCAAGTACGTGAACTGCTGAGTTCTACCTTCCTCCTAGCTGGGTTCAGTCAAAGCTCTGGTCCTCCAAGTAGAAGAAGCGGCGGCGCGATGCCCAGAGCCGCGATAGGCGGCTAAGAACGCATTACTTGGGCGAGGCAGAGCGCCGATTTCCTGCTCTCCTCTTGCGCAACTTGCTGAAAATGCCCCATGAGTCGGGGATGAGGCCTCGGTTCGCGATGACTGCTGGCAGCACCTTGGGCGTGGGGTATTCGTCCTCGCTGTGGTCGTTGACCGGGGATTCGGCGCTCATGTCATCAGGCTAACTGCAAGAGCCAATTCACCTGATGCCTTCCGACTAGGACTTCTGGCGCTCCACACACACTGTGGCCGGTTCCGGTGGGGTGGCGTCAGGCAATTTGGGGCGCAGTGGGCAGAGCTTCCACGGCCTTGCCGACTTCTTGGGTGGCAACCGCCAAGTCGTGCTGGGTTTGCAGGTTCATCCAGAACTGGGGCTCAACGTCGAACCAGTGCCCGAGTCGAAGCGCCGTATCCCCGGTGATCGACCGCTTTCCGGCAACGATCTGAGACACGCGATTGGGCGGCACGGCGATCTGGCGGGCGAGCTCGGTCCGCGTGATGCCGAACTCCTCCAACTCGCCCTTCAACACCTCTCCTGGATGGACCACTCGTCGCAACATTCCTCACTCCCGGTCTCACGCCCAAAGAAAGACCCGGCCCTCATGGAGCCGGGTGGGTGCCTTCAATGTATCACGTCAACTAGCCAACCTCGATCTCAATTTGGGTCACATAGATCTCCTGGCTCAGCCGCCGCTCGATCTCATCGTCATGTGCGCTCTCAAGGAACAGCGTGAGTGCTTCTGCAAGGTTGTCTCGTGCCTCGGTGACCGTCTCTCCCTGGCTTGCAACATCGACCTTCGGGCAGAACGCCACGTAGCCGTCGCCCTCGCGTCCGACTATCGCGGTGAAGCGTCTGTTCACCTCACACCTCCCGTTGCAAAACTACCGACTGGCGAGACGTAGGTGACAGGTAGATCTGGGCTGGTGGTGTCACTTCCAATGTGGGGTTCAGGGGCGGTCCTGGAGGGAGTCGAGGAAGTCCTCGGAACTCAAGTGCCGGGTGTACCGGCCAGCGGAGAGGTCGCCATCAGGATCTGGGGTATCTGGGTTGACAGCCGATTGGGCTGCCCGACGCCTGCGGCGGCTCGACAACGCTGCTATTGGCGACCACAACACCGACATAAGAGACACCGCATACCTCCAGGGCGACTTCGCCGATCACCGTACCGAGCATTAAGGCGCGCTGCGTGGCCAATTGCTTGCACCAATCTCAACGGCGTACGCCCTTGCTAGCCTCTCCCCTTGCGGTGAAGCGACCTTGGGCATAGCTGGCCGGGGGGTGGTGAGCTGGAGCTCAAGCCGCCACCCCCAGGGCCTTACCTTCTCCATCTGCCCCGCCGATGTCGCCTTGAGTTGAACCCGCTCCACATTCTGCGGGTTGAAAGCCCCACATTCTGCGGGTTGAGACTCTCAGAAACTGTAGGCTGAAACGCTCAGAAACTGTAGGATAGCACTTTCATAAACTGTAGGCTGAAACGCTCAGAAACTGTAGGATGGTCAGAAACGTCCAAGCGATGAGAAACCAACATGACCGAAACGCTCACCCCTAGCGGCTACATCCCAAGAATCAGCGACCACTCGATCGCGGAAGCACTCGAAGCTATGCCGGCCATAGTGATTGAGGGCCCAAAGGGGTGCGGGAAGACGTGGAGCGGACGCAACTTCGCCCGAAGCGAGGTGCTACTCGACCAAGATGTCAACGCTCGACAGTCAGTGTCAACCGCGCCAGGACGAATCCTCGAAGGCGACGAGCCGCGCCTATTGGACGAGTGGCAGCTCGCCGGCGAGATTTGGAACCAAGTCCGCCATGCCTGCGATGAGGGGCACCAAACCGGCAGGTTCATCCTGACCGGCTCCGCAGTACCCCCAGACGACATAACCAGGCACTCTGGCGCCGGGCGTATCGGCCGGGTCCGCCTGCGTCCCATGTCGTTGTTCGAATCCGGGGAGTCCAATGGCGATGTGTCACTGCAAACACTCTTGGAAGGAGAGTCCGTAGCAAGCTCGAGGCCAGATGTCTCATTCGAAGAAGTCATAGATGCGGTGTGCCGAGGAGGCTGGCCCCGGAACCTCGGCAAGTCTGTTCGATCTGCCCAAATTCTCCTGCGCAGCTACATAGGGGAGATATGTCGCACCGACATCTCCGCCGTAGATGGTGTGGTCCGAGACCCCGATGGGGTTGGAAGGCTCTTGGCGTCATTTAGTCGAAACGTCGCCACCTTGGCTTCATTCTCGAAACTGGCCGACGAAGCTACTGGAGAGCGGGGTCTCAACCGGACAACGGCGACAGAGTACATACGATCGCTGGAACGACTGTTCATCGTGGAGGACCTGCCTCACTGGTCTACCCACCTCCGTTCACGAGCAACTCTGCTCAGCTCTCCCAAGAGGCACTTGGCCGACCCATCGCTGGCAGCGGCCATTTTGGGGGCGAACTCTGGCCGTCTACTCAGGGACTTGAAAACACTCGGGTTCCTATTCGAATCGCTGGTCGTACGCGATCTACGGGTCTACAGCCAAATAAGCGACGCCACCGTCTACCACTATCGGGACAGCGCCAAATTGGAGGCCGATGCGATTGTTGAAACCCGGGACGGGCGATGGATGGCCGTCGAAGTCAAACTCGGCGGTGAGGAGTGGATCGAAGAGGCCGCCCAATCCCTGCTCCGCCTCCGGAACAAGGTGGACACCGACCGGGTGGGCGAGCCGGCCAAGCTGCTGATCATCACCGCCACCGGCTACGGCTACGACCGACCCGACGGCACAACCGTCCTCCCCATCACCGCCCTGGGCCCCTGACCTGAGCCGCTAGTGGCGGGAGCGGGGGGAGATGGCTAGGGAGAGGGCTACGGCTAGTACTGCGGCTCCGGCGCCTAGGAGGTAGGAGTTGGCTAGGGAGGTGCCGGTGATGTCAGTGCCGATCACGATGACCATGGTCTGCATGCCGGTGGTCACGCCCACTTGGGTGAGGGTGCCCCGCATGCCGGAGGCCACGCCGTAGTCCTCGGGCTCCACGGCGTCGGAGGCGGTGGTGGTGAGCGACGGGAGATGGATGCCGTGGCCGATGGCCACCACGAACAGCCCCGCCACCGTCCAGCCCAGCGATGCCTGCCACGCCGATAGGGCGAAGAACACCATGCCCACCGCCAGAAGCGACGACCCGACCACCGGGGTCATGCGGGCCCCCAGGCGGGGGTGGATGTAGCCGCCGGCGAAGGCGCACGAGCTGAACGTGATCGGCCGCACCGCCAGCAGCAGGGTGGCCGCCCCGAGGCCCCAACCCAGCCGCTCGGTGAACAAGAACGGGGTGATCACCAGGCCGCCCATGAACGAGAAGTTGGCCAGGGTCACCACCCAGATGGGGATGCTGAAGTTGCGCTTTCGCAGGTAGTCCATGCTGATGATGGGCTCGGGCACCCGCTGTTCGATGCGGGCGAACGCGGCCAAAAGCACCACCCCGCCGCCCATCAGCACGATGCTCACCGAGGTGCCCACCCCGTCGTTGCCCAAAAGGGTGAGCCCCACCAGCACCAGCGCCACCCCGGCCGACAGCGTGAGGCCGCCCCAGTAGTCGATGGACACCTCCAGGCCGCCGCCCATGGGCCGCACCACCGTGGCGCTGGTTACCAGGCCGACCACGGCGATCACCCCGAAGAAGGCGAACACCCACCGCCAGCCGAACTGCTCCACGATCTGCCCGCCCACGATCAGCCCGATGGCCGGCGCCCCCGACAGCGCCGACTGGTACCAGCCGATGGCCCTCGAGCGGGTGGAGATGGGGAACGCCAACAGCACCATGGCGGTGCCCGCGGCGGTGGCCACCCCGTTGGCCACCCCGGCCGCCACCCGGAACCCGATGAGGCTCTCGATGTTCCAGGCCAGCCCGCTGAGCGGCGTCACCACCACCAGCATCACCGCCGCGGCGAGAAAGGCCCGGCGATGGCCGTAGATGTCGCCAAACTTGCCGCCCAGCGACGTGGACACCGCCGAGGCCAAGATGGCGCCGGTCACCGTCCAGCTGGCGGCGCCGGTTCCAGTGTTCAGGTCGCGGGCGATGTCGCCCACGGCCACCGCTATCACCGTCAGGCTCATGCTCACCCCGAACTGCACGGGGACGATGGCCGCCATCAGGCGGAACCGGTAGCGGTCGTCGTAGCCGACCGCGGCGGTGCTCAGGGCGTCACGCCGAGCTCAAGCCGACAGAGCGGCGGTCACCGAGGCGGCCGCGGTCTCCTGGGCGGCCACCGCGCCGGGGATGGCCAGGGTCATGCCGAAAAAGCCGTGGAACATGCCGTCGTAGCGGTGGACCTCACAGGCCACCCCGGCCTTTTGGAGGGCGGCACCGTAGGCCTCGCCCTCGTCGCGCAGCGGGTCGAACTCGGCGGTGATCACACACGCCGGTGGCAGCCCGCTGAGGCTGTCGGCCTTGATGGGCGAGGCGTAGGGGTGGTTGCGGTCGGCCACATCGGCGTACTGGTCGTAGAACCAGTCCATCGACTCCTTGGTGAGGAAATAGTCGAAGCCGTTCTCGGTTTGCGACGGCCAGGCGTTGGAGTCCATGTCGCAGCACGGATACACCAGCAGCTGATGGGCGATGGCCGGGCCGCCCCGGTCTCGGGCCATCTGGGCCACCACTGCGGCCAGGTTGCCCCCGGCGCTGTCGCCGGCCACCCCCAGCCGGGCGGCATCCGCGCCGATGTCGGCCGCGTTCTCAGCCACCCACTGGGTGGCGGCGTAGCAGTCCTCGGCGGCGGCGGGGAACTTCGCCTCGGGCGCCAGGCGGTAGTCCACCGACACGAACACCATGCCGGTGCGGTTCACCATCTCGCGCACCTGGCCGTCGTGGCTGTCTATGCCGCCGATCACCCAGCCCCCGCCGTGGAAGAACACCACCACCGGGCGGGCCTCATTTGTGACCTCGGCCCAGTAGATGCGGATGGGCAGCTCGGTGCCGTCGGGGCCGGCGATCACCCGGTCTTCGGTGCGGGCCACATCCTCCACCGGCATGTCGCCGAGCTGCATGCGGTTGCGCAGCTCCACCGCGGTCATCGAGGCGATGCCCGCAAAGCTCACGCCGTTTTCTTCCATCATGTCCATAACGGCCTTGGCGGCCGGATCTAGTGCCATGGCCCGCACACTAACCGAGCCCAATGCGCCTGCTTGGGGTCGCGCCGTTTACCATCGGCCCCGGAACTGCGCCGCACACACAAGGGGATTGGCATGGAGTTTGCGATGTTCTACGAGATTCCGGTGGCTCGGCCCTGGACTCGTGAGAGTGAGTACAACGCCTACCAGAACACCATCGAACAAGCCGTTCTGGGCGACAAGATGGGCTTCCACTCGTTCTGGACGGTGGAGCACCACTTCTTGGAGGAGTACTCCCACTGCTCCAACCCCGAGGTGCTGTACGGCCACATCGCGGCGCTCACCGAGAACCTGCGGATCGGCTACGGCGTGCGGCTTCTGCCCAAGCCCTACAACCACCCGGTGCGCACAGCGGAGTCGGTGGCGGTGCTCGACCTCATCAGCAACGGGAGGGTGGAGTTCGGCACCGGCCGCTCGTCCACCCGGGCCGAGCTGGAGGGCTTCAACATCCACCCCGACGAGACCCGGGCCCAGTGGGACGAGGCCCTGCGCCACATCGTGGGCTGCTGGACCAACGACGAGTACGAGTTCGAGGGCGACTACTGGTCGATGCCCAAGCGCCGGGTGCTGCCCAAGCCCCGCCAGGATCCCCACCCGCCCATCTGGGGGGCTACTAGCTCGGTGCCGGGCCACTACGAGATCGGCAAGCGGGGCATCGGGCTGTGCTCGTTCACCGTGGGCCAGCCGCCCGAGGACTTGGCCGAGCGGCTCGAGGCGTTCCGCAAGGGCCACGCCGACTGCGACCAGCCGGTGGGGGCGTTCCGCAACGAGCGGGCCGCCACCTTCACCATGGTGCACTGCAACGAGACCAACGAGAAGGCCCGGGCCGCCGCCGAGGAGTCGTTCGTGTGGTATCCGGGCTACGGGGGCGGGCTCATCGCCTCGGTGGCCGACTACCTGGCCGACCTGGAGGTGGCCGAGCTGGGCACCTACGAGTACACCGGCGATGCGGCCAAGAGCCGCGACGAGGGTCTTTTGGGCCAGATCACCATGGACTACATCTGGGAGTCGGGCGCCGCGGTGATAGGCGACCCCGACCGCTGCGTGGAGATCGCCAAGCGCTACGAGGCGGTGGGCTGCGACCTGCTGTTCTGCCTGTTCAACCCGTACAAGATGGCCCATGAGGATGTGATGACCTCCATCGAGCTCATGGGCAAATACGTGATCCCCGAGTTCAAGAAGAGCTAGCGCACAACTGACAGGAGGCGGCCATGGCCCTGCTCAACATCCGCTACGACTTCCGCTGCCCGGACATCTGCCCGGTGCCGGTGGAGGAGCTGTACCACGCCGCCATCGAGCAGGCGGTGTGGGCCGAAAACTTGGGCTTCGTGTCGGTCACGCTGTCGGAGCACCACGGCTCCGACGACGGCTACCTGCCCTCGCTGGTGGCGCTGGCCTCGGCCATCGCCGCTCGCACCGAGAACATCCACATCATGCTGGCCGCTCTCATTGCCCCGATGCACGACCCGCTGCGGATCGCCGAAGACCTGGCGGTGCTGGATCGGATCAGCAAGGGCCGCATCAGCGTGACGGTGGCCGGGGGGTATGTGCCCTCGGAGTTCGAGATGTTCGGGTACACCACCGCCGACCGGGTGCGCCTGACCGTGGAGATGGTGGAGACCCTCAAGGCGGCGTGGACCGGCGAGCCCTTCGAGTTCCGGGGCCGCACCGTGCGGGTGACCCCCACCCCGTATCAGGATCCCCGGCCGGCCATCTGGCTGGGCGGCAGCGGCGAGGCGGCGGCCCGCCGAGCGGCCCGCATCGCGGACGGATTCCTGCCCACCATGCCCGAGTTCTGGGATTTCTACCGAGACGAGGTGATCAAGCTCGGCGGTGACGACCCCGGCCCGGCCACCTCCGGCGGCGTCGGCTACCTGCACATCACCCACGACCCCGACGCCACCTGGGCCCAAGTCGCCCCCCACGCCCTCCACGAGATGAACGCCTACGGCCAATGGGCCGCAGAGTCGGGCGCCGCCACCGGCTACGAGCCCGTCAACGACGCCGATGCCCTCCGAGCCATGGGCCTTCACCACCTCATCTCTCCCGCCGAGGCCATCGAGATGATCCAGGCCATGGGCGACTTCGACGCCCTAATGTTCCACCCCCTAATGGGCGGCCTAGACCCCGCCGTGGCCTGGGAAAACCTAAGACTCTTCGAAACCGAGGTCCTGCCCCACCTCTAGCCGCCGCAGCGGTTGGTCGCGTTGATGGCCGCCTCCACCATTGCTGGCTCTCCGGCGAGATGGCCAGCGTCTACGACAATGAGTTCGCTATCGGGCCAGGCGTCGGCTAGCTCCTGGGCGGTGGCGATCGGGGTGCTGTGATCGAGTTGGCCGTGGATCAGCACTGCCGGAATATCGTGCAGTTGGTGGACGTTGCGGATGATCTGGCGGGGTTCGAGCCAGGCCCCGTGATGGAAGTAGTGGGTGACGATGCGGGCGAAGGCCATGCGGAAGCGAGGATCTTCGTATCGGGGATTCGGTTCGGCACCTGAAACCACTGCGTCCTCCCACCGACACCACTCAGCGGCAGCATGCTCGCGCATGCTGAGATCGGGGCTGTTGAGCAAGCGGTAGTAGGCGGCAACGAGATCGTCATCTCGGCCGCTGACCCCCGCACTCGCGTGAAACCGCTCCCAGGCGTCTGGGAAGAGACGGCCGGCGCCGTGGTACAGCCAGTGGATCTCATCTGGATCAGAAGTGGTCACTGCTAGCAGCACGATCTCCGACACCCGCTCGGGGTGCCGCTGGCCATAGACGAGCGCGAGTGTCGAACCCCAGCTGTTGCCGAAGACGAGCCACCGGTCGATTCCCAGATGGGACCGAAGGGCCTCTATGTCCCGCACCAAGTGGTCAGTGTTGTTGTGCTCAAGGCTCGTGCCTTCGTAACCGGCATGCGGCGTGCTGCGGCCCGAACCTCGATGATCGAACAGCACAATCCTGTAGACCGAAGGGTCGAAGAACCGCCGATGCGTCGGAGTGCAGCCGCTCCCCGGCCCGCCGTGCACCACCAAAGCAGGCTTGCCCTCTGGGTTGCCACAGGCTTCCCAATAGATGCTGTTCCCGTTGCCGACGTCCAAATGGCCAGCCTCGAATGGCTCAACCTCTGGGAAGAGCCCTGCCATCATCTAGCCCTCAGAGGGGACTTCGTAGCGCTCGGTGTAGTGGGCGAACTGTTGGCGGACTTCTTCGGCTGACAGGCCGAACTGGTCGAGGGTGTAGCGGTGGCGGCCGAAGCGGTCTTGGGGGTTTTCTTCCATCCAGGCGGCCATCTTGCGTCGGCCGAGATCGTCGAGCTCCATGTTGAAGTGGCGGTAGATGCGCTCTACTGAGCCGACCGGGTCGTCCATCAGCTCGGCGTACTGGAGATCGAACACGGTGTCGTCTGATCCCCGGCGGTCTCGGAACTCGGTGCCGGCCTTGATGCCGTGCAGGCACTTGTCTCTCCAGATGCGGCCCACTGCGTTGAAGTCCACCTTGTCGGTGTTGGTGGCGTGGAGGGTGCAGTTGAGGCTGGCCACCGAACCGACCACCTTCAGCGGATCGCGATGGGTCCACACCACCCGGGCGTCGGGATATACGGCATACAACGCGTCTAGGTGCCACATGTGGCCGGGTGTCTTCAACGACCACCGGTGGGTGGGGATGCCCGATTGCAGCACCTGCAAGCACAGGCGATGGAACTCATAGGCAGGCACCATGTCGCAGGTCTCGAACCAAGCTCCGTAGGTGTTGAATGTGCCCTGGGTCTCGAAGTGGATCGACTTGAACTCCCCGCCCAGAAGCGTCACGCACTCGGTGGGCAGCGTGGCCGCCATGGGGTGCATGGCCTGCACTTTGGGGGCCAGCTTGGCCAACTGGCCCGAGCCCTTGGCCGATTCGGCAATGCGGGGGTCTTCCCGGTGATTCGACAGCGTGGGGGGCGGGGCCACTACCCCGCCCTCCCAGCCCAACAGCGACCGGTTCATCGGATCGAGATCCAGCAGATTGCTGAGCAAGGTGGTCCCGGTACGGGGCAGGCCGGTTACCACGATCGGGGCAGTCACCTGCTCTTTGGCCACCTCAGGGTGCTGGTTGGCCCAGTCCACCACCCGCAACCGCATCTGAAGCGTGGAGTCGATGAGGCCTCCCAGGATCATCCGGCCTAACTGGCTCGGATTGCCCTCGTTGTTGATCGAGTCGACCAGGATCTCGAATCCCTCTTGCCAGCCGTCGGGACCGAAGTCGTCGAGCTTGGCCGACTCCTGGGCCTTGCTCACCAGGGCATCGGCATTGAACCGACCGTGCCCAGGTCGGATGCGGCGAACGGTGCGGCCATAGCTGTTCATCGCCCGCACCACCATGGGAAGAGACGACTTGTCGGAGGCCCTGACGTCTCGCTTGGCATCGCTCATGGTGGCGTAGGGTAACGCCCCAATGCCGTTTGGCCTTAGGCGGTGCCGGCGGCGAGGGCTTCGCCGATGCGGAGGAGTTGGGCGGTGGACCCGCCTAGCGAGAGCTCGAGGTGCTTGGCCCATACGTAGTAGCGCCAGAGGGGGTAGTCGCGGTCTACGCCCATGCCGCCGTGGAGGTGCTGGGCGGCGTTGGCTACCCGTTGGCCGCCGTCGGCGGCCCAGTACTTGGCCACCGCCACCTCGGTTGATGCCTCCAGCCCCTGGTCGAGGCGCCAGCAGGCTTGCAGGGCGGTGAGCCGGATGGCCTCGGTATCGATGTAGGCGTCGCCCACCCGCTGGCCGACGGCCTGGAAGGTGGCGATGGGGCGGCCGAACTGCTCCCGTTCGCTGGTGTAGGCCGCGGTCAGCCGCAGAGCTTCGCTCACCACCCCCACAGCCACCGCGCTCAGCGCGGCCGTACAACGCTGCACCAGCCAGTCCACCGCCTCTGCGCCGGTACCCAGCCGATCAGCCGGTGCGTCAACCAGCACCACCTTCCCCTCGACCAAGCCCGACGTGGCCTCCTGGGGATCAACCTCCACCGATGGGGCGGCATTGTGTACCAAGAACAGCCCGACGCCGTGGTTCGTGGATGCGGGAACCAGGAAGCAATCGGCCTGATCGGCGAACGGGACCATCTCCTTGGTGCCGCTCACCGTCCAGCTGTCGCCGGCCGCCACCGCTGTTGCAGAGGGTTCGCCGGGATCGCGGCCCGGCTCCACTAGCGCTGGCGACACCAGCGCCGATCCGGTGGCCATCTCCGCCAGCAGATCCTCGTCGGGGTCGAACTCGGCCACCGCCATCGCCGCCACTGGCGCCAGAAACGGCACCCGGGCGGTGGTGCGCCCGATCTCCTCCAGCATCAGGCAGGTGGCCAGAAAGCCCAAGCCGCCCCCGCCACACTCCTCGGGCAACGACACTCCCACCAGCCCGGCATCGCACAACTCCCCCCACACATAGTCGTCGTGGGTCAGGCCGTCGGCCTCCAAATGCTTGTGCCGCTCCGGGGTCGACAAGTCGCCCAGAATCTGACGGCTCAGATCGGCGACCGCCTGCTCCTGCTCAGAAAAGGAGAAATCCACCGGCCAAGTGTGGCACCCCTCTGACCGAGGGGCGCATTTGAGCAAAAATGGCGGCTCTGTCTCCTAGTCGCACCCTGAGCATCGCATTCTGGCTGCTGGCTGCCATGGCTCTGTTGGCCGCCTGCGGCTCCGACGCGCCTCCGTCCCCGACAATCCCGGTGGCCACATCATCAGCCGGGGCACCTACTTCGACTGCTCCCACGGCCCAATCGACAGCTGACCACTCTGCGGAGCCAACCACTGCGTCACCCACCGCTGAGCGCACCCCTGCCCCTGAGTCCTCGCCCCCCTCTCCCACCCCGGTCAGCACCTCAGCCCCCGTGGGTCCCACATCCCAACCGACAGCCGTCCAACCCACCGCCCGGCCAACCGACCAACCTTCGACCCCAATCCCAGAGCGCACCATCCCCGCAACCGCGGAACCCACCGCGGCCGCTACACCATCCCCCGCTTGGTCGGGAACGCTCACCTACCAGGTGGTGGCCTCCCACCCCCACGACACCTCGGCGTTCACTCAAGGGCTGCTTTGGTTCGACGGCCTGGTGTATGAGAGCACCGGGTTACGAGGGCAATCCGTGCTCCGAGTGGTGGATTTGCCCACTGGGAGGGTGCTCCAAGAGACCGCCGCCGATCCCCAGCACTTCGGGGAGGGTCTGGCCCTGGTTGGCGACCAGCTCATCTGGCTCACCTGGCAGGCGGGCACAGCCACGGTCCACCACCGGGACACGCTCGAGCAATCCGGCAGCTTCACCTACTCCGGCGAGGGCTGGGGGTTGTGCCACGACGGCGACCGTCTGGTGATGAGCGACGGGTCGAACACACTCAGCTTCCGCCACCCCACCACGTTCGAGGTGATGGACACAGTTCTGGTCACCCGGGCCGATGGCAGCCCGGTGAACCGGCTCAACGAACTGGAGTGCGTCGGCGACGACGTGTGGGCCAATGTCTGGCTTACCGATCGCATCGTGGTGATCGACCCGGACAACGGGGCGATCATCGCCGAGGCCGACATGGCCGGGATCATCAGCCCCCACCCGGCGTTGACCGACAGCAACGATGTTCTCAACGGCATCGCCTATCGACCCGACACCGGGACGTTCCTCATCACCGGCAAGCGCTGGCCCACCATCTTCGAGGTCCGCTTTGAGTGACGCACCGCTGGTCGCCGGTGTGGATGCGGCCAAGGGCGGATGGGTCATGGCCACCACCGCCACCACTCCCGGCTCCCCGGTGGCGTTCTCGGTGTGGCCGTCGTTCGCCGACGTATGGGCCGAAGCACGGTCCCAAAGGCTGGTGGCCGTTGGCGTCGACATGCCCATCGGACTGCCAGGTCAAGACCTGCGCCGCTCCGACATTGAGGCCCGAGAGCTCCTCGGCCCCCGCCGCTCCTCGCTGTTCTGGACTCCGCCGCTGGGCGCGCTCGACGCCGCCGACCACGCCGAGGCCAATCGGCTGTCAAGAGAGGGCACCAGCCGGGGCCTGTCCATCCAGGCATTCCACTTGCTGCCCAAAGTGCGGGAAGTGCGAGCCGTGCTGATCCCAGAAGACCTCGCCCCTCACGCAAAGCCCCAGGCCGCAGAAGTCCACCCCGAGACCAGCTTCGCCGTGCTGGCCGGTGAGCCCATGTCGGTGTCCAAGCGCCAAGCGGCCGGACAGGCTGAGCGCATGGCTGCGCTGGCACCGGAATTCGACAACCTGCGCGCAGCTCCCCCATCCCTTCCGGGCGCGACCCCAGACGACTTGCTCGACGCCGCGGCCGCCGCCTGGACCGCCCGGCGCATGGCCGCCAGCGCAGCACTGATCCTGGGGCGAGGAGAACTCGACGCCACCGGCTACCCGATGGCCATCTGGGCCTGACTCCTACTCGAGCTCCGTATAGCCCGGGGTCTCCAAATGGGGGGTCTTCAGATACACCTTGGCCTCGGGCGACCCCTGGAAGCGGCCGTGGCTCCAGCGCACCTCCACATGCCCGTCCACGTGTACGGGGGTGCCGGTGGCCTTGACAATCAGATCGCCCCGCCAGCGCACCACCGGCTGCACCCGGGCCTCGGGCCACACGTCGAACGACTTGAATGCGAACCGCTGGCGGAAATCCCACGGGGTGTCCACCCGATAGCGCACCGGTCGGCGGCGGTGATCGGTGCCCAACACGAAGTAGGGCGCAGGCTGAAGCCGCAGCAGCCGCCAGAGGGCTTCCTCCCTCTGGGTCGCTCGATTTCCCAGCGCCTTTAGCCACCGCTCGGCAGAGGCGTGTGACACCGCCACCGAGAACCAATGGGCCGGCTCAGCCAACGACTCCGGCCACCGACGAGAGAACGGCCGCTTGAGGCGTTTGTGCTGGTCAGCGCTCAAGTCGGTCACCCTCGACGGCAGGTCGTCGAATCCGTCTTCATGGGTGATGAGATACTCCCGAGCCGCCCGGTACAAAGACTGGTACTCCTCAGCAGCCACCTCGGCATACCAATCCTTCGCCTTTGGTGGTCTCATCACCAGCAGCCGATCGAACAGATGCCCCGGCGACACGTTGTGCAGCAGCCTCGACCCGTACTTGCAGCTCACCAGATACACATGGTCGATCCGCAGATCAGCCGGCGTCTGCTCATAGGAGGGCGCCTGGTGCGGCCCCTTCCACTCCACCCGCTTCGGCTGCCGATCCCGCAGGCCGTCTTCCGCGGCGGCAAACGCCACGCCGTTGGCCCAGGCCTCGTCAAACTGCACCCCGTGCTTGCCGTCGGCCCGGGCGGCGACCAGCTTGTCGTAGTGCCGGTGCTCCACCCCCACCATCGCCTCAGGCCGAGCCGCCAGCGCCTCGTCCACCGACGCCAAACCGAGCATCCCCAGCCCGGTGACGATCTCGGTTATCTCGGTGCGAAGCGAAGCCATCCCCGCCCATCTTGGCCTCTGGGCCGCACCGGTGCATGGAGTTCAGCCCGAAAGCAGGCGCTTACGAGGAAGAAAGCACCCAAGATGCGAAACCGCATCCGATGATGGCATCCTTATGGGGTTCCCCCGAGCCCCCACGGAGCACGATGACGTTCAAAAAAGGTGACAAGGTTGTCTACCCCCACCACGGGGCGGCAACCGTCGTCAAGAAAGAGATGAAAGAGGCCTTCGGGGAGAAGACCGAATACCTGGTATTGCGCATGGCCCACGGTGAGATGGTGCTCTCGGTGCCCGTCGCCAAGGCCGAAGAGGTGGGGATGCGCTGGCCCATCTCCACTGAAGACGTGGAAGACCTGTTCGAAGTGCTCCGCAAGCGGGATGTGCGGGAACCAGCCAACTGGAGCCGCCGGTTCAAGAACCACCAGGAGAAGCTCAAGTCGGGCGACGTCTACCAGGTGGCCGAGGTGGTGCGGAACCTGGCGCTGCGGGACCAGAACAAGGGCCTGTCCGCCGGTGAGAAGAGCCTCTTCACCAAGGCCCGCAATGTGCTGGTGTCGGAGCTGAGCTTCTCGTTGAACGTCTCCGAAGACGAAGCCCTCGACCGAGTAGAGCAAGCCCTGTCCTAAGCCTGCTCAACCGAAAACAAGCTTCTCTCCCCCACCCAGTCGACGAGTACGCTTACCCCCAACACGGGCTGTGGCGCAGCTTGGTCAGCGCACCTGCTTTGGGAGCAGGGGGTCGCCGGTTCAAATCCGGCCAGCCCGACTCGACAGACGGTCAAGCCAGCAATACGGAGACACTTAGAATGGCGGCCATGTCCGCCGCCCCCGGCTTCTTCGATGAGGCTGTCGATGAGGATGGGCGCACTCGGGACCACTATCGGCCGGTGCAGGAGTGGTTCGACCGGCTGACGCTGGAGCAGGTGAAGGGGCTCGAAGAGCAGCGCAATGAGTCGTTCCGCCGCCAGGGGATCACCTTCACGGTGTACGGCGGCGACGAGGGCACCGAGCGCACTTGGCCCATGGACCTGTTCCCCCGGGTCATCGACGCCGAGGAGTGGGCCATGCTGGAGCGGGGGCTGATCCAGCGGGTCACCGCCCTCAACCGGTTCCTCGACGACATCTACGCCGGCGAGCAGGCCATCGTCCACGACGGCATCGTGCCCCGCCGGCTCATCACCTCGTGTACCGGCTTCGAGCGGGAGGCCATGAATGTGGCGGTCCCAATGGGGGCTCGCTGTCTGGTGGCCGGCATCGACTTGGTGCGTGACGGCGACGGCGCCTACCGGGTGCTGGAAGACAACCTGCGCAACCCCAGCGGCATCTCCTATGTGATCGAGAACCGGGCCGCCATGACCAAACTGCTGCCCGCCGCCTTCTCCGATCTGGCGGTCCGGTCGGTAGACCACTACGGGCGCTCGTTGCTGCGGGCCCTGCGGTCCATCGCCCCGCCCGCCTGCGGCGACGACCCCACCGTGGCGGTGCTCACTCCCGGCATCTTCAACTCGGCCTACTTCGAGCACGCTTTTCTGGCCCGCAGCATGGGCGTGGAGCTGGTGGAGGGGCGCGATCTGGTGGTGGACGACCACGTGGTGGCCATGCGCACCACCCGAGGCCTGGAGCGGGTGGACGTGATCTACCGCCGCATCGACGACGCCTTCTTGGATCCGGTGGTGTTCAACCCCCAGTCCACCCTGGGAGTGCCCGGCCTGATGGCCGCCGCCCGGGCCGGCACGGTGTCGATTGCCAACTCGGTGGGCAACGGGGTGGGCGACGACAAAGCGGTCTACGCCTATGTGCCCGACATGATTCGCTACTACCTGGGCGAGGAGACGATCATCCCCAACGCCGACACCTATCTCCTGTGGGAGGAAGACCAGCGAGCCGAGGTGCTGGAGCGGATCGACCAGCTCGTGGTGAAGCCGGTGGCCGAATCGGGGGGCTACGGCATCGTGATCGGTCCCAAGGCCACCGATGCCGAGCTGGCCGAGGCCCGCCAGAAGATCCTCGACGACCCTCGCAACTGGATCGCCCAAGAGGTGGTGAACCTGTCCCGGCTTCCGGCGTGGGCCGGCGATCACTTTGCCCCCCGCCACATCGATCTGCGCCCGTTCGTGTTGAGCGGCGAGCAGGTGGAGGTGATCCCCGGCGGGCTCACCCGAGTGGCCCTGCGGGAAGGATCGCTTATCGTCAACAGCTCCCAGGGCGGTGGCTCGAAAGACACCTGGGTGCTGGGCGATTCCGGCCAACTCGACCAGGCAGCCCAAAGCTGATGCTGGCTCGACACGCCGAGGACATGTTCTGGGCCGGCCGCTACTTGGAGCGCGCCGAGGACACCGCCCGAATGGTGCGGGCCACCCTGCTCAGCACGGTGGCCGAACCCCCGGCCCAGGCCATCGACCGGATGCAGAACCTGATCAGCACCCTGCGATTGGAAGTGCAAGCCCCCGCCGAAGACGTGGAGACCATGGCTGAGAGCCTGACGCCGTCGCCGCCGATGCTGCGGAGCGAGGCCGGACTGGGCATCGATGTGCAGGCCGCGGCCACACGATTGGTGGTGGCCCCCACCATGGCCGGATCGGTGGCGTTTTGCATCGGCCGCACCAGGGAAAACTTCCGATCCCTGCGAGACCAGATCCCTTCGGAGCTGTGGGAGCAGATCAACGAATTCCACTTGCGGCTCCGACAAGACGACTTCCCCGCAGCCATGGAGCAAGACCCGTTCCAAACCCTCGACTTCATCCGGGTGAGCTGCCAGTCGCTCACCGGCGTCATCAGCTCGTCTATGGCCCAGGGCGAGGGCTACCGGTTCCTGGTGCTGGGCCAGATGCTGGAGAGGGCACTGATGACCTGCCGCCTGATCAGCGTGCGCTATCCCGAGCACGACGGATCGTCCTACGACGAGATGGCCCTCACCCTCCGCTCGGTGTCGGCCCTGGAGGCCTACCAGCGGGCCAGCCAGTCGTCCCCGTTGGGCTCTGACGTGGCCCGGTTCCTCATGGTGAACGACTCATTCCCCCGGTCGGTGCTCTATTGCCTGCGATTGAGCGAGACCCAGGTGGAGGCATTGGCCTCCAACGGCCGGCCCCCGCCCCTCCAACGTCTGGGGCAGCTCCGCTCCGAGCTGGAATACACCGACTTCGACACCATGGTGGCCGACCTGCCCCGCCATCTTTCCGACCTCGAAGCAGGGGTGCGGAACGTGGCCGATCTGGTGAGCGGCCACTTCTTCCGCAACGCCGAGGCCTTCGATCTCCACAGCCAGGCCATCACCCCGGGAGTGTCGTCGTGAGGCTGGACATCTCCTACCGCACCCGATTCGCGTTCGACGCTCCCGTGCGGGAGTCCCAGAACGAGATGCGGGCCTGTCCGGTGTCCGATGAGCGCCAGCAGCTTCTGAGCTACCGGGTGACCGTGGAGCCGTCGGCCAGGATGCTGTCGTTCACCGACTACTGGGGCACTCGGGTAGACCACTTCGGCGTCACCGATACCCACACCGCGCTCGAGGTGACCGCGGAGGCTTCGGTGGAGACCCAAGACCCGCCGCCAGTCTCCACCGGCCCGCCATTGGAGACGCTGAAAGAAGCGGGATTCCGCGACCAGCACGAAGAGTTCCTCAAGCGCAGCCCCCACACCGACTGGAATGACGACATGGCCCAAGCAGCCCGCAGTCTGGCCGAGGCCAACGGGTCGGACGTGGCCAGCGTGGTGACGGAGATCCATCGGTTCGTGGGCGACAAGCTCTCCTATGAGCCCGGCGCCACCGACATCGGCGAGCCCATTGCAAACATCGCGGCCAAGGGAGTGGGCGTTTGCCAGGATTACGCCCACTTGGCCGTGGCCCTGTGTCGGAGCATCGGCATCCCGGCCCGTTATGTGTCGGGCTACCTGTTCTCCAGCAACGACCGCACCGGCAGCATCGACGGCGATCTGGTGAGGGTGCAGACCCACGCCTGGTTCGAGGTGGCCATCCCTGGCCTGGGCTGGCTGCCGCTCGATCCCACCAACGGGTTGCCGGTGGGCCGCCAGCACGTCAAGATCGGCCACGGCCGCGACTACGACGATGTGCCCCCGCTCCGGGGCGTCTACTCCGGCCCGGGCACTCCCAAGGTGGATGCGTCAGTGGAAATCCGCCGGATGGACCCGGCCCGCCCGCCGTCCACGCCGATGCAGCCCTCGCTCCTGAGAACCGTGCAAGCCCCTCGCACCCGACAGCAACAACAGCAGCAACAACAGTGAGCTGCTTACAGCCCTAGATCCGTGCCTCGCGCACGTCGAGGCGCCGGAGCATCTCGTCGCCCACGAAGTTCAACGCCATCAGCGTGCAGAACATCACGCCGCCGGTGATCAGGGCGATGTGGGGGGCATCTTCCAGCCTTCCCTTCCCGGAGGACAGGATGTTTCCCCAGGTGATGCTGGGCGAGCCCACGCTCACCCCGATGAACGACAGGCTCCCCTCGGCGATGATCACGATCCCCATGGCCAAAAAGGCGATCGAGGCCAACGCCGGCACCACGTTGGGCATCACTTCTCGGAACAGCAGTCGGGGCCATCGGGCCCCCATCATGTCGGCCACGGTCACGAACTCCCGCGCCGCGAACCGCAGCGCCTGGGCCCGGGCGATGCGGGCGATGGCCGGGATGGTCAAGATGGTCACGGCTATGGTGACGTTGATGTAGCTCTGGCCCAGCATGGTCACGATGAACAGGGCAAACACCAGAGCGGGAAGGGCCAGCGCCACGTTGACCACGCTGCTGACCCCCAGGTCGACCCACCTGCCGAAGTAGCCGGCCACCACTCCCAGCAACCCGCCCACCACGATGCCGATGCCCACCGCGGGGCCGGCAATGGACAGAGACAGCCGACCGCCCCACACTGAGCGGGCGAACATGTCCCGGCCAAGCTGATCGGTGCCGAACCAGTTCGACCACGACGGACCCTCTTCGGGCGGCCCCGACAGCGGTTTATGGGGGTCGTCGATGAAACCCAGCCAAGGGGCCAGCACGGCGCTGGCAATCACCAGGACCAGCCATCCCACCGACACCCAGAGGGCGACGTTGTGGCGGCGCTGCCGAGGGGCGACATCGGGCTGGGAACCCGTCACCGCGGTAGTGGCAACGTCGGTCATTTTCGCCGTATCCGAGGATCGAGAACGGAGTAGAGCAGATCGACCATCGTGGTAACGGTCACAAAGACCGCTGCGATCAGCGCCACCAGAGTCTGGACCAGCAAGAACTCCCGGGCCGCCACCCAGCTAACCAGCAGCGATCCCACCCCGTCGAGGTCGAACAAAAACTCCACCACGATGGCACCGTTCACCGCTTGGGCCGCCTGGATGCCGAAAATGGTCAGCAGCGTGAAGCTCGAGGGGCGCAGCACATGGCGGATGAGCACGTGGCGGACCGGAAGGCCCTTGGCCCGGGCGGTTCCCACGAAGTCCTCTTGCAGGGTGCCGATCACGTCGGTGCGCAGCAGCCTCAGATAGATGGGCAACAGCCCCGCGGCCAGCGTGACCGAGGGAAGGAACATCACCCTGAAATGGGCCCCCAACCCTTCGGATATGGGCTGGTAACCACTCAAGTCGAACCAGTCCAACCTCACGGCGAACACCAAGATCAGCACCAGTCCGAGTACGAATACCGGGACAGACAACAGCGCGAACGCCCCGCCGCTGGCGATCTTGTCGCCCACGCTGTTCTGCTTGTACCCCGTCCACAGGCCGAGCGGAATGGCCGCCCCCAGCGCCAGAACCTGGGAGTAGGCCAAAAGAAGCAGGGTTCGGGGCAATGCAGTGTTGAGAGCCTCCCCGAATGACCGACCCGTCAGGTACGACTTGCCGAAGTCGCCGGTGAGCACGTCGCCGCCCCACTTGGCCCATTGCACGATGACCGGGTCGTCCAGGTTGCGGTCCCGCTCGCATTCGGCAATCTGCTCTTCGGTAGCGGCCCCGCCGAATGCGGCCACACAAGGGTTGCCGGGCAGCAGGTTCAGCATCCAGTAGAACAGCAGCGTTACCGCCAGCACCACCAGGGCCAGCTGAGCCAAGCGCGTTCCGAAGAACCGGAGCACTGGCCTCTCCTGCCCCTGGCCTGTTAACGCCCTTCTGCGCCGATACCGGCTGCTACTGCTCGATCCAGGTCTCGCCCAAGAAGACCCTGCCGCTGAAGACCCTCTCGTGTCTCGCTCCGTCGTCAAGGGTGAGGTTGTCAACCCCATGCACGTGGTCATGGGTGGCGAACAGCCAGTTGGAGTTGTAGAACCAGATGTGGTGGACGTTCTCGCCAAACTCCCGGTTGATGTCCTCGGCTATCTCCCTTTGGCGATCGAGGTCGGCGGTGGTCAATGCTTCGTCAAGAGCGGCATCGATCCCCGGGTTGTTGATGCGGCCGAAGTTCAGCGCGATCCCCAGGCCGAACTTGCTGTGCCACCAAACTCGCTCTGTGGACACGCCAAAGCCCTCGTGTTGTCGCCACAAGAACGCGGTGAAGTTGCCGAACACCGCGTTGGTGATCAACTCGGCCTGGTCAACCTGGGTGATGTTCACATCGAGCCCGCAGTCGCCCCACATGGTGGCGATCAACTCGGTGCTGAGGAGGTTGGCCGGGTCGTTGGTGGTGCCCAATTCCACGTTGGATATGCCCAGGCGGGCAATGGTGGCGCTACCGGCGCCAGGGTCGTAGGCCGGGAATCCGGTTTCTTCCAGATGGCCGGGGGTCCCGGGCGAGAATGGGCCGTTGTCCGGTGCCTGCCCATCCCAGCGAAGGGTGCTGTAGGTCTGCCGGTCGGTGCACTGGGCCAGCGCCCGGCGGAACTCCACGTTGTCGAACGGGGCCCGGGAGTTGTTCAACAGCAGGTAGGTGGTTTCCGCATACCGGTCTGTCTGCCAGAAGGTCTTGAACTCCTCGTTGTAGTCGTCGACTCTGAGTCCTTCGTTCACACTGCTGGCATCGAGGTCGCCCGACCGTAAAGCCGCATACCGGGCATCGGTATCGGGGATTGGCCGGAACTCGATGGCATCCAGATAGGGAAGCTGGCGGCCCTCGGCGTCGGTGCGCCAGTAGTTGGGGTTACGCACCATCCGGGTTACCTCGTTGGGAATCCACTCGTCCAGCATGAACGGGCCGGTTCCAATGGGATTGCGGGCCGCCTCCTCCTGGCCCAGGTCGTGCATTGAAGGCGCCCCGAAGTAGCCGAGATGGCTGGTCAGAAAACTGGGGAAGACGGCATAGGGCCTGCCGAACACAATCTTTATGGACACATCGTCCACGATGTCGATGGATTGGATCTCCCAATCGCTGACAAAAATGCCGGTGAGGGTGCCCTTGGCCTGCTCCTCAAAATGCCGCTTGAGCGCGGCTGAGTCAGCTGGCGTCCCGTCGTGGAAGAGGAGTCCCGGACGCAAGGTCAGGGTCCACTCGGTGAATTCGTCGTTGGAGCTGAAGCTCTCCAGCAGGTTGGGGACGATCCGGCCGTCGTCACCCTCGATAGTCAGCGTTTCGTACAGCGACCGGAACAGGATGTGGCCCGACACCGCGGCCTGGGCATTGACCGGGTTCAACCCGTTGGTGGTCTCGGCTTCCAGCCCCACCACCAGGGTGCCCCCATACTGGGGCTCCAGTGCCGCCTCGGGTGCTTCGGTGGCCTCGGCTTCGGGGGCGTCCCCAGTGTCCTCGGGCGCCGCGGCGTCTTGGCCTCCGTCATCGCCGGCACTGGGCTCGGGCGCATCCTCGCCGTCTTCGCTGGGCGCCTGGGCGGCATCGCCGTCTCCTGAGGGAGCTTCGGGGGCGGCGGTAGCCTCCGCGGCCACGCCGCCGCCGACATCATCGTCGTCGTTCCCGCCGCCGCAGGCGGAGGCCACTAGCGTCAGTGCGCAAAGCAGAGCCAGCCACCGCCATCGCGCTCGGTTCGAAACCCGCCAAAGTCCAGCCATGACACGATCCCCCCATGTCGATAGTTGGCACCAAGTCACCCCAGCAGGCGGGAATGCGCTTCCTACCTGTCGTCCAGCCAGGTCTCGGCCAAGAAGACCCGGCCGAGGAAGATCTTGGGGTGCTCTCCCCCGCCGGGGATCGTGAGGTTGTCTATGCCGTTCACGTGGTCTTGGGCGGCGATCAGCCACCGCGAGTGGTAGAGCCAGATGTTGTAGACGCCATCGGCAAATGCCCGATTGACCTCCTCGGCAAGCTCCCGCTGTCGCTCCTCGTCGTCGGTGGTGATGGCCTCATCGAGCGCCGCGTCGATCCGAGGGTCGGCGACGCGTCCGAAGTTGATGGCCGGAACCGGTAGTGGATAGCTGTAGCCGCTATGCCACCAGAACCGCTCCATCGCCAGGCTGTACCCGCTGTGGTTGACCGCCACAAACGTGGAGAAGTTCCCGAAGACCGCGGAGGTAACCGCCTCGGTCTGGAGCATCTGGTTGATGCTCACATCCAGCCCGCACTCACCCCACATCTGCACGAGCAGCTCGGCTTGCAGAAGGTCCAGCGTGGTGATCGTGGTGGTGATCTCAAAGCTGGGCGCGCCCAATCGCTCGAATACCGCCCGACCGGCATCAGGGTCGAAATCGGGAAATCCGGAATCCTCGAGATAGCCGGGGGTGCCGGGGGAGAATGGGCCAGTGGCCGGGGGCTGTCCATCCCACAAGACGGTGTTGAGAGTCTGCCGGTCGGTACACCGGGCGAGCGCCTGGCGAATCTCCTGATTGTCGAACGGTGGTCTCGCGGTGTTCATCAACACCGAAGTGGTGGCCGTGTACTGCCCGCCCTGCCAGTAGGTCTTGAACCCTTCGTTGTACTCCTCGACCCGCCGTCCCCCGTTGTCGACGCTGGCATCCACATCGCCGGCCCGAAGGGTGTTGTACCGGGCCTCATCATCTTCGAAGGGACGGAACTCGATGGCGTCGAGGTAGGGAAGCTGCCGTCCCTCAGCATCGGTGCGCCAGTAGTTCGGATTGCGCACCAGGCGGGTCACTTCATGCTCAACCCACTCCTCCAGCATGAACGGACCCGTGCCGATCGGATTGCGAGCGCTGTCGGTGCCGAGGTCGTGCATGGCCGGCGACGCCAGAAAGCCGCCTGCGCTGGTGAAACCGAGGGGGAAATCGACGAATGTCTTCCCCAGGATTACCTTCACGGTCAAGTCGTCGATCGCCTCGAAGCTCTGTATCTCGGCTTCTTCGATGGCCAGCCGTGACAACGTGGCATTCCCCAACTCCTCCATATGGCGAATAAGGGCGGCCGAGTTCACCGGCAGTCCATCGTGGAACGTGATGCCCGGGCGCAGCGTGAACGTCCACTCGGTGTAGTCGTCGTTGGAGCTGAAGCTCTCCAACAGGAAGGGAATGGCCTCGCCATCGACCCCCTCGATGACCAGGGGATCGTAGAGCTGCCGCAGCACGATGTGCCCCGACGTCGCCGCCGACGTGGTGATCGGGTTCCATCCCCCCGTGGTTTCCGACTCCAGGGCGAACACCAGTGTGCCGCCATAGATCTCATCAGGCTCTGATGGGAGTGGCTCCTCGTCCGGCAGCGTCGGGGCCGCTGTGGGCTCAGGAGACACCTCGTCGGCGTCGCGGCTCTCCTGATCTACGGGTTGCTCGTCTTGGCCGTCGCTGCGCCCCTCGTCTTGAGCGTCTTCCCCGTCTTGGGACGGCGCCGATGTTGCAGGGGGCGAGACGCCGTCGCCGGTGTCGTCGTCACCACCGCAGGCCGATGCCAACAGTGCGACCACGAAAAGAGCGGCTAGCCACCGCCAAGCCGCGCCCCTCATGTCCCAATTACTTGCGAACGCCAAGGAACCTCCCGCCACAAACGGTCAGAAGCGTAGTTCAGGCGACAAATAGGTGTCCCTGATCCGCTCTCCGAATTCGGGGCGAGTGAGCGCGTCGGGCCCGTCGGGCACGGCCACGCCCCGCTGAGCGCAGTCCTCGGCCAGCGTGGCAATCAGGGTCGCCTCGTCGAGGTCGTCTAGGTGTTCGTCGTACACCTCGGCCTCGTGGGCGTCTCCGAACACGAAGGCCTTCCACGACAGCGACACCCGCACCTCGTCGAACCCGTGGTGCACCGGCTCATGGCCGGGCTCTTCGATGATCCACTGGCGATCGGGGGTGAGCGTGATGGTGGCGTCGAATCCGTACTTGGCGTAGTCGGCCTCGGCGCCGATCGTCTCCACCCGATGGGGCATGTAGTCGTTGTCTCCCATCACGCCGTAGTTGTAGGGCGGCTTCACCGTCACCATGTCGCCATCCCAGCCCTCGGGCCAGTAGGTGAACTCCCCGCCGACGCCCTCGTAGTACCAGCACACCGCGGTGGCGATCCGCACCCGCCAGCGGTCGAAGCACCCCGAGTGCATCATGCAATTGAGCAGCCAGGTGGGGTATTCGTCCCGGCCGACCCCCCGGAAGGAGGGAATATCGGTGTGGCGGGCGTACTGGCCGCTGGGGGCGTTGATGTTCACGTAGGTGAAATAGGGCCGCACCACCTCGGCGCCGTAGAGCTCTTGGGCGGCTTCGATGAACCGGGGGTTGTTGACGATGGTGTCGGCCCCCTCCACGGCCTGGTGTTCGGCACCCCAAGTGGTGCGGAACACCGGCGGGATCCGGGGCTCGCCGTCCACAACATCGACGAACGGCGGGACATCGCCGGTGCGGGCTCCAGCCCGCAGGGCAGCTCGGCTCTCCACGAACTCTGCGCCGGCCAGCGTCAGAGGATGGGGCGACTGGCGCTGCAATATACCCAGCAGCACATCGGGGTCTTCCAGGGACTGTTCCATGATGACCGGCGGCCGGGGCAGCGTCGTTGTGCGCATCGCGACACAATACGGCACGGGGTAGGGTGGACCGGAAGGGCTCGCCAGAGTTGTCCCGAGTTTTCCGGGAGGAGCTTTCATGGAAACCACCACCATCTTGTTGCCCACCGGCGAGGTGAACGACCCGGTTCAGCCGCTGGCCATCCGCAAGGACTCGCTGGCCGGCGCGGTGGTGGGCATCATCGACAACGACATGTGGCGGTCTATGGCGATCATGGCCGACGAACTGTCCCGCCAGCTGGTGGATAGGGCCGGGGCGGCCGGGGTGGTGGTTCGGGCCAGCGGCCCTATGCACGGCGCCGATCCCGAGCAGTATCAGCAGGAGATGGAGGCCTTCCACGCCGAAGTCGACGCGGTGATCAGCGGATTGGGCAATTGAGGCTCGTGTACGGCGTGGTGTATCCACGCCAGCAGCACGCTGGAAGCCATGGGAACTCCGGCAGTGGGCTTGGTAACCGAGCAGTTCCGGGGCCTGGCCGAGGCCACCGCCCGGGGCCTGCGGGTGGACAACCAGCCGTTGATCGTGTTGCCGTCGGGCTACGACGAGTGGTCTGAGGACGACATACGGGCCGACATCGCATCCCGCCTCGACGACATCGTGGACGCCCTCGTGGCATGACCCCGCGGGTCGCCACCACAGGCAACCAGACAAGGGCGAGATGACCCAGCAGGTTGACGTCGACGGGGGAGTTGACGAGGTAGAGGCCTACCTGCGGGAGCGGGGCATGACCGACGGGCTGCCGATCGTCCCCCCCACCCCCGAGAGGGTGGCCGCGGCGGTGGCCGCCTCCGGGCTGTCGGCCGACCACGTGGTGAGCGACGTGCCCCCGCTGAACGCGCCGGCCACGGTGGAGAAGATCGCGGTCAATGCGGTGATGGCCGGCTGCGTTCCCGAGGCGATGCCCGTTGTCATCGCCGCCATCGACGCCTTCTGCGACCCCCAGATGAACGCCCACGGGGTGCAGACCACCACCAACCCGGTGGGGCCGATGCTGGTGGTGAACGGCCCGATCCGGCATCGTTTGAGCTTCAACTTCGGCGCGGGGTGTTTCGGGCCGGGGGCTCACACCAACGCCACCGTGGGGAGGGCGCTCCGGCTCGCTTTGGTGAACATAGGCGGGGCCATCCCCGGCGAGGTGGACAAGGCGCCGCTGGGCTGGCCGGGCAAGGCCACCTCGCTCTGTGTGGCCGAGAACGAGGAAGCCTCCCCCTGGCCGCCCTACCACACCGATATGGGGTTCGACGCCGACGAGGATGTGGTGACGGTGCTGGCCGTGAACGGGATGTGGCCCATCACCGACATGCACCACGAGCCCGACCAGGTGCTGCACCACGTGACAAACGGTTTGGCGATAAGCGGCCCGTGCGGGGGCCACGACGCCCCCAACCCCTTCCCGACCGTGCTGGTGATGAGCCCGGTAATCGCCGAGATGGTGGCCAGCCTTATGCCCACCAAGCAGGAGCTGCGGGAGCATCTCTTCGCCGAAGCCCGCGTGCCGCTGGACTTCTACCCTCCGTACAGGCGCCAACCCACCAGAGACGTGCTGGAGCAACTGGGGGTGGCCATCGAGAACGACCGGGTGCCGATCGTGCCCTCCCCTGATTACTTCGTGATCCTGGTGGCCGGCGGGGCGGGCGGACTCCAGTCGGCAGGGCTGTCGTGCATGCTGGGCATGCCCACTAGTCGGCTGATCGCTGCTGGTTGAGCTTCCGCCCTTTCAGCTTCCGCTGGTTCGGCGGGGTACCCGGTTTGGGTCAGTGGACCTCAAGGCCGAGCTGCTCGAAGATCTCGGCCCGACGCTGCTCGTAGGTCTCCTCGTCCATTCCCCCGGACTGGTACTTCTCGCTCAACAGGCGGAAATCCTCATACAGCTCGGCTTCGGACTTTCCGTTTGAAGAGGGGGCCTCGACCTCCTCCTCAAACGGGACTTCAAGCTTGCCGTGACGGCGGGCCTGCTTGGCCGCAGCCCGCTCGCGCTTGTTCTTTTCTCGCTGTCGCTTTTGAAAGCTCTCTGATCCTCGACCCATGGCAATCCCTAGTCAGACGTTGTTTGCGCAGAAATGCCATTGTACGCCCTCCCCAGGGGTTTTTGACACATTTCCCACCGGCGCTGGTCAGGCGATGAATCGCTCCGCGAACCGCTGGAGCGATTCGACCGCCTTGCTGGTGCTCTCCCAGGGGGTGACCACCAGACGGTGGGCACCGGCATCCTCCCACCGGCGCAAGTCGTCAAGCGTTTCGCACCGCCCTTGGGCCGTGATCTCGATGTCAGAAGCGCCCAGCTCGGCCAGCCGGTCGGCGGCGGCCCTCACCGACTCGAAGGAGTCGCCCATGCCCATCCACCCCTGGAATCGAGCAGCTCGCCGCAGGGCAGCGTCCGACAGCCCGCCCACCAATATCGGAGGGTGGGGCTGCTGGACGGGCTTGGGCTCGAAGGCCACTGGCTCGAAGTCGTAGAACTCGCCGTGGTGCTCCACCTCGGGCTCGGTCCAGAGCCGCACACACACGTTGAGGGCCTCATCCAGGCGGCGCCCCCGGGTGCGGGGGTCCATCCCCGCGGCCGTCCACTCGTTGCGCAGCCATCCCGCCCCCACGCCGACCAGCGCCCGGCCGTTGCTGACGTGGTCCAGGGTGGCAAAGCCCCGGGCAGTGGTGAACGGGTGGCGCAGCCCGGCCAAGTACACGTACACCCCCAGGTTGATCCGGGTGGTTTGGCCAGCCAGGTACGAGAGGTAGGCCGGGGCGTCGTATACCGGCACAGTGGCTGGCACGTTGGGATGTTCGACGTCGCCCAGCGAGCCCTCCATCTCGACGGGAAACACGAGATGGTCGGCGATCCAGCACGACTCGAACCCGGCCTCGTCGGCGGCCTGCGCCACCTCGACCCATGCCCCCGGGTGCAGCGAGATGAAGGGGAACCCGAACTTCACCCTCAGCAACCTAGTAGTCGCCGTACGATGGCTAACCACGCCTGAGACGGGAGAGGGATCCTGGACCGCAAATTCGTCGCCGCCACCTTGAACAGCCTGGGTCTCGATGCCGACACCCGGCTGCTGGCGGTATGCGCCGGTACCGACGACTGGGAGCTGCTGTCGTCCCTGGGATTCACCGATGTGGTGGTGTCCAACCTGGATGAGGCGTTCGCCCCGCTGGTGCCCGACGGCCGGTGGTCGTACCAGGACGCCCAGTCGTTGACTTTTGAGGATCGCTCATTCGACTGGGTGTTCGTATCCGAGGGGCTGCACCACTGCCGCTCCCCACATCGGGCGCTGGGGGAGATGTACCGGGTGTGCCGAGAGGGGATCGTGGCCATCGAGGCCCGTGACAGCGCGCTGATGCGGCTGGCCGTGCGGATGGGCATGGCCGACGCCTACGAGCTGGCTGCGGTCACCGACCAGGGGTTTCGCACCGGAGGGCTGGACAACACCAGCGTGCCCAACCACGTGTACCGCTGGACCGAGGCCGAGGTGGTCAAGACCCTGCGGTCCTACGACCCCACCGGCAAGCCCCGGATCGAGTTCCGCTATGGCCTGCGCCTGCCCACCGCCGAGGCCACCGGCCGCCGCCGGCGTCTGGCCGGGAAGTTGGCCAAACCCGCCCTGGCTGCGCTGTGCACTGTGTTCAAGCGCCAGCGGAACCAGTTGGCGGTCATCGCCCGCCGTCCCACCGAGCTCTACCCCTGGCTCCACCGGGTAGAGGGCGAGGTCCAGTTCAACCCCGACTACTCGAACTAGCCGTTCTCGGGTAGAGGCGGGGGCGAGCCTGCTCCCAGGCCGCCGTCGGCGGCGTAGTCGCCTCCGGTGCAGTAAGAGGCCTGGTCGGAGGACAGCCAGATCACCAGTTGGGCCACCTCGCCGAGTTCGGCCATGCGCCGCAGCGGCACGGTAGCGCCGTAGTGGCGCTCGTAGTCCTCGTCTTCCCATCCCGGTCGGCGAGTCATAGCGGTGCGCAGCGCACCGGGCACCACGGCGTTGACCCGGATGCCGGAGTCGGCCAGCTCCAGGGCAGCCGTGCGGGTGAGCCCTCGGATGCCCCACTTGGAGGTGGAGTATGCCGGCATCCCCACTGTGCCCTCGAAGGCGCTGGGCGAGCTCAGGTTCACGATGGAGCCTCCCCCGCTCGACGCCATAGCGGGCGCGGCGGCCTGGATGCCCAAGAAAGTGCCCACCAGGTTGGTATCGATCACCTTGCGGAACTCGGCAGGATCGCAGTCCAAGATCGGGACTACGCGGGTGATCGCCGCATTGTTGACCAAGATGTCCAGGCGGCCATCGGCGGCGGCCACATCCACCGCAGCAGCCCATTGCTCGGCGTCGGTCACGTCGAGCTCGATGAACTGCGCTCCGGCCTCGGCAGCCGTCGCGGCCCCGTCGTCCACCCGCTTGTCCGCTGCCGTCACCTGGGCCCCGGCGGCCACCATGCGCCGCACGATCTCCGCCCCCAGCCCCCGAGCCGCGCCGGTGACCAGCCCCACCTTGCCTTCTAACGTCTTTGACATCTCCGTCATAGGGGGAACAGGCTACGCCGTTATGAGAAGTCGGCCGGTGTGACCACTCCCGCACCCACTTACACCGGCCGCCGATTGAGCGAACGGGAGTTCATCCTCTTCATCGCCATGGTCAGCGCCATGTCAGCGCTGGCCATCGACACCCTGCTCCCGGCGTTCTCGGAAATGCGAGATGCGTTCAACCTGCCGGAGGACTCCACCGGGCTGTCGCTCACCATCACCCTGTTCTTCGTGGGCTCGGGCATCGGAAATCTGGTCTACGGCCCGATGGCCGATGCTCTTGGTCGAAAGAGGATCCTGGTCGGAAGCATGGTCCTGTACGGCCTGGCGTCGCTCATGGCCACCTTGTCGGTATCGCTGGGCATGCTCTACGTGAGCCGCTTCATCTGGGGTTTCGCGGCGGCCGGCCCCCGCACCGCCGCCCAGGCCATCGTGCGGGACTACTACTCGGGAGACGCCATGGCCCGGGTGATGACCCTGGTCATGGCGGTGTTCTTCTGGGCCCCGGTGGCCGGTCCGCCGCTGGGCAAGGGCTTGGTGGAGCTGGGGTCGTGGCGGTATGTGATGGCCTTCAGCGTGTTCACCGCCGTGGTGATCGTGGCGTGGTCGATGCGATTGGAGGAGACGCTGAAGCCCGAGCACCGGCGACCGCTGACCTTTCGGTCGACGATAGACGGCTTCCGGTCGGTAACCACCCACCCGGTGACGCTGGGCTACACCCTGGCCACCATGTTCTCCGCCGGGGCCTTCTTCTCGTTCCTGGCGAGCTCCGAGCTGATCTTCGACGACGTCTTCGATCAGGAGCGCTGGTTCGTGCCCTACTTCTCGATCATGGCTGCGGGCATGGGCCTGGTGACGCTGCTCAACAACCGGGCACTGCACCGATTCCGGGCCCGCTCGGTGGCGCTCGGGGCGGGCTGTCTACAGATCTGCGCGGCGGGAACCATGCTGGGCCTGGCCCTAGCCGCCGGAGGCAGACCGCCATTTGTGCTGTGGATCACCATCTTCAGCCTGGCCAACGCCTGCATGGTGGCATTCTTCCCGTTGGGCCAGAGCCTGGCGCTCGAGCCCATGGGCGAGATGGCCGGCACTGCCTCCGCCGTGCTCGGCTTCACCATGGCCATGCTCGGCGCCGGTCTGGCCGCCATCATCGACCAAGCCATCAGCGGCTCAGTCACCCCCGTCGGCGTCGGCTACCTCGCCTACGGCACCGCCGGCCTGGCCTGCCAACTCTTCGCCGTCCACCACCAGAGAACACAAGCAATGGCACCCCGTACGGGATTCGAACCCGTGTTACCAGATTGAGAATCTGGCGTCCTAGGCCTCTAGACGAACGGGGCAGGAACGCCGCAGTGTACCGGCTCGGACTGGTTTTGGGCGATCCAAAAACTACGGGCGGGCTTGGTAGATGATGTTGGCGTTGGTCTCGGTGACCCGCTCGAAGCTGGAGTAGCCGGCGGCGGTGAAGACTTCTCGCATGGCGGCTTCGCCAGCCTGAGCGCCCAGCCCCAATCCCACTGGTTGGGCCAGAGAACACGGGGTGCAGAACACTGCGGAAGCGCCGTACGACGTGGCCGCCATGGGATTCTCGGTCAGGTTGTGGACATGGCCGTCGAGGGCGAACGGCTCCACCATGAGCACTGATCCTCCCTCGGCCAGCTGGCTGCGGGCGTGGGTGGCGATGCCCACGGGATCGCCCATGTCGTGCAGGCAGTCGAGGAAGAAGATCACGTCGTAGGCGCCCTGGTAGCCCTTGGAGTCGGCCACTTCGAACGAGGCGTTGGGGAGCCCAGCGTTGGCGGCCAGTTCTCTGGCCTGGTCGATGGACGGGCCGTGGAAGTCGAACCCGGTGAAGTGCGACTCGGGGTAGGCCGAGGCCAGGATCTGCACCGAGTCGCCGCAGCCGCAGCCCACATCGGCGGCGGTGGCCCCGGCTTTGAGCAGCTCATCAATGCCGTCGGCGGCGGGGATCCACTCGTTGGCCAAATACATCTCGTACTGGGGGCGGAAGAACCGGGCGGTGGAGGTGAACAGGCAGGGATGGTGATCGCCCCAGGCCAAACCGCCGTCGCCCCGGAAGGCATCGAGGATGTCGTCCATATCGGCGAACATGGCCCGGAACATGCCGATGCCCCCGGCCAAGAAAGCGGGGCTCACCTCCCAGGCCAGCACCGCGGCGGCCTCATCGGTCAACTGGAACGTGACCTCGTCGTCGCCCCGGGCATCGATCTCCACCAACTGCACCGCGGCCTGCTGGCGCAGCCACTCGGTGACCAGACGGGGATGGCAGCCGACAGCTTTGGCCAGAGCTTCCGCAGTCATCGGACCCGCCCCGGCCATGGCCTGATACAGGCCCAGCTCGTCGCCGATGTGGACCATGGCCATGGTGGTGGCCCCGGCCATGTGGGTGGCAACCTCGCCGGCTATCTCGGTTACCCGCTCAATGTCGATGTCCATGTCAGTTCCTTCGCGGTGATGTACCGGCTGGAACCCTAGCTAGGTGGACTAGCGGATGGTGGTGCGGCGCTTCCAGCCGGCGGCGGCAATGTTGCCGCCGTCCACGTGGATGGAGGTGCCGGTCACGAATCGGGACATGTCCCCGGCCAGAAACACGATCGCGGCGGCACAGTCGTGAACTGAGCCGCCCTCCAGCCACGCCTGGGGGGCCAACTGCGATCTCTCGTCGGTGCTCTCGTCGCCCAGCATGCGCTCGCCCTCGGTGGGGATCACGTCGGGGGCAATGCAGTTGACCCGGATGCCCGCCGGCGCTAATTCCAACGACAGGCTCATGGTCAGATTGGCCTGGCCCGCCTTCATCGCCGAATAGATGGAGAAGCCGGGACCGGCCCGATGAGCCTCGATGGAGGTGACGTTGATGATCGACCCGCCCTCGCTCATCAGGGGAATGCAGCCCCGGATGAATCCGGTGACTTGCGTGAAGTTCTCGGCGATGAGCGCGGCCTCGCCCTTGAGGTTGATATCGGCGAACGGGGAATTGAACGTGCCGCCGGCGTTGTTCACCAGCACGTCCACCCGGCCATAGGCCTCGCCCACCTCGGCCAGCCAGGCGTCTCGGGGCTCGGGATGGCGCACGTCGAACAGCCCGGTCAAACAGCGGCGGCCCAGCGCTTCCACTGCGGCGGCGGTGCGGGCCATGTCGTTGGCCTCCCGGTCGCAGATGGCCAGATCAGCCCCAAAGCGGGCCAGCGCCACTGCGGTGGCCGCGCCGATCCCCCGAGCGCCGCCGGTAACGATGGCCACCTTGTCGGTGAGCAGCACGCTGGACGGATCCAGGATGTTGTCATCGCTCCAAATGGGAGGCTTGTCGCTCTCGAGGCCACCCAAAGTCCATTCCCAATCGGTCATACTCCCACCCCCACTGCAGAGCCGATTCCAAATGTGATAGCGGCTGCCGCAGCGGCAATGACCAACTGGCGGAGCGAACCCCGCACGATCGACCGGTCGGTGGCCAGGGCCAGCGCACCGCCCACCAGCACCGCGCCCCCAACCCCGAGCAGGATCGACCCCACGATGGCGCCGTTGCCGCCGGTGAAGAACCAGGGCAAAAGGGGCAGCACCGCGCCGATGGCGAAGGCAATGAACGAAGATGTCGCCGCGAACACCGGGTTGCCCAGTTCGTTGGGATCGATGCCCATCTCCTCCCGGGCGTGGACCTCCAGTGCCTTCTCCGGGTCTTCCATGATGTTGGTGGCCATCTCCCTTGCCGTGTCCGGGTCCACCCCACGGGATTCGTAGATCTCGGCCAGCTCCTCCACCTCGTGCTCCGGGTTGCGGGCGTGCTCCCGCCGCTCCATCTCCAACTCCCGCTCCAGCAACTCTCGCTGAGCCTGCATGGAGATGTACTCACCCGCGGCCATCGACACCGCCCCCGCGATCAGCCCGGCCAAACCGGCAATTCGCACCAGCTCCTGGCCCGAACTGGCCCCGGCTACCCCCAATATGAGAGCCACGTTGGACACCAGGCCGTCGCTCACCCCGAACACCGCCGCCCGGTACCCGCCCCGGGTCACATTGCGGTGGTGACCCTCGCCGAGATGCCCCGAGCCGCTGGGCTTTCTTGCAAACACAACCTCAACCTACCGCCCATTTGCCATGCTTCGGCGGAGGAACGAGGTCACACCAGGCCGCGGGGGCCCAGCACCACCTGCTCGTCGCCGTCGGCCCGCACAACCCAATTTTCGCCCCGGCGGAAGACTTCAGCGTCGGGCGCAGTCAGATCGTCTCCCACCCGGACCCAGCTCGCTGCTTGGCTCATCGCCACTTCCACCAATCCTGCCCGACCCGCGGCCAGGGTCTCGGCAGCTGCCCGACAGGCGATCAAGCCAGCCACCGGATCGGCGGCAGCGTCACCCACGAACCACGGCAGTCCGCCAGCCGGGTCCGGCAGCCAAAGGCCCCCGCTCACTGCGGCATCGTCACCGAATCCGGGTCGGTCGTTGCCATAGCCGGTGATCGACACCCACACCAGCCCGCAACGCTCTGCCACCTCCAGTGGATCGATACCCCAGTTGGCCCACACTCGGGGTCGCAAGCCGTCGACCACGACTGCCGATTCCCGGGACAGATCCAAGAATCGGCGGCGCCCACCCTCGGACGCCAGATCGACGACCGTATCCTCCTTGCCCTGGTTCATCAGCTCGTAGAACGCCGGCGAACCGTACCGGGCGCCGTCGGGGCGGCCTGGTGCCTCTACCTTGACCACATCGAATCCGAAGCCGCCCAACAGGGACGCGCACAGTGGCCCGGCCCACAGCGAGCTCACGTCCAGCACCTTCTTGCGGCCTGAATCCGCCGATCCGACACCAGTGAACAAACAGGGCTCGGCCGGGGGCGGGGGCCGGGTGGCCTCTCCCACCGCCAAACCCAGCCATTCGGCCCGCTCCAACAGTTCGGCCACCGGCTTGTCCCGCACCTCCGTGGCCACGACGGCCCACACATCGCTCCCGCCCAGATCGCCGATCTCCAGCCAGGCGGGAACCGCTTCGGTGTCGCTGGTGCGGGCCAGCGATACCGCCAACACGCCGTCGGCCGCCGCCACCATGTGGCATGCGCCCCCCACCGACACCGAGCCCCTTCGACCACGGCCCACCAGTGCCGCCCGCTCTCCTAGAAAACCGGCGGCATCGCTCCTCAGCGGCTGACCGCACAGCCCCGCAATGTCGCTAACCACGCCGTCGAGCCGCTCCACCCATCGCCCAGAGGCCACCGCTGGAGGCCCGTGCTCGGGTCCGCTCAGGCCCATCAAGCCCGACTCGGCCCAAACCAGCGCCGGATGGCGGCTGCTCAAGGTTGACTCCATCACTAACGCAGTTTGTACCTGCTGAGTCTGACGGGAAAAGATTGGAGGACATCTTTCGGGAGGTAAGGATGGACCTGAAACCGGGCAGCCGCCTCAAGAGTTCGGTTTGCGATACCGAGCTCATCGTGGTCAAGGCACCGAGCGGCGACGTGGACATCACTTGTGGCGGCGCACCGATGGCCGATCCGGCCGACGCGGAGCGCAATGGCGAGGTTGCCGCCGGCGCTGCCGAAGGCACCGCGCTGGGCAAGCGCTATGTGAACGAAGACGAGTCCCTCGAGGTTTTGTGCACCAAACCGGGAGACGGCTCTTTGGCGCTGGGAGACACGGCCCTCAGCCTGAAAGAGGCCAAGCCCCTCCCCGCCTCCGACTAGTCAGGCCATAGCGCTGCCAGCAGGATCGTCAGCCGGGATGCACCCATGAATCTGATGATGCTGCTGGAGATGGCGTCCAGCGGGTTCGGCGACCGCACCGCGGTTGGGTCCCAAGGGCGGGGTCTTACCTACGAACAGCTATTCCAGCGGGCCGGGGCCACCGCCATGCGCTTCCGCGAGGCGGGAATCGACCGGGTGAGCATGGTGGACGTCAGCAGCGAGGCCCTCCCGATCGCCCTGTTCGGCTCGGCCTGGGCCGGCGTGCCGTTCGTCCCCCTCAACTACCGGCTGACCAGGCCCGAGCTGCGCCATCTGGCCGCCGAGGTTGCTCCGTCGGTGACGGTGTGCAACGACGACGCCCTCGCCGCCATCGGCGACCTCGACGGCGTGAGGGCGGTTGTCCGGCCTGACTTTTTGGCCCAGTGGGCCGAGGGAAGCGCGCCGGACAGCGACTGGAATGTGGACCCCGAGGAAATCGCCATCCTCCTCTACACCAGCGGTACCACCGGCACCCCCAAGGCCGCGGTGCTGCGCCATCGGCATCTGGTGTCGTACATCATCGGCTCGGTGGAGTTCATGGGGGCGGCCGAGGACGAGGCCACGCTGGTGTCGGTGCCGCCCTACCACGTGGCCGGCATGGCCGCGATCTTGAGCTCGGTGTACGCCGGACGCCGCATCGTGCAACTCCCGAATTTCGACCCCGCCGACTGGGTCAACCTAGTCCGGACCGAGGGGGTCACCCACGCCATGGTGGTGCCCACCATGCTGGCCCGCATCGTGGACCACATGGAGGACATCGGAGGCGGGCTCCCCACGCTGCGGGCTCTGTCGTACGGGGGCGGCAAGATGCCCGCTCCGGTCATCGCCCGGGCCCTCGACGTGCTGCCCTGGGCCAACTTCGTGAACGCCTACGGCCTGACCGAGACCAGCTCCACCGTGGCGGTGCTAGGCCCGGAGGAACACCGCGAGGCCCATCGCTCCGACGATCCGGCGGTGCGGGCCCGATTGGGGTCGGCGGGCCGGCCGCTGCCCGCCATCGAGGTGGACATCCGCGACGAGGAGGGCAACCCGGTTGCCACCGGCACCTCCGGCGAGATCTGGGTGCGAGGCGAGCAGGTTTCGGGCGAGTACCTGGGACGGAACTCCCGGGTGACCCCCGACGGCTGGTTCCCCACCAACGACGGGGGCTCGCTCGACGGTGACGGCTATCTCTACGTAGAGGGCCGCATAGACGACATCATCGTGCGGGGCGGCGAGAACATCTCCCCCGGCGAGATCGAAGACGTGCTGCTGAGCCACCCGTCGGTGGCTGACGCCGCCGCCGTCGGAATACCCGACGAGCAATGGGGCGAAGCGGTGGCCGCGGTAGTGGTGGCGGCCAAGGGTCAAGTGGTTGATATCGCCGAATTGCAAGAGTTCGTGAAGTCCCAGATGCGGTCGTCACGCACCCCTGATCGCATCGAGGTGCGTGATGAACTTCCCTACAACGAGACCGGCAAACTCCTGCGCCGGATCCTGCGCGAAGAGCTCGCCGAAAGCCGTTGATTCCCTCCCGCGCTAGTCTGCGGTCACTCAGTAATGGCTGCGCCAATCCAGACCACGGGCCTGGCTGAGGCCCTCGAACTCCTGTCCCACCCCTACGCCGGGGAGGACTTGGGTCTGGCTGACTGCCCGGTAATGCTCGTAGAGCTCACCGCCGCCGACATCTCCCAATGGCCCAGCGAAGAGACGGCCAGCCTGATAAAGAGCACCCCGGCGGTGATGGCAGCCTCGGTAACCGCCGACTTCGACTCCGCCGACGCTCCGAAGCTGGCCGAGCACTGCGCCGCCTTCGACATCGTGCTGGCCCCCGGCGATCTCCCGGTCCCGGTAGCCGTGCCCGTCGAGAAGATCGAGCAGATCACCGCTGCGGCCACGGCATCGCCAGCCGCGGCGGTGGCGCTGGTGCAACTTCTGCGCCTGAGCGAAGGCCGAACCACCGCCGATGGGCTGGTGGCCGAGTCGCTGGCCTACTCCACCCTCCAGTCCGGCCCCCAGTTCCAGGGGTGGCTGGCCAGCCAGCCCATTCGGCTCGTTCCCGACAACCCTGAGCCCGCAGTGCGGGCTGAGCGCGCCGGGTCCACCCTGCGGCTCACCCTCAACCGTCCCGAACGCCACAACGCCTTCAGCGCCGAGATGCGAGACGGCCTCGTAGAGCAGCTCCGGGCCGCATGGGCTGACCCCAGCCTGGACGGGATCGTGCTTGACGGCGCCGGGCCCACCTTCTGCTCCGGCGGCGACCTGGCCGAGTTCGGCACCACCCCCGACCCAGGCACCGCCCACCGCGTCCGCTCGGTGCGCAGCGCCGCCTTTTGGATCGACCGCTTGGCGGCCAAGACCCGGGTGAAGGTCCACGGCACCTGCGTGGGGGCGGGCGTGGAACTGCCCGCTTACGCCCACGATGTGTCCGCCCACCCCGACACCAGCTTCCGCCTGCCCGAGGTGGCCATGGGCCTGGTGCCCGGCGCGGGCGGCACCGTGAGCATCGCCCGCCGCATCGGCCGACAGCGCCTCTGCTACTTCGCCCTCACCAACACCGAAATCGACGCATCCACCGCCCTGGGCTGGGGTCTCATCGACCGCATCGAGGGCTAGCCGCTAGAACAGGCTGGGGACTCCGAGTTCGGTGCCTCCGGTGACGGGGAGGGTGGCACCGGTGATGTAGGCGGCTTTGGGGGAGGCCAGAAACACGATGGCGTGGGCCACGTCTTCGGGCTCGCCCATGCGGCCCAGCGGATAGCGGCGGCCGAAGTCGGCTTTCTCCTCGGGGGTCATCGAGGCGGTGAGGTGCATGGTGTCGATGGGGCCGGGGGCCACTGCATTGACCCTCACGTTGGGGGCGTACTCGGCAGCCAAGTCCCTGGTCATGGCGATCACTCCGGCCTTGGCAGAGGCGTAGGCCACATGGGGGGTGGTGAACCGCAGGGCGGCGATGGAGGCCACGTTCACCACGCTGCCGCGAGCCTCGGCCAGCGCGGGATAGGCCCGGCGGATCAGCAGGAAGAACGAGCGCAGGTTGGTGGAGAGCTGGTCGTCCCACTCCTCGGGGGTGATCTCGGAGGTGGGCTTGAGCACCCAGACCCCGGCATTGTTCACCAGCACGTCGAGTCGGCCGTAGGACTCCAGGGTGTCGTCGATGATCGCATGGGCATCGTGGGTGTCGCCCACATCACCGCCCAGCCGCAACGACAGATCCTCTACCTCATCCAGAGCCTCGACATCCCGGTCGGCCCCGACGACCACCGCCCCCGCCTCCGCGAAAAGCGCGGCGGTGCTCCTGCCGATCCCCCGAGCCGCGCCGGTGACGATCACCACCTTGTCGGCGAACCCGGTCATAGCGCTGCTACAGCCGCTCGATAATGGTGACGTTGGCCTGGCCGCCGCCCTCGCACATGGTTTGCAGCCCGTAGCGGCCGCCGGTGCGCTCCAACTCGTTCAGCAGGGTGGTCATGAGCCGGGCTCCGGTGGCGCCCAATGGGTGGCCCAGGGCGATGGCCCCGCCGTTGACGTTGACCTTCTCGTGGGGCACGTCGTGCTCGCCCATCCAGGCCAGCACCACCGAGGCGAAGGCCTCGTTGCACTCGAACAGGTCGATGTGGTCGATGGTCATGCCGGTTCGGGCCAAGGCGTACTCGGTAGCCGGAATGGGGCCGGTGAGCATGTAGATGGGGTCGGCGCCCCTCACCGACAGGTGGTGGAAGCGGGCCCTGGGCTTCAACCCGTGATCGGCCACCGCCTGCTCTCCGCAGATCAACATGGCGCAGCCCGCGTCGGATATCTGGCTGGACACCGCGGCGGTCAGCCGCCCGCCCTCGATCAGCGTGGACAACCCGGCCATCTTCTCCAGAGTGGTGCCCCGCCGGATTCCCTCGTCAAACTCCAGGCCGGCCAGAGGCAGGATCTCATTTTCGAAACGGCCCTCGTCGGTGGCGGTGGCGGCCCGCTCGTGGCTGGCCAGGGCGAACTCCTCCATCTGCTCCCGGCTGATGTCCCAGTGCTCGGCGATCATCTCCGCCCCCCGGAACTGCGAAACCTCCTGGGTGCCGTAGCGGTCCACCCAGCCATCGGAGCCGGTGAAGGGGTCGGGGTCGGTCACCCCCACATGCTCGGCCACGGTCATCGCCGCTCCGATGGGGATCATGCTCATGTTCTGCACGCCGCCGGCCACCACCATGTCGTTCACGCCTGCCATCACCGCTTGGGCGGCGAAGTGGACGGCTTGCTGGGCCGATCCGCACTGGCGGTCGATGGTGGTGCCGGGAACGTGCTCGGGCAGCCCGGCGGCCAGCCAGGCGGTGCGGGCGATGTCGCCAGCTTGGGGGCCGAGGGCGTCCACACAGCCATACATCACGTCGTCCACCGCGGCCGGGTCGACACCGGTGCGATCGAGAAGCCCCAGGATGGGATGGGCGCCCAGATCAGCCGGATGGATCTCCGACAGGCTGCCGCCCCGTCGTCCCACCGGGGTGCGGACTGCGTCGATGATGTATGCCTCAGCCATGGCTGCTCCTCTTTCCGATACTTGAAATCATCGCGGCTCCCGGGGCAACCCCAACAATTCGGTTTTGCTGATTACCGCGGTTCCCTCGGTAGCCCGAGAACCCGCTCCCCGATGATGTTTCGCTGAATCTCGTTCGATCCGGCGTAGATGGTGTGGGATCGGCTGTACAAGAACGTGCGCTGCCAGGAGTCCAGCGAGTAGTCCTCGCCGTCATCAGCCGCTACCGCCATGCCGTCCGCCCCCCGCACGCCCACCATCAACTCGCCCAGCGAACGGTGCCAGTTGGACCACAGCAGCTTGCCGATGGACATCTCCGGCCCCGGCACCCCGCCGGCGTCCACCACGGTGAGCATCCGCAGGTTGTTGTACCGCATGATCTCCAACGTGGCGTAGGCCTGGGCCAGCACCTGGCGGACCACCAAATCATCAGCGGTGCCGTTGGCCCGGGCCTCGGCCAATAGCGCGTCCAGCTCTTGGCGGAAGTAGGTCTGCTGGCCCAGCGTGGACGCCCCCCGCTCGAAGGCCAGCGTGCCCATGGCCACTTCCCAGCCCCGGCCCGGCTGGCCCACCACCAGATCGGCATCGGTCACCGCGTCGTCGAAGAAGACCTCGTTGAACTCGGTTCCCCCGGTGATCTGCACGATGGGGCGGATCTCTATCCCCGGCTGGTCCATGGGCACCAGCAGGTAGGAGAGGCCGGCGTGGCGGGCAGAGTCCGGGTCGGTGCGGCATACCACGAAGCACCAGTCGGAGTACTGGGCGAGCGAGGTCCAGATCTTCTGGCCGTTCACCACCCACCGATCGCCGTCGAGCACCGCCTTGGTGCCCACATTGGCCAAATCCGACCCGGCATTAGGCTCGGAATAGCCCTGGCACCAGAACTCCTCGCCCGACAGAATCGGGGGCACGAACCGCTCCTGCTGCTCCGGTGTGCCATAGGCCACCAACGTCGGCCCCAACAGCGTGACCCCCATGTTGGGCAGCCGCCCCGGCGCCCGAGCCTCCACGTAGGTCTGGTGGAACAGCACTTGCTCCGACAAGCTGCACTCCCGGCCCCCCAAGTGGGCGGGAAAGTCGATACCCAGCCAGCCGCCGTCAGCCAGTTCCCGTTCCCAGGCGATCTGCTCCTCAACAGGAATGTCCTCTTGGCCCATGCCCCCCCGGCCCCGCAACTCGGCAAACTCCCCCACCAGGTGCTCCTCCAACCAGGTACGCACCTCGTCGCGAAAATCCCTCTCAGTAGGGTTGAGATCGAAGTCCATCTGCCGAGAATCTACCGGCGGCTGAGATCATTCCCCCAAGGCACGGAGGAGGATCAGGCCTCCTCCGCCCGTACCTGGATGGTGTGCCAGCCGGTGGCGCCGTCGGGGGCCGGGTCGGTGATCTCGGGGGTCTGGGTGGTGTTGGTGCCGTCGGTGGCCCGCACCCGCACTTGGTGGCGGCCGGGGGTGGCGTTCCACGTCACCATCCACTGCCGCCAAGAGTTGATAGTGGTCTCACGGCTGAGCTCAGCCCCCACCCAGGGCTCTTCGTCCACCTGAACTTCCACCTTTTCGATGGCCCGACTGGGGGCCCAGGCCACACCGGCAATCGCCGTCGGGCCGGGGTCGATCACAGAGCCCCGTCGGGGCACATCGATGCGGGACTGGGTCTTGATCGGCCCCTCTTTCGACCAGCCGCGGGGGATCCAGTAGCCGTCGAACGCTTCCCAGGTGGTGAGCTCGATGTCTGACAGCCACTTGGTGGCCGACACGTAGCCGTAGAGCCCGGCCACCACCAGACGGGCGGGGAAACCGTGGGAGATGGGCAGCGGCTCGCCGTTCATCTGCACGGCCACCATTGCCACCCTGCCGTCGAGCGCCACCTCGGTGGGAAAGCCCGCGGTCCAACGATCGATGGAGCGGCCCACGATCTGCGTGGCCCCCGGCTGCACCCCGGCCTCGTCCAGCACTCTGGCCAGGGGGACACCAACCCATTCCGCATTGCCCACCAGCCGACCGCCTACAGAGTTGGACACACACGACAGGGTCACTTGCTCTCGAACCAGGCCCAGGTCGAGCAGTTCGTCGAAGCTGATCTCCACCTCTCGGTCCACCATGCCGTGGATCTGCAGCGACCAGTCCGCCGGGTCCACCTGAGGATACGAGAGGGCGGTGTCGATCAGATAGAAGTCCTCGTTGGGAGTGATGAGCGGGGCGATCCCGGCGATGTGGTCGAAGTTGGGCTCCCTTACTGGTTCGGCTGTGACTGAAGGGGTGGGCTCGCCCGTTGCCTCCGCGGTGGGCTCGGCCGTGGGATCAGCGCCCGCGGCGGGTGTGGCTTCAGGGGTTGAACCTGGGGAGGAGTCGACCATGGCATCATCGTCCCCAGCCTGCGCGGTGGGAACCGGTGTGGGTCGGGCAGTCGGTGTCGCGATAGTGCGTCCTTGGAGGGCCTCGGCAACCCCCTCGCGAGCTCCTTCCACGGTGTCGCGCCGCCGCAGCCATCGCCCGAGCAGGCCACCGGCCAGCGAAGCCCCAGCCACGATGCCCACCGCTCCCACGAAGCGGCGCCGGTCGTTGAAGCGGCCCCGGCCCACCATAGGCACCCGCTGCTCTTCCGCAGGTTCGTCGGATTCGCCCGATGGAATTGCAGCCCGCGCCAGCGCATACAGACTCAGAAACACCGCAATCCCGAAGGCCCCTGACACCAGGCCCGACATCCATCCCAAACCATCGCTGGACAGGGGGTTGCGGGCCGCAGCCCACCCACCAACAACGGCGAAAACCACGAGACCAGCGGGCATCACCCACCAGCGCTTCCGGGAGGGCCAGCCCAGCACCGCGCCAAGCAGAATCGACACGATGACGATGCCCCACACCAACGCCGGCTTCTGGGCGCTGCCGAGGGTGTCGATGGACCAGCGGGCAATGAAGCCGGGGGTGATGTCCACGATCTCTTCAGCCACCGAGACCACCAGCGACGGGATCTTGCGGCTCAACCCCGACAGGATCTCGCTCAAGCCCAACGCTCCGCCGGCAGCCACGATGCCAATGGCAATTGCTCTAAGGGGCGAGATGACCGCTCGCCCTTGGGCCGATGCGGTCGCTTCGGATTCGCTCATGTATGCATTCCGATCAGCTAGGCCGGTCGTTCTTTATCCGGCTGTGTGGCACTAAGGCTATTGTGATTTTCCACCGTTTGGGCCAATAGACCCACCACATGGAGCCGGAATATGGCACTCACGCTATTCAGCACCCAATGACGCCGTTGGAGGCCCTGGGCGTCGACCAGCGGTGGCGGGAACTGGCCCAGAGTCAGGCAGGACAACTGGGCCGAGTGGTGCAGGTGGACCGTGGTGAGTGCGAGGTGATTACCGACGAGGGCCAGATCCGAGTCTCGTCCGATTCCCTTCGAGCCCAAGGCGATGTGGCCCCGGTGACCGGCGACTGGGTCACCGTCGTTCCCGACCTCGACGACAGTCCCGTGGTGGAGCAAGTGCTGGAGCGACGCACGCTGGTGGTAAGGCGAGATCCAGCCGAGCACGCCCGGGCCCAGACGCTGGTGGCCAACGCCGATGTCGTTGGGGTGGTACACGGTCTCGACCGGCGCATCAACCCGGCCCAACTGGAGCGCTTCTGCGTGGTTGGCTGGCAGTCGGGCGCGGCGGTGGCGGTGATCCTGGCCAAAGCCGATCTTCGCCGTTATCCCGAGCGGGATGCCGAAAAGGCCGCCGTTCTGGCCCCGGGGGCCACGGTGGTGATCACTGCCGCGTTGCGGGGCGAGGGGCTCGACAATCTGACCGCCCTGCTGGAAGGGGGCCGTACTCTGGCGCTGCTGGGACCGTCGGGAGTGGGCAAGTCGACGCTGATCAACGCGTTGGTGGGCGACGAGGTGCAGGCCACTCAGGAGGTGCGGGCGGGCGACGCCCGGGGCCGCCACACCACCATCGCGCGGCGTCTCATCGCGCTGCCCGGCGGTGGATCGATCGTAGACACGCCCGGCATCCGAGCCGTAGGACCGTGGGATGCGTGGGAGGGGTTGGCCGCGGCCTACGCCGAGATCGACGCCCTCGACCACGAATGCCGCTTTGCCGAGGACTGCTGGCACCAGGGCGAGCCTGACTGCGCGGTGGCCGGCAACGTGGACCCTGGCCGCCTGCGGCGCTACTTGGAGTTGGCCGAAGAGCTGGCCGACCAAGACCTCGACCGGGCCCGACGACGCCACAGATAGCCCCCTCCGAGCTGCGTCAGCGGGCTTCGGCCTCGGCTTGGGCGCGAAGGCGGGTTTCCTCCTGCTCCTCGGTGCGGGCGGGCAGGTGGTGGGTGAGCCAGCCGCCGTCCACGAACAGGGTGTGGCCGGTGATGTAGGAGGCCTCGTCGCTGGCCAGAAACACCGCAGCGTCGGCGATGTCGCCAGCCTCGCCGAATCGGTTCAGCGGCACCATCTCGGCCAGCGACTTCTCCAGTTCGGGCACCGCCCGCAAACCCTCGGTCATTCGGGTTTTCATGTAGCCTGGCCCCACCGCGTTCACCCGGATGCCGAATTCTCCCAGCGCCATGGCCCCACTGCGGGTCAGCGAGATCACCCCGGCCTTCGAGGCGGCGTACGCCGGGGTCTGGGGATTGCCCTCAGCCCCGAGGATGGAGGCGGTGTTCAACAGCACGCCGCCATTGCCCCGCGCCACCATGTGGCGAGCCGCGATCTGGTTGCACAAGAACACCCCAGTCAGGTTCACGTCGATCATCCGGCCCCAAAACTCGTCGTCTATGTCCAAATACTTGGGGGAGTTGGCGATACCGGCGTTGGCCACCATGATGTCGAGCCGCCCGTGGCGCTCCACCACCCCGTCCACCAGCGCCTGCACCGACGCCCGGTCCGACACGTCGCAGAGGGCGGTCTCTACCCCCAGTTCGCCGCCCACCTGTTCCATGGCCGGCTCATCCACATCGGCGATCACCACCACTGCGCCCTCGGCGGCGAACTTGCCGGCGATGGCCTCTCCCAGTCCGTTGGCCCCTCCGGTGACGATGGCCACCCGTCCGTTCAAGCGATTGCTCATGGCGACATCTTGGCAACGACTCCGGCGGCGGCCCAACGCGAACGACGCCGCGATGTGAGCAGCACCACACGGGATGCGCTAGAAAGCCCGCATGCCGAGCGCAACACCATTAGCCAACAAGATCGCGGCCGTCACTGGAGGAGGCGGGGGGATCGGGGGCGGAATCTCCCGATTGTTCGCCGAAGCGGGCGCCGCCGTCGTGGTCAACGACATTGATTCCGACCTGGCCAACGCCGCAGTGGGCGACATCACCGACGCCGGGGGGCGGGCCATGGCGGTGGTGGGCGACATCACCGATGCCGCGGTGGTGACCGAGTTCCACCGGGCCGCGGTGGAATTCGGCGACGGCCGAGTGGACGTGCTGGTGAACAACGTGGGCGATTACCGGCCGGGCAGAGGCACGTTCATCAGAACTGAGGAAGCCGACTGGGACGCTCAAATCAACATCACCTTCCGCCACGTGCTGCGCTGCACCCGCGCCTTTCTGCCCACCATGGTGGAAGGGGGCGGGGGCACCATCGTGAACGTGTCCACTGTGGAGGCCATGCGGGCGATGCCCGGCATCGCGGTATATTCGGCGTCCAACGCCGCCATCATCGCCTTCACCCGATCCGTCGCCCTCGAGATGGCCGACCAGAACATCCGGGTCAACGCCATCGCCCCGGACATGGCCGTCACCCTGCAAACGCCTCTCGATCAGATGCTGCGGGACCGCCCCCTCGAACAGGTAACCCGGAATATCCCCCTGTGCCGCTTCGGCAACCCCGACGACTTCGCCGAGGTGGCCCTGTTCTTGGCCTCCGATCAGTCCCGTTTCATGACCGGCCAGACCCTCCCGGTGGACGGCGGCACCATGACCGCCCAGGGCTGGTACCGACGCGCCAGCGGCCGCGGCTTCACCAACCTCCCCGACGCCCCCTAGCGAGGGGCCGCCTAGTCCAGGCCGTACTGGGGGAGGCGGCCGTTGGCGATCATGGTGAGGCTGCCGGTGCCGGTCTCCTCGGGATCATCGGTGGTGACGGTGACCGGGGCGATGCGGTGCATGGGGGTGATCACTTCGCCTGAGGCCCTCACCACATCGGCAGGATGGCTCACGTCCCAGATCTCGTGCTCTAGGCAGGACTCGCCCCGGTACACGCCGAGGCCGAGCTCGTCATTCCACCCGCCGCTGTAGCCCAGTCCGGCCATGTCCACCGCCGAGCCCAGCGGCACCGAGCCCAGCCGCAGCGAACCGCCGTCGTCCAGGCTCACCGCCATATCGGCCGAAGAGAACCGCCGGGTGCCCTCGAAGAAGTCCAGCGACAGATCGGCCTCGGTCACGTGGCGGTCCACATCGGGGGCGTCCCGGTCTCGGATGAGCCCGGTGAGGTACACCCGCTCCGATCCCCGCTCCATGATCTGCACGTGGCCGGCCCGGCGGTTGGTGGAGAAGAACAGGAAATAGAACAGCGTGCCGGCCTCGCTGTGCTGTCGGGGCGGGCCGGTAACCGGCTCGGGGATGCCCATCGCGGGGCGCACTCCCCAGGAGTGGTCTCGACCGCCCCACCAGTTGGCCACTTCTAGGCGCTCATCGCCCACCTTGATCCAGCCGTCTACTACGCCGACCTGATTGAATCGCTGGTAGTCCTGGGTCACCCGGCCCCGTTCCCGCTCCACATGGGGCTTCTCGATCTCGGGAGCAAGCTCGGCCCGCCACACCAGATCACAGGCGATGGAGTGGTCGCCGGGGGCCAGGATCATCCGGAGCTCCTCCAGCGGAACCGTCGGCTCCACCCGCATCGGCCCCACCTCGGGCTCCAAGCGGGGACGCAGCGCCCGCGACGCCCTCAGATTGTGCTGGGTGCCACCCCGTACCATCACCACCCCGCCGTCGATCACGTTCATGTTGTTGTACGACCCCATGGTGAACTGCACCGCGGCCTGCCCCGCCGGGTCGTAGATGGCGAACCAGTAGCGGTCGAAGAATCGGGGGTCAGATGTGCCGACGTGCTCGAACGGCTCAGCGATCTGATGCCACAGGGTGTCGTCAAGGGGTCCGAGCATGGCTATTTCAGCCTTTCTGTCGAGTCAGCTAAGTAGGCCCGCACCGCGGGCGACGGCACAGGCCCGCTCATGATCTCATCGGTGAGCCGGGCCCGGAGGTTTCGGTGATACTCCTCGGCGGCAGCCAAGTGGACCACCCCGGGCACGGCTTCGGTTAGCTCCGCGGGTTCGATGCCCAAGACCTCTTCCAACGCCCGGATGTCGGTCACCAGGTCGGGCAGCACCTCGGGCCAACGTGTCGCGACCCGCTCCAGGGCGGCGGCCGCGAAGGTGATCTGCTCCTGCACATAGGGGTCAGACACCTCGGGCGCAGCCAACTCCACCAGCACCTGGCGGGCACCCTCAATCTGCTCACTCAGCGTGGGTCTCATCTCAACTCCTCCGCGGTCTGGGCCAACAACACGTTTTCTAAAAGCCCTGCTCCGGCCCACACCCGAAGGGTGCGACCGTCACAGAAGCTGCGTACCCCTGTCATAACAATGGCCACCAGCTTGTAGTTGGCGAGCACCTGCCAGAATCGCACCGCATTTCGGTCGACGGTCCGGCCAGTGCGAGTCTCATAGGCCGAAAGGAGTTCTTCCGCCTCCCAGCGTCCGGGAATCTGGTGCTCAATCCGGCGAACCGGGTTCGTCACCCATCCCAAGTCTTCAGCCGGGTCTCCCAAGTGGACGGTCTCCCAATCCAGCAATACCTGCACCTGGTCTCCGTCGAACAGCACGTTGCCCGGCTTGACGTCTCCGTGGACAACGGTGATCTCACCGGGATCCGGCCGGTTTCGTCGCAGCCACTGCTCTATCAGGGCCAGCAACGGCTGAGGCTCCAACGACTGCCGTTCGATCACCGCGGCCCATTCGTCGATGGCCGCCTCCGCCGGATCGGCGGGCACGGGCAGAACCTCATCCAACCCGGCATCCTTCCAGTCCAGGTTGTGGATCTCGATCATCAGGTCCACCATCTGCGAGGCGATACCGGCCCGGGCATCTTCGTCGAGCTGGCTGCTGCCTCCCTGAAGTATGTAGTGATCGTTGTGCCCGTCATAGCGGGTCATGACCATCGCGGGGCGGCCCAGTTCCGATCCGTCGGCGTCCAGCCACACCACCTCGGGGGCCCGCACCGGCTGGTCGTGCAACCGACGCAGCACCTCGTATTCCACCCTGCGGTCGGTCTCGAGCACGCTGCCCACCGGATCGCGTCGAAGGAAGAGGCGGCGATGGTGCGACTTCCCGCCCTCTTCCCAGAACAGGTCGAACGGCCAGTTCTCCCTCGACTGCCCGCCGGTGACTCGAGCCTCGCCCTCCACTCGCAGTCCATCGACATCCCCAAGGCGCCGCCGAATGAAGCCCTCCAGCGCAGCGTCGAATTCACTGGTCATAGGCAGAGAAGTTACCGGCAGGCCGAGATGTGGAGCTGAGCGGACTCGAACCGCCGGCCTCCTCGTTGCGAACGAGGCGCTCTAGCCAACTGAGCTACAGCCCCAAAATTTCGAATCAAGCTTAATGGGGACCGCGCGCCGAACCGCGATTGGAATCAGCAGGAGTCAACAGGAAAGAGGGGTCAGCGTTCGCCGCCGGAGGCCACGTCCCAAGATCGGGACTGCGGGGCATCCACGTCGATGGGGTTGAGACGCTCCTCACGGGTGCGCTGGTGCTGTACCAACAGCATGGCGTAGCCCAGCAGGAGGGCGTCAATCAGCAGATGAACCACAAGGGCGAAGCCGCCGAAGTAAACGGCAAAGACAAACGTGGCCAGCGCACTGAATACAAGGGTCACCAGAATGCGGCGCCGACGGCGACGGGCATCGATTGAGGTGCGGGGAATGCCCCGAGTCGAATTCGACCCCATCTGAGAAGCGTACACCCGAGGGGGTAAAGCGATATTGGGCCGAAGAGCGACCACCGGTGCCGACATAGCCCCCCGCTCAGCGAGGCGGGGATGCACAGAGCGAATGGGAAGGCCAAAACCGAGTTGGGACGAACGACGCCTGCCCCTGAACTGGCCGTTGCGCGCTCGGCGGATCAGGGGCGGAATCAAAAAGGCAGCCCAAGCAGCTGCCAAGATCATTAGCAACACTGACGTCACCAATCTCGGGGGTCCCTTGCAGATTCAATGATAAGCCGTGACCGGGCGCTCAATGGTGGATAGTCGCGCCTCAGCCCCTCTTGAAGGATGACCGGGCGCTTCGTGACCATCTGTCGACGGACATTACGGCAGGTTGGCATTTGTTACGGTTCTACTACAAAAAGTCCACCCACGCCACCCCCTGCTTCCACCGATTGCTCGCAGTGGTGGCTCAGTCGTCGTAGGGTGCCTCAGCGCTCCCCGTGCGGCGGTAGTGGCCGGAGCGTCCACCCGATTTCTCCCATAGGGCGACCTCGCCGATCACCATCTCCCTGTCCCGCGACTTGCACATGTCGTAGATGGTCAGCGCGGCCACCGAGCAAGCGGTGAGGGCCTCCATCTCCACCCCCGTCCGATCGACCGTTTCCACCTCGGCCTCAATCTCGATATAGGTGTCCTCGATCCTGAAGTTCACCAGCACCGCGCCCACCAGCAGCGGGTGGCACAGCGGGATGAGCTCGGGAGTGCGCTTGGCCGCTTGGATGCCCGCCACCCTGGCCACTGCCAGCACATCCCCTTTGCCGATGGCCCCTCGGGCCACCGCCGACGCGGTGTCGGCGCTCATGAACACCTTGGCCCGGGCAATGGCCCGGCGGTGCGAGGGATCCTTGGGAGTAACGTCCACCATGCGGGCCCGGCCGAGGGGATCCAGGTGGGTGAACCCGGCGTCGGTCACGTCAGCCCCCGATTTGGGACATCGAGCGGCCAGGGCGGATGAAATGCACTTGGTTGATGGCGTGTCCGGCCCACTTGTCCTTCACCACATCGGAGATGACGGCGGCGATCTCGTCGTCGCTCGCTCCCGAGCGGATGAGTTTCCGAAGGTCGTGCTCGTCCACAGCGAACAGGCAGTTGCGGAACATGCCCTCGGCGGTGAGCCGCACCCGGTCGCAGCTTCCGCAGAAGGCGTCGGTCACGCTGGCAATCACCCCGAACGAACCCCGCCCGTCGGCGTAGTGCCACACCGCGGCCGGCGAGTGGGAGCGCTCCACCGGAGCCAGCGGGAATACCTCCCCCACTGTGGAGACGATCTCGTCGAGAGTGACCACCTTGTCGTTGCTCCACGACAGGTCGGCGTCTAGGGGCATGAACTCGATGAACCGGACCTCAACCCCTTTGTCCCGGCCGAATCGGGCGAAGTCTGCGATCTCGTCGTCGTTGATGCCCCGCATCATCACCGCGTTGACCTTCACCGGGTTCAAACCGGCGTCCAAGGCGGCGTCGATACCGTCGAGCACCCGGTCCAAGTCGTTGCGCCGGGTGAGCTGCTCGAACCGATCGGCCTGGAGGGAGTCGAGCGAGATGTTGATGCGCCGCAGTCCAGCCGCAACCAGCTTGTCGGCCAAGAGGCCCAAGGTGGCGCCGTTGGTGGTGAGGGCCAAATCGACGCCCAACGCGGCCAGCTTCTCCACCAGCACCGGCAGGTTGGCCCGCACGGTTGGCTCGCCGCCGGTGAGCCGGATGCTGTCGATGCCGAACCGATCGACCATGAGGGCGGCAATGCGCTCGATCTCCTCAAAGGTGAGGAGGTCCTCTCGGGGCAGCCAGTCGAGCCCCTCGGCGGGCATGCAGTATGTGCAGCGGAAGTTGCAGCGGTCGGTCACCGAAATGCGCAGATCCCGGTGGACCCGCCCGAAGCCGTCGATCAGCGGCACGCTCACTCCCCCATTCTGGCCGAATAAGCGGCCGAACACACTGTGGAAAGCCAAACCGGCTTCGTTGCGACGACAGCTAGCGCAGGATCAAAAGCAACACCGGGTCGCCCTCATCGAGCCCGTCGCCGTCGGGCAGCACGGCCAGGGCATCGGCTGCGGCCATTGCTGACAGCTGGTGTGATCCCTGACCGCCGGCCGACCGGGCCAGGAACTCGCCGTCGGCGTAGTCCACTCGAACCCGGGCGAAGTGGGTCTTACCATCGGGTCGGCGGCCCAGCCGCTCGGCGACGCGCCCCATCACCGGCTGGCGGTGCCAGGTGCCAGGTGGATGGCCCATCATCTTGCGCAGACCAGGACGGGCGAACATCTCGAAGGAGACCATGGATGACACCGGGTTGCCGGGCAGCCCGAACACCGGGATGCCCTCTACCAGTCCGAAGGCCAGGGGTTTGGCCGGCTTGATGGCCACCTGCATCCAGGACATGTCGCCGATCTCGTCGAGCACCTTCTTCACGTAGTCGTAGTCGCCCATGCTTACCCCGCCCGAGGTCAAAAGGGCGTCGCATTTCTCCACCCCGGCCCGAAGGCCGGCGGAAATCTCTTCCTCGTTATCGGCCATGCTTCCCAGATCCACCGGATCGCATCCGGCTTCAGCCAGCAATGCCAACAGCGTGTGCCGGTTGGAATCGCGGATTTGGCCCCTCTCCAGCGGCTGTGGCCCCTCAACCAGCTCGTCGCCGGTGGACATGACCCCGACTCGGGCCTTGGGCCGCACCTTTACCTGATACATGCCCAGGCTGGTGAGCACCCCCAAGTGCCCCGGGGTGAGCACCTCTCCCGGACCGAACACCGTTTGGCCCACCGTCAGATCTTCGCCGGCCCGGCGGATGTGGTTGCCCACGGGCACCGATTGGGCCACGGTCACTTCCGCGCCATCAGCGCTGGTCTCGGTCAGCTCCACCATCACCACCGCGTCGGCGCCGGGGGGAATGACAGCGCCGGTCATGATGCGGGCAGCCTGTCCGGCACCCACCGTGATGTCGGGCGGCACTCCCGCGGCAATCGTGCCCGCGACGGCCAGAGTCACCGGCGCATCGGCCACATCGGCCGACTGAACCGCGAAGCCGTCCATCGCCGTGTTGTCGAACGGGGGCACCAACTCTGGTGCCACCACTGTTTCGGTGGTCACCAAGCCCTGTGCGTCGCCAACGGCCACGGTGACCTCGTCCAGGATGCCGCACCCGGCCAGCACCCGCTCCTGAGCCTCAGTCAGTGGGATCATCACCAAAGCGCCGGTTCTTCTCGCTTCCACATGCGACGAATGTTCTCATGGTGGCGGGCAAGAACCACCAACGCAACTCCGATCACCACCAAGACCTCCGGTGCTGGCCAGCCCTGAATGGCCACTGCGGCTGGCGCGGCCGCCACCGCCGCCAACGAGGCCGCCCCGGCCCGCTTGGTTACGGCCAGAGCCACCGCCCACACGCCGATGAGGATCACCCCCACAACCGGGGTAAGGGCCAGAAGCATCCCCCCGAAGGTGGCCACCCCCTTGCCCCCCTGGCGGTAGCGACCCAAGGGGACGATGTGACCCACCACCGCGGCCGCCCCACACGCCACCCCTATCAGCTGGTCACCAAAGATCAGGCCCAGCCCACCAGCAATGAACCCCTTTCCCACATCGCTGAGAAGCACCCAAGCCGCCGGCCACCGCCCCGCCACCCGGTACACATTGCTGGCCCCGGGATTATTCGACCCCTCCCGGGTCGGATCGTGCCCCGTATACCTCCCCACCAAAAGCGCGCCAGGAAACGTCCCCCACAAATATCCAACCAGGACCAAAACCCATTCCCAGTCCACCCGCCCATCGTAGTGAAACGGACCAGAACCCCCTCAGATAGCCAAAAAACAACCGCCACCCCTATCCTTAACTCTCGTGCCCGCCTACGACTACAGCTGCCAAACCTGCGGCACTCGCTTCGAGGTCATCCAGTCGTTCTCCGAGGACACCCTCACCGTCTGCCCCCAAGCCGACTCCATCGCCAGCCCCGCCGCCTGCACCCAGCCCGGCAAAGGCCAGGTATCCAAGGTGTTCAGCGTCCCCAGCATCACCTTCAAGGGTGACGGCTTCTACCGAAACGACAGCCGCTCCGGAGCGAAGTCGTCCACCATGGCCGGCTCGTCGTCCAACGGCGACAGCTCCAACGGCCAAGAAAGATCGGACTCGGGGAAGTCCGACGCGGCCAAATCCGACAGCAGCTCATCGGAGTCGTCCAGCCGCGAACCGGCCAAGGCCGCCTCCAGCTCATCCGACGACTAGTCGCCAGCCATGCCCGAGATCGGCGTCATCGGCGGCTCCGGTCTCTACTCCCTTCTGGATGACGCCGTAGAAGTCCCGGGCGACGAAGCGTTCGGACCACCGTCGGGTCCGCTCACCATCGGCTTGGTAGACGATATCGAGGTGGTATTTCTGGCTCGCCACGGCCCCGGCCACCGATATCCGGCCCACAAGGTCAACTACCGGGCCAACCTGTGGGCACTGCGCCAAGCGGGAGTGCGGGCCATCTTCGGACCCAGCGCCTGCGGCTCGCTGCGTCGTGAACTGGCTCCTGGCCACATCGTGGTGTGCGACCAACTGGTCGACCGCACCTCGGGCCGGGCCGACACCTACTTCGACACCGTCACCAACCACGTCTCGCTGGCCGACCCCTACTGCGACGAGCTCCGCCAGGCGCTGCTTGGCGCCGCCCGCGTCGAGGGCATGACCGCCCACGATGGGGGCACCATGACGGTGATCTCGGGCCCCCGCTTTTCCACTCGGGCCGAGTCCCGCTGGTTCCGCGACAACGGTTGGGACGTGGTGGGGATGACCCAGTACCCCGAGGCGGCCCTCGCCGCCGAGCTGGGCATCTGCTATGCCACCGCCGCCTTGGTCACCGACTACGACGTCGGCTTGGACGACGATCCCGACATCGAGCCGGTCACCCAAGACGAGGTGTTCGCCTTCTTCGCCCAAAACGTCGACCGAATGCGAGCCGTGCTCTTCGGCGCCATTCGGGCCATCGCCCACAACCTGCCCGACTGCTCCGCACAGACCAACGACATCGAGCCACCGCTGCCCTCATCCTGACCCTTCCCAACGACTCAAACCGCAGCTAACCTGAGCGACGCTTCCCCCTTCCGAAACCGGTTGGAGGAGCGCGCCGGTGGACGCATCTGCTGAAAGTGTCGGCCAACCCCTGACGTGGCGAGGATCCCTGCTGGCCCGGCTGCCGGGCGGGCGACGCAGCTATTGGCTGGTGGTGGCCGGGGCCGCGGCGATAACCGGTTTGGCGGTGGCGGCCATTGCCGGGATGGCCGGGGGTGGCCCCTCTTTAGGGGAGCTCACCCCGGTAGTGGTGGCCACCCAGACCATTGAGGCCGGACAACCGCTGGACGAGGAGAACACCGAGACCCGCCGATACCCCGCGCTGGTGCTGCCGCCCGATGCAATTTCTGCTTTGACCGGCAACGAGGTGGCCTCGGCTGCTCTTCACGTCGGCGATATGGTGACCGCGGCCCGACTGGGGGGAATCCCCATCGGTGATCGCATCGAGGTGGCCGTTCCCGCCCACACCGCCATGCCCCCACTGGCTCCCGGTGACCGGGTGGATGTGCTGGTGACCTTGCCGATCTCCGATGAGAGCGGCGCCCAAACCCAAGCAACTCTCACCGTGGCCAACGCCGCAGTGGTGACTGCTCGAGCCGAGCACGCCGTCACCATCGCGGTGGCCGACCAAGAGCTGCTCCCCGTGGCCTCGGCCGTGGTCCAAGGTTCAATCACCCTGGCCCTAGTGCAGCAAGGGTGACGGTTTCTACCGCACCGATGCGGCGATCAAGCTGAGCACCAGCAGGGCCACCAACACCCGGTAGACGGCGAACGGGCCGAAACTGCGGGTGCGCACCAGGGCCAGCAGCCCCTTGACTGCGGCGAACCCGGTGACCGCCGAGGCGGCCATTCCCCAGGCGAATGCGGCTCGGGCATCGGCGGGGATGCCTCCCCACCCGCCTATGTCGATGAACAGGTACACGCCCGCCCCGGCGATCACCGGCACGCTCATGAGCATGGCCAGCCGGGCCGCGGCCTCGCGGTCGTATCGCAGCAGCCGCCCGGCGGTGATGATCACCCCCGAGCGCGACACCCCCGGCTGGAGCGAGCAGGCCTGGGCCAACCCCAGCAGCACGGCGTCGCGCACTCCGACGTCTTCGGTGTGGCGCTGGCCCTGGCGTCGATCGGCCCACCACAGGAGGAGGCCGAAGACGCCCAGCATCACCGCGGTGAGCCAAATCTCATCGTCGGCCTCGTCGATCACCGACCGCAGCCCCACCCCCACCGCGGCGGCCGGCACGGTGGCCAACACCAACAGCCACCCCAGCCGTCCGTCGGCGGTCATCGGGCTTCGGCGATCGACCACCGCGGCAATCCCGTCTCGCAACAGCGCCCACACCTCTCGGCGCAGGCAGGCCACCAATCCCACCAGCGTGCCCAGGTGGAGGGCCACATCGAATGCTCTCTCGAGGTCGTCGCGGCCCTCGAAGTCGTTCCAATCGGCAAGCCAGGGGATGATCTGCAAGTGCCCGCTAGAGGACACCGGCAGGAACTCTGTCAGCCCCTGAGCGATGCCCAGTAATATGGCATGCAGGACCGACATGGCCCCTACCAGCGATTACGCCCCGGACATGGTGACTTCGGCCACCACCAGCGTCACCCCGGCCGAACTCATGGGCAGCCAGGTGAGGTCGGATCCCACCGCAGCCACATCGAGCAGCATCCGCTGGAGTGTGGAGGCGATGGTGATCTCTCTCACCGGCTCGGCCAACTCGCCGTTGCGGATGCGCAGCCCTTCGGCCCCGGTGGAGAAGTCGCCGCTAACCGGGTTCACCCCGGAGTGCAACCCCGACACTCCCTGCACCAACACTCCGTTGTCGATACCGGCAATGAGCTCGTCGGGGGAACGATCGCCGGGCACCAGCGACAGCGCCTGACAGCCCACGCCGGGGGTGCTGGCGTAGCCCCGCACCGCCGAGCCGGTGGATGCGGTGCCCGAGCGCCGGCCGGTGTAGCTGTTGTGCAGGAACCGCTCGAGTTGGCCGCCGCCGATGAGCAGGTTGCGCCGGGTGGCCAGTCCCTCGCCGTCGGCGTCGGATGCGGTGAACGCCTCCGGGTTGGTGGGATCGTCCACCAGAGTGACGCCCGCGGCGGCCACCTGGTCGCCCAAGCGGTCGGCGAACAGCGACCGGCCCTTGAGCACCGCCTCGCCCGACAGAGTGCCCCCGATGATGCCCAGGAACTGGGCGGAGACGAATGGGTCCAGCACCACGGTGACCCGCTCGGTGGGGGGCTGGGTGGCCCCCAGCATCCGAGTGGCCCGTTCCACCGCGTCGGTTGCGGCCTCCCCCACGTCGAGAACGGAGGGCTCGCGGCCCACCGAGAACCCGAAGCCGGTCTGGGTCTCGTCGCCCTCCGAGGCCAGCGAGTAGGCGGTGAGATAGCACGAGGTGTCCCTGCCCGTGCTGCGGATGCCGGTGGTAGTGGCGATGGCGTCGGCGCCCACCGCGTCGCCGTAGTCGGCCGACTCCACTCCCACGATGCGGGGGTCGCCGGCTCGCACCGCTCGCTCCAACTCCAGAGCCATGTCGATCTTGGACTCGGTGCTCACCTCCAGGAGGGCCTCGTGATAGAGATCGAGCACTGGGGGGTCCACCCCGTCGGGCTCGGCCAGGCCGAAGAACTCGTCGGGTGAGCCGAACACGGCGTTGTCGCGGGCCTCGGCCAGGGTCTCCTCCAGCACATCGGGATCGAGGGTGCCGGCGTGGGCGAACCCCTGGCGGCCGTCGGCGATCACCCGGATGCCCACACCCTGCGACTCGGCCACCGACAGCGACTCGATCTCGCCCTCGTACACCCGCACCTCGGTCTCCTGGCTGTGGCCGACCACTGCCTCGACCTGCTCGCCGTCGCGCCCCCAGCCCACGATGCGCTCGGCGATCTCCAACAGCTCCTCGGGATTCACGCTGCGGTCCTGTCGAAAGTCAACCTCGGTCGGCGAGCCGTCACGCCGCGGTTCCGCCGATGGTCATCGACGCCACTCGCAGCGTGGGAGTGCCGTCGCCCACCGGGACGCCTTGGCCGTCCTTGCCGCAGGTGCCGGGCGATCCCATGGCGAAGTCGTTGCCCAGCGCCTCGATGCCGGACAGCACCTCGGGGCCGTTGCCGATGAGGTTGCCTTCCCGGATCGGGGCGCCTATCTGGCCGTTCTCGATGAGATAGGCCTCGCTCATGCCGAAGACGAAGTCGCCGGTGGCGGTGTTCACCTGACCCCCACCCAAATGGGCAACGTACACCCCACGGTCGGTGGCGGCGATGATGCCGGCAGGATCCTCGGACCCGTTGGCCAGATAGGTGTTGGTCATCCTCACCATGGGCAGGTGCTGGTAGCTCTGGCGACGGCCGTTGCCCGAGCTCTCCCGCCCCTCTTTGCGGGCCCGCAGCAGATCCCACATGTAGTCGGTGAGCACGCCGTTCTCGATAAGCACGTTGCGCTGGGCGGGGCGGCCCTCGTCGTCGATGGCGTAAGCGCCCCACTCCCGGGCCATGGTTCCGTCGTCGATGAGGGTGACCTCGGGGTGGGCCACCTGCTCACCCACCCGGTTCCGGAACACTGAGGCTTGCTTGGCCACCAAGTCGGCCTCTAGTCCATGTCCGCAGGCTTCGTGGAACAGCACTCCGCCGCCACCGGGGCCGATCACCACCGGCATCGAACCGCTGGGGGCGGGCTGGGCGGCCAGCTTGGTGAGCGCCCGATTGGCGGAGGTGCGGGCCAGCTCGTCCACCTCGTATTCGTCGAACAGCTCAAAGCCGATGGGACGGCCCACGCTCTCGAACCCGGTCTGCATGCCGGTGTCGCCCACCGCCACGCATGACACTGCGAACCGGGTGCGCACCTGGTCGTCGCCGGCCAGCAGCCCATCGCTGTTGGCCACCAGGATGCGGCGACGGCCGTCGGCGTAGCGGGCCGACACCTGGGTGATGGCCGATCCAGCTCCTCGGGCGGCCTCGTCGGCCCGGCCCAAAAGATCCACCTTGGTCGCCTTAGCCACGGTCTCGGGCAGCACCTCGACTTCGTTGGGGGCCGGGGCCTCCACCCGGCTCAGCGCCACCACTTGGTGGCCGCCACCGCCGCCTCGTGCGGCCGCCGCCGCGGCCCGAGCCGCTTTGGCCAAACCGGCCTCGCTCAGATCTGACGTGTGGGCGAACCCGGTGGTCTCGCCCACCACTACGCGGATTCCCGCCCCCCGGGTGCGGCCCGAGGTGAGTTCCTCCACCTTGCCGTCGTCCAACAGCGCCGACGAAGAACGCCGATCTTCCACAAATACCTCGGCGAACTCGCCCCCGGTTTTAAGCGCTTCCGACAGCGTGCCAGAAACAACAGACTCGTCGATCACAGCTTCTCCCTTGCCTCGACGCCGTAGCCTACCGACATCCCGTCCGAACCGGGAACAGGGGCCGTCAGCCGAGGTTGGAGCGGCGGGGGTAGGCGTGTTCGGGATCGCAGATCACGTTCACCACGTAGGGAACCCCAGCGTCGAGGGCCCGCTTGAGGGCGGGGGCGATGTGGTCGGGGCGCTCCACGGTCTCCCCGGCCCCGCCCAGGGCGGTCACCACCTGGTCGTAGCGGCACCCCTCTTGAAGGTCGGCGGCCACGTCGTAGCCGTACATCTGGCGCATGGGATGCTTCTCCAAGCCCCAGCAGCCGTTGTTGCCCACCACGATGACCACCGGCAGGTTGTGGCGCACCAGCGAATCGGCGTCCATCAGCGAGAACCCGGCCGCCCCGTCGCCCAACAGCAGCACCACCTGACGGTCGGGGTGGGCCACCCGGGCGGCCATGGCGTAGCCCATCCCGGTTCCCAAACAGCCGTACGGACCGGGATCGAGCCAGTGGCCGGGCAGATAGGAGTCCACGAATCGACCGGCGTAGGAGACGAAGTCGCCGCCGTCGCCGATCATCACCGCATCCCGATCCAGCACCTGGCGCAATTCCCCGTACACCCTGGTGGGCAAGATGGGATCGGCCGCCGCCGTCAGCAGATCCTCATCCTCGGCCCGAGCGGCGTCCTCGGTGTCCCGCAGTTGGACTACCCACTGGTCGCGCTCAGCGGGGTGGGCCGGCGCAGGACCGTCGGCCAGCGCACCCAGCATCTGGACTAAATCGCCCGACACCGTCGCCGCCGGCTGGGCGTGGGCCGACACCGACTCCGCGCTGTCGGTCAGATGCACCACCTGGGCATCGCCGAACCGGCCAAACGAGAGCCGGAAGTCGAGCGGGGTGCCGGCCACAATCACCAGATCGGCATCGGAGCGCAGCATCCGCCGGGTGCGGCTGAAGAACAGCTTGTGGTCGGCGGGCAGGCATCCCCGGCCCAGGCCGTTGGCGAAGGCGGGTAGCCGCTGGGCTTCCACCCAGGCCCGAAGCGCATCCCAGGCGCCGTCCCAATACACGTCGGTGCCCACCAGCACTGCGGGACGACGGGCGGCGGCCACCATGTCGGCCACCGCAGCCACCCCGTCGGGGTTGGGCGCCTCGCCCACCGGCATGGGCTCGTCGGGCACGGTGCCGGAGCCCTCGGAGAAGATCACGTCCATGGGATAGTCCACGAACACCGGGCCCCGGTGAGGGGTCATGGCGGCTTGCACGGCCCGATAGGTGGCGGTGGCCAGATCGTCGCCGCCCCCCGCGGTGAGCGAGCGCTTGGTGACCGGGGCCAGGATGGGCACGTGGTCGAGCTCCTGGAGCGAGCCCGACCCCCAGCGGGCCTCCGGGGCCCGGCCCCCCAGCACCACCAGCGGCGCGCCGTTGAGCCAGGCGGTGGTCACCGCGCTCACCGAGTTGGTCACCCCGGGCCCGGCGGTCACCGCGGCCACCCCCGGACGGCGGGTCAGCTTGGCCAGCGCCTCGGCAGCGAAGACAGCGGTCTGCTCGTGGCGAACGTCGTAGAGCACCACATCGCCCTGCTTCACCGCCGCGTCGTACAACGGGAAGATGTGGCCCCCCGACAGGGTGAACAGCTCCTGCACTCCGAAAGGGGCCAAGGCGGCCAGCACCTGATCGCCTCCGTGGCCGTTGACTTGTTCTCCCGACATTGGCCTCACCGTAACCTCCATAGGGGCGCGGCGGGGCAATAGCCTTTATTGAATGACCCCGATGGCCGCCTCAACTGCTGGCGCGTGCCCGGAGTCACCCCTTCACGTTTGCGAGACCGGACTTGACTGAGAAGCACACCACCCGCCGCGTGCTCAGCATCGTGCTCCGGGTGGGCATCAGCGTGGCCCTGTTCTTCTTGTTGATCTGGCGGCTGCCCTCGTTCGACGCCGGTCAACTGTGGCCCGACTTCAACTCGACCACGCCGTTCTGGCTGATCGGGGCGCTCATGCTCACCGTGATGGGCAACATGGCGGCCACCGCCCGGTGGTATGAGGTGGCTGTGGCCTTGGGACTGCAAGTGAAGCCCCGGCGCATGTTCTCGCACTACATGGCGGGAATGTTCATCTCCAACTTCGTGCCCACCACGGTGGGGGGCGACGTGCTGCGGACATCCCGCCTCTCCAACGACACCGGCGACGGCCCCCACAGCTTCGCGTCGGTGCTGTTGGAGCGGCTCAGCGGCTGGATCGTGCTGCCGGTGTTCACCCTGTTGGGCTTGGTGCTCGACGAAGAGCTGCGGGGATTGGGCGCCCCCTCCCGAGTGGCGGCCATTACCGCCGGCCTCACCCTGCTGGCTCTCGGACTGATCCTGCTGCTGGTGGGCAATCAGTGGTTCGGCCGATGGGTCAGCCGGCGCAACGGCTGGGTCCGGTTCGTGAACGGGCTGCACATGGGCATCGACGAGCTGCGGGCCAAGCCCCGCGACACCGGCCGGGTGCTGATCACCGCCTTCGTCTATCAGGGGATAATGCTGGCCGCCGCCGGGTGCGCGGCCAAGGTGGTGGGGATCGACGGCCTGGGGCCCACCGAGCTGATGGCGTTCATCCCCGCCGTGCTCATCTTCCAGGTGCTGCCCTTCGGCCTGGGAGGGCTCGGCCTGCGGGAGGTGGCCTTGGTGTTTTTCCTCCACGACTTGGGCGTGATCGACGAGCGGGCTATCGCCATGGGGCTGCTGCTCTACTTCCTCACCGTGGCCGGCAGCCTGGTGGGTTTGCCGGCGCTGGTCTTCGGCGGCCGCCACTGGCAACGGGCCTCGCGCTCCCGCCATGAGCGCTGACCGCCGCTGACACCCGGAGCCATGACGCTCTCCTCGCTGAAGTCGGGCACGCTGCGACGACGTGGTATGGCCAAGAGCCGGACCCGGCCCCGCTGGTACCTGGAGCTGGCGGTCATCGGGGCCTTCTACGGCATCTACTCCTGGGTGCGCAACCAGTTCGGGAGCGCCGCGGTGGAGCCGGGTAAAGCGCAGGCCAACGCGGAGCTGGTGATCGACTGGGAGCGCAGCATCGGCTTGTATTTCGAGCGCGACCTCCAAGACCTGTTCATAGGATGGGTGGCGTTCATCCAGTTCTGGAACCTGTTCTACGGGCTATTCCACTTCGCGGTCACTGCGTTCACCCTCATCTGGCTCTACTGGCGCTTCCCCCGGCACTACCCGTTCTGGCGCACCACCGGGCTCTTGACCACCGGCTCGGCCCTGGTGGGGTTCGCCCTGTTCCCGCTCATGCCCCCTCGCTTGCTGTCGGTGGGCGGGCGCTACGGCGGCGATCTGGCCGAAACCGGGTATGTCGACACGGTGACCGAGTTGGGCGGACTGTGGTCGTTCACCTCGGGCGCGGCCGAAACGCTCTCCAACCAGTACGCCGCCATGCCCAGCCTCCATTTCGCCTGGGCCATGTGGTGCTATCTGGCGTTGCGCAAGCATTTGGTGTACCCAGTGGGCAAATGGGCCATCGCCGCCTACCCCTGGCTCACCCTGTTCGCCATCGTGGTGACCGCCAACCACTACTGGATCGACGCGGTGGGCGGGCTGGGCGCTTTGGGCGTGGGCTGGGCGGCAGCACGGGGCTACCACGCGTGGCGAGACCGCGGGTAACCTGGATCGCCCAACCCGCAGGGAGGGAAATGGACACCAATCATTTACGCAAGGTCACCTGTCCCGCTGATCTGCGCCGACTGGGTGACGAAGAATTAACCGAGCTTGCGGAGGAGATCCGAGAGTTCATCGTCGAGACCGTCAACTCCACCGGAGGCCACTTGGGCTCCAACCTGGGCGTTGTGGAGTTGACGCTGGCCCTTCATCTGGTGTTCGACTCTCCCCGCGACATCATCCTGTGGGACACCGGCCACCAGGCCTACGTACACAAAATGCTCACAGGGCGGACCGACCAGTTCAAGACGCTGCGCCAACCCGGCGGCCTGTCGGGATACCCGAGCCGGGAGGAGTCCCCCCACGACTGGATCGAGAACAGCCACGCCTCCACCGTGTTGAGCTACGCCCACGGCCTGGCCACGGCACAGCAAGCCGCCGGTGGCGAACAGCGGCGGGTGATCGCCGTGGTGGGCGACGGATCCCTCACCGGGGGGGTGGCCTTCGAGGGGCTCAACAACATCGGACACTCAGGGTGCAATGTGACCCTGGTGCTCAACGACAACGGACGCTCTTATGCCCCCACCGTCTCCCGGCTGTCGGAGAGCCTGCTGCGGGTGCGGATGGACCCCCGGTATGTCCGCACCGACAACCAGGTACGCAAGGTTCTTCAGAACATCCCCTGGGTGGGCGATCTGGCCGGCCGTACCGTGGGGGCCGCCAAGGCCGCGGTGCGGGAGATGGTGGAGCCCCGCACGTTCTTCGACGAGTTGGGCATCAGCTACTTCGGACCGTTCGACGGCCACGACCTGGGCAAGTTGGAGCGGGTGTTCAGCCGGGTGTCCCATCTCGAGGGACCGTGTTTGGTGCATGTGCTCACCCAAAAGGGCCGAGGGTATGCACCGGCTGAGAACGATCCGGTCAAGAACATGCACGACACGTCGTACGCCAAGCCGGGCAGCTACACCGAGGCTTTCACCACTGCGCTGATCAAAGAGGCCGAGGCCCGTCCTGAGCTAGTGGCCATCACTGCGGCCATGCCCGACTCCACCGGGCTGTTGCCGTTCGCCGAGCGGTTCCCGGAGCGGTGCTTCGACGTGGGCATCGCCGAACAGCATGCCGTGACCGCCGCCGCAGGCATGGCCATGGGCGGGCTCCGCCCGGTGGTGGCCATCTACTCCACATTCTTGACCCGAGCCATCGACCAGGTGAACCTCGATGTGGGCCTGCACAACCAGCCGGTGGTGTTCTGCCTGGACCGGGCCGGCATCACCGGCGACGACGGGGCGTCGCACCACGGGGTGCTCGACATGGTGCTGCTCACCAAGATTCCCGGCATGACTGTGCTGGCCCCCTCGTCTTACCAAGAGCTTCAGCAGATGCTGCACGACGCCTTGGAAATCACCACCGGACCAGTGGCCATACGGTGGGCCAAAACCGCGGCCCCATCGGTGCCCGAAGACCAAGTGGGGTTCGGCCTCACGGGTCGCAAGGTGAAAGAAGGCGCCGACGTGTGCCTGCTATCGGTGGGCAAGATGCTGGCCCCGGCAGAAGAAGCTGCCGAACTGCTGGAGGCCGACGGCGTGTCGACCACCGTGTGGGACGTGCGCAGCGTCAAGCCTCTAGACGAGGACATGTTGGCCGACGCCGCCCGCCATCGGGCGGTTGTGACTATTGAGGACGGTTGGCGAGAGGGCGGGGCGGGCAGTTCTGTGGCCCACCAACTGGCCCACTCGGGCCGCGAGGGTGCCGTGCCCGCTATCCGGGTGCTGGGCGTGCCCAACGAGTACATCCCCCACGGCAAGCCCGACCAGATCCTGGCCGATTGCGGCCTCGACGCCGCCGGCATAGCGGAGACGGCCCGCGAGGCGCTGGCCGTCAAGGCGTAGCGAACTGGCCGAGGATTTCTTTGACCGCCTCGCCGTAGGCGGTCAACTTGGCGGGGCCGATGCCGCTAATGGCCCGCAGTCCCGCATCGGTGGTGGGGCGATGGGTGGCCAGCTCGATGAGGGTGGCGTTGCTGAACACGACGTAGGCGGGCACGTTGTCGGCTCGGCTGCGCTTCAGCCGCCAGGCTTTCAGCGTCTCGAACGCCGCCGCGCCCACCGGGTCGGCGGGAGGCTGGGCCTTGGGGCGCTTCGTCGGATTGGCTGCGGTGTTTGCCCTCGGCGATGAGGCCGTTGCCACCACCACTGGCGGTGTCAGCAGGCTTTCTGCGGTGTCGGGGTCGGGTTGGGGAGGAGGCTTATACCGAGAGGCCAGCTCGTGTTGGAAGTCGGTAGGCGGGTCGCCGCAGATGAGGGTGACCGATTCTGAGCATCGGGTGATGGCCACGTGGAACACCCGCCTTTCCTCTTCGAGGTCGCCGGCCAAGCGGTGGGGCATCAGCCCCTTCGACGCCTCGTAGACGATCACATGGGGCCATTCCCGACCCTTCACCCGGTGCACAGTGGCCAAGTGGACACCGCGTCCGCTGCCCTCCCCCTCGAACCCGTCCGCGAGCCGGTCGAACAGCCATCTCCGAAAGTCGGTCGGGTCGGGATGCAGATGGGCCACCGAGATGAGGGCCCGCAGATCGTCGCCATGAGCCGACCGGTCGACGGAGCGGCGAGATGCGTCCAATCGGGTGTCCAGGCTGCCGCCGAGGCCCATCTCGTCTCGCACCGTCTCCAACAGTGATCGGGTGGTGACTTCTCCGCCTGCCTTCTTGAATCTTGACCGCAGCATCTCGACGTCGTCGGCGAACTCGCCCACCTTCTTGGACGACCGCTCGTCTTTGATGCGGCCGGCCAGGGCCTTGATCTGCGAGGTGCTCTGCTGCTCGGAAATCCACTCGATGACTCGGGGGGAGATGCCCCGGGGCGGACGGCGGGCTGCGTCCGACAGCGCCCGGGCCGGCAGGTCGCGCTCGGAGGCGGTGGCGATGTCGAGCCAGGCCAGGGCGGCGGCCACCCCGGTGCGCTCCAAGAACAGGCGGCCCACCGGCTGATTGGACGGCACCCCCATGTCGCCCAGAACGACCTGGGGCACCAGCAGCGTGCTGTTGACCCTGGTCAATACGGCAACATCCTCGGGTCCGGCACCGCCATCGAGGAGCGACTCGATCGTCCGACGCAGCACCGGCGCTCCGTCGTCTGCCGTCTCGACAGTGATGGCCGAACCGGAGTCGCCTTCGTCTTGTCGATCCTCGCTCGGCGCCGCAGTGATCTGTTTGTCGATGCGGCGGCGGTTGTGGGACAGGAGGTTCGAGGCTGCGTCAACCACCTCGGGAGGGCAGCGGTAGTTGACGTGCAGTTCGTGGCGCTCGGCACCGGGGAAATGCTTGTGGTAATCGATGAGCCACTCCGGGGAAGCACCGGAGTAGCCGTAGATGGTTTGATCATCGTCGCCCACCCCGAACACATCGGCCCTCGGCCCGGCTAAGAGCCGCACCAGCAGCAAGTGGGCCGGGGTGAGGTCTTGGAATTCGTCCACCAGCAGAATGCCGCAGGTGCGCCGGGCCGCGGCCCGGGCGGCGGGGTCGCTCAGCAAGATGTCGATAGCCCGCATGATCTGCTGGTCGAAGTCCACCAGTCCCTCGGCGTCGAGCAGGCTCACATAGTGGGGGGCGGTTTCGGAGAAGTCGGGAACATCGGGATGGAAATCGCGCTCCACCTCGGCGGGATCGCGCAAACCCAGGCGAGAAGCGCCCAGCGCCTCAATCCAGGGGGCGAGCTGATCGGTCATAGCCCGCCGTTTGCGGGGCACCATCTCGCCGAGCAGATCCCGCACTTGCCTCTCGTCCACCACCTCCACCCAACCGTGGTCTCGGGGTCGGGCAAACGGCCCGGTGCCGTTGCAGATGGCCAGCGCCAGGCTGTTCAGCGTGCGCACCTCCAAGCCCGGTAGATCGGAGGTGCGCTCCTGCATCTCGGCTCGGGCCCGCACGTTGAACGCCACCAAGCAGACGGCTCTTGGGTCTACCCCGAGGTCGCGCACCAAGTACCGGGCTCGCTCGGTGAGCACCCGAGTCTTGCCCGACCCGGCTGGCGCCACAATGTTGGCCGCTCCTCCCAGGTGGCCGACCGCGGCACGCTGGTCATCGGCAAGATCGGCCCGGGGTACAGCCGGGCTGAGCGCTTTCAGGCTGCCCACTGCCAGATTCACCGCGGAGACCAACCCGGCACCAAGCTCCTCGCCAGCCACCCCGCCGGTAGCGTGTCTGCCGCCCAGCACCTCGCTGGTGAACACGTCGAACGGCCCCCCATCGCACCACACCGGGCCGGCATCGGTCACCACATCTCCTGGCTCGCCAGCTTCCGCGGGACGGGCCCCCAAAGACAGGGCTCGCTCTTGCGGCTCAAACCGGGGTCGTTCAGGGACGCGCCAATCCACCGCGTTGGCCGTCAGCAGATGGCGGAGCACCTCAGCAGGCATGGTCAGACCCGGCTTGAGCTCCCACCACTGGGCGTGCATCACCGGCTCGGGCGGTGGCAGCTCGCCGTCCAGTTCGACCACCAGCGGAGTGCGCTCCACCCAGGCCCGCCTCAGCTCCCGCCCCACCTCAGGATTGAATGCGCCAGTTTGAACCGCGAGCCGACGGCAATCGCTCCACTCCTCCGGTGCCGGCTGCCCCACTTCGACCAGAGCGCTTCGGCCCAGGCACTCCGGTCCTCTCATGGCATCCCCCGACCTAGCGCAGTGGATGCGGTCCGCTAGCTGCGGATGAGAGTGCCAGGACGGTTGCCGGTGGGCTGGCCGTTTCGGAAGGTCACCTGGCCGGCGCAGACGGTGGCGTCGTAGCCGTCGGCCGATTGCAGCAGGCGGCGGGCCCCGGTGGGCAGATCGCCCACTACCTCGGGCAGATGCAGGCGCATGGCGTCGAGGTCGATCACGTTGATGTCGGCCCGTTTGCCGGTGGCCAGTACGCCCCGATCGTCGAAGCCGTATAGCTCAGCTGGTTCGGAGGTGAGCATCTTCACCGTCTCGGCGATGGAGAGCTTCGGCCCTCGCTGCCGGTCGCGCACCCAGTGCTGGAGCATGTAGGTGGGCAGGCTGGCGTCGGAGATCACGCTGCAATGGGCCCCGCCGTCGGCCAAACCGACCACGGTCATGGGGTGCACCATCATCTCCCGCAGATCCTCTAGATCGCCGTGGCGATAGCCGGTGAAGAACACCTGGAGCATCCCCCTCTCGCACATCAGGTCGTAGACCAGCCCGAATACGTCGGCACCGGTCTTCTCGGCCATGGCGGCCACCGACTCCGACGGGTCGGGCTCGAACACCGGCCCGCCGTCGAACGGGAATGTGGCGTGCAGGGAGTGGCGCAGGATGCCCATGGCCGGATCGCCCGGGATGTCCTCGGCCAAGATGGCGGCCCGAACTTCTGGGCGGCGAAGCTCGACGAGCCGCTCCTCCAGCGGCAACCGGTCGAGCGGTTGATAGGCAGACCGCTTGGCGAACGGGTTGAACTGGTCCCAGCCGGCCAGCAGCCCGCCGGGGCGGCCCTGCACCTGGGGCACCAACTTGGCCCCTTCGGCGTTGGCCCGCTCCACAATGTCCATCTGCTCGCGCCATTGGCCGGGGTTGACGTGTACCTGCACCATGGTGAAGGTGATGGCCCGACCGGTCTCCAGGCTGAGGCGCCGGTAGAGCTCCACCTCGCGGATGGGGGCGTCGGGATCCTCGCCCATCGAGCCGGCCGGCACCACCTCCACCAGCGACTGGCCGTCGAGAGCGCTCATGATTGCGGCCAGCTCCTCGTGATCGGCGAAGGTTCCCGGCACCGGCACCCCCGAAAGCGAGGTGTGCATGGGCAGCCGGTTGGTGGAGAACGCCACCGCTCCGGCCTGCGTCCCCTCGCCCACGATGCGGGCCATCTCCGCCAGCTCCGCCGCGGTAGCCGACTCGGTGGTGGCCCCCCGGTCGCCCATCACATAGGCCCGTACTGCTCCGTGGGGCACCTGGGCGGCCACGTCGATGGTGCGGCCCATCCGCTCGAGCTCGTCGAGGTATTCGGGGAAGGTCTCCCACCGCCAGGTGATTCCCTCATGGAGGGCTGCGCCGGGGATGTCCTCCACTCCCTCCATCAGCTCGATCAGCCAGTCGTGGCGGGTGGGGTCGGCGGGGGCGAACCCTACCCCGCAGTTGCCCATCACCACCGTTGTCACCCCGTGCCACGCCGAGGGGGCCATGATCGGATCCCAAGTGGCCTGCCCGTCGTAGTGGGTGTGGACGTCTACGAACCCGGGGGTCACATGGCGGCCCGCGGCGTCGATCACCTCGGCAGCTTCGGCGTCAATTCGGCTCTCGACAGCGACCACCCGTCCATCCGACACGGCCACATCGGCCACAGCCGACGCGGCCCCCGTCCCATCGACAACTGTGCCCCCGCGAATCAACAGATCAAGCATGGGGCCATTCTGCCAGGCCGCGATGACAACGCCTATGCCGCCAATGCGGCGATTGACGAAGGAGGGCTCAGGCCCGGGCGAAATAGGGGTTGTCGCCGGCTTCGTGATCGGTGGCGTCTACCACTTCGGTGATCTCGGGGATGGCCTCGGTGATCATCACCGTGATCCCCTCTCGCAAGGTAGCGGCGCTCATGGCGCATCCCTGGCAGCCGCCGCCCATGGTGATGTAGGCGATGTGCCCCTCCACCCCGAGCAGGTTGGCGAACCCGCCGTGGGAGGCCAGCGAGGGATTGATGTGCTGGTCGAGGAGCTGTTGGAGCTGCTCGGGGATTGTGCCGGAGAGCTCCAGGTCGGCACCGGCCAGAAGGTCGGGTTTGTTGGGGTTGCGGATCACCAGCCCGCCCTGCATGGGATTGTTGGGCAAATCCAGGGTGGCACCGGTCAGGTTCTCCACCGACTCCTCGGGGATCATCACGGTGAGGCCATCGGAGGTGATGTGGCGGTGGCCCTCGGTGCAGTCGGCCACCTCCTCGAACGCCAGGTCGTAGGTGTAATCGGCGCCGCTGGTGCCGGTGATCTCGATGCGCAGGCCGAGGGCTTCGGGGTCGTCCTCGTTCGACCGGATTTCGAGCACCTTCTCAATGGCTGCTTCGGTGACCTCGAACAGTTGGGCTTCCACAGTTTCGCTCACGGTCACCAGCCTACCCGAGCCTCACCCCGCCCACCATGGCCTGAGCCGCTGAATCAAGCGAGAAATCAGCCGCGGCGGATGCGGCCCCGCAGCGACCGGAAGGCCAGTGATTGGGCCAGAATCCCCACCACTCCGATAGCCAGCAGCGCTCTCCCCAGCGCCCAGCCGTCCCAGCCGGAGAACAGCGAGCGCATGCCCTCCAGCGCGTAGGTCATGGGGTTGAACCAGGTAATGGCGGCCAGCCAGTCGGTCATCACCTCCCGGCTCACCCAGGCGGTGGTCAAGAACATGAAGGGGAAGAACAAAAGGAAGCTGGAGTTGACCGCGGCGGGATTCCCGGTGCGCAGCGCTATGGCATAGGGGAATCCGGTGAAAGCCAGCCCCCAGAGCGCCCCGAACAGCACGAACACCAGCAGACCCACCACTCCGGTGGCGCCGAAGCTCACCCCGATGGCGAAGCCCAGCGCGATCACCGGTATGGCCATAACCACGAACAGCGTGAAGTCTGCCACCATTAGCCCCAATAGCAGGGCGTAGCGATTCACCGGGGTCATCAGGAGACGGTCGAAGTAGCCGTCGGAGATGTCGATCACCAGCGAGTTGGCCCGGGACATGCCGGTGACCGCGGTCATGATGGCCACCGGTAGCTGGAAGGCCTTGTAGTCGATATCAGAGACCACGTCACCGGCCAGGTTCTGGATGGCCCCGATGGTCACCACCAGGAAGAACAGGGGGATCAACATGGCGGGGATGATCGCCTCCAGGTCTCGGGGCAGCAGCCGCAAGGCCCGGCTGGCCACCGAGGCCATGTCGCCGAGGAACCCCGAAGGTCGGGCTCGGATGACCTCGCCACCGGCCGGCCTGAAGAGGACTGTCTCGCTCATTCCTCGACCTCGATCCGGGCGCCGGTGAGCTCCAAGAACACGTCGTCGAGCGTGGTGGGATGGATCGACAGATCAGTCACCTCCACCCCGGCGGCCGACAAGGCCACCGCCACCGGGCTGATCACCGAGGCGCCGTCGCCGGTGGCCGCACTCACCTCGTTGCCGTACACCTCGATATGGCTGATGCCCGGCACTTGGCCGATGGCCTGAGCGGCCAGGTCGGGATTGGCGGCCACCCGGGCCACCACCACGTCGGAGCCCACCGTTCGCTTGAGCTCGTCGGGCGCGCCCTCGGCCACCAGCAGGCCATGGTTCAAAATGCCCACCCGGTGGGTGAGCACGTCGGCCTCCTCCAGGTATTGAGTGGTGAGGAAGATGGTCATGCCCAGGTCTCGGTTCAAACTCCGGACCTGCTCCCACACCACTGCCCGGCTGATGGGGTCGAGGCCGGTGGTGGGCTCGTCGAGAAACAGCACTTCGGGGTTGTGCATCAGCGCTGCGGCCAAATCCAAACGGCGCTTCATTCCCCCCGAGTAGGTGGACACCCGCCGGTCGATGGCATCCATCTCCAGCAGGGGGGCCAGCTCCTCGATGCGGGTGACGACGGCATCCCGGTCCAGGCCGTAGTAGCGGCCTTGCAGCGTAAGCGTCTCTCGGCCGGTGAGCTTGCCGTCGAGAGCGGCGTCTTGGAGGGCAACCCCGATGCTCAGGCGAACCAGATCGCCCTGTTTGGCCACGTCGTAGCCGGCCACGGATGCCGACCCGGCGGTCATCGACGCCAGGGTACACAGCATCCTCACCACCGTGGACTTGCCCGCGCCGTTGGGCCCCAAGAACCCGAACACCTCTCCCTCGGAGACATCCAGGTCTAGGGAGTCCACCGCCACAACGTCGCCGTAGGTTCGGCGCAGCCCCTGAGCAGAAATGGCTGCTGGCACAACCGATGATGCTACCGAGCACTGTCGCGATATTCTCATCGCCCATGTCCGAGACATCCAGCCCGTTTGTCAGCTATGAACCGGCCGGCGATGTCGCCGTGGTCCGGTTGGATGACGGCAAAGTGAATGTCTTGTCCCATGATGTCATCGCTGCCCTTCAGGAGTCGTTGGACCGGGCTGAGAGCGACGCCAAAGCCGTCGCTATGATCGGCCGCTCCGGCAAGTTCTCCGCGGGATTCGATTTGAAGGTGATGCAGGCGGGCCCCGAGGCGGCCAGCAATCTGTTCCGAGCGGGTATGGACCTGTTCGTGCGCCTGTACGAGTTCCCCATCCCAGTGGTAGCCGGCTGCACCGGTCATGCATTGGCCGCCGGGGCCATCTGGCTGATGTGCTGCGATGTGCGCATCGGCGCCGACACGCCCACCAAGGTCGGGCTCAACGAGACCGCCATCGGGATGGTGCTGCCCTCGTCGGTGATCACGCTGGCCCGCGACCGGCTGTCGCCTCGCCATGTCCACTCGTCGACATTGCTGGCCCGGCTCTACTCCCCAGCCGAAGCCGTCGACGTCGGTTACTTGGACTGGGTGGTGCCCGAAGACGAACTGGAGGGGGCGGCAATGTCTGAAGCCGCTGGACTGGCTGAGGGCCTTGCGCTGAAGGCCTTCGCCGGCACCCGGCGCTTGATCCGAGGACCGGTGGCCGAGTCGGTGCGGGAAATTCTCGACCAAGACACCCGCTCGTTCACCGTCGGGTTGACGTGATGGGCGACAGCCTCAATACAGAAGGCCTCAATACAGAAGGACAGCAAGCATGAGCGATCCAGTTGTCGAACTGCTCGAAGAGGTGTGGGATTCCATCGTCCAGTTGGGCGCAACCTTGACCGACGAGCAGTGGGACACGCCCACCGAGTGCCCCGGCTGGTCGGTGCGCGATCAGGTGAGCCACATCATCGGCCTCGAGCGGATGCTGGCCGGAGAGGCTCCCGAACCCCCCGCCACTGAGGGCGGGCTCGAAGGCATCGCCGCCTTCAACGAGGGCCAGATCGCCCCCCGCCGGTCCCGCCCCGGCGCCGAGGTGCTGGCCGAGATGAGCGGCATCTGCGCCCGCCGCCTGGAGATGCTGCGCACCATGCCCGCCGAGAAGTGGGATGAGGTGGGCTTCACCCCCATCGGCGACGCCCCGTACCGCACGTTCATGCACATCCGGGTGTTCGACTGCTGGGCCCACGAGCAGGACATGCGCCGGGCGCTGGGCATCCCCGGCCACCTGAGCGGCCCGGTGGTGCAGCACTGCCTCGACTGGCACGCCCGCAACATGGGCTATGTGGTGGGCAAGAAGGCCGGCGCCCCCGAGGGCAGCACAGTGGTGTTCGCCATCGACGGCGACGCCGACGGCCCCCGGGGCGTGGCGGTGGTCGACGGCCGGGCCAAGCCATCGGCCCCCGCCGACAATCCCACCGCAACCGTGCACACCGATGTGGACACCTACAACGCCCTGTGCTGCGGCCGAACCGACCCCGCCGGCGCGCTAGCCGCCGGGCTGGTGACCTTGACCGGCGACCGCGATCTGGGCGAGCGAGTGGTGCTGGCCCTGGCCTACGTCTCGTAACCGCCTATCGCCCAGCCGAGGCCATCCGGGCTTCAAGATCGAGCGCTCGGGGACTCACCGACAAGTCGAAGTCGGTGCTGCCCAGCGTGGCGGGGTTCCACACTTCTCGACCCACCATCCACTGGGCCCAGCCCGAGAACCAGCCGTCGTGGTACGACTCGAACTGGGGCGCCCACCAGTCGCGCAGCGGCATGCGGGTGGTGTGGTGGTTGGCCAGATCGGGAGCTGAGGCGGCGATGTTGCTCTCGGCCAGGGCGAGCACGAAATCGGCTGAGGCGTGCTGCGCCGATGCGCTGTCGGTCCATTGGAGCCCCTCGTAATCGCGGAGGTACCACAGGTTGGGCACTGAGATAGCGGTGTCCACCGCCACCGTCACCGGCCCCTCGCCAATCGACTGGCTGTACGCGTTGAGCGCTTCGATGCGGTGCACGGTGTTCACGTAGTCGTGGGTGGTGTGGACCTGGGTCAACAGCTCCCGGGGGTCGCGCTGGTTCACATAGTTGGTTCTCCACCCGAAGAACAGCGTGGTGGCCACCAGCCCGGCCACCACTGCCCACACCGGCAGCATCCACAACTTCCTCCGAGCCCGCCACAGCACCGCCACGCCGTAGCCGGCCAGAACGGCCATGGGCACCACGATGTGAAGCGCCAGCCAGGGAAACCGCTCGCTGGCCCAGGAGTATGAGAACCAGCTGGCCACCGCGGTCCACACCATGAACTTGCCCACAAAGGTGGGATTGCGGAACACGTGGACCGTGCCGATCACCGCCAGGATGCACACCAAATACTCGTAGAGCGAAATGGTGTACAGGTAGTAGTGCCAGGGCTCGCTGCCGCGGTTGGTGTCCTGTTCGCCCCGCCAATAGGTGATGCCCTCGGTGAAGCCCTCGGCGAACCCATCGGGCTCTCTGAAGAACTCCGTGAACCACAGGGCGAAGAACAACAGGAACACCGCGGCGGCCAGCACCCACCCCCATCCGGGCACGCGCCTAACGGCCCGCACCACCGGGAGCTCCCATATCGACTGGGGGCTGGCCAACATGAGCAGAACCATCACCATGAGCACCCCGTAGATGCCCAGGGTGAGGAACACCTCCACGTCGTAGTAGCCGCTGAACCCGAAGGCGATGCCCATGGGCACCAGCCCGGCGGGCAGCATCCACGACCACCCGGCGAGTCCGCGGCGCTGCCCCTCGAGGTCTCCGGCGAAGTTGCTCGGGGGCGGCTCAGCGCTTCTGGCTCGGGCCTGCCGGGTCGCCTGCTCGGCCAACAGGGCCAAGAAGAAGCCGCCGAAGATGAACACCCCGATGAAGGTGGTCTCTTTGACCGCGAAGCCCGCGGCCAGCAAGAACCCGAACAGCGAGGGCAGCAGCAGCCGGGGCCGGTCCAAGAACCGCACGATCACCACCATCATCGCCAGGGTGATGAACGCGGTGAGGGAGTCTTCCCGGCCCAGCCGGGTCATGTACAGGGCGATGGGGCTGAAGGCCAGCACCGCACAGGCGACCAGGGTCACCACCGGGCCGAGCGACCGGCGCAAGAACCACGGCAAAACGATCATCCCCACCCCGGCCAGAACCGCCACCATGCGGGCGGTGGTGGGCGACTCCCAGAACACCCAGAAGAGCCCGGCGGTCAGATAGAACCGCAGCGGCCCGTGGTACACCGGGTCGTACCCCTCGTAGCTGTTGTTGAGGAACTTCCACGAGTACCAGGCGTCGATGCTCTCGTCGTGGTGGAGGGGCCGCTCGGCCAGCTCAACCAGCCGCAGCACCAGCCCGGCCACCGCCATGGAGCCGACAACAAGGGCCAGCGCCGTCTCCGGGCGGCGGCGCCAGAACTCCATCGGGCGCCAGCTCTCCAGCGCCACTGCACGCTCGCGGACTATGGCTCGCACCGCTCAGCGGACCTCGTAGATCGCATACTCGCCCTGGGAGAACGCCAGCTCGCCCCGAGCCGCCCAGAACACCTCGCTGACCCCGGCCCGGCGCTCAATGGGCCCCACCACCACATAGTCCACTTCGTAGGTGTTCAACAGCTCCTCAGTTCCCTCAAGACCGCCCAACATGGTACGGGCCTGCTGATGGCGGGTGTGCCAGTCGGTGACCCCTAGGTCGTTGATCCACCCGGCGTACCCCACCACCGTCTGGCGCCCGCTGAGCGCGGGCACCGGGTGGGTGTGCTCGAATCCGATCAGAAACACGCTGTCGGGCGGCGTCTCGTCCCGGGCCCATTCCCCCGCGGCCACCCCGTCGCCCGAGGCAATCGGGTGGGGCCACACGTTCACCTCGGGGTCCACCGCCTTCCAGATGTCCAGCGCGCCGGCAAACGTGAGGGTGAAGAACAGCACCACGGCCGCGGCCACCCCGAGCCAGCCGATTGAGGCCAGCCTCACCAGCACCGCGGCCACCAGCAGCGACCCCAGCAGGATCACCGGAACGAACCAGTGGGTGTTGTTCCACGGATGCGACGGCGCCACCCGCACGAAGTTGGGCACGATGAGCCACAGCCACACCGGAATCGACCCCCACAGCAGCACCTTGGGCAGCGTGTTCTTCCAAAGCTGGGCCGCCAGCATCAACACCAAGAACACTCCGGTGTTGCGCCACCAGAAGATGAACAGATTGTCTTGGTCGGCCGAATAGCCGGGGGGCTGCATCCAGGGGCCGTCCACCCATGTCTCCCACACGATCTCGGTGTTCAGCGGCTCGATCCACAACGCCGCGGGCACTGAGAACGCCACCGCCGGAATGGCGAACAGCAGCCATTGCCACCGGCGGTCCAGCACCGCCCAGATCAAGCCCAGCCCCAGCGCCACCCCAAAGGAGTACACGTGGAATATGGGCATCAGGCCCACCATCACACCGGCAAGGGCGAACAGCCGACGCGAGCCCGTCTTGTGGGCCTCTCGCATGAGCACCACGGCGATCAGCAGCAGGGAGAACCCGGCCAGGGTCGGGCGCTGGGGGAAGAGGTTCCCGGTGACCGCGTTCTCCATCAGGATGTTGCCCGCGTGGTGGCGGGTGTAGTCGGTGGGCAGGTTCCAGACTGCGCCCCAGCCGTGGTCGGCCACATCGCCGAAGAACCGGAGCCATCCCAGTCCCCCGAACAGGGTGAACACCAGCACGGCGAGCACTCCCACTGCCCGGCTGGCGAACAGCCTCACCCCCGCCAGATACAGCACCGGCACGAAGGCGAAGGCCAGATATCCCGACGAAACCTCCAGGCCGCCGAAGGCGCTCAACCCGGCCCGGTCGAGCATGGCGGCGAAGAAGTCGATGCCGAAGTGGTAGGGCAGCCGCTCCACCCCGATTGCAGTGGGCAGCTCGGGGGGGAAGTTCTCGGCGTGGGCGAACGACGAGGCGTAGGTGAGGTGGGCCTGCCAGTCGGTCCACGAGGAGAGGTGGCCGGCCAGCACGCCTCCCGAGCCGTCGGGCACATAGGCCCGACTCAAGATCCACACGGTGAGCGCCCAGGCCGGGGCGCTCAGAATCAACAGCGGGGCCGGATTCTCGGGGCGGGAGATGGGCCGCATCAGGCGTCGGCGGAAGTCCCGGCACTCGATGCCGATCTGTTTGACGCCCGTCCACCAGCCGGCCACCGAGATGGCCGTGGCCACCAGCGCTGCACCGGCCACCACCCCGCCGCTCAGGCCACCGGCCGCCCAGCCCGCGGCGTAGCCCACCATAGTGACCGCCATGAACCCGATAACCGCGCCGTAGGCCACCCGCTCCTCGACGCGGAGCTTCAGCGCCGTCAGATAGGTGAGACCGACGCCCACGAGCACGCAGTCGGCCAGCAGCAGCGCCACCCACAGCTTCATTGGCCAACGAACCTAGTTGCGGGGACACAGCTTCATCGGCCAACGAACCTAGTTGCGGGGGAGCCACCGACCGCAGAAGTCCCGAGGCCACGGCTGGTCGCCCCTGCGGGCGTAGAGCAGACGGGCTCGGGCATCCTGCTCCTCGGGGGGCGCGTGGGCCGGATTCCCCACGCCGCCCACCGTTCGCCACGTCCGGGGCTCGAACTGATAGGCCCCGTAGAACAGGCCGTTGGCGCTTTCGGCCCGGTAGTTGTCGGTGGACTCGCAGAAGCGGAGGTTGTACCAGTGCTGTTCGGTGGGCTCGATGAACCCGTTTTCGACCCGCTCGCGCTCGGCCATGTCGTTGATCCCCGCGATGTACACCACCCATTCGGCCTCTTGTATCGACCGCGACGCTTCGGTGATGCGGCTGTTGAGATACGGGATGGCGCCGTCGAGGCGCCGGGCGCGGGCCTCGGTTCGCTCCCGCTCTCCCGGCACGTTCTCCTTTGCGTCGATGGCCTCGTCCACCATTTCGGACACTTCCGACAGCAGGGCGATCCGCCACAGTGCATCGGTGGCCTCGGAAACGCCCAGGATGAACACCAAGTCCTCTACGTCGCCCCCCGCCATGTACTCCTGTACCACCAGCTTCTCCGCCTCTTCGGCGAGCAGTTCCCGGCCGGTGTCCACGTCGTCGAGTTTCTCCAGTCGGCCCAGTTCGAGATGCAGTTCGTCAATCGTACGGTTTAGGGCGGCCTGCAAGGTATCGCGTGCGCTGATGGCCGCCTCCAGGTCTTGCTGGGCTCGCTCCAGATCGCGCCATGGGGGCATGGCCGCCTGAACCGTCACCGGCTGGGGTCGTTCGCCGCCGCTGTCGCTTTGGCCGAATGCCACGCCGCCAGTGGCCGCCATGGTGGCAGCCAGTGCAACAAGAAGCACCGCTAAACGACTGCGTTCTCTAGCCCGCAAACCCTCTCCCAAGTTCGGCTACCCTCGAAACGGGTTTACCGCACTGCCCTGCGGGGCGGCAAAAGCCCTTTCGGCTGCCTTCAATCTACCGACTATGCCCACGATCCATTCAAACGACCCTGGCCCCTCAAGCGACGCCGGCCCACCCGGTGGGGCCCGAGAGATCGACGCGGTCTTGGTGGTGTCGTTCGGCGGGCCGGAGGGATCCGACGACGTGATGCCGTTTCTGCGCAACGTGACCCGGGGGCGGGGTATCAGCGACAAGCGCTTGGCCGCAGTGGCCGAGCACTACCACCTGTTCGGGGGGGTCAGCCCCATCAACCAGCACAACCGCGACCTGATCGCCGCCCTGTCCGATGAGCTGGCCCGACGGGGGGCAGCGCTTCCCGTGTACTGGGGCAACCGGAACTGGTCGCCCATGCTGGCCGACACCGTGGCCCAGATGCGCGACGACGGGATCAGCCGCGCGATGGGATTCGTCACCTCGGCCTTCGGTTCCTACTCCGGGTGCCGCCAGTACAGCGAGGACATCGAGGGAGCCCGAGCCGCGGTCGGCCCCGACGCACCGGTGATTCACAAGCTGCCCCCATTTTGGGACCAGGAGGGTTTTCTGTCGGCCAAGGCCGACTGCCTGGCCGCGGCCCGCCAAGGCGAGCCGACCGCACCTGTGGTGTTCACCGCCCACAGCATTCCCGAGTCCATGGCCGCCACCGCCCCCTACGTCGCCCAGCTCAACGAGGCATGCCGCCGAGTGGCAACCCGCGCCGGAGCCAGCGAGTGGCGCCTGGCCTACCAGAGCCGCAGCGGCCCGCCCCAGGTGCCGTGGCTGGAGCCCGACATTGGCGACGAGCTCGAACGGCTGGCCTCCGAAGGGGCCGCCGCGGTGATCGTGGCGCCGATCGGCTTTGTGGCCGATCACATGGAGGTGATCTACGACCTCGACATTGAGGCTCGTCAGCGGGCCGACGCGGTGGGACTGCGCTTTACCCGGGTTCCCACTGTCGGCACCCACCCCGCGTTTGTGGAGATGATCGCCGATCTGGTGCTCGCTCCCCCGCCGGCTCCCTGCCCCGCCGACTGCTGCCTGCGGTAGCAGAGGGCTTTGCGGGACTACTCCCGAGAGCCGATCTCGGTGTTGATCCAGGCGATGAGCTGAGCCTGGTTGCGGGTCTGGGTCAAGATGTCGCCGGGACCGGTGAAGTGGAACACGAAGCCCTCGCCCGACTTCATCGACTGGATCGAGCGGCCTTCCACTGCTCGGCGCAGCTCGTAGCTCACGGTGTCGGGGAAGGCCAGCATGTGGCTGGTGTCCACCACCACCGTCTCGCCCGGGGCCAGCGAGATCACGTCGATGGCCCCGTAGGAGGCCACCACCACGTTGCCGGTGCCCTCGGCGTGGGCCATGAAACCGCCCTCGCCGCCGACCAGCGACTTGAAGCCGCCCCACTTGGTGTCCATCACCACCGAGGCGTCAGAAGCCAGCCAGTTGCCCCGCTCGATGATCCAAGCCTGTGAGCCGTCCAGCTCGATCACCCGGAGGTCGCCGGGCAGCTTGGCGGCCACATCCACCCAGCCTCCCTCTGCCGGAGCGGTATAGGTGGAAACGAACAGCGACTCGCCGCCCAGCACGCTGCGCTTGAGCCCCTTGAGCACGCCGCCCTCCATCTTGGCCTCGAGCGACATCCCCGAGGAATGGGCCGACATGGCGCCGGCCTCGACTTTGACCTGCTCGCCCCCGCCGAGGGTGCACCGGGCGACGGCGAAACTTGGGGCATGACGAATATCTACCTGCATGACGGGCAGCCTACCCAGCGCCACCCTCGGATTGGTGGCGGCCCCGGCCACTGATTTGGGGGCTACCCGATGCCCTTGTCCTGGCCTTCCCAGTACGGCGCCCGCAGCTCCCGCTTGAGCACCTTCATGGCCCCCGACAGGGGCAGCGGCTCCGCCCGGAACTCCACCGACTTGGGCACCTTGTACCCGGCGATGGTCTGGCGGGCGTGCTCGCACACCTCTTCCTCGGTCAGCTCGTGGCCCGGAGTGGGCACCACCACGGCGTGTACGGCCTCGCCCCAGGTGGAATCGGGAATGCCGATCACCGCCACCTGGGCCACACCGGGATGGGTGGAGATGGCGCTCTCTACCTCCGAGGAGTACACGTTCTCGCCGCCCGACACGATCATGTCCTTCACCCGGTCCACCAAGAACAGGTAGCCCTCCTCGTCGAGGTATCCGGCGTCGCCGGTGTGGTACCAGCCGTCCCGGAACGCCTCGGCGGTGGCCTCGGGCTTGTTCCAGTACTCCTGCATGTAGTTGCCGCCCCGGGCGCACACCTCGCCGATCTCGCCGGTGGGCAGCACGTTGCCGTCTTCGTCTTGGATGCAGAGGTTCACGCCGAGCACCGAGCGGCCCACCGAACGCAGCCGGGGGCTGCCCGCCACATGGTCTTCAGCCGAGAGAAGCGTGAGCACCGACGAGCATTCGGTCATGCCGTAGCCCTGGAGCAGGTTCACATCGGGCAGGTGCTCCAGCAGATGGCTCGAGATGGCCTCGGGCATCGGCGAGGCGCCGTACACCAGCTCCCGCAGCGACGCCAGCCGCTCGGGCCGGTACTCGGGGTGCTGGATGCACAGACCGATCATGGTGGGCACCATCACCGTCTGGGTGATGCCCTCGGCCTCGATGAGGTTCATCACCCCGGCGGGATCGAAGGCGGGAATGGTCACCATCTTGGAGCCGGCGGCCGGAATCACCAGCAAGCTGGCCATGGACGCGGCGTGGAACAGCGGCGTCTGGCTCAAGAACACGTCGTCGTCTCTCGTGCCCCCCAGCCCGATGGCCACGTGGTACACGTTGAGCATCTCGGCCCGCTGCTGGAGCAGCACCCCCTTGGGCAGGCCGGTGGTGCCGCCGGTGTACATGAGCACCACCGGGTCTTCTTCCTCAGGCTCGGGGGGAACGGTGTCGTCGCCGGCGGCCACCAGATCCTCGTAGGCCACGTCGTGGGGCACGTCGCCGGGGCCGATGAGCACAACCTTGCGGATGGGGCTGTCGCCCGCGGCCTCCATGGCCTTGACGAATGCCTCGGCGAAGAAGCCGTCGACAAAGGCCACCTCGGTGCCCGAGTCCCGCACGATGTAGTCCAGCTCGGGGCCGGCCAAGCGCAGATTCAGCGGGTTCACCACCCCGGCGCCCAGATAGCAGGCGTGGTACAGCTCCAGGTAAGAGGCGCTGTTGAGGGCCATGATGGCCACCCGGTCGCCCTTCTTCACACCGAGCTCGCTGCCCATGGCGTTGGCCAGCCGGGTGACCCGCTCGCCGTGGGTGGCGAAGCTGGCCCGGTAGGCGCCGTCGACGATCGCCTCTCTGTTGGCGTACCGCTCCAGTGCCGGGTAGAACAGCCGGTGATAGATCAGCTCTTTCATGGGGGCAACCGTAGCGCGACGCCGGATGTGCCGGAGCAGGTCGAAGGAGGCGAGATGGACGTTGAATCCACAGTGCGATGGCTTAAGGATCGGGAGCTGATCAAGGAGGTTCCCCAGCGGTATGCCCGGGGAATCGACCGCATCGACTTCGATCTGGTTCGGTCGAGTTTCCACCCCGACTGCCAGATCAGCGGAACGGTCATCTCCGGTCCCCTCGACCCCTATCTCGACTGGACCGAGGAGGAACTGCACAAGTTCGAGGCCACGCAGCACTTCATGGGCAACCAGTACATCGACCTGGAAGAGGGCGCCGACGAGGGCCACATCGAGACTTGGGCGGTGGCCTACCACATGCGCCCCGAGGACTCAGACGTGGGCGATCTCATCTTGGGCCTGCACTACTGTGACGACGTGGCCCGCTTCGACGACCGCTGGCTCATCACCGCCCGCACCGCCCGCCCCCAATGGGCCCGCGGCGCCTTCCCCGCCCCACCCGAAGAGCTAAAAAGCGACTGGCACGACGTGGACCTGCGTCATGTCTGATCGACCAGTGGCGTTTGTGACCGGGGCTAGCCGGGGGATTGGGAAGGCTTGCTCGGTGCATTTGGCCCGGGCGGGCTTTGATGTGGCGGTGTCGGCTCGCACGGTGACCGACGGCGAGCAGCGGGAGCACTCGTCCACGGTGAAGCGGTCGGACACCTCGCCGCTGCCCGGCAGCCTGTCGGCCACTGCCGCGCTGGTGGCAGAGGCCGGGGGCGATGCGCTGATCGTGGCAGCCGACTTGTTGGACTTCGACTCTTTGGAGGCCGCGGCGTCCACGGTGTTGGAGCAGTGGGGGCGAGTGGACGTGGTGGTGAACAACGGGCGCTATATCGGGCCCGGCCACATGGACCGCCTGCTCGACACCCCGATCGAGCTGCTCGATCACCACCTGAAGGCCAACTGCCTGGCCCCGCTGGTGCTCATCAAGGCGCTTTTGCCCCAGATGATCGAGCGGGGTAGCGGCACCCTGGTGAACATCACCTCGGCCTCGGGCTACGCCGATCCCACCGAGGCGGCGGGCGACGGGGGCTGGGGCATGGGCTATGGCATCAGCAAGGGTGCCTTTCACCGGGTGGCCGGGTTCTTGGCCGCGGAGCACGGCGCCCAGGGCATCAACACCTTCAATGTGCAGCCGGGCTACATCTCCACCGAGCGCATCGCCCAAGACATGGCCCAGTTCGGCTTCGAGGACACCGGCCAGCCCGCCGATGTGATCGGCGCGGTGGCGGCGTGGCTGGCCACCGATCCCGAAGCTAGGGAGCTGAACGGCACCAACGTTGAGGCCCAGTTCTTCTGCCACGAGCGAGGTCTGCTGCCCGGTTGGGCCGGCCCGGAGCCCAACACCGCCGCCATCCGCTACGACCTGAGCGGCGCCATCCTCGCCGAGAAGGAAGCGCAGCTTCTGGCCCAGAGCACCCAAGAGTGACCGACACCGGAGCGGTCGGCGCCGAGGCGGCCGGCCGGCTTGATCTGTGCGCGGTTATGCCGGTGTACAACGAGGAGGAGATCGTCGGCTCGGTGGCCGAGAGCTGGCTGGAGGTTCTCGACGAGCTGGGGATCAACTACGAGCTCGTCGCCATCGTGGACGGGGCCACCGACGCCAGCGAGCAGGTTCTGCGGGCGGTGGCTGAGCGCCATCGGAGGCTGGTGGTGGATGCCAAGCCCAACAGCGGCCACGGGCCCACCATTCTGCGGGGCTACCGGCGGGGAGCGGTGACCGCGGAGTGGGTGTTCCAGACCGACTCCGACGACGAGATGCCGGCGGCTTCGTTCGGCGAGCTATGGGGGCTTCGCCACGATGTGGACGCGGTGATCGGCATTCGCTCCAACCGGAACCAGTCGGCGGGCCGGCGGGCCATCACCCGGGCGGCCCGTCTCACCGCCCGGGCGGCATTCGGCTGCCGTCTGGCCGACGTGAACTGTCCCTACCGGCTGATGCGCTCTTCTGCCCTGGCCCCGCTGCTGGCCCCCATTCCCGACGACACCTTCGCCCCCAACGTGGTGCTGTCGGGCATGCTGGCCCGATCCGGGGCCCGCCTGGCCGAGGTGCCGGTGCCTCACCGAGACCGCACTACCGGTGTGGTGTCGATCCTCGGTTGGCGGGCGTTGCGGGCCGCTCTCCGCTCCTTCGGCCAAACGGTGCGCCTCAGCCGCGCTCGGGTACCGAAAATCTGACTGTAAGCTGCCGATTTCCGCTCAACTGTCACCCAGGACGGGTACCGTCTAATTGGGCCTCGCCCACTCCAACTTCCCCCTACGAAAACCCGTTAAGGCAATCATGCCCCAGCGATCAAAGACCCTGTTCGACGCCGAAATAAACAACCCCGACACCGATGTCGATTTCGCCCGCGAGATCGTGCCTGTCCCGGTGGACGAGGAGATGTCGGAGTCGTTTCTGGCCTACTCACTATCGGTCATCACCTCCCGGGCCATCCCCGATGCCCGCGACGGGCTGAAGCCGGTACAGCGCCGCATCCTCTACTCCATGCTCAACATGGGGATCCGACCCGACGGACCCCATCGCAAGAGCGCCCGGGTGGTGGGCGACACCATGGGCAAGTACCACCCTCATGGCGATGCCGCCATCTACGACGCCCTCGTGCGGCTGGCCCAGGAGTTCTCCCGGCCCATCGCCCTGATCGACCCCCACGGCAACTTCGGCACCCTCGACGACCCCCCGGCCGCTCCCCGCTACACCGAGTGCCGCCTAGCCGACGCGGCCATGGAGATGCTGGCCGAGATCGACGAGGACACCGTGGACCACCGGCCCACCTATGACGGCGACAGCACCGAGCCCGAGTGCCTGCCGGGGCGACTGCCCAACCTCTTGGTGAACGGCACCACCGGCATCGCGGTGGGCATGGCCACCAACATGGCCCCCCACAACCTGCGGGAGGTGGCCGAGGTCATCAGGCTGGTGATGACCAAGCGCCGGCCCAAGCCCACCATCGACCAGTTGCTCAAGGCGCTGCCCGGTCCCGACTTCCCCTCCGGGGGGATGGCCATCGACTCCGAGGAGGGCGGGCTGCGCCAGATCTGCGAGAGCGGACGGGGCTCGATCCGCCTCCAGGCCAAGATGGCGCCGGTGAAGCTCACCCGCAGCCGCAAGGGCATCGAGGTGACCGAGCTCCCCTACATGGTCGGCCCCGAGAAGGTGGTGAAGCGTATCAACGACCTGATCGTCGACGGCAAGCTGCCCGGCATCCACGATGCCCGCAATCTCTCCGACCGCCACCACGGCCTGCGCATCCTCATCGAGTGCGAGCCCCATGTGGAGCCCGAGAAGCTGTACTACGACCTGTTCCGGCTCACCCCGCTGGAGGAGACCTTCGCGGTGAACAACGTGGTGCTGGTGAACGGGGTGCCCACCACCGTGGGCCTCTACGACCTGTGCCGCCACTACATCGACCACCGCCTGAACGTGGTGGTGCGGCGCACCCGGTATCGCCTGGGCCGCGCCCGCGACCGCCACCACATCCTGGAGGGGCTGATAACCGCCTTGGACAACATCGATGAGGTGGTTGCCATCATCCGGGGGTCCGACGACGCCGCCGAGGCCCGACAGCGCTTGCAAGACGCCTTGGATCTGACCGAGGTCCAGGCCGCCCACATCCTGGACATGCAGCTGCGGCGGCTCACCGCGCTGGAGAAGCAGAAGATCATCGACGAGCGCGACGAGCTGATCGCCCTGATCGACGAGTTGGAGAAGCTGCTGGGCTCTGATCAGCGCCAGCGCACGGTGGTGCTGAAGGAGCTGGACGAGTTGGTGGAGCAGTTCGGGCAGGATCGCCGAACTGAGATCGTGGCCCACCAAGACGCCCCGGTGTACGAGGCCACTCCGGTAGAGGAGCTGACCCCCAAAGCCGAGGGGCCGTGCGTGGTCACCCTGTCCACCACCGGCGTCGTGGGCCGGGCGTCGGTCGGGGGGCGGCGGCGATCGCAGTTCGGGCGCCACGACCTGTTGACCGCATCGGTGGAGGCCGACCTCGGCGACACCGTGCTGGCCGTGACCTCGGCCGGTCGGGTGATCGCCTCGTCGGTTTCAGCCATTCCCGAGGTGTCGGGCCGCAGCCGGGGTGCGGGAGCTTCCGAGGTGTTCGGAACAATTCGCAGCGAGGCGGTGCTCACGCTGGTGCTGCCCGGCAGTGATCCGCTGACCCTGGTCACCGCAGGCGGCACGGTCAAGCGTGTGGACCTGTCTGACGCCGACAAGGGCCGGGCGGCCAAGCAGGTGATCAAGCTGAAGCCCAACGACAAGGTGGAGGCCGCCTTCTGTGCGCCGGAGGCCGCCGAGATGGTGTTGGTGAGCGCCCACGGTCGGGCTCTGCGGGCCCCGATCGAATCGGTCTCCGTCCAGGGGCGGGGGGCATCGGGGGTCAGGGGCATGAAGCTCAAGAACGGCGATCGGGTCATCGCCGCCGCCGGTGCGGTTGGCGACGAGGCCGTGATCATGGTGGGCAAAGACGGCTCGGTGGCCATCACCCCGGTAACCGACATCCCGGCCACCGGGCGCGACGGGGTGGGCACCCAGTTGGGCGGGGGGGAGCCGCTGGCCATGGCCGTGATCGCCCCGGCCGCCGATCTTCTGGCCGAAGTGGACGACAACGGCAAGCCGGCCAAGGCCCCGGTGCCATTTCCCTTGGAGAACGGTGACGCCGACCACGCGGTGGTCTTGAGCGTGGGGATGCCCCGATGGTGACTAAGACCACCCGTTCCCGCAGCAAGAACGCCGACCTGTTCACCCCTCACAACGGGGGAAACGGCAACGGCAGCTACGAGGCCTCCGACATCGTCACCCTCGAGGGGCTGGAGGCCGTCCGCAAGCGCCCCGGCATGTACATCGGGGGCACCGGAAGCGACGGCCTCATGCACTTGGTGTGGGAGCTCATCGACAACGGGGTGGACGAGGCCGGGGCCGGCTTCGCCACCCGCATCGACGTGACCCTCCACGCCGACGGGTCAATCGAGGTGGCCGACAACGGTCGGGGCATCCCGATCGACCCCCATCCCACCAAGAAGGTGTCGGCGCTTGAGGTGGTGCTCACCGAGCTGCATTCCGGCGGCAAGTTCGGCGGCGGGGTGTACGGCGCATCCGGCGGTTTGCACGGAGTGGGCGCTTCGGTGGTCAACGCCCTGTCCACCCGGCTCCGGGCCGAGGTGGACCGCGACGGCGCGACACGCCAGCTCTGGTTCGTCAAGCAGAAGGCCGGCCAATTCGACGGTGACAAGTTCGTCAAGGGCCACAAGCTGCGGCGGGTCCGCTCCACCCGAAAGACCGGCACCCGCATTCGCTTCTGGCCCGATCACGACATGTTCGACCCCGACGCCGCGGTGGACTTCGAAGCCATCCGCCAGCGGGCCCAGCAGGCCTGCTTTTTGGTGCCCGGACTGCGGATCAGGCTGGAGGACAAGCGCCGGAGCCACGACAACGAACCGGTCGATTTGATCTCCCACGGGGGACTGGCCGACCTGGTGGGCTACCTGTCGGCCTCCGAGGCCGTGACCGAGGTGATCTCCATCCCGGGAGAAGAGGAGTTCGAGGAGAAGGTGCCGGTGGACGGGGCCATGACCGTGGTCACCCGGCAGTGCCAGGTGGACATCGCCATGCGCTGGGTGAAGGACTACGACACAAAGGTGGTCACCTTTGTCAACACCATCCCCACCCCCCACGGCGGCACCCATCTGACCGGCTTCGAGCGGGCTTTGACCCGGGCGGTCAACGACAGCCTGCTGGCCGACTCCAAGAAGCTGGCCCGCCTGGCCAAGCAGGGCAACGACCGGGCCCAGCGCGAAGACGTGCAGGAGGGTTTGGTGGCCGCGGTCAAAGTCACCCTGCCCGAGCCGCAGTTCCGGGGCCAGACCAAGCAGGAGCTGGGCACGCCGCCGGTGCAGTCCATCGTCTACAACGTGCTCAAAGACGGGTTGGAGAGCTGGTTCCAAACCGGCCCCAAGAGCCACGTGACCGCCCTGCAATCAAAGATCGCCGATGCAGTGCTGAGCCGGGTGTCGGCCCGCCAGACCTTGGAGAACAAGCGGCGGGCCGCATCTCTGGGCTCCACCGGGATGCCCGACAAGCTGGCCGACTGCCGGGTCCACGGCCCGGAGTCCGAGCTGATTCTGGTAGAGGGCGACTCGGCCGCCGGCCCGGCCAAGGCGGGACGCAACTCCGAGAACATGGCCATTCTGCCCTTGCGGGGCAAGGTGGTGAACGCGGCCAAGTCGTCGGTGAAGCAGGTGCTGGACAACGCCGAGGCCCAAGCCCTGTTCACCGCCATGGGGGCGGGCTCGGGCGACGACTTCGACATCGACAAAGCCCGATACGGCCGCATCGTGATCCTGTGCGACGCCGATGTGGACGGCAGCCACATCCGCTGCCTGCTGCTCACCCTCATCCACCGCTTCATGCGCCCGATGCTGGAGGAAAAAAGGGTGTACGCCGCCCAACCCCCGCTGTACACCGCCAAGGTGGGCGACCAGACCCATCGGGCATGGTCCGATGCCGAGCGGGACGAGATCACCGCCGAGCTGGCCAAGGGGAACCGCAAGGCGGAGAACATCCGGTGGTCCCGGTTCAAGGGGCTGGGAGAGATGGACACCGACGAGCTGGCCGAGTGCGCCCTCGACCCCGAAACCCGCACGCTGCGACTGCTCACCCTCGACGACGTGAAGAAGGCCGAGGAGATGTTCGAGACCCTGATGGGATCGGATGTGAGCCGCCGCAAGGACTTCCTGATCGCCCACAGCGAGCTGGTTGACCGCGACGCCCTCGATTACTGACGGCCATGAGAGAAATCAGGTAAACAGACATGACCATGACCGATCCCGTCGAACAGGCCGAACCCGCCGCAGAACCCGCCAGCGACAAACTCATGGAGATCCCGGAGCGCTACGTCCCCAAGCACCTGTCCCCCTCCAGTGCGTCGTCTTATCGGGAGTGCGCCCGGCGCTGGAAGTTCCGCTACGTCGACCGCCTGCCCGACCCGCCTGGGGAGCCCGCGGTCACCGGCACTTTTGCCCACATGGTGCTGGAGAAGCTGATGCAAGAGCCGGTGGAGAACCGCACGGTAGACCGGGCCAAGGAATTGGCCCGCGAGCTGTGGCCCAAGTTGGAGAACAGCCGGGATTACCAGGGACTGGATCTAGACGATGAAGCCAGCCTGAAATTTCGGTGGAACGGCTGGAAGGCCATCGAAGGGCTGTGGGATCTGGAAGACCCCCGCGAGGTGACGGTCGCCTCCACCGAGCAGGACGTGAGAGTGGAGATCAACGGGGTTCCGTTCCGGGGCATCATCGACCGGGTTGATCAGACCGACGACGGTTTGGTGGTTACCGACTACAAGTCGGGCAAGGCCCCCTCCGAGCGGTTCTCATCCAGCTACGCCACCCAGATGCTGCTGTACGCCGCTGCGCTCACTGAGCTGGAGGGCCGCAAACCAGCCAAGGCACAGCTTCTCTACCTGGGCCAAAAGGCGGTGGAGGTGGAAGTCACCGACGAGAACCTCACCGAGGCCGTCGACGAGCTGCGGACCACCTGGCTGGCCATCATGGAGAGTTGCATCTCCCAAGAGTTCGAAGCCTCTGCCGGCCCGCTGTGCGGCTGGTGCCCCTTCGTCGCCCAATGCCCTGAGGGCACCGCCGAGGTGCTCCACCGCGACAAGATCGGCAAGCTGCGATCCGATGCCCCCGCCCTCGAACGGATCGCCCAAGCCGAAAAGGCCGTCGACTAGATCCGAGCCAACCGGGTTCCGGCGAGTCGGCCCATGGCCGGGCGCATGAGCGCCTCTTCCCGTTGGGTGGCCCGAGCCCAATAGTGGGCGGCCTCGCCGTCGTCACCCATGTCGAAGCGGTCCCGGTCAGCTCGGTCTTGGTCGGCGAGCACCGGGCCGATGCGATCCACCATGTCCAGATAGCGCACCAGCCGGGCCACCGATTTGGCCCGGGCCGCGGCGTACCCCTCTAACACGGGGGCGATCACCGTACGCATGTCGTCGAGCACGGCTTCGTAGACCGCGCTGGCCTCGGTGTCGGCCGGCTCGGGCACCTCAACGGGCTCCGGCACCACTCCGAGGATCTCGCACAAGAGCTCCGCGGTAACCCGGCGGTGGAGGGTGGAAAACAGCTTGCCCATGCCCATGTCCCCGCCAGCCGCCCCGGTCACTCCCAGGCCGATGAGGTTGCGGACCTGGCAGGCCAGCTGCCAGTAGCGCACCCGCTCGGCATCCACCGGGCCGTCGTACCACTCGAACGCAGTGTTGATGTCCACAAACGGGGTGAGCATGGCCCGCACCGTGATCCAGGCCAGATCCTCCATGGGATCGCCCACATGGGCCAACTCCCAATCACACAGCCCGGTTACTCGACGGCCGTCGTGCAGCACATTTCCCGGTCCCAGATCACCGTGGACCAGCACTGCCCGCTCCGGCGGCCCGGGCGCCATCTCAGCCAGTTGGCGTAACCCCAGTTCGATCAGCGGATCGGGCTCAGGGCAGTGCTCCCGATAGAGCCGGGTCCACACCTCTAGATCGTCATGGGCCAGATCGTCGGGCGGCTCAAGAGCATGAAGGGCATTGACCTGACCCATGAAATCCCTGGCTAGGTCGGGTTCGTTCAGCGGGCCAGGCGCTCCCTCTACAAAGTCCAACAGCAGCGCCCGCCCGTCGGGGCTAAGACCGCAGAATTCGGCCGCTCGCACCGGCTTGTCGGTTAGCCACTGATAAGCCCGAGCCTCTCGGGTCAGGTCATAGCCCACCGCGGAGAGCGCCGAGGTTCCTGCATCCATCCGCAAGAACCGCTGCCCCCCGTCATCCAGCGTCACCACCCACGCCTGGCGGGAAGCTCCCCCCGGAATGCGAACCGCATCAGCAACCGCCTGGCCGCAGCACTCTTCCACCCACGCCAGCAGCTCACGGTCCAACTCGCTCACCCGCCCAGGCTAAGCCCCTCCATCACCTGCTGCGCATTGTGCGTCTACGCTCAGCACCTCGTGTTCCCACCGGGCTTCTTCGATCGGGCTGATCCCAGCCCCGACCACTTCTTCTACTCACCACCCCGCCTGGTCACCCACATAGACGACCAGGCCATCGCCGCCGTCGGTGCCCTGTACCGAGAGTTGGGCCTCACCGGAGAAGTACTTGATCTGATGTCGTCGTGGATCTCACACTTCACCCACCCCCCAGACCGGCTGGTGGCCCTGGGAATGAACGAAGTCGAACTGGCTGCCAACCCCCTGGCCCACGAATGGCTTATTCACGACCTCAACGACACCCCGCGACTCCCCTTCGACGACGACTCCTTCGACGCCGTCACCTGCTGCGTCTCGGTGGACTACCTCACCAGACCAGTGGAGGTGTTTACAGACGTGGCCCGCGTGCTGCGCCCCGGCGGCCCGTTCGTGGTCACGTTCTCCAATCGGTGCTTCCCCACCAAAGCCATTCGAGGCTGGCTCTACGCCGACGACGAGGGACACCTAGAAATCGTCCGCCGTTATTTCGAAGCCGCCGACGGATGGGCCGAGCCGGTGATCAAGCAGTGCATCCCCCCGGGCACACCCGGCGACCCCCTCTACGCCGTGTACGCCGAAGCCATCTGACCGGCTGCGGATGGAGCCCGCTACTGACCCGAAGGGCAGCTACGTCAGCCCGATGCCAAGCATCGTGCCCCAGATAGTCAACATGAACCCCGACATGATGAACACCATCGTCCGGGTCAGCTTGGCCATCTGAAGCGCCAACTCGCCTCGGACCCCCGCGACCTCGCCTCGGACCTCCGCCAACTCGCCTCTCAGGCTCTCGAATCCGGCGTCCATCTTGTGCTCTAGTCCGTCGATACGGGTGTGAACCCTGGCAAATTCTGCGTCGACCAGGGCGAATTTGCCGTTCATCTCGGTGCGAATCCGGTCTTCGCTCGCCTTGACATCGTCTTTGGTGGCGAGATGTTCCCAGCGCACAGGAGGCAGACACTCGATCAACGTTCTCGCCTCCTCCTCACCCAGCACCTCGCTCAAACGGCTCAGCAACGCCAAACGCCTCGCTTCTTCCACAAGCATATCCAGCCTCTCCTATCAAGAAATCTCAAAGGAGGACCGACACACCGCCCACACGTGGTACCTGCACCCTACCCGCAGCCACGACACCCGACAACCGCCATTTCGGGTGGTCGAGGTCGACCCCCGACAGGAAATCGACGCCCGTTGAAGCACCAGACCTGACGAACAGTCGCTGGGGGTCTCTAGAGTCTTGGCCGTGAGCATCGAGGTGATCTGCACTCCCTATGGGGCGGCCGCTACTGAGCGGTTGGGCGAGCAGATCGCCGCGCTGAAGAACGGCGACCCATTGGCGCCGGTCACCGTGGTGGTGCCCACCAATATCGCTGGGTTGGCGGTTCGACGGGCGTTGGCGGGCAAGGGCCGGGGGATTGCCGCGGTGAACTTTCTGAAGCTGTTCGACCTGGCCGAGCGCTTGGCCGGTCGGCAGATGGCGGTGGAGTTTGAGCGCACACCGCTTTCTGGTCCGGTGCTAAGCGCCACCGTGCGCAGCGTGTTGAATTCCGATCCCGGCCTGTTCCGCAGGTCGGCCCTGCACCCCGCCACCGAGCAGGCCTTGGCGCGGTCTTACCGCGACTTGCGGGAGCTGTCGCAAGATCAGCTCGACACGCTGGCGTCGCAAAGCCACCGAGCCAATGATGTGGTCCGTATCTGCCGCCAAGTCGGAGACGGGCTGAAGTCGAAGTGGTACGACGGCCACGATCTGAGCGAGCTGGCCGTCAGCGCGTTGGAGTCGGGATCGTTCAGCGACATCCTTCAAGAGTTCGGCCCGGTGATCATCCACCTGCCCCAGAGGATCACTCGATCTCAGGGGCTGATGATCGCCGCTTTGTCTGAGGCAACCCAAGTGGCGGTGATCGCCGGTCTCACCGGAAATGAGAGGGCCAATGGTGCTGTGGCGGAGTCGATCGACCGAATGGGGGCCAGCTTCGGCTCTGTGCCCGAGATCAGCCCGCCCCATGGCCAGCAGATCATCAGCACGGCCAGCGCCGACGAGGAAGTCCGGGTTGCGGTGCGAGAGGTGGTGCATGCGGCACGAGACGGCATCCCCCTAAGCCGGATTGCCGTGCTGTGCGGCGGTGGCGGACCGGTGATCCGCCAGCTTCACGATCACTTCGAGTCCGCGGGCATCGCATACAACGGCCCCAGCGGGCGTACCCTGGCCGACTCCCTGGTCGGCCGAGGGCTCATCGCCCTGCTGAACCTGGAGAGCCGGGACTTCCGCCGAGACGAGGTGTTCGCCCTGCTGTCGGTGGCATCGGCCACCGTGCCACCTAAACCGGCCACAAAGGAGCAGCCCTCGCTGGCCACCGACCTGGTGATGGCGTGGGAGCGGGTGTCGCGCCAGGCCGGAGTGGCTCGGGGTGCCGAGCAGTGGGAGAGGCGGCTCTACCGATACGCCGACGATCAGCATAAGGCCGCCCAGCTAGAACAGAGCGATCCCGACCGAGCCGACGGACGGGTTGAGAGGCGCCGACGAGAGGCCAACCATGCCGAGTCTCTGGCCCGGTTCATGGCCCGACTCATCGGCGACTTGTCTCCTGAGCCGGAACCGGCCACCTGGAATGACTGGTGCGGGTGGATCAAGGAGCTGATCAACTCCTATCTCGGTGCTGAGGAAGCACGACAGCTCTGGCCCGAGTCCGAGCAGGAGGCCGCCAGCAAGATCGAGGGGATCCTCGACCGCCTGGCAAGCCTGGACGCGATCGACCCCCGTCCCCGACCGGCCACGTTCCGGCACACCCTGGTCTCGGAGTTGGGCTCACCCACCGGGCGTGTCGGCAGAGTGGGCCACGGGGTTCTCACCGAGGACATCGGCGCCTCGCTGGGGATGGATCTGGATCGAGTGATTGTGATCGGTATGGCCGAAGGGACATTCCCCCACAGCCCCTCCGACGATCCGCTGCTGCCCGACCGGGAGCGCAAGGCCGCCGGCGATGATCTCACCCTGCTCTCTGATCGGATGGACGATCAGCACCACAACTTTCTGGCCGCGCTGGCCTCAGCCGAGATCAGCACCTTGGTGTACGCCCGAGGCGACGCCCGCCGGGCGTGTGAACAGCACCCGTCGCGTTGGCTGCTCGACACCGCCACCGCGCTGGCAGGGCGCACCGTGGACAGCACCAACCTGGAGAGCCTGGCCGACGAGGAAGCCGCCGACTGGTTCGAGCACGTCCCCTCCCTGTCGGGCAGAGTGCTCCAAGCCGAGTTCCCGCCCACCCCCCAAGAGTTCCGGCTGAAGGCCCTCGGGCAGCCGGGTCGATCCGACGACGTGCTGCCCGACGACGACCCGGTTCTAGCCCGGGGGGCCGAGTTGGTAGCCGCCCGGGCCTCCGATCAGTTCACCCGCTTCGACGGCAACTTGTCCGGCCTCGAAGTCGCCGACCTGACCGAAGACGTGGTGTCGCCCACCAGGCTGGAAGCGTGGGCCGACTGCCCGATGCGCTTTTTCTTCCAGCACGTTCTGCGGGTGCAGACGTTCGAGCAGCCCGAGGAGCTGCTCCAGATCTCAGCGTTGGAGAAGGGCTCGCTGATCCACGACGCCCTGGACGTATTTGTGCGCGAGCAGCTCGAGACTGGCCATGTGCCGCCCCCTGGCCGGCCGTGGAGCGAGCAGCAGCGCCACCGCCTCCTCGAGATCGGAACGGAGTTGTGCGACCAGGCCGAAGCCCAAGGGCTCACCGGCACCCCGGTGTTCTGGCATCACGACCGGCGCCGGATCATGACCGACTTGGAGCGCTTCTTGTCGGAAGACGACAACCAGCGCCGCCTCCATGGCGTGACCGCCGCCGCCAGCGAGCTGGCCTTCGGTATGCCCGACGGCGATTTGGATGCGGTGGCCGTCCCACTGCCAAGCGGCCGGACAGTGCGGTTCCGAGGTCGGGCCGACCGGGTGGACCGAGGCGGGGGCAACACGCTGCTGGTCACCGACTACAAGACCGGCAAATCCGACCCCTACAAAGACTTGGACGAGGGCAGCCGGAACTTTGACCCCGTCCTGCGGGGCACCCGGCTCCAGCTTCCGGTGTACGCGTTGGCCGCCCAAGCCCACATCGACGACCCCGCTGCCCCAGTTACATCCCAGTATTGGTTCGTCACCAGCGACCAGCAGTTCAAGGCCTACGGCTACGGGCTGAACCCCCGGGTGATGGACCGCTTCCGCACGGTGGTGGACACCATCGCCGACGGAATCGAAGGCGGGGTGTTCTGCGACCGGCCCCAACCAGACCGCACTGAGGGACCATTCAGCCAGTACTGCGACTACTGCAATGCCGACAGGCTCGGCACCCAAGAGCGCCGCCGGGCTTGGGAGAAGATGCAGGATCGAGTCGAATTGGCCAGATATCGGCACTTGGCCGAGGCACCCCATGGATTCGAGTTCGAGGCGGAGTGACCATGGCGCCCATTAACAGCGACCAAGCCGACCGACAGGCCATTCAGGACGAACTCAACTCGACCCTGTTCGTGGAGGCCGGGGCCGGGTCGGGCAAGACCACCGCGCTGGTAGCCCGGGTGAAATCCCTGCTCGACACCGGAGTGGCCATGGAGAACATCGCGGCCATCACCTTCACCGAGAAGGCTGCCGCCGAGCTGAAGAATCGCCTGCGCGAGAAGCTCTCCGAGTCGGGCGACCACCCCGAAGCCCTCGACCAGCTCGACGGGGCGGCCATCACCACCCTTCACGGGTTCGCGTTGCGCATCTTGTCCCAGCACGCCATCGAGGCCGGATTGCCCCCCCGCCTAGAGGTCAGTCCAACCGAGGCGTTCGAAGACCGCTGGGTGGAGTTCCAGAGCCGGCTGCTGCACAGCTCCGAGCAGGAGCACGCCCTGGTTCTGGCCCGAATCCTGGGCCTCAACATGGGCCATCTCCGGGATCTGGCTCGAATCCTCGACAGCAACTGGGACTTGGTCGCCCGGGAAATGAAGAAGCAGCCGCCTCCCACCGGGCCGATCGGCCTTCCCGACGTCAGCGGGTTCCCCATCTGGTTCGACGAGGTAGCCGCCCTGTCGATGCACTGCACGGACCCCTCCGACCGAATGCTGCCCAAGCTCCACGCCATCGCCGAGCGGGCCAAGCTGCTGCGGGGGGCGGCGGGTGACCACGACCAGATCTTGCGTTTGCTGTTTGTTCCCGGGCTGAGCTTCACAAGGTCGGGCCAGAAGGGCAACTGGCCCGATGAGGAGAGCGATGATCCACCATTGCGGGAGGTGGCCGCCCAGCTGCGAGAGCTGGGCGACGCCATCAAAGACCTCCGAGCGTATGTGGCTGATGTCCTGATCGAGCGCCTGACCCTCGTGCTGGCGGCATTCACCCTTGAAGCCGCCGAAGACCGTCGTCGCCTGGGGGTGTTGGAGTATCACGATCTGCTGGTTCTGGCCCGAGACTTGCTGCGGCACCCCCAGCACGGCCAGGAGGTCAGATGGGCACTGGCCGGGCGCTACCAGCGCCTGCTGCTCGACGAGTTCCAAGACACCGACCCCATCCAAATCGAGGTGGCCAAGCTCATCGCCACGCCCTCTGGCGACCACCGACACTGGTCCGAGTTGCACGACGAGGCGGGGCGGCTCTTCTTCGTGGGCGATCCCAAGCAGTCGATCTACCGGTTCCGCCGAGCCGACATCGCCCTCTACACCCAAGCAGGTCAAGCCCGGACTGTGGATCGAAAGTCGCTCACCCGCAATTTCCGGTCGGTCGAGCCCATCCTGGATTGGATCAATGCCCTGTTCAAGGGGTTCATGGCCCCACCCAGCCCCTCGGAGCAGCACGTCCAGCCCAACTATCAGGCTCTCGAGCCCGTTCGGAAGCAAGCTCCGAATGGACCTGCGGTGGCGGTGCTCAACCGGGAGCATCCCAAAACAGCCGGTACCCGCGGCCTGCGAGAAGCGGAAGCCCAAGAGGTGGCCCAGGCCATCTTGACCGCGGTGGGCCAAGGCTGGTCGGTGGGCGACGGCTTGGACGGTGAAGAACGCCAACGCTGGCGACCGGCCCGGCTGGAGGACATCTGTATCCTCCTGCCCACTCGCACCTCGCTCCCCCAGCTCGAACAGGCGTTGGGGGGCCATGGCATTCCCTACCGGATCGAGGCCGGCTCGCTGATCTGGACCAGCCAGATCATCCGAGAGGTGATGGCAGCGGTGAGAGCGCTAGCCGATCCCACCGACGAGGTGGCCCTGCTCAATGCCCTGCGATCCCCTGCCTTCGGTTGCGGCGACGACGACCTCTTCACCTACAAGGTGGCCTATCGGGGCCAGTGGAACTACACGGCGGTTAGGCCCCAACACCTTCCCAGCGATCACCCGGTTGGCGAGGCCATGTCGTGGCTGGCCGAACTGCATGCCAAGGCGCGCTGGCTGAATCCCAGCCAGATTCTCGAGCGCATCGTGCGGGAGCGACGGCTGATGGAGTCGAGCTGCTTCGGCCAGCACCGTGCTCGGGATGTGTGGCGCAGCCTCGACGTGGTTGTGGACCAGGCTCGCCAGTTCGAGGAGTCGGGCGGACGGGGATTACGGGAGTTCGTTGCTTGGGTGGAACGAAAGATCGGTGAGCAGACCCGAGAGTCCGACGTCATCTTGTCGGAGACCGACGACGACGCGGTGCGCATCACCACCATCCACGCCGCCAAGGGCCGGGAATTCCCCATTGTGATCCTGTCGGGGACCTACGCCCGGAGCCGGCCTATGTCGGCTCAGATGGTGTGGCCTGATGAAGGCGGCTTCGGCGTGCGCTTCAGCAACCTTCTGCGGACGAAGTCGTTCGCCGACCATCAAGACCATGAGGAGGAGATGGAGCACGCCGAGCGGGTGCGTCTGCTCTACGTGGCCCTCACCCGAGCCATGGACCACCTGGTGGTGTCGGCCCATCGCATGGGGCGAAGCGAGAACAGCACCGCCATGCCGTCAATGGCTGAGATGGTGGTGGACAACGCCGCCTGGCTGCCCGAAGCAGAATGGCTGCCCGAGGCGATGTCCCCGCCCGAGGAAGACGTGCTGCCCGAAGCAGATGAGGCACCCGAGCCAACGACCTCTGAGGGGTCTGACCCACCGGTCATGGCAACGTTGACAGACTGGAAGAGCGAGCGCGGAGCATTCATGGCCGACGCGAAAAGGCCGTCAACCATGAGCGCCTCAAGAATCGCCTGGATCGAGACCGAAGATGAGGATGTCGACCAACTCCCCGGCTTGGCTAAGGACGGGTCAACTGACGGGGACGACGGACGGTCGCCGTGGTGCAAAGGCCGGGCTGGTACCAAGATCGGCAGCGCGGTCCACGGTGTGCTGCAAACGGTGGAATTGGACGCCGATCCCGACAGCCTCGGCCCGGTGGCCGCGGCCCAAGCCGAGGCCGAGGGCATCTCACAGCACACCAGAACCGTCCGCGCCCTTGCCCAATCGGCCTTGGATTCCGAGACCGTGCGAGAAGCCGCCGCCAACAACCATTGGAAAGAGCTGTTCGTGGCCGCCCCGGTGGATGACACCGTGGTGGAGGGATATATCGACCTGCTGTACCGGGCTCCAGAGGGCCTGGTGGTGGTGGACTACAAGACCGACGACATCCACGATGACGATGTCCTAGAAGCCAAAGTGGACCGCTACCAGCTTCAGTTGGCGGCCTATTCCCTTGCGGTGGAGCAGGCAGTGGGCGAAAAGGTGAACCGCTGTGTGCTGGTGTTCGCCCGCCAAGGCCAGGAGGCGACAGAGGTTGTCATCGCTGGCGACAGGCTCGCCGCAGCCCAAGATGAAGTCCACCGGAGGCTGGCCGACACTGCGGCCTGATAGGAAGAGGAGCGATGTTCACGTTGGTGGTGATGGCTGCGGGGCTGGGGTCGCGATTCGGCGGCACCAAGCAGCTGGCCCAGGTGGGACCCAACGGCGAGGCGTTCTTGGATTTCGCCATCGCCGACGCCCGAACCGCGGGCGCCAACCGCGTGGTGCTCATCGTGCGAAGTGATATCGAAGCCGACGTGAAGCGCCATTTCGAGGCTCGCGGCGGACTGCCCGCCGATCTCAATGTGGCCTACGTGCGCCAAGACGAGCACGGCCCAGCGCGGCCCAAGCCGTGGGGCACCGCCCACGCCGTGCTGTCGGCGGCACAGGCGGTGGCCGGGCCGTTCATGGTGTGCAATGCCGACGACTACTACGGCCCCGCCGCCTACGCCGCTCTGGCCCACGCCATCTATGGGATGGCCAACGACGAGGCCTGGCTGTGCGGCTACCGACTGCACCACACTTTGCCGGCTGAGGGGACCGTTACTCGCGGCATTTGCCAGGTTGACGGCGACTGCCTCACCGCCATCGTGGAGCGTGAGGGAATCTCCCGAGCCGACAACGCCTTCCCGAAGGACACCATCGTGTCCATGAACCTGTGGGCCTTCTCCCCCGGGTTCCTCGATGACCTCGCAAACGGCTTCAGCCGATTCCTCGAAGAGCACCGCGACAGCCCCTCGGCCGAATACCTCCTCCCCGACGCCGTCGCCGCCCAAATGGAGAAGGGGGATCTCACCGTCCGGGTGGTTGCCACCGAAGAGACCTGGATCGGCGTCACCAACCCCAACGACCTGGAAATCGCCCGCGCCGCGCTCAAATCCCGCTGACCTGTGCCCGAGCTGCCCGAAGTCGAAACCATCCGCCGTCAACTGGCCCCCCGACTCCAAGGCCGTCGCATCCAAGATGCCCACTCCCACGAGTCAGAGAAGTTCACGCCCGCCAGAGACGCCATCGGCGCCACGATCCAAGCACTCAGCCGCAAGGGCAAGTACCTGATCACCAGCCTGGACGACGGGTGGGAGCTCATCATCCACTTGGGCATGACCGGCTCGCTGGCGCTTGCTCCCGAAGTCACCGACGACCCCTACATCCGGGCCTGGTGGCAGCTCAACGGCGATGAGGTTCTCGTCTACCGAGACGTCCGCCGTTTCGGCCGCATCCGCTGCGTTTCCGCTGGCGAATACGACACCATTCCCACCCTGGCCGCCCAGGGCCCCGACGCCCTCAGCCCCGACTTCACCGCGGAGGGCTTCTACCAAGCCCTCCGCAAGAGCCGCCGCCGCATCCCCACCCAGCTCCTCAGCCAACGCCCGGTGGCCGGCGTCGGCAACATCTACGGCACCGAGGCCTTGTGGATTGCCGGCGTCCACCCGGCCAAGCGCCAGATCAGCCGAGCAGCAGCATCGAGGCTCCACGCCGCCCTGGTGCAGGTGCTGGAAGCCGGGCTGGCCGACGGCGGCACAACGTTGCGGGACTACCGCAACGCCGACGGCGAACAGGGCAGCCACCAGCACGCCTTGGCCTGCTACGGCCGCTCGGGCCAGCCCTGCCTGCGCTGCTCCGTCCCGCTGCAACACCGAACCTACGATGCCCGCACACTGACTTTCTGCCCTCAATGCCAGCCGCGATAACGTCCGCTGCGGTCGAAGGGGATGCGTATGAGCGATGAGATGACCGACGAGCAGAAGGAAGCGTTCGTCGCCAAGCTGCGCCGAGAGGTTGGGAGCACCGGCACCCCGACAGTCGCCCGCGACCCGGTCAACCAACCCATGATCCGCCACTGGTGCGATGCCATGGAGGACGCCAACCCCCTCTACACCGAACCCGACGCGGCCAGCCAAGGGCCTCACGGCGAAGTGGTCGCCCCACCCGCCATGCTCAACGCATGGACCATGATCGGCCTGGTCCCGAGGGTCAACGACCCGAAAGACCCCGCTTCCGGCGTGTACGCAATGTTGGACAAAGCGGGCTACGTCGGCGTGGTGGCCACCAACTCCGAGCACGTTTACCACCGCTACCTCAAGCTCGGCGACCACCTCACCGGCACCGTCAAGCTGGTGGACGTGTCGGAAGAGAAGCAGACCGCGCTGGGCATCGGCCACTTCGTCACCACCGAGACCGAGTACCTCGACCAGAACGGCGGACACGTCGGATCCATGTTCTTCCGCATCCTCAAGTTCCGCCCGGGCACCGGCCGCACCGCCAGTTCAGGAGATGACACCTCCAACGAGCGCCCGCCGCGCCCCCGCCCCAGCCGCAACCAGGACACCGACTTCTTCTGGCAGGGCAGCCGGGTCGGGGAGCTGCGCATCCAAAAGTGCCTCAACTGCGGGTACCTCCAGCACCCGCCCGGCACCCGCTGCCCCGCCTGCGGGTCCACCGACATGGGCTACGTCGTGGCGTCCGGCAAGGGCACGCTGTACTCCTACGTCGTGTCCCACCACCCCCGGGTCCCGTCATTCGACTACCCCCTCAACATCGGGCTGGTGGAACTGGAAGAGGGCGTCCGCCTCGTCACTAACATCACCGACTGCGACGCCGATCAGCTCAAGGTGGGCATGCCGCTTCAGGCCTGGCACATGCAGACCCACGAGGATGTGAGCATTCCGGTATTCCGGCCCGCCCGCGCCCCACGCAACCCATCCACGCTGACCTTTGATGAGGTGAGCGTGGGCGACGAACTACCGCTGTGCCCGATTCCCCTCACCCCCACCCTTATCGTTTCCACTGCCATCGCCTCACGCGACTACCAAGACGTCCACCACAACCGGGACATGGCCCTCAAGAAGGGCTCCGAGGACATCTTCATGAACATCCTGACCTCCAGCGGCCTCTCGGCCCGCTATATCAGCGATTGGGCCGGCCCCGATGCCGTGTTCAAGAACCTGAAGATCCGCCTGGGCGCTCCCAACTACCCCTACGACTGCATGACCATGTCGGGATCGGTCACCGCCAAGCGGGAGTCCGATGACGAAGACATCGTCGAAGTGTCGTTTCGAGGTCAGAACAGCCGGGGACCGCATGTGACCGGAACCGTCGAACTGGCCTTGGCCCGCAAGTAGGAGAGCACCATGAGCCTGAACTACGCCTACCACAGCGCCATCGCCGGGATCGGCGCCACCCCGTTCACCAAAGACTCGGGCCGAACCCCGATGGACCAGGCAGTGGAAGCCTGCCTGGCCGCCTGCGAGGACGCCGGTCTTCCCCCCGAGAAGGTCAACGGCATGGTGACCTACTCGGCCGAGCAGAATCCCGAGATCGAGGTGGCCCGCAATCTAGGGATCGACGAGCTGACCCATTTTTCCATGGTCCATCATGGGGGCGGGGCGGCCTGCGGGGTGGTCGCGGTGGCCTGCCAGGCCATCTACTCCGGCGCCGCCGACTACGTGCTGTGTTATCGGGCCTTCAACGAGCGCTCCTGGCACCGCTTCGGGGCCGGGGTGCAAGACCGGCCCGCCGGCGCCGAGGCGTCTGAGGTCAGCTTCTCGTGGAGCTCCCCGTTCGGATTGGTCACGCCGGCCTCCTGGGTGGCCATGTTCGCCACCCGCTACATGCACGAGTACGGGGCCACCACAGAGGACTTCGGTCGAGTGTCGGTGGTCGACCGGGATTTCGCGGCCACCAATCCCTACGCCCACTTCTTCCAACGGCCCATCACCCTGGAAGACCACCAGAACAGCCGCTGGATCGTGGAGCCGCTGCGACTGCTGGACTGCTGCCAAGAGACCGACGGCGCCCAGGCTCTGCTGGTGACCACTGCGGAGCGGGCCAAAGACCTGAAGCAGAAGCCAGCAGTCATCGCCTCGGCCACCCAGGGAGTGGCCGAAGACCAGCACATGATGAGGAGCTATTACCGGGAGACCATCACGGGCATCCCCGAGATGGGATTGTGCGCCCGCCAGCTCTATCAGTCGAGCGGCCTGTCGGCCGACGACATCCAGACCGCCATCATCTACGACCACTTCACCCCGCTGGTGCTCCCCCAACTCGAGGAGTTCGGCTTCTGCGAAAGGGGCGAGGCCAAGGACTTCATCCGCGATGGACACCTCGGTCGGGATGGCCGCCTGCCCATCAACACCAACGGGGGCCAGCTTGGAGAGGCATATATCCACGGCCTCAACGGCATTGCCGAAGGCGTGCGCCAGATTCGCGGCACTTCGGTCAACCAGATCGACAACGTGGAAAATATGCTGGCCACCGCCGGAACCGCGGTCCCCACCAGCGCACTCATCCTCTCCCAGCCTCGCTGACTCCCTGAACCGCCGAGCTTTCGGCGTGGCGTGCACTTCGATTGGCTTCTCCCTGCCCCTCAGCCCATTGGAATGTGTATGATCCCGGCTGACAGAATGATCCAAGACAGGACCCAACGAGAGAGGCCCAACTATGGAATTCAGCCACGACCGCTCCGGCGACACACTGGTCGTCAATGCTTCAGGCCGGGTAGACGGATCCAATGCGTCGGATTTTCTGGAGTCCCTGCAAGGAATGTTCGATCCTGGCGACCAGCGGATCATCCTGGACCTCGGTGGCCTTGAGTACATCAGCAGCGCGGGCCTCCGGGTGCTCCTGATGGCTGCCCAGAACCTCGACAAGCAGAACAAGTCTTTCAGCATCTGCTCATTGACCGAAGCGGTAGGCGACGTGTTCCGCATCAGCGGCTTCGATCAGATCATCAACGTTTTTCCATCGGTAGAAGACGCCAAACAGGGCTAAACCCTTGACCGACACCTACAAGATCCTGGTCGTCGACGACGAACCGGATCTTGAGCCCCTGATCCTTCAGCGGATGCGGCGGCAAATCCGCTCCAATGAATACGAGTTCGTATTCGCCCGAGACGGATTGGATGCGTTGGAAAAGCTCAACGCCGACTCCACCATCGACATGGTCCTGTCCGACATCAACATGCCCAAGATGGACGGCCTAACCCTGCTCCAGCAGCTCCCCGACGTCGACCCCAATCTCCGGGCGGTAATCGTCTCCGCCTACGGCGACATGGACAACATCCGCACCGCCATGAACCGGGGAGCGTTCGACTTCGTCACCAAGCCCATCGACTTCGACGATCTGAAGATCACCATCAGTCGCACACTGGAGCATTTGGCCGAATGGCGGGAGGCCCTGTCGTCACGCGACCAGCTCGTGGCCCTCCAGAACGAGCTGAGCATCGCCAGCCAACTCCAGCAGTCCATTCTGCCCACTATTCCCCCGGTGACTGAGGGGTGCGAGGTCTCGGCCAACATGGAGCCGGCCCGCAACGTGGGAGGCGACTTCTACGACTACTTCAGGCTCGACAACCAAATCGGTCTCGTGGTGGCCGACGTGTCCGACAAGGGCATTCCCGCCTCGATGTTCATGATGTCCAGCCGGACTGCGCTCAAGGGGGCGGCCATCGGCGTTCGCGACCCGGAAAAGGTGTTGACCGAAGTCAACAGCCAGCTCCAACAAGACAACCCGACCTTCATGTTCGTCACCCTGATCTACGCCCTGTACAACCCGGAGACCGGATTGCTCACCTACTCCATCGCCGGCCACGACCCCCCGATGCTGGTGAGTGCAGACGGCACGGTTACCGAGTTGCCGCTCACCAAGGGAATCGCGGTGGGCATCGCCGCCGATGTCGTCTACACCCAAGAGTCGGTGACCTTGGAACCGGGCGACACCGTGGTGTTGTACACCGACGGCGTGACCGAGGCCATGAACGCAGACAACCAGCAGTTCGGAATGGATCGACTGGCGGAGGTGTTCGCGGGCAACTCGCCCGAAAGCGCGACGTCAGCCAACGAGGCAGTCTTCGAGCGGGTGCGGATCTTTGCCGGTGATGCCCCACAATCCGATGACATCACCTGCCTCACACTGAGGCGCCCTTGATGTCTGCCCCAGCACGCTCGCAGCCCGCCACGAGGGGCCGCTGAAATGCAACGATCGCTCCACCTTTCCCACCCTCCGGAGCAGGGCCACCCTTCCGATGTTCTGCCGCTGATCGAGGACATTCTGAATGAGATGGCGGAAGCCGAGGAGTGGCCGATAACGCTGACAATGCGCGCCAACCTGATCTTGGAAGAGTTGGTGCTCAACACGCTCACTCACGGTGACACCAGCGGCCTGACCAAGATCGACCTCGAGCTGGAATCGCAAGACCACGCGCTCACCATCCGCTTGAGCGACGACGGCTCGCCCTTCAACCCCCTGACCGATGCCCCTGCGCCCGATGTGACGCTGCCTCTTGCCGATCGCCCAATCGGGGGGTTGGGGGTCTACCTGGTGAAGACCATGGGCGAAGAGCTTGAATACCGTCGGGAGAACGACCGCAACCACCTCAAGCTCGTCGTCCATCCCGAGTAGTGAGGATTTCGGCATTGAGGAATGCCCCTCTATGTCGGCTAGCTGGTCTCGCACTGGCCGCTTTCGCCCTCGTGTTGCCGGGGTGCGGATCCGACGGCTCTGACCCCGCGGCTCCTGATGCGAGCTCCACGGTCGAGCCCGGGAACACACCGGACACCCCATCTGGCACTGGCACGCCTGGAGTGTTCGATGATCGGGTGGTGTTCGGGCAATCAGCGGCATTCAGCGGTCCTGCCCAAGCGCTGGGCATCAACATGAATCTTGGAATCCGCGCGGCGTTCGAGGAGGCCAACAGCAATGGAGGCGTACACGGGCGCATGTTGGAACTCACCACCCGAGACGACGCGTACGAACCCGAGGCGGCTATCACCAACACCCAGGCGCTGATCGAAGACGAGCGGGTGTTCGCTCTGATCGGCGCGGTGGGGACGCCGACATCGCGCTCAGCCACCCCGGTAGCGGCCGAAGCGGCCATACCCTATGTGGCGCCGTTCACCGGTGCCGGATTCCTCCGAAACGACGACTGGGACAACATTGTCAACCTTCGGGCCTCCTACGCTCAGGAAACCGAGGAGATGGTCGAGCGATTGACAACCGATTTGGACGTCACCCGGATTGCAGTGATGTTCCAGGACGATTCCTTCGGACGGGCTGGGTACAACGGGGCGCTGGCCGCGTTGGAACGCCGGGGGATGGAACTCGTGGCCACCGGCGTGTACCCCCGCAACACCACCGCGGTGAAGTCGGGGCTGCTCGACTTGCGGCTCGGCGACCCCGAGGCCGTGATCGTGATCGGCGCCTACCAGCCGGTTGCCGCCCTGATTTCATGGTCGCGCCACATCGGCTTCGACCCCATCTTCATGACAGTCTCCTTTGTGGGCAGCAACGCGCTGGCCGCTGAACTCGGTTCGGAAGGCGAAGGCGTATACGTAACCCAAGTTGTACCGTTCCCCCACGACGAGTCCATTCCAGTGGTTGCGTCCTACACCGAAGCCCTGGCCGCTCTGGATCCCAAAGCTGAACCGGGGTTCGTCTCTTTGGAGGGCTACATCGCGGGCCGAATGGCCATCGCCGGTCTCGAGGCATGCGGTGCCGCTCTCACTCGTGACTGCTTCTTGCAGAACATCCTTGGAGCTGGTCAATTCGATATCGACGGATTCGACCTCGACTTCGGAGATGAAGCCGACCGGGCGGTGGACAATCAGGGTTCCGACGCCGTTTTCCTGACAGTGATCGGTGCCGACGGCACCTACCGGCCCGAGGCGGCTATGGGAGACATCAGCCCGTGACCGAGGCGACCAACGCTCGAGAACCTGCCCCCGGCGACTCCGCCGCCCAGGCGCAGCGGCCTGCCGTCCATCGTAGGATCTCCAGCCAGCTCTATGCCGGGATCTTTGGAGCAGTGGCATTGACCATTGTGGCCAGCATTGTGAGCTGGATTTCGTTCAGCAACGTCGACCGCAGCCAAAAACGGGTAAGCGAAGACAGCGTCCCAGAACTGGTGGGGGCGTTCGGCCTCGCCGAGTTCAGCAATGCGCTGGTGGCCGCCGCACCCCGCCTCACCACCGCGCCGCCCGACCAGTTCTCGGAAATCTCCGCAGAAGTGTCCGACGCCCAAGCCCAGTTCCAAGACCGCTTGGAGACCCTGCTGCGCCAGAACCCCGGCAATATCCACGTTCAAGGGATTTCCGAGGCCGCCGACGCCCTGGAGAGGAACATCACCACGATTACGGCCGACATGCCCCATTTCTACGGCTTGAGCAGGCAAATCGAAGTCCTCCAAACTCGGATCCCCGCTCTCCACGACGACGTCAAGGGCATCGTTATCCCCGCTATCGACGATCAGCTCTTCTTCCAAGTAACCGGATACCGCAACTTCGACTCCAAACCCACAGATGCCATGACCCGCACCTCTGGCGACGAACTGCTCCTCTACCGTCACCTCAACGAGTTGCAGGCCGATGTCGCCCAAGCCTCCGAGCTGATGGGCAGCGCCCTGATCGCCTCGGAAGCCGACTTCGTCGAACCGCTTATAGAGAGCTTCGAGTCTGCCGAAGACCGCATCCTGATCAGCCTCTCAGCGATTGCCGAGTCTGACACTGTCTCCGGACTGGGGTCGGCAGTCGGCGACCTGCTGACTCTGGGCCGCGGCGACAGCGGCGCTTTCCAGGTCGCCGTCGACCGACTGGAGATCATCGAGCGCCAAGACTTGCTGCTGGCGGAGAACCAGGAGATAGCCGTCGACTTGCTCGACGAGGTCAACGCCATCGTCCAGATAGCCCAGAGCGGGGCCGCCGAAGCCACCGAGAACTCGGCGCAGACCATCAACACTGCCAGGATCCTCCTCGTCATCATCAGCGCCATCGGCGTCGCCGGCGCCGGCCTGATCAGCTGGCTGTTCGTCGGACGAGTGTTGCTGCGCCGCATCGGGCGGCTGTCCAGCCGGATGCGGACGTTGGCCAAGGGTGAGCTGGAGGAGGAGATAGAGATCAGCGGCCGCGACGAGATCGCCGAGATGGCATCGGCGTTGGAAGTGTTCCGCCGCCACGCGCTGGAGATCCAACGGCTTAACCTGGTGGAGCAGCTTGCCCAGGAGCTGAGTGAGCGGAACGATGAGCTTCAGGAAGTGCTTGAGGAGCTGAGCCAGGCTCAGGATCAGATCGTGGCCCGGGAGAAGTTGGCCGCCCTGGGCGAGGTCACCGCCGGCGTGGCCCACGAGATCCGCAACCCGCTCAATTTTATCAACAACTTCTCGGCGGCGTCGGTTGAGCTGCTGGAAGAGATGGCCGAGATCTATGAGGAGCTAACCGACAACCTCTCCGAAGAGGACAAGGGCCTGATCGAGGAGATTAACCAAGACCTCAACGACAACCTTGAGCGCATCCAAACCCACGGAAAGCGGGCTAACCGGATCGTTCAAGACATGCTGTTGATGGGCCGAGGCGGCGGCGAGACCCAGATGACCGACATCAACGACCTCATCCACGAGCATTCCTTGCTGGCCTTCCACAGTGCCCGGGCCCAAGATCCCGACTTCATCGTCACCCTGGAAGAAGAGTTCGACCCGGACATGGGACAGTTGGAGGTAGTTCCCCAGGATTTGGGGAGAGTGTTCTTGAATTTTGTGGCCAACGCGGGCTACGCCACCAACAAGAAGCAAAAGGAATTGGCGGAGGCGGGAACGGCGGGGGACTACAGCCCCACCATCTTGTTGAAGAGCCGCCGTACCGATGAGAGCGCCATACTCAGCGTCCGAGACAACGGCAGCGGCATTCCGCCAGATGTGGCGGCAAAGATCTTCGACCCGTTCTTCACCACCAAGCCCACCAATGAGGGTACGGGGCTTGGCTTGGCGCTGTCTGCCGACATCGTCCGCGAGCACGGCGGCAGCATCACTGTCAGTACCGAGCCAGGCGAGTTCACCGAGATGGTGGTTGAGCTGCCGCTGACCCGAGCCAAGGGCACGCCTCTCATCGAAAGCGACGGAGACGGTGAAGACGACGACGCTTAGCCGGTCAACCTCATCGGGCTGGCTTGAGAAGCACCCCGCCAACCGCGGCTGACGCCCCTCCGGCATAAGCCAGGAACAAGCCCAAGCCAACCTCGGTGCCTGACGCATCCAGGTCGTCATCAAGGGCCAGACCCTCCGCCAGGCAGAACCCCATGACAACCAGTCCCGCGACCACAGCCGTCAGCCACATTTGCCGGCTGCTCCCAAACAATGCCGCCACCAGCAGTGCCCACACCATCGCCGCGGCCACTGGAATCAGCAGCCAGGAGTCAGCCACCCCTCCCGGACCCACCAGCCACGGAAGGTCGCCGTCTACCACTCCCCACTTGCTCGACCCGGCATCGGCCCAGGGAAGCAGCAGCCCGGCAATCACCAGGGCCACTGCGGCACCCAAGAAGGCAAGCCCTGCTCTCTGGTAGCCCGAGACACCCCGACTGCCGTTCCCTGCTCCCGGGATACGAACTGGATCTCCCATCGGTTCGGCCCAAGACTCGCCATCCCAATATCGAAAGCCGCGTTGGCCCTGCTCGGTGTACCAACCCGGCGGTGCCCGACGCGTCGGCGGATCGCTCATCCCGACTCCACATGGTCGGTATAGCGCACGTCTCCCTCGGACAGGTCGAAGGTGAGGTGCTCTCGCATATCGCCAATCTGGTCGACAATCACCATCCGGCGGGCGAAACGCCACTGTCCATCGACCAGGGAGAAGTCGTCTTCGTAGCGGCCCGCCACGATGGGCTGAAGGGCCAGGGTATCTGTGCCCTGGTGGACGGCGAAGTACGAGCGGGCGGTGGCTGTCTGCCCGTCGTCGGCAACATCGACGATCACGTTGCTAGCCACATGCCGGGTGCGCAGTGTGCCGTCGCCGTGGACTTTGTTGGTGGCCGCGTAGAACGCGGCGACGTCATCGCCCGACATGCCGTCGTCGGGGTCGGCCGAGCTGGTGGAGGTGAGCACTCCGTGGGCGAAGAGCTCGCCAAGCTCGTCGAAGCGGGCCAAGTCCACGCATTCGGCATAGACGTACATAAGCGCCTTGATCGATCGCACTGCTTGCTCGTGTGAATTCACGCCGCAAAGCTAACCCACCTCAACCAGCGACGGCCCGGTAGCGTCGGACACGTGAATCCGAAGACAGGGAGGCTCACGGCTTACTCCCACGGCGCCGGTTGAGCCGGCAAGCTCGGACCGTCCGAGTTGGCGCAGGTCGTGCGCGCACTGCCAACCCCGACCCACGAGGACTTGATCGTGGGCACAGAGACCGGTGATGACGCCGCAGTGTGGCGCATCGGGGAAGGCCGCGCCCTGATCTCGACCGCCGATTTCTTCGCGCCGGTGGTGGACGACCCTCACACTTGGGGGCGCATCGCGGCCACAAACGCGGCCTCGGATGTCTACGCCATGGGCGGCACCCCCCGGTTCGGACTGAACCTGGTGGCATGGCCCCATGGAGATCTTCCGCTGGAGGTTCTCACCGATGTGCTGGCGGGCGGGGCCGCGGCGGCCGCCGACGGCGGCTGGGCAGTGGTCGGGGGTCACACGGTGGACGGACCTGAGCCGATGTACGGCCAAGCCGTCACCGGGGAGGCCGATGAGGAGAGCTTGCTGACCAACGCCGGCGCCCAGCCGGGACAGTCGCTGGTGCTGACCAAGCCGCTGGGCACTGGACTCTTGGCCACCGCGGTCAAGCGCTCTGGGCCCGAGGCGATCGAGCCCGGCGGTTGGCTGGCGGAGGCCTACGCCGCGGGAGTGGCCGAGATGACCCGACTGAACGACGAAGCTGCCTCGACCGCCCTCGAGGCCAAGGCCACGGCGGCCACCGACATCACCGGCTTCGGCTTGCTCGGCCACCTCCAGAAGCTGGCTACCGCCAGCGGTGTTGGTGCGGTGATCCGAGCAGAAGAGGTGCCACTGCTCCCCGACGTCTGGGAGATGCTGGATCAAGGGTTTGCCCCCGGTGGAACGGCTCGCAACCTCGACCACGTGCGTCCGTGGGTGCGAGGATCAGACGACCAGCGGACTTTGACCATGCTGGCCGACGCCCAGACCTCCGGCGGCCTGCTGTTTTGCTGTCCACCGGCCGCGGCCGCCGAAGCGGTGGCCCGACTGATAGCCGCAGGCCACGCTGCCGCCGTGATCGGTGAGGTCTCCGCAAGCGATCCCGGAGTAGTCGTGGTGGGATGACCGGCCAGTAAGCCCGAGCCAACGGTGGCTGTCGGGCTACTCGGCCGGCTCGGTGCGGGGTGGCAGTCCGTCCAGATGGGCGGCGTCGTTGTATCGCACCAGCCGCCACACGCCGGGTTCGTCGGTGGTCACAAACTCGGTGATGGAAGTGTTGAGGGTCCATAGGACGAACTGCGTATTCATCCCCAGGCCCATAAACAGCCGCATGGCGATGTCGATTACTCCGCCATGGCACACCACCATCATGGTGGTACCGGGATAGCCCTCAACCAGCTCATAGAGCGCTTGGCCAGTGCGGTAGGAGAATGCGGCCAGGCTCTCCCCGCCGGGCGCCAAGGGCAAGTGGGGGTGGAAATCGCCGGTCCACTCAAAGAGGGAGCCGAACTCTTGATAGCCCACGCCGTCGGCCTCACCGGGGCGGCGTTCCACCAGGTCGGGATGGGTATGCACCTTCAAGTCGCCCAGCGATGGAGACAGCAGATCGGCCGTCTCGATCGCCCGGGGCAGCGTGCTCGCCCACAGTGCATCCACTTTGGGCTCATAGCCCTGCATGTACCGCTCTCCGAGGGCTTCGGCCTGACGGCGGCCCAGCGGCGACAAACCCGTGCAAGCCAGATCGCCCCCGATGATCTGCTTAACGGTTACCTCCGATTCGCCGTGGCGGATCAACAACAAGCGGGTTCGTTCACCGGAACTCATCTCGGCCCCATATTGCCACGCCCAACTACATCGTCGGGCCTAAAGGGAACCTTCTTGCCCAACCTGTGGCAAAGCAGCCCTGGCATGGGGCAGAATCTCTAACGATGATGTGGGGGACGCTGGTGCTCATCGTGGCCTTTGCGGCCGGTGCGGTTCCCTTCTCCTACATGATTGCCCAATCGCTGGCCAGGACGGATCTGCGCGAAGTGGGTACCGGCACGGTGTCGGGCACCGGCCTCTACCGAGTCACTGGATTCATCCCCTTGGTAGTGGGTGGGCTGCTCGACGTGGGAAAGGGTGCTTTAGGGCCGTTCTTGGCCGGAGACCGCTGGCTCCTGATGGCATTCGCGGGAGCTGTGTCGGTCATCGGCCACAACTGGTCGATGTTCCTCAATGGTGCAGGCGGCCGAGGGCTCTCACCGGCATTGGGGGCGTTCGCGGTCATCGCCTGGCCCGCGGCCCTGTTCTTGCTCGGCGGGCTGGCCCTGGGCCGCATCTTGCGCCATACCGGGCTGGTGGTGTTCATCACCATGCCCGCTCTGCCCCCATTCATGCTCCTGGTGGCCGACGGCCAAGCCGCCATCGCCACCACCGTGATCATCATCCCCATATTGATTAAGCGCGTTCTGGGAAATAATCCGCTGCCAGCCCCCAATCGCCTGAAGGCCGCCGCCCACCGACTGGTTTTCGACAACGACAGCTGGGTCGGAGCTACCCCCACCAACCCTTGATTCTTGTAGTCCTCGCCGGTCTACTGACCCGAGAACCTTGAGCCTTCGCACCCAGGTCGGCTTTCGTCGTCTTCTCGTCGGACAGGGTGCGTCCGCGCTGGGCGACTGGATGGGCACCTTCGCCCTCATGGCGCTGGTAGACCATTTGAGCGATTCTGCCGCCGCGGTGGGCGGCATTCTCGCCTTCCGGCTCATTCCCGCGGCCCTGGGCGGGACGCTGGCCGCCAAGCTGGTGAACCGGTGGGATCGGCGGCGAACCATGATCACCATGGATCTGCTGCGGGCCGGGATGATCGCGGTGGTCCCCTTCGTGCAAGAGCTGTGGTGGGTGTACTTGTGGGCGTTCGCACTGGAGGCCCCCAGCGTGGTGTTCCTGGCCTCTCGAGACTCCTCCGTCCCCGATCTGGTGGACGAGTCCGACCTGCCGCTGGCCAACGCCGCCATGATGGGATCGTCGTACGGCAACATCCCGATTGGCGCGGGCCTGTTCGCCGCGTTCGCCGCGCTTCCGCTCGACGATGGCTGGCTGGGATCGCACCCCTACGCCCTCGTCTTCTGGATCGACGCGCTCACCTTCGGTGTTTCCGCCTTCTTCATCGCCCGAGCCCTCGGTGGACTTCAAAGTCGGGAACCCTCCCCTCAGGCAATCCCGGACCGCGCCGCTATCTCTGACAGCGAAATATCCATTTCCCCCAGTCGGCTGCGCGATGCCTGGTCGGTGCCGCTGGTGCGCAGGGTTTTGCCCGCCACCGCTGCGGCCGCCGTTGGGCTGGGAGCCCTGTTCTCGCTGGGCATCAAACTGGTGCAAGAGGAGTTGGAGGCGTCCGACATCGAATATGGCGTGCTCATCGTGTTGTTCGGCGCGGGAGCGGGTATTGGCCTGGCGCTCACCCATAGGTCTCGCCATGTGGATTTGCTGGTCCTCACCCGAAGGGGAGCGCTGGCAATGGGGGCGTTGGTGGCGCTGATGAGCCAGAGCCCGACGGTGTGGCTGACCTTCCTCGGTGCCGCCGGGTTCGGGGCCGGAGCCACCGTGGCCCTCACGTCGGGGATGAGCGCGCTCCAAGCCCAGATTCCCCGCGAAGAGGAACGGGTGCTGGCCTTCTCGGCCTTCCACGTGGTGATCCGAATCGGGCTGGGAGCGGCCGCGCTGGGGGCGGGAGCCATCGGCGACGGGCTGAACGGGGCCGGGCTGCCCGGCACCCGGTCGGTGCTGCTGGCATCGGGCCTGCTGGTGCTGGCCTCGGCCGCCACCGTCCGGCCGATTCTCGACGTCGATGTCGAAAAGGCCCGCGAGTGACCGTCGGCATCGTCACCGACAGCACCGCGGCGCTCCCAGAGGAGGTGCGGGCGGCCTGGGACATCGCAGTGGTCCCGCTCATGATCACCGTGGACGGCCGAACAGTGGCCGACGGCGAGCTCGACACTGAGGAGATCCTGGCCGCCAAGACCCACTCGTCCTCGGGTCCTCCTCCGGGCGCTTTTGTTCAGGCCATCGCGGACCAAGACCAGGGCGACGGGGTGGTCGTTGTAACCGTGACCTCGACCCTGAGCATCACCCATCAGTCAGCCGTGCTGGCCTCCAAGAGCGCGGCCGGGCCGGTGGCGGTGGTAGACAGCCGAACCGCAGCCGGCGGTCAGGGACTGGTGACGGTGGCCGCGGCCCGGGCGGCCCGGGCCGGCGCGACGCTCGACGAGGTGGTGGCCAGGGCTGAAGCTGTGGCCAAGCAGGTGAAGCTGGTAGGGGCTCTGGCCAACCTCGACCAGCTGATCCGCAGCGGCCGCGTGCCGGGTTTGGCAGGGCGGGCCGGCAATCTCATCGGACTGCGCCCCATGTTCGATATTCACGACGCGGTGATCCGCCGCCTTCGTCCGGCGCTCAGCGATGAAGCGGCCCACCAGCGCCTCTTGAACCTCTGGCGACGCACCCGTCCCACAGACGGCGACGCCCAACTGCACCTGGTCAGCCTTCACGCCGAAGTCCCCGAGAGGGCCGTGGAACTACTGGAAGATGTCACCGCCGAAGTGCAGCCTGCCTACGCCTTCATCAGCCAATTCGGCCAGGCAATGATGATCAACTCCGGCACTGGCGTGCGCGGCTTGGCCTGGTACTGGGATTAGAGCCCGGCCACGGTGTCGGGAGCAGGCGCCCATTCGCCCAGGTCGGGCATCATCTGGCGGGACACGTAGCGCCACCGCCCATCCTCTTTGCGCAACGCGTCGCGGTACACACCGGTGATGATCAGCTCTCGAGGCTCTCCAGGAGGTGCGGTGTAATACACCTCCAAGTACACGTTGGCCACCGCTTCGTCGCCCTGCCCATCGATGGACAGGTTGCTGATCACATGGCGGGTGGCCGGGTTGATCGCCGCCGCGAAGGCAACCAAGTCCTCGTGTCCCTTCACCCCTTCGGGCATGCCGAACTCCAGCGTGCCGTCGGGCACGAACAGTTGGGCCCATGCCTCGGCTGAGCCGCTGTCGATCAGGTGGTTGTAGTCGGCGGCCAGCTTCTGGATGGCCAGGATGTCTTCAACGGGAAGTGCCATGGCCCCATCTTGACAAGAAGAGCGACGCTCAGCGAATACCGAGGTGGCTCACTCTTTGGTGTAAACCTCGGCGGCGCCCTCTCCGGCCGGGGTGCGGGTGAGGATCTCCGCCCCGTCGTCGTGACACAGCAAGGTGTGTTCGAACTGGGCGCTGCGTCGCTGGTCGGCAGTAACCGCGGTCCACTGGTCGTCCCACAGGTAGAGGTCGGGGGAACCCAGCGTGAGCATCGGCTCGATGGTGAACGTCATCCCGGTTTCCAGAGGTGTGTTGTGACTGCGTTCGTAGTAGTGGGGGATCTGCAACCCGGAGTGGAATTCGGTGCCGACTCCGTGGCCGATGAACTCTCTCACCACGCCAAGCCGATGGGCGCGGGCATGGGTTTCGATGGCCCGGCCGATGGCGTTTACCGCCGCTCCGTTCCGAACCGCGCCGATGCCCAGGTACATGGCGGCCCGGGTCTCCCGAACCAGCAAGCGGGAGTGGTCGTCTACCTCTCCGACCTCGAATGTCACCGAGGTGTCACCGTGGACACTGTCGAGGAACACGGTGACGTCGATGTTGACGATGTCGCCGTCGGCCAGCGCTCGGCTGTCGGGAATGCCGTGGCAGATGACCTCGTTGATCGACGTACACACCGACTTGGGATAGCCCCGGTAGTTGAGCGGGCTGGGATAGGCCCCCCGGCGCACGATCTCGTCGTGAACCTCGGCGTCGATGCTGTCGGTGGTCACCCCTGGGGCCACCAGCTTCCCAGCGAACAGCAGCACCTCGGCAGCCATCCGTCCGGCCTTGCGCATGGCTTCGATCTCTTCGGAACTGCGCACCGCAGACGAAGTCGCAGCCCCCGGCTCCCCCGTACGGGCATACGGAGGTCGCTCAATCTCCCGAGGCACCCGCCGCCGCGGCCCCACCAGCCCTGGCCGCACCGGAGGATCCGAAATCGGCACACGCTCCAACGTCGCAGTCCGCGACCTCTTACGCTTCGCCATCGCCCGCTAACTCTACCGGCCCTCGTCGCAACCGGGCTCAGCGCATGTAGCGGGTGAGGCTCTCCACTACGCAGGCTGGTTTGGGGCTGTCCTCGACTTCCACGGTGATGGTGATGACGGCTTGCACGCCGCCGGTGATCTCGTCCACCGAGCTGAGCTCGGCGCCCACCCGGACGCGCGAGCCCACCGGGACGGGGGCGGGGAACCGCACCTTGTTGACGCCGTAGTTGATTCCCATAGAGATCTGCTCCACGGTGATCAGGCTGGGCAGGAACATGTTGGTGAGCGAGAGCGTGAGGTAGCCGTGGGCGATGGTGGCGCCGTACGGGCTCTCGGCGGCGGCCCGCTCGGGGTCGATGTGGATCCACTGGTGGTCTCCGGTGGCGTCGGCGAATTGGTTCACCCGCTCTTGGGTGATCTCCATCCAGTCGCTCCACCCCAAGTGCTGGCCGACGGCGGCGGGCAGATCATCAACAGTGGCAAAGACAGTTCCCATAGGCGGGAAGTTAGCTCCCTTGGCGGCCCGACCACGACGGGGAGCGCTTGGTCAAGAAGGCATCGATGCCCTCTTGGGCATCGGCGGTGGCGGCGTTGGCCGCCATCACCTCTCGGGTCAGGTCGTAGGCCTCGGGCTCGCCGCAGTCGAGCTGGCGGTAGAACGCCTGCTTGCCGATGGCGATGGTTTCGTCGCTGTACCGGGTGATCTGGGCGGCCAGCTTGTCGACCTCATCCCGAAGTTGTTCAGGGGGCACTACCCGATTCACCAAGCCCCACTCCGCGGCAGTGGCCGCGTCGATGGGCTCGCCGGTGAGCAGCATCTCCATGGACCGTTTGCGCCCCACCGCCCGGGAGATGGGCACCATCGGAGTTGAGCAGAACAGGCCGATGCGCACGCCGGGAGTGGCGAAGGTCGATTCAGTGGAGGCCACGGCCAGATCGCAGGCCGCCACCAACTGGCAACCGGCGGCAGTGGCCACCCCGTCCACTTCGGCGATCACCGGCTGGGGCACGGCGTGAACCGCGTCCATCAGCTCGGTGCAGGCCTCAAACAGATCGTCGTAGAACTCGGGATCCCGGTCCACCATCTCCGACAGGTCGTGACCAGCGGAAAACGCGGGTCCCTCAGCGGCGATCACAATCGCCCCAACGTCGGTCTTCTCCCCCAGCTCGCGCAGTGCTTCGGTGAGGTGCTGCATCAGCTCCAGGCTCAGCGCGTTGCGCCGCTGCGGGTTGGCCAGGGTGATCCGGGCCACCGGACCGTTGATCCCAATGCTGAACATGGAACTGAGACTACCCGCCTGCGGTGTGCTACCCATTGGGGCATGGCCGCAGGAGGTGGGACCAAAGCAGTATTGGCTGCGCTCTTCGCCAACCTGGCCATCGCCATCGCCAAGTTCGTGGGATTCGCCGTCACCCGGTCGGCCTCCATGCTGGCCGAAGGAGTCCACTCGTGCGCCGACACCGGCAACCAGGCCCTCCTGCTCTTGGGCGGCCGCCTGTCCAAGCGGGATCCCACCCCCCGCCATCCCTTCGGCTACGGGCGAGAGCGGTACTTCTGGTCGTTCGTGGTGTCGATCATCCTGTTCACCTTGGGCGCGCTGTTCGCCATCAACGAGGGCATTGAGAAGGTGCGCCACCCCCACGAGCTGGAGTCGCTCTGGGTGGCCATCGGCATTCTGATCTTCGGCATCGTGGTCGAGTCGCTGTCGTTTCGCACCGCCATCGTGGAATCCAACAAGGTGCGGGGCAAGCTCTCCTGGGGCACGTTCATCCGCCGCTCCCGCACTCCCGAGCTGCCCGTGGTGCTGCTGGAAGACCTCGGGGCCATGTTCGGCTTGGTGTTCGCACTGATTGCCGTGGTGCTAGCCGAGGTCACCGGCGAGCCCCGCTGGGACGGGGTGGGCACCCTGGTGATCGGCGTGCTGCTGGGGATCATCGCCATCGTGCTGGCCATCGAGATGAAGAGCCTGCTCATCGGCGAGAGCGCCACCGAAGAAGACCGAGCCCGTCTGCGGGCAGCGTTAGACGACTCGCCCGAAATCGACCGGGTGGTTGACCTCCGCACCCAGCACCTCGGCCCCGAGGAGTTGCTGGTGGCCGTCGAAGTGGACTTCGCCGATGACTTATCCGGCGACCATATGCCCGCGGCCATCGCGGCGGTAGAGGCGCGCCTGCGCGCCGCCGTCCCCGCCGCCACCCACGTTTATCTGGAGCCCTCCGGTTAGCTACTCAACCGGCTCGAAATAGGGCAGGGTGATCTCGTCGCTCAATTCGACGAAGGTTGTCTTTACTCGCATTCCGACGTGGACGGCGTCTACGGGGCAGTTGATGATGTTGGCCAACAGCCAGAAGCCTTCGTCGAGGGTGACGATCACGGCCACGTAGGGGACGGTGAATGCGGGGGTTTGGGGGCGCCACACGGTGGTCCACGAGTACACCTCGCCGAGGCCGGTGCTGACCTCCCATTCGAGGTTCTCCGAGAAGCAGGCCGAGCAGGCCGGGGCCGGGTCCATGGTGATGGCACCGCAGTCTTGGCACCGCTGAAAGCGCAGCTCGCCCACCTGGCAGCCGTCCCAGTAGGACTGGGAATAGATCGTGGGCACCGGCAGGGGGATGCCGGGCGACTGGGGTTGCAGGATCTCGCTCATGGCGTCTCCGTTCCCAGCAGCATCACGTCGGTGAACAGCGCACCGGCACCGCCGTTGGAGCACATGGCCACTTGGGCATCAGGCACTTGGGACGACACGCAGGTGCCCCTCAGCTGCTCCACCCCCCGGATGACTCGTTGGAGCTGCTGCACCGCCGCCCCACCGTGGCTGAACGACATCGTCCCCCCGTCGGTGGTAACCGGGAACTGCCCGCCGGGGCCGATGCGGCCGTCCATGATGAAGTCGCCGCCCTCGCCCTCTTCGCAGAACCCGTAGGCCTCGAACTGGCGGATGATCTCGAACGAGAACGGGTCGTAGAACTCGCACACGTCCACATCGGTGGGGCCGAGCTCGCCCATGGCGAACGACTTCTGCGCGGCCCACCGGCCGGTGTAGCCGTTGTTGCGGCCGCTGGGGCCGGCCAAGTCCCACGCCGGCGGGTGCTGGTAGGAGGGACCGAAGCTGTCGCAGGCCCCGCCCAGGATATACACCGGCTTGTTGGGCAGGTCTTGGGCCCGCTCCCGGGTGGTGAGGATCAGCGCGCAGGCCCCCTCGGAGGTCATGGCGCAATCGAGCAGGTGGAAGGGGTCGGACACCATGCGGGACGCCAAGATGTCGTCGGGGGTGAACGGCCCCCGGCCGTGGTACACCGCCTCGGGGTGGGCGTGGCCGTTGTTGCGGATGGTGGCCGCCACCGTGGCCAGCTGCTCATGGGTGGTGCCGTGCATGTGCATGTGGCGCTGGGCGATGAGGGCGAACTCGGCTGCGGTGAACATGCCGTAGGCCACCACGAACTCGTTGGCCGGCCGGGTCCACGGGGCGGTGGAAGCCCGCTCGGTGTAGATTCCCGCCGATCCGTGGGCCACCAGCACGGTGTGGCACTGGCCGGTGGCGATGGCCGAGGCCGCATCCAAGATGATGGGGATGGAGGGGGCCATGTGGCTCCGCCAGGCGGGGCCGTTGCGCATGTAGTAGGTGAGCGGCCCGCTGAATGGGCCTGCGGCGACGCCGTCGATGTCCCACGGGGTGAGGCCAGTGTCGGCCAGCACCCGGTGGACGGCTTGGAAGGTAATGGTGGTGGAATCGTGTCCTTCAAGGACACGGGCTTGTTCAGAGTTGGCGATGCCGACGATGGCGACGTCGTGAAACGGGTGTTTGGCCACGGCCTCAATGTCTAGTCGCGGTGGGGATGGGTTGCGACTTGGGGAAATGGTAAGCAAGGGAGCATGAAGCCGTTGGAGGGTGTTCGGGTTGTTGACTTGACTCGGGTGGTTTCGGGGCCGGTTTGCACTTGGTTCTTGGCTTCATTGGGGGCGGAGGTCATTCGGGTGGATCCGCCGGGTGGGGACGTGACCTGGCGCATTCCGCCGTGGGTGGGGCCTGATGGCGAGCAGTCGGAGGCCATGGGGCCCGAAGACATCGGCATCAGCTACCTGCGCAAGGGGCGGGGCAAGCGGAGCGTGGTGATGGACTTGGGCCATCCCGAGGGCGCCGAGGCGTTTCGAAGGTTGGTGGCCAACGTCGACGTGCTGGTGGACAACTTTCGGCCCGGAGTCATGGACTCGCTGGGGGTGGGCTATGAGACGCTGGCGGAGCTGAATCCCCGGCTGATCCACGCTTCCATCACCGGATACGGGCCCGACGGGCCCGATGCCGATCTGGCCTCTATGGATCTCATCATTCAGGGCCGATCGGGGTTGATGGCCAAGTCGGGCTTCCCCGACGGGCCACCTACCAAGGCTGGGGTAACCGTGGGTGACCAGTTTCCTGCTGCCCTCTGTGCTCTGGGGGTGGTGGCTGCGCTGCGTCAGCGGGACATAGACGGTCAAGGGCAATACATCGACGTGGCCATGCTCGACAGCCTGGTCACGATGCTGTGGGACGAGCCTCTGGACCTTTACCGCGAGCGGGGCCTGCCCGATCGCATCGGCAACGGCGACCCACGGGGCATATTGGACACCTTTGAGGCCCAAGACGGCTGGGTAACCCTGGTGATCACCTCCGACGCTCAATTCAAGCGGCTAACCGAGGAGATGGGCCGGCCCGATCTGTGGGAGCTGGGCCCGAATGTGCCGGTTCGGGCCGACAATCGGGCCGAAATCTGCGGTGAAGTGGCCGCGTGGATGGCTGAGCAGACCACTGAAGAGCTGGTGGCCCGGCTGCACCACATCCGCGTTCCCGCCGGGGCAGTGGCCTCCGCCTACGCCGCCGTCGCCGACCCCCAAATCCAACACCGCCAAGCCCTGGTCCCCCTCCAACACCCCCACTCTCCCAACCCCACCAACCGCCTCGGCCCCGCCTTCCCCATTAAGTTCTCCCGGTCCGAAACCGACCAATCCCCCGCCGAAACCCTCGGAGCCAGCACCCACTCCGTGCTACAGACAATTGCCGGCCTCTCTGAAGAAGAAATAGACCGCCTCGGCGCGGACGGAATCCTCGGGTAGGCGGGCTGGAGTCGCCTGAGGCAGGCTGACGGGATGTTCAGGGCCCTTCTCCTTAGCCAAGACGACGACGGCAACTTGTCCCATTCCATCACCGAACTCGACGACGCCGAATTACCCGACCGTGCGGTGATCGTGGACGTTGACTATTCGACCCTCAACTACAAAGACGGCCTGGCCGTCGTGAACGGCGCCCCCATCGTGCGCACCTGGCCCATGGTCCCGGGCATCGACCTGGCCGGCACGGTGGCCCGCAGCGACGACCCGGCATGGTCGCCGGGCGACAAGGTGATCGTTAACGGCTGGGATGTGGGCGAGTCGCATTGGGGGGGCATGGCCACCAAAGCGGCCATGGACGGCGGCTGGCTCACCCCCCTGCCCGACGCCTACTCCACCCACCAGGCCATGGCCGTGGGCACCGCCGGCTACACCGCCATGCTTTGCGTGCTAGCCCTCGAGGAGCACGACATCACCCCTGATTCCGGCCCGGTGGTGGTAACCGGGGCCGCCGGCGGGGTGGGCAGCGTCGCCGTCGCGGTGCTGGCCCAGCTTGGCTATGAGGTGGTGGCCTCCAGCGGCCGCATCGACACCGAGGGCGACTACTTGCGCGATCTAGGGGCGTCCGAGCTCATCCACCGCGACGAGCTCTCCGGCCCAGCCCGCCCCTTGGGCAAGGCCCGATTCGCCGGAGGGGTTGACACAGTGGGCAGCCACACCCTGGCCAACATCATCTCGCAGACCCAGCCCCACGGGTGCGTAGCCGCCTGCGGCCTGGCCCAGGGCATGGACTTGCCCAGCTCAGTGGCCCCCTTCATCCTCCGGGCCGTGACCCTGGCCGGCATCAACTGCGTCTACGAGCCCGCCGAGCGCCGAGCCCAAGCCTGGAACCGCCTCGCCCGCGACCTAGACACCGCCAAACTCGACTCCATGACCGACACCATCGCTCTGTCCGACGTCCCCACCGCCGCCGCCGCCATCCTCGCCGGAGAAATCCGCGGCAGGGTCGTCATCGACGTGAGCAACTAGATTTTCTGCAGGGGAGAAACCGATGGATCATCACATCGTCATCAGTGCCGACACTCACTGTGGTGCAGACTTGAGGGACTACCGGCCTTACTTGGAGTCGCGCTACCACGCGGAGTTTGACGAGTGGGCCGACTACATGGACGGGCACAACGAGCGGCGCAAGGAGATGTTTGCCGACATGGAGCGCTCGCCCATGGAGGTGGGGGTGGACGGCGATCCCGAGGTGTGGGGCCATCGCAATTGGTCTTCATCCGATCGCCTAGCTGAGCAGGAGGCCGACGGCTTCATTGCCGAGGTGCTTTTCCCCAATACCCAGCCCCCGTTCGCCCCGCCGGCAGCCACCGCCTTCGAGGCGCCGCCCTATAGCGACAACTTCGAGCATCGCTGGGCCGGGCTTCGAGCCCACAACCGGTGGGTGGCCGACTTTGTGAGCCAGGCGCCCGAGCGCAGGGCCGGAATCGCCCAGGTGTTCTTGGGCGATGTGGAGGGGTCGGTCAAAGAGATCGAGTGGGCCGCCGAGCATGGGTTGAAAGGTGGCGTCCTCATCCCCGGCGCTCCGCCCGACTCACCGTTCGAGCCGCTGTACTCCAAGAGCTACGAGCCCATTTGGGCGGCCACCGCGGCGGCCGGACTCCCGCTGAACCACCATGCCGGTGGCGGGTCGCCCAACTACGGCAACCACTTCCCGTCGTCGTTGGCCATGTTCATTCTGGAGGCCACCTGGTGGACCCAGCGGGCGCTGTGGCATCTCATGTTTTCGGGGGTGTTCGAGCGCTATCCCACGCTGAAGTACGTGACCACCGAGACCGGCACTGCCTGGGTGCCCGAGACCCTGGAGAGGCTGGAGAGCTTCTTCCACCGGATGAAGTACTCCAAGTACGGCTCTGAAACGGTGTTCGGCAGCCAGGCCGTGGCCGACATGTCGCTCACCCCTAGCGAGTACTTCGCCCGCCAGTGCTACATCGGGGCGTCGTTCCTTCGACCGGCCGAGGCGCTGCTCACCCGCACGGTTGGTGTCGACCGCGTGATGTGGGGCTCCGACTACCCCCACATCGAGGGGTCTCATCCCTACACCCGGGAGCACCTGCGGCTGACTTTCGCCAACCTCACTGAAGAGGAGACCACGCAGATCCTCAGCACGAATGCCGCTGAGGTGTACGGCTTCGACTTGGAGGCGTTGGCCCCACTGGCCGAGCAGTTCTGTCCGACCAAAGCCGAGGTGGCCACCCCCATCGACTACGCCGACATCCCCGAGCGGGCCAAAGGCTGCCCGGGCATGAACCCCCTCAATCAGATCCAGCCCGCGGCCTGAGCCGCACGACTAGAGATCCGACGTCACCGAGGACAAGAACTCCCTCGTGCGCTGACTGGAGGCGATGAGCTCGTCGCGGCCGTCGCCCACGGGCAGTACTCGCACCGACAGGTCGGTGACCCCGGCGTCGGCAAACGACCGGAGGCGCGTTGTCACCGCGGCCTCATCCCCAACGGCCATGATGTCGGACACCCCCTCGGCGTCACCCCTGTCCAACAGCCGCTGGTAGTTGGGGGACACCTCAGCCTCGGCCAACAATCGCTCAGCCCGGCTTTTGGCGGTGTCCACCTCGCCGGGGGCGCACAGGCACACTGGCACTCCGGCCACGATCCGAGGAGGGGGACGACCGGCCTCGGCCGCCGCTTCGTTGATCCGAGGGGCGATGAACTCGCCGATGGCCCTCTCGTCAGCCAGCCACAACGTGGTGCCGTCGGTGCGAGAGCCGGCCAGCCGCAGCATCACCGGCCCGAGGGCGGCCAGCAGCACCGGGGTGGAGGCCTGGTCGGCTATATCCAGTGGGTTGTTGATGTGGAAGTGCTCGTTTTCGACCCGAACCATGCCGGGGCCGGCCAGCGCTTGGTCCAAAACGTCCAGATACGAGCGGATCTGGGCCGCAGGCCGGTCATAAGACAGCCCCAGCATGTCTTCCACGATCCAGTGGTGCGACGGGCCCAGGCCCAGGCTGAACCGGCCTTCGCAAGCGAGTTGCACCGAGAGCACCTGCTGGCACAGCGCGACGGGGTGGCGGGTTTGGGCCACCACCACTGCGGTTCCCACCTCCACCGTCGAGGTGGCCGATCCGATCAGCGCAGCCGCAGTCATGGCGTCAAACTCGTCGGGGATCTGCGGAATCCACACCGACGAGAACCCCGCCGCCTCGGCCTCTTGGGCCGCTTCGATCATGCGGGCAATTTTGGTGTCGTACCGGCGCCGCTCGGGCCCCACCATCAGTCCTATGCGCACAGCAACTCCTCCGCCCCGTTCATACCAGACGCCGGCCACCATGGGCGTTGATCTTGGTCTTCGAAGAGTCGGTTACCATCCGGGCTGAAAGCCAAGGAGGATCGGGTGGACAGCTCGGCCGACAACCCTGCAAACCAACCGCGTATCGCCCCGCTGGAGCTGCCGGAGTGGACGCCGGAGGCCTTTGCCGCCATGGAACCCATGCGGCCCCCTGCGGGATCGGCCTATGACAAGCGCAAGGCCGACCGCAAGCAGCAGGTGAGGCGTCCCAACAACGCTTTGTCGGTGATGGCCCACTATCCCGAGTTGGCCAAGGCATTCCTGGAGTTCAATCGCCATCTGCTGTACTTCAACACCTTGCCGGGGCGGGCCATCGAATTGGCGGTGCTGCGGGTGGCGTGGCTGCGCCGAAGCGAATACGAGTGGGTCCAGCACTCGGCCGCCGCCCTTGAAGTAGGCCTGACTGATGAGGAAATCGAACGCACTGCCGCCGATTCCATTGATGGATGGGCGCCTGAGGATGCCCTGCTGCTGCGGGCGGTGGATGAGCTTCACCACGACCACGGCTGGTGTGACGCCACCTGGGACGAGCTGGCTGAGGCGCTCGATACCCGCCAGATAATGGACCTGCTGTTCACCGTGGGGGCCTACGACACCCTGGCGGTGGCGTTCAATTGCTTCGACCTGCCCCTCGATCCCGAGCTCGAGGGCAAGGGCTTCCCCGGCGACGCCGACCACTAACCGTGCCCCCGATCTTCCCGCCATTGGAGTACCCCCGAGGCACCAGCGCCCACAGCCTGCTGGAGTCGGCCGCTGATCGGTTTGGCGACCGGGTGGCCGTCCGATTCGAAGACCGTTTCCTGATCTACGAGGAGTTCAACCAACAAGCTGACGGCTTCGCCCGACTGCTGGCCGAGCGGGGGGTGGGCGCCTGCCAGCGGGTAGCGGTCATGGCCTCGAACCGCCCCGAGTTCTTCACCTCGGTATACGGCATCCTCAAGCTGGGGGCCTCCGCGGTGATGATCAGCTCGGCCTGGAAGCAGGCCGAAACCGCCCACGCCGCCGACCTCACCGAGCCGGTGCTGGCCATCACCGACGGCGACACCCATCTTCGCCTCCCCGAGCCCCTGGCCAGCCGGGTGATCCATCTCGACGACGACCCCGCGGTCGCCGCCCTGGCCGACAGCGCGGCCGATGCCCCCGCCGTCGAGCTCGATTGGGATCACACCGAGGCGGTGCTGATGTTCAGCTCGGGCACCACCGGGATGCCCAAGGCGGTGCGCCACACCCACGCCAGCATCAACGCCGCCGCCGTCATCTGGGGCGAGGTGCTGGGCTTGACCTCCGACGACCGCTTCCAGATCACCACCCCGCCGTTTCACATCCTGGGGCTGCTCAACCTGCTCTCGTCGGTGTGGGCCGGCTCGTCGGTGCGGCTCCACCCCCGGTTCGACCTCGAGGCCATGCTGAGCGCCATCGAGGCCGACCGCATCACCCTGGAGATGGCGGTAGCCCCCATCGCCTTGGCCATGGCCAACCACCCCAACCTGGAGGAGTTCGACCTGTCGTCCCTGCGCTACATCATGTGGGGCGCCACCCCGGTGACCGAGAGCGTGGCCCAGCGGGTGACCGAGCGCACCGGGGTTCCGTTCATGCCCGCCTACGGGGCCAGCGAGGCGCCCGTGCTCACCAGCAACCCGGTGAACCGGCCCGATCTGTGGCGGCTGGACTCTCCCGGGCCGCCCGTCCACGACGTGGACATCCGCATCGCCCATTTGGAGACCGGGGCGGTGCTGGCCCCCGGAGAAGTGGGCGAGATCCAGGCTCGCAGCCCGGCGATGATGGCCGGATATCTACCCGAGGAGGCCAACGCCGAGGCCTTCGCCGCGGGGTGGTACCGCACCGGTGATGTCGGCTGGATGGAGCCCGACGGGTGGCTGCACATCACCGACCGGGTGAAGGAGATGATCAAGGTGAAGGGCTTCCAAGTGGCCCCCGCCGAAGTGGAGGCGGTGCTGCTGGGCCATCCCGATGTGATGGACTGCGCGGTGTTCGGGCTGCCTGATCCCGATTCCGGCGAGGCGGTGACCGCCGCCGTGCAGTTGGCTTCCGGCGCGGCCGCCACCGAAGAGGAGCTGAAAGCCCTGGTGGCCGACACTCTGGCCGGCTACAAGCGGCTCCACGCCGTGCACTTCGTGGAGGCGGTTCCCCGGCTGCCCTCGGGCAAGACCCTGCGGCGGGAGCTGAAGCTCCAGTTCGAGGCCTAGGAACCCTTCAGCAGCTCGTTTTTCATCACCTTGCCGGTGGCGTTGAGCGGGAACGACTCCCGCAACACAACAGAGCGGGGCACCTTGTAGTTGGCCATGCGCTCCCGGCACCAGGCGATCAGCTCATCGGGATCGATAGCCGAGCCGGACTGGGGCACGATGTACGCCCGGCCCACTTCCCCCAGTCGCTCGTCGGGCACCCCCACTACTGCGGCCTGGGCCACGGCGGGATGGCCCAAAAGCATGTTCTCAATCTCGGCGGGGTAGGCGTTGAACCCGCCGACGATGAACATGTCCTTGATGCGCCCGGCGATCTTCAGGTAGCCCCGGTGGTCCAAGATGCCCAGGTCGCCAGTGTGGAGCCACCCGTCGGCATCGATGGCCGCGGCGGTGGCCTCGGGATCGTCGAAGTAGCCGGTTGTCACGCTGAACCCCCGCACCAGCACCTCGCCGGTCTCGCCGGGAGCGGCCTCCCGGTCGCCGTCGGCTATGCGCACCTCTAGGTCGGGCATGGCCCGTCCCGCGGTGGTGGCGATGGTCTCAGGGTCGTCGCCGGGCTGGGTTCCCGTGCAGGTGCCGGCCTCGGTGAGGCCGTAGCCGGTACACACCCGCTCGAACGGCAGCTCCTCGTGCATCCGGCGGATCAGCTCTACCGGGATGTCGGCCGCGCCGGTGACCGCCACCCGCAGGCTGGACAAGTCCCGGGTTGGGCGGGTGGGATGGTCGAGAATCGTCTGGTAGACGGTGGGCGGGCCGGGCAGCACGGTGACTTGTTCGGCCTCCACCAGGTTCAACACCTGGTCGACGTCGAATACCGGAATCGGGTACACGGTGGCGCCGCGCATCAGGCAGGCCAGCCAGCCGGCCTTGTAGCCGAACATGTGGAAGAAGGGGTTGACGATCAGATAGCGGTCGCCCTGACGCAGATCGGCGAAGTCGCACCAGTCGGAGAACTGCCGCAGGGTCTGGCCGTGGGTCATCATCACGCCCTTGGGTGCGCCGGTGGTGCCCGACGTGAACAAGATGTCGCTGATCTGGTCCGGGCCCACCGCCTGTCGCCGGGCCTCCACCGAGTGTGGGACTACCGACTCCCCTGCCCTCAAAAAATCGGCCCACGACACCGCGCCAGGCACATTGTCGGCCTCGCCGGGCGGCAGCACCACCACCTGCTCCAGCGCCGACAGGTCGGCGTCGGCCTGGCGGAACAGCCCGTCGGGGTCGATGCCGGCGAATCCGGACTCGGCCACCAAGAGGCGGGCTCGGCTACGGGCCAGGATGTAGGCGGTCTCGGCCGGTTTGAAGCGAGTGTTCACCGGCACCAGCGCAGCCCCGGCCGACTGAAGGCCCAGTGCGGCGATGATCCACTCCAAGCGGTTGGAGGCCCACACCGCCACCCGGTCGCCGGGCTCTACTCCGGCAGCCTGCATGGCCGCGGCCGCTTGGTCGGCCTGGCGCCCTAGCTCTGCGTAGGACACCACGTTGTCGCCCTCCACCACCGCGGGGGCATCGCCGAAGCGGGCCACAGCGCTGTGGGCCATGTGCGGAATGCTGGCCCACTCCCTCGATTCAGTCATGGCGGCCTGAGCTTGCCGCCTACGCGGCCGGTTCAGCCAGGGTCTTGATCTCGAGGAACTCCTCGAACCCGGCCACGCCCATCTCCCGGCCGATGCCCGATTGCTTGTAGCCCCCGAAGGGAGCGTCGGGGGCGTAGTACATGCCGCCGTTCACGCTGATCGTGCCCGAACGGATCTGTCGGGCCACGGCCCGAGCCCGGTCGGGGTCGGCGCTGTTCACCGAGCCCGACAGGCCGTAGATGGAGTTGTTGGCGATACGCACGGCCTCGTCGTCGCCTCCCTCATAGGGAATGATGGCCAGCACCGGTCCGAAGACCTCCTCTTGGGCCACCAAGTCGTTCTCGCCCACGCCGGCCAGCAGGGTGGGCTCGTAGAAGTAGCCCACCGGCAGGTGATCGGGGCGCTTTCCGCCGGTTACCAGCTTCGCCCCCTGGTCGATGGCGTCGGTCACAAACTTGTGGACCTTGTCGCGCTGGCGGGAGTTAATGAGGGGTCCCATCATCATGGAGGGGTCGGTGGGATCGCCGTAGGGGATGTTGGCCAGCGTGGCCGCCACTATTTCGGCCGCGGTGTCGGCCATGGCCGCGGGAACCAGCATTCGGGTGTTGATGGCGCACCCCTGCCCGGCGTGAGTGCAGATCATGAACGAGTTCATGGCGGCGGCTGATTCCACGTCGGCGTCGTCCAGCACCACATAGGCGCTCTTGCCCCCCAGCTCCAGAAAGGTCTTCTTCACCGTGGCGCTGGCCGCGGCCATGATCTTGCGACCGGTAGCGGTGGAGCCGGTGAAGGTAACCATGTCCACATCGGGGTGGGTGGTGAGCACCTCGCCCACCGAGTTCTCCGCCGAGGTCAAGATGTTGACCACGCCGGGGGGGATGTCGGTTTCGTTGGCGATCAGATTGCCCAGTGCCAGCGCCGACCACGGCGTGTCGGGCGCCCCCTTCAACACCACCGTGTTGCCGGCGGCCAGGGCGGGGCCCAGCTTGGCCAGGTTGAGCTGCACGGGGAAGTTGTAGGCGGTGATGGCGGCCACCACGCCCACAGCCTCCCGCTCGATCCACCGCCGGTGGTGGCCCCCGTAGGACTCGACCACGCCGAGGTCTTCGGACCACTGGTAGCCGTCCATCATGTCGGCCACCCACTTGACCGACCCCACCGGCGCTTCGAGCTGCGGGCCGCCGTAGGTGAGCATCACCGGAGAGCCCACCTCGGCCACGGTGAGATCACGCATCTCTTCGAGATGGCTCTCCAGCGCGGCATGGAACTGGCGCAGGCACTTGGCCCGAAAGTCGTGATCGGTGGCCCAGTCGGTGGTGTCGAATGCTCGGCGGGCGGCGGCCACTGCGGCCACCGCATCGGCATCGGTGGCGTTGGCGGCCACCCCGAGCACCTCCTCGGTGGCGGGGTTCAGCGTCTCGAACACGCCGCCCCCTTCGGCGGCCCTCAGCTCCCCGTCGACCAACAGCTTTTCTTCATACCACATGGCTGATTTCTCCCTGTTTGCTCAAAGCTGGCCTCACCCTATAGCCGGGATTCGGCCGAGAACCCCTCGGACAGCATGAGCAACTATCGTCCCGCCGATGGACTCGGAGATGCTCCATCCCCGCCGGTTCGCAGCCCAGGCGCCCGACCACCCGGCGGTGATCATGGGCCGCACCGGCGAGGTGATCACCTACCGGGAGCTGGACGAGGAGGCCAATCGGTTGGCCCACCTGCTCCGATCTCGGGGCCTCGAAGCCGGTGATCACCTGGCCATCGTGTCGGAGACCACCTCGCAGTCGATGGCGGTGTTGTGGGCCGCGCAGCTGGTCGGGCTGATCTACACGCCGATCAACTACCACCTCACTGCGGGCGAAGTGCAGGCCGTGCTCAACGACTGCGGGGCCGCCGCGGTGGTGGCGTCGGGTCGAACCGCCCCGGTGGTGGCCGATCTGGATTTGGCCCGGGTGCCGGTGCGCCTGACCACCGGCGCCGACCCGGTGGCCGGTTTCGAGTGCGTGGCCGAGGCCGCCGCTGATCTGCCTGTCGCGCCCATCGCCGATGAGGGCGAGGGCCGGGAGATGGTGTACTCGGGAGGAACCACCGGCCGGCCCAAGGGCATCCGCAAGCCCACGGCCCAGACCGGCATCGGCGATCCGGCCAACCCCGCGGTGCAGACCGCCCTGGCCATGGGCAACTACGGGGTGGACCGCACCAGCGTGTACCTGTCGCCCGCGCCCCTGTACCACTCGGCCCCGCTGGTGTTCTGCATGTGCGTGCATCGGGTGGGGGGCACCGTGGTGCTCATGGAGCGGTTCGACCCGGCCGACTGCCTTCGGCTCATCGGCCAGCACCGGGTTACCCATGCCCAGTTCGTGCCCACCATGTTCTCCCGGATGCTGAAGCTGCCCGCCGAAGTGCGCGAGGCCGCCGATGTGTCCAGCCTGCAACTGGCCATCCACGCCGCCGCCCCTTGCCCGGTGGAGGTGAAGCAGCAGATGATCGAGTGGTGGGGGCCGATCCTGTTCGAGTACTACGCCGGCACCGAGGACATCGGCCACAGCGCCATCACCTCTGAGGAGTGGCTGGCCCACCCCGGCTCGGTGGGGCGGCCGCTGCAACCGGTACACGTCGTTGGCCCCGACGGCGTTGAGGTGCCCACTGGCGAGGTCGGGGTGGTGTACTTCGACGGGGGGCGGGACTTCCAATACCACAACGACCCCGAGCGCACCGCGGCCGCCGCCCACCCCAGCGGATGGCGGACGCTGGGCGACATGGGACGCCTCGATGAGGAGGGCTACCTGTACCTCACCGACCGGGTGGCCCACACCATCATCAGCGGCGGGGTGAACATCTATCCCCAAGAGATCGAGGACGCGCTCATCATGCACCCCGAGGTGGCCGACGCAGCCGTGATCGGGGTGCCCAACGACGACCTGGGCGAGGAGGTGCGGGCGGTGGTCCAGCTAGTGGAACCGGGGCGGGCGGGCGCCGACGCCGAGGCTGCTTTGTTGGCGTGGTGCGCCGACCGGCTGGCCGCCTTCAAGTGCCCCCGGGGAGTGGACTTCGACGAGTCGCTGCCCCGCGACCCCAACGGCAAGCTGATGAAGCGCTACCTGCGGGATCGCTACTGGCCCTCTGATTCGGATTCGCGGATCGTTTGAGCTGGCCTCCGGGGTCAACCCGGCGAATCGCCTAGCGGGGCTCGTCGCCCTCGAAGGTGATGCGGTGCATGACCCGGAGCTGGCCGTGGTAGTCGTTGATGGGGTTGTGCATGGCGCAGCGGTTGTCCCACAGGGCCAGCGACCCCGGCGCCCAGCGGAACCGGCAGGTGAACTCCGAGCGGGCCTGATGGGCGAACAGGAACCTCAACAGGGGCTGGCTCTCTTCTTCGGTCATGCCCTCGAACCGGGCGGTGTGGGCCACGTTGACATAGAGCGACGGGCGGCCGGTTTCCGGGTGGGTGCGAACCACCGGATGGACCGCTTCATAGCTCTCGGTTGATGTGTGGCCGGCCTTGGTGGCGTCGGCAATGCGGTCTTCCCGGGTCTTGGACACATCGGCCATCGCCGAGCTGTTCACGGCCCGCAGGCCCCCCAGGAACTCCTTGAGCCCGTCGGACAGCGCGTCGTATGCCGCGTACATGTTGGCAAACTCGGTGTCGCCGCCCGCGGCCGGTACCTCCCGAGCCAGGAGCATCGACGCCATCGGCGGCCGCTCCAGATACGCGGTGTCGGTGTGCCAGATGCCGCCGAAGTTGACGGTCTCGTGGGGCAGCTTCTTGACCTCGATGATCTCGGGGTGGTCGGGCAGGCCGGGCACAAACGGATAGCGGCCAGGGGTGCCGATGCGGCGGGCGAAGGCCGAGAACTGGTCGAGGGTCAGGTGCTGGTTGCGGAAGAACACCACCAGGTGGGCCAGCCATGCCTGGCGGATCTCGGCCACCACCTCATCGGCCAAGTCGTCGCCGAGGTTTACCCCGCTTATCTCCGCGCCGATGCAGCCGCCCACCGGCGCCACCGTCAGATGCTGATACTCGCCCACTCCGGCTCCACTCCGGCCTAGTCAACGTCATTCGTTAGGGTAGCGACGCATGCCATGGAGCGCTGATGTCTGAGCATTACGACCTGGCCGGGAAAGTTGTGCTGGTCACCGGGGCCAGTCGGGGGGTGGGCGCGGCCATCGCCGTGGCCGCCGCGGCCAAGGGGGCCAGAGTGGCGTGCGCGGCCCGATCCACCAAGGCTTCGCCCAAGCCGCTTCCTGGCACCATCGACGAGACGGTCGAGACGGTGATCGAAGCCGGGGGCGAGGCCCTCGCCGTGCCCACCGACCTGACCTCGGCTGATGACATCGAGGCCATGGTGGCTGCTCCGATGGAGGCGTGGGGGCGACTCGATGTGGTAGTGAACAACGCCGCGGTCACCTTCGTGGGCGAGGTGGACATTCCCCTCAAGCGCTACGACCTCATCATGGACATCAACCTGCGCGCCCCGCTGCTCACCGTGCGGGCCGCCCTGCCCCACCTTCGGGCCGCGGGTCGGGGGCGCATCCTCAGCCTCTCGTCGCAGGCCGCGCTGCGCCCGGTGCCGGGCCTGATGTCTTACGGCATGTCGAAGCTGGCCCTGGAGCGGATGACCACCGACTTGGCCCGCCAGCTCTATCCCGACCGCGTCGCCGTCAACTGCTTCCGGATCGACATCCCGGTGGCCTCTGAGGGCACTCTGGCCAACATGGGCGATATCGATCTCACCGATTGGGAGCCCACCTCGGTGCCCGCCGACGGCATCATCTGGATGCTGGAGCAGCCCGACGACTACTCCGGACGGTGCGAGAGCATGTGGGACCTGCGCCACCGGGAGAAGATCATGCCCAGCCAGGCCGAGGAGGAGTACACCACCAAGCCCCCGCTCCAGTTCATCAACGGCCTATACGATCTTGAGACTCAGGACGCCTTCGCCCGCGGCGCCGAGAAAGCCGGGGGCTGATCGTGGACCTGTCGGGAAAGACCGCCCTGGTGACCGGAGCAGCCTCGGGCATCGGCGAAGCCTGCGCTCGCCGCTACGCCGAGGCCGGTGCCCGGGTGGTCTGCACCGATGTGGCCGACGACGCCGGCCAGCAGGTGGCCGATGAGATCGGCGGGCAGTACCAACACCTCGATGTGGCCGACTCTGCGGCCTGGACCGCGCTGGCTGCGGAACTGGCCGACGACCCCGGCCATCTGCATGTGGCCCACCTGAACGCGGGGGTCATGATGGGGCTGGGCGACATCGCCGAGATGAGCGACGACGACTATCTGCGCATCATCGGGATCAACCAGCACGGCGTGGTGTTCGGCCTGCGGGCTGCGGTACCGCTGCTGGAGGCGGCCGGGGGCGGCCATGTGCTGGTTACCGGCTCGATGGCCTGTTTCAGCCCGCTGCCGGTGGATTTGGGCTATTCGATGTCGAAGCACGCCATAGCCGCCCTGGTGCGCAGCGCTGCTCCCAACCTCGCCGAGCAGGGCATCAGCCTCAACGCCGTCTGCCCGGCCACGGTGGGCACCGGATTCTTGGGCGGCAACCGAGACCGCCTTGAAGCCGCAGGCATGGTCATCATGGACTCTGAGGAGGTGGCCGAGGCGGCCATGGCCATCCTCGACTCTGGCCTCACCGGCGAGTGCTTCGCACTGTTGAAGGGCCGGGCGCCCGAGCCCTTCCCGTTCGCCTCCATCCCCGGCAGCGACTACCGGTCGCGGCGCTAAATCCTCGAGCGCACCATGACTAACTCTGTTCCCCCAACTGCCGGCATCGGGCTCACAGTGGCCGACTCCACCCCTCGGCCCCCCGAGCTAACTCGAGCCCCCCAAGGGGCGCCCAACGTGCTGGTCATCCTGCTGGACGACACCGGGTTCGCCCAGCTCGGCTGTTTCGGGGCTGACATCGCCACGCCGAACATCGACCGGCTGGCCGCGGGCGGCCTGTCGTACAACCGCTTCCACGTCACCGCCCTGTGCTCACCCACCCGGGCCGCTCTTCTGACCGGACGCAACCACCACGCCGTTGGGATGGGCTTCTTGTCCGACATGACCATGGGGTTCCCCGGCTACACGGCCCGCATCCCCCCTTCGGCCGCCATGCTGCCCCGCATCCTGCGGGACGCCGGCTGGGGCACCATGGCCATCGGCAAGTGGCACCTCGCTCCCCGAGGCGAGCGCAGCGCGGCCGGGCCGTTCACCCTGTGGCCCACCGGGGTGGGCTTCGAGCGCTACTACGGGGTTCTTCACGGCGGGGCCAACTGCTGGGCCCCCAATCTGGTGCGAGACCAGCACTACATGAAACCACCGGCCCACTATGACGACGGCTACCACCTCAGCGCCGATCTGGCCGACCAGGCCATCGCCCACATAACCGATCAGAAGCACGCTGCCCCTGACAAGCCGTTCTTCTGCTACTACGCCGAGGTGGCCACCCATGCCCCCCACCACGTGGCGCCCGAATGGGTGGAGCCCTACCGGGGGATGTTCGACGACGGGTGGGACCGGTGGCGGGAGCGGGCCTTCGACCGCCAGCTGGCCTCAGGCATCGCCCCCGAGGGCACCACGCTCACCGAGCGGCCCTCGTGGGTGCAGCCCTGGGACGAGCTGGACGCCGACGCCCGGCGGCTGTTCGCCCGAATGCACGAGGTGTACGCCGGGTTCGTCTCCCACACCGACGCCCAAATCGGCCGGGTGATCGACCATTTGGAGGCTATCGGCGAGCTGGACAACACGGTGGTCATGCTGTGCTCCGACAACGGGGCTAGCGCCGAGGGCGGCCATGTGGGATCGGTGAACGAGCACCGGTTCACCAAAGGCCTGCCCGAGTCGGTGGCCGCCAACCTGGAGTGGCTCGACGAGTTGGGCGGTCCCCGCACCTACAATCACTACGCCTGGGGTTGGGCGTGGGCTGGCAATACCCCGTTCCGGCTGTGGAAGCGCTACGCCTGGCTGGGCGGAACCCGCACTCCGCTGGTGGTGCACTGGCCCGCGGGCATCGCCGCCCGAGGCGAGGTGCGCACCCAGTTCTGCCACGCCATCGACCTGGCCCCCACGGTATTGGAGCTGTGCGGGGTGGACGCTCCCGATTCGGTGGACGGGGTGGCCCAGACGCCGATGCACGGGGCCAGCCTGGCGACCACGTTCGATGCTGCTGATGCCCTCTCCCTCCGATCAGAGCAGTACTTCGAGGTTCAGGGGTCGCGGGCCATGTACCTGGACGGCTGGAAGGCCACCACCGACCACGTGGCCGAAGCCCACGGCGACGAGGTTGCGCTCATGGAGGGGAGCCGCTCGTTCACCGACGACACCTGGGCCCTTTTCAACCTCGACGACGACTTCTCCGAAGCCCATGACCTGGCCGCTGAGCACCCCGAGAAACTGGCCGAGCTCGAATCGGCCTGGTGGGCCGCCGCCGAGCGCTACGGGGTGCTGCCCCTCGACGACGGCTACGCCGGGCGGATGCCTGCCATCTACCCGCCGGCCTATCCGCCCCCCGCCCAAGTGCGCTATCGACCGGGGGCAGGCCGGGTGGCCGACGAGGTGATGCCGGTGCTGGTGCGCGGCTTCACCATCGAGGCCTCAGCGACGGTGGGGGCGATCGGGGCTGAGGGCATCCTGTGGGCGATGGGCGATTGGACCAGCGGACTGGCCCTCTACGGTTTGGACGGCTCTCTGGTACTGGGCATGTGCCTGTCGGGCGACCAGTTCCGCCTGGCCGCCCCGACAGTTGCCGTAGACGCCACCAGTCTGGGATGCCGGTACCAGCCGACCTCTCCGGCTTCGAGCACCGTCGAGCTGCTGGTCGACGGTGAGGTAGCCGCCCGGTTGGAGCTCGACCGTACGTTCCCCAATTCGTGGCAGAACGGGGGCACCGGGCTGATCATCGGCCACGACACCGGCTTCCCGGTCAACGACGACTACCAGCCTCCGTTCGGCTGGACCGGCGTCATCTCCCATATCGACATCACCACGCCCAGCGCGGCTCCCCCCGATCCGGCCCAGATCGCCCGGGAATCCCTCAACGCCGACTGACCGTTGGGCCGGTAGCGAAAAAACTGCTAGACCACTTCGGTTCGGCCTAACACGGGAGTCACCATGAGCAGCGAAACCCCAACTGAGCGTCTCGACGTAAACGGCATGGTGGCGGTGGTCACCGGCGGGGCCGGCGGCATCGGCAAGGGCGTCGTGACCGCTCTGTTGGGGCGGGGCGCCACGGTGGTGATCGCCGACATCGAGGCCGACACCACAGAGGCCACCGTGGCCGAGCTGTCCGACTTGGGCCCGGTGTCGGGCTGGCCCACCGACGTGGCCGACGAAGGCTCGGTGGCCGCCCTGGCCGACCACGTGTACGACGCCCACGGGCGCTGCAACCTGCTCTTCAACAACGCCGGGGTCACCTCCGGCGGGGGCGGAAAGCCCTGGGAGCAGGAGCCCAACGACTGGCGGTGGTGCTTCAGCGTCAACGTGTTCGGAGTGGCCATCTGCACCACCGAGTTCGTGCCCCGCATGCTGGCCGGCGGCGAGCCCGGCCAGATCATCAACACCTCGTCGGGCGATGGCGGCTTCGCCCCCGTGCCCACCGCGTCGGTGTATGCCGCCTCCAAATCCGCGGTGAGCTGCTTCACCGAGACCGTACACATCAACCTGATCCGAGAGGGCAGCGATCTTCGGGCCTCGGTGCTCTACCCGTCGGGCGGCATGCTGGACACTGGGCTGTTCACCGCCCAGCGCAACCGCCCGGACCACTTCGCCCGGGTAGGCGACGCCACCGGGCGGCGCAGCATGACCTTCCAAGAGCTCAAAGACATCTTGACCGAGGTCCGGGGTTACGAGCCCGAGGTGGCCGACCTGGTGGAACACGGAAACTTCGTGGTCGATTGCGTGGAGCAGCGCCGATTCATCATCGGCCGCAACATCGAGGACACCGTCGCCCTCCTCCACCGCCGAGCCGAGGCCATCGGCCGCTACGAGGTCCCCGACTACCACGACATGGGGTTGTAGTTCTTCCTTAGGCGATCACGCGAACCGGATGGGGCAGGGGCTGGTTGAACAGATAGCCCTTCTGGTTGAACGGCACTCGATCGGGCTGGGTGTTGCCTTGGACGTCGGTGGCCCGGGTGGTGATGGTGTGCTCTCCAGTGGTGGCCGTCCAATTGAACTCGAATTGGGCCCATGAATGTTGGGGCTGAGATTCGAGCACCTTGGAATCCTGCCAACTGGCGCCACCGTCGTCGCTCCATTGCACCCGGGCTATCCGGCCGCGCGGTGAGTGGGCGAAACCCCTCAAGACGTTCTGGCCGGCGTCTAGCCGGGCTGGCCAGGGCAGGGCCAGCGCGCTCTTGATGTTCTGCTCGGTCACCACCTGGCCCAGCGCCTGGCCCTCGGGCGAATAGTCGTCGCCGATCAGCACGTATGAGGTGGTGTTGTTGCGGGTCCACTGGGGGTCGGTCGATACCACGATCCGGCCCAGCCATTTGATCTGCGAGCTGCCCACCCAGCCCGGAACGATGGCCCGCAGCGGGAATCCGTGATCGCGGGGCAGCAGTTCGCCGTTCATTTCGTAGGCCAGGATTGTGTCGGGATCCAACGCCTTTTCGAGAGGCAGAACGCGCTGGAAACCGCCCTCGGGCGAATCCTCGTCGAGCCCCACCAGCAGCACGCTTACCGCGTCGTCGGCCAAGCCGGCCAGGGTCAACACATCGGCCAGGGAGACACCCAGCCACTCGGCGTTGCCAATTGCACCGCGCCCCCACTGGGTACCCTCTGCCGCGCGGCCTTGCAATCGGTCGAACATCACCCGGTGGTTGCCCGCACACTCCAGATAGGCGACTAACGAGCGACTGGGGAGCCGACGGATGTCGACATATCCGAGATCGAGTCGCTGCTCAACCGCATCTCCCTCAACAATTAGCGACCAGTCATCCACCGATAGGTCGACACTAGAAGAGTTGTTGCGGACGAAGAAGAGGTCGTTGGGTGTGATCAACCCCGGCATCAGCTCCAGACGGGACTCCAGCGATGCCCCCCGCTGAATGAACGGCCACGGGTCCTTGAACAGCGCGGCAGACTCAGCTGTCGAGCCGAGGCTGCCGGTAATCGGCACTGAAGACGATCTGCCTCCCCCGCAGGCCGCCACCACCGCCGCGGCTCCACCGGCAACCAGAAGCGCCAGAAAATGCCGACGCGACATCCCGTTATCGCTGGCCAGCTCCCAAAGGCGCTCGCTCTGCTCTGTCCAGGATTCGAGCTCCATGGGATCGCTACTGGATCAGAGGCCGAAACACCGCTTGGCGTTGAGGCCCAAGATCTTGTCTTTGCGGATTTCGCTGAGGTCGTCCCGGTCGGCCAGGGCTTTGACCACGCCGGGGAAGACTCCATCGGGGTGAGGGTAGTCGGTGGCGAAAACCACGCAGTCGTCACCGAGCGAGTCCATCACGCCAGCAACGGTCCGCTCTTCGGGGTCGCAGGAGATGAAGCACTGCCGCTGGAAATACTCGGTGGCGTTCAGCTCCAATGGGGCCGAGGCGTGGCCCCAGGAGTCCAAGTGCTCGTCGATGCGCTCAAGCCAGTGGTCCACCCAGCCACAGCCCGACTCCAAGAACACCACCCGCAACTCGGGGTGACGCTCCAGCACCCCGCCGGCGATCAGCTCCAGGCATCCCATCTGCTGCTCGTGGGGATGGGAGCACACGTGACGGAACATGAAGTTGTCGTATCGATCGAGCCCTGATTGGGGCACGTTCTGGGTGGTGCCCTCATGCAGGGCGGCGGGCACTCCCCGGTCGGCCAGCAGCGACCACAATCCGTCGTAGGCCGGGTGGTCGAGGGTTCGCCCGGCAATCACGTTGGGGCGCAGCATCACCGCAACGAATCCCAGCTCGTCGATGGCCCGGCGAGACTCGGCAATCATCAGCGCCGGGTCCACCTGGGGTACCACGGCCACCCCCAGCAGTCGAGACGTGTCGGTGTCGCAGTAGGTGCGGAGCCAGTCGTTGTAGGCCCGGCACAGGGCGTTGTTCACCGCGGCGTCGGCGATGCCGCCGAACATGAGCCCGGTGGTGGGGAAGATCACCGATATGTCCATGCCCTCGCTATCCATATCGGCCAGCCGAGCGTGGGGATCCACGCCGCCCTTGGGGCGCTCCTTGTCGTAGGCCTCGGAGTCGAATGGTATGTACGGCACCATCTCCCCACCGACGAAAGTGCGGGGCCGCCCCTGGCTGTCGAGCACTCTTCGGGGGGCGAAGGCCAGGTAATCCGGATCGCAGAACTCCTCCCACAGCTCGGGCGGCTCGCTGATGTGACCGTCGGCGTCTATTACCAATCTGCTCATTGCGTTTCCCTTCTGCTCCTTACCGCAGCGTGGCCCGGCCCTTGTCGAAGACGGTGGTGCCCCGGTTGGAAACCACTCGGAACAGCACCCCGTTCTCTTCGGCCGGGTCGCGCCAGATCTGGGTGGTGAGCACGTCGCCGTTGTAGCCGGGGGAGGCGAAGCGCCCGGCTATCGAGCCCAGTGCCAACGGGTCGCCCCCGCACACCGTCGCCACCAGGGCCCGGCAGGCGAAACCGTAGGTGTTGAGCCCCATGAGGATGGGACCGTCGAACCCGGCCGCCGCGGCCACCGTGGGGTCGTAGTGGATGAGGTTGGGGTCGTTGCCCCCGTGGCGGTAGAGCAGCGACTGCACCGGCAGGGTTTGCCAGTCGACGGTGGCATCCGGCGGGGCGTCGCCCACGTCCCAGGCCGGTGTTTTGGGGCCGGGGTCGCCGCCGAAACCCCCCTCGCCCATCACGAACAGCTTGGAGCCGGTGGTGAACAGCGGCTCGCCGGTGGCGGCGTCCACCGACTCGCTCTCGGCGTGGACCACCGCGCCGGAGCCCTTGTCGTAGATGCCCACCACCGTTCCTGTGCTGATCACCGACCCAGTGGGAGCGATCTCGCCATGAATGGTCAGCTCCTGCTCGCCGTGGACCAGCTGGTGAACCTGGTAGTCGCCGTACCGGAACATGGGATTCCCTTCGCCGCTGCTGGCCTTGTCCGACCGACCCCCGGAGCACACGAAGCTGGGGTACACCTGCTGGGGGTGCCCGGCGGCCTTCTCCCCCACAAACGCCAGATCGTCGAACCCCGCCCCCACGCTGAGCGCATAGAGCGTGCAATCCCGGGGCAGCCACCCCCGCTGATGGGGCTTGCCCCGCTCTCCCACCAAGTCCAGGTTCATCGCCATGCCGCCATTGTGACCCAAACCGGCCCCATTCTTCCCAAAGCAAGAGCGACGGTTACGGTGAGGGCATGGCCGACGATCGAGTACAGCTCACGGTGGACGGGCATATCGCCGTCATCACCAACAACAATCCCGCCAAGCACAACGCCTTCGACGACGACATGGACGTGGCGCTGTTCGACATCCTGGGGGAGATCAAAGCCGACAAGTCCATCCGGGCCGTGGTGTGGCGGGGCGAGGGAAAGTCGTGGTCGTCGGGCCGGGACGTTTCGGCCATCGGCGGCGGCCAGATGGGCATTGCCCACCACGCCGGAATGGAGCGGGGCCACCGGGGAATCCAGCAGGTTTGGGACATCGATGCCCCCATCATCGTGGCCATGCAGGGATGGGCCATCGGCGGCTCGTTCCAGCGGGCGCTGCTGTGCGACATCCGGGTGGCGGCCGAGGGGGCCCGCTTCTTGCTCCCCGAACTGACCCACGGGGTGATCCCCGACACCGGCGGAATGGGACGCTTGTTCGAGATCTGCGGGTCGGGCCTGGTCAGCGACATGGTGCTCACCGGCCGGGTTCTCAGCGCCGAGGAGGCCCTCACCCACGGCATCGTTTCCCGCATTGTGGCGCCTGAGGAGTTGGACGACACCGTGATGGAGATGGCTGCCAAGATCGCCTCTCACTCTCCCTACACGGTGCAGCTTGCTCGCCGGGTGATCCGCAACCTGGCGATGGAGGGGCTGCGCAGCTCCATGAACGACGAGTACGCCTTCCAGACGCTGATCAACCGCTCGGACGACTTCGCCGAGTTCCGAGCGGCCCGGGCCGAAGAGCGCGACCCCGAGTACAAGCGTTCCTGAGGAGGATATGACAAATGGCTGAGATCACCGGACTGCCCGAGCCCGCCCCGGAGGGCGCAACCGCCCTGGTGCCGGGCACCTACGACGGCCAGACCGTGTTCGTCACCGGCGGAGGCACCGGGCTGGGCAAGGCCATCGCCACCGAATTCGCCCGGCTGGGGGCCAACCTGGTTATCGCCAGCCGCAAGCCCGAGCACCTTGAAGCGGGCCAGGCGGCCATAGAGGAGATAGGCGCCGAGGTGCTGGTGGTGGGCTGCGACATCCGCCAGGCCGACCAGATCGCCGAGGCGTTCGACGCCGCCACCGAGCGGTTCGGCCTGCCCGACGTGCTCATCAACAACGCGGCGGCCAACTTCCCGGTGCCAGCGGAGGACATGTCACCCAACGCCTGGCGCACGGTGGTGGACATCACCCTCAACGGCACCTTCTTCTGCGCCCGGGAGTTCGCCCGCCGCCATCTGGCTGCGGGAACGCCGGGGGCGATCGTCAACATCGGGGCGTCTTACGCCTGGACCGGCGGCCCAGGCTTCGCCCATTCGGCCGCGGCCAAGGCCGGGGTCAAGTCGATGACCGAGAGCCTGGCCGTGGAGTGGGGGCCCTACGGCATCCAAGCGAACGGCCTCGTCCCGGGGCTGTTCCCCCATGAGGACATGACCGCCGACATCCGCTCCAGCCTCGACCGCACCCACGAGAAGGACCCCTGCCAGCCGGCCATGCGGGTGGGGCAGCTGCGGGAGCTGGGCTGGGCCGCCACTTTCTTGGCCTCCCCCTTCGCCCGCTTCATCAGCGGCCACACCATGGTGGTGGACGGAGCCAACTGGCAGCGCCGCTCCATGACCAACCCGGCGGTTGTCACCATCCGAGATCAGATGGGCAAGGGGCCGTTCGAGCTTTGACCACCGACGGGCAGCCCTCTGATCCCATCGCGCTGGAGGTAGTCAAGAACGCTTTGGGGGCCATCGCCGAGGAGATGGGGCTGACCACGGTGCGATCGGCCTACTCCTCGGTGGTCAAAGAAGGGGGGGATTCCACCGCGGCGATCTTCGACCATCGGGGCCAGTTCATCGCCCAGTCGATGGGCGCTCCCCTGATGCACTTGTCCAGTTTGCGACCGTCGCTGCGCTCCCTGCTGGACGACTTCCCACCCTCGGGAATGGCCGACGGCGACGTCTATGCCTCCAACGACCCCTATCGGGGCGGCATCCACTCCAACGACGTGATGGTGTTCCGACCGGTGTTCATAAGCGACAACCTGGCGTTTTTCACCTGCGCTCTGCTGCACGTGGCTGACTTGGGAGGCATGGCCGCCGGCGGCCTGCCGGCCAACGCCACCGAGATGTTCCAGGAGGGCCTGGTGCTGCCCCCGGTGCCACTCTCGATCGCGGGGGAGCCCAACCAGCCGATGCTGGATGTGATCGCCGCCAACAGCCGCACCCCGGAGAAGGTGCTGGGCGACATCCGGGCCATGATGGCGGCCACCAACCTCGGCGCCGACCGGCTGGCCGATCTGGCCGACCGCTACGGCCTCGAGCGGCTGCACCAGATCACCGACGAGCTGTTGGACTACACCGAGCGGCGCACCCGGGCGGGCATCGAGGCGCTGGCCGACGGCACCTACACCGGATCGTTCATCATCGACGACGATGGCGTGAACCCTGACGCCGACCACGAGGTACACGTCGCCCTCACCATCAAGGGCTCCACGATCACCGCCGACTTCCAGGGCACCTCACCCCAGGCACCGGGGCCGATCAATGCCGCGGTGTCGCAGACCACCTCCGGGGTGCTATTCGCCGTGCGCTGCTTGCTGGCCCCTGACATCCCGGTGAACGACGGCGCGTTCCGGCCGTTGGAGCTGCGCCTGCCCCCGGGCACGCTGGTGAATCCCAATCCGCCCGCCGCCCTCAACGCCCGCATGGCCACGGTCATGGCGGTGGTGGAGGCGATGTTGGGGGCGTTCTCCCAGCTCGACCCGGCCCGGGCGGTGGCCGCTTCCTGCAACGTCCACGTCTACATAATGAACGGCACCGGGGGCGACGGCCGGCCGTGGGCGTTCATGGATCCCCAGTTCGGCGGCTCTGGAGCCCGGTCCGACCGTGACGGGGTGGATGTGACCGGCCCGCTGGTGCTGGGCGCCGGCGGGGCGTTCCACACCGTGGAGGCTTACGAGCAGGAGCACCCAGTGCGTTTCGAGCGCTTCGAGCTGTGGACCGACTCGGGGGGACCAGGCCAGTGGCGAGGCGGCACTGGGGCGCGCCGCGACATCCGCATCCTCGCAGACGGCCAGTTCACCGGCCGGGCCACCGATCGCTGCCGCCGCCCCCCACCGGGCATCTACGGCGGCTCTGCTGGCGCGGGCGGGGGCTGGATTTTGAATGAGGGCACCTCCGACGAGCAAACGCTGCCGGCCAAGGTAACCGCCTACCCCCTTCGAGCCGGGGACATGATCACCATGCTCACCTCGGCGGGCGGCGGCTTCGGAGACCCGTATGAACGCGACCCCGATCTGGTGGCCGCCGATGTGCGAGACGGCAGGGTCTCGCCCGAGGCCGCCCGCCGGGACTACGGGGTGGTGGTCGACCTGGAAACCGGGGAGGTGGACCCGGAGGCCACCGCGGCACTGAGAAGCCGATGACCCTCGCCCTGGGCATCGATATCGGGGGGACGTTCACCGACGTGGTGATGATCGACCGCACCGACGGCAGCGTCTGCACCGCCAAAGTGCTCACCACCCCCGACGACCCCGCGGCCGGGGTGCTCGACGGGATTGACGAGCTCTTGGCCGAGGCCGGGCACGATCCCCCCGAGGTGTCCCAGGTGGTCCACGCCACCACCCTGGCCACCAACCTGATCTTGGAGCGCAAGGGCGGTCCGGTGGCCTACGTCACCACCGCAGGATTCGGCGACATCTTGATCATCGGCAACGAGCGCAAGGGCGACGCCGAGAAGTACGACCTCTTCTACACCAAACAAGCCCCCATCGTCCCCCGACGGCGCACTGTTGACGTGGTGGAGCGAACGGGGGCCGACGGCTCGGTGGTGGTGCCGCTCGACGTCGAGCAGGCCCGCTCGTCGCTGGCCGACCTGTTGGCCCGCGAGCCGGTGGAGGCAGTGGCGGTGTGCTTCCTCCACTCCTACGCCAACGGGGTGCACGAGCGCCAGGTGGCCGACATCATTTCCGAGCTGAACCCCGACCTCTATGTGGCGGTTTCCAGCGATGTTTGGCCCGAGTACCGGGAGCTGCCCCGAGCCTGCACCACGGTGATGTCGGCCTACGTGGGCCCCACCGTCACCCGCTACATCGCCCGGCTGGACGAGGAGCTGGCCCAACAGGGCATCGGCGCCCGATTGCAGATCATGGGCTCTTCGGGCGGCATCATCTCGGCGGCCACCGTGGCCCGCCGGCCGGTGCAACTGGTGGAGTCGGGGCCGGCCGCCGGGGTGATGGCTGCTGCCCACATTGGCCGCCTCAGCGGCATCGACGATCTGATCTCCTTCGACATGGGGGGCACCACCGCCAAGGCGGGGCTGGTGCGGGGCGGCCAGGCCGCCATCGCCCACGAGTTCTATGTGGGGGGCACGGCATCGTCGGGCGTGAAGAAGATCAACACCGGCTATCCCATCAAGATCCCGGTGATCGATTTGGCCGAGGTGGGCGCCGGCGGTGGTTCCATCGCCTACCTCGACAGCGGCGGAGCGCTACGGGTGGGGCCCGATTCCGCCGGGGCCGAGCCGGGGCCAGCTTGCTACGGCCGAGGCGGCACCCAGCCCACCGTGACCGACGCCGATCTGGTGCTGGGCTACCTCAACCCCGGCTTCTTCCTCGGGGGCCGCATGGCCATCCAAGCCGACCTGGCTCAGGCGGCTGTGGCCGAGCTGGCCGAGCCGATGGGGCTGACCCCGGAGGAGGCTGCCACCGGGGTGTACGAGGTGGTCAACGCCACCATGGCCGCCGCGGTGCGGGTGGTGACCCTGGAGCGGGGCATCGACCCCCGCGACTTCACCCTGCTGGCCTCGGGCGGCGCCGCCGGGGTGCATGTGGCCCGCTTGGCCGAGGAGTTCGGCATCGCCGAGGTGGTCATCCCGGCCAACCCCGGCGTGGGCTCGGCAGTGGGCCTACTGGCCTCCGACGTGGTGACCGACCACGTCCGCACCCAAGTGATCGACTCGGTCGGCGTTGATACCAGCGCCATCGAGGCCATCTACGCAGAGCTGGAAGCAGTGGCCGTCGCCGAGATCGGTGCCGAGGGGTTCTCCGCCGACGAGATCGTGCTGGAGCGAGAGATCGACATCCGCTACCACCACCAAGCCCACGAACTCACCGTCCCCCTCCACGGCTGCGATTTGGACGAAGCGGCAAATGCCTTCAACGAACTCTACGAAGAGCTCTACGGCATCCGCCAGACCGACCCCGTGGAGTTCGTCAACTACCGGGTGCGGGTTGTCGGCCCCGTGCCCAAGCCCGACTGGTCGACCGACCAAGTAGCAGCCCAACCGCCCATGCCCCTCTCCTACCGCCCCGCCTGGTTCAACGGCGAAATGGCCGACACCCCCGTCTACCGCCGCCACACCCTCCTACCCGGCCCCACCATCGCCGGCCCCGCCATCGCCGGCCCCGCCATCATCGAAGAAACTTCCTCCACCGTGGTCGTCCCCAAAGGCTGGACCGCCTCAACCGACCGCTGGCTCAGCTTGGTGCTGCGCCCCGGCAGATTTCGCTAGCAGCGACATCATCACTTTCTTTGGGGCAGTGAAGGCCACGCTATAGCGGCAGGAAAATCCCCCGTCGACTGGATGGCCTGCCACACGCGGCGCGTGTCTGCTCTGCTACGACCCGATCGAGATGTCGACAGGTTCGACAGGCTGGATTCCAAGCTCCGCGCAGCCGTCGAGGTAGACATCGACTGAGATGCGGAACTCCCGTTCAATTCCTTCTACATCTGTCGCCTCAGCATTTGCTATGGAGCAAGGGCCGCTGTTGATGACCCTGGCGTGTAGAACCTTGGCCTCATCGTCGTACACCACCTCACCGACGTAGCCCTTGTGCTCCAGCATCAGCCCTACCCTATTCGCTCGATGAACTTGGCGATGTCACGAACCGTATCGCGCCTGGTCACGGGTCGGGGATGGGGCCTATGGACCACAATCGACTCTGAACCCTTGACCAGCTGAACTCTGGAACCGGCCCGTTCTACCGCAGCAACTCCCAGAGCCCCCAATAACGATTCAATCTCCGCCCAACGAATGTCCGTTGGCGTAGGCACGGTTCGCATTCGTTCCAGCGTTCGCCGGTGACGCTTTCTCATTGCTCGAATACTGCGCCATTCCTTAGCCTGCTCTGGGAAGCATATCCGATAGCATCAAATCTTCATAGAAATAACTGAAATATATTTACAATTCCTCTAAAAGGTAGGCCAGATGATCTCTGCCACGGGATCGCCTGCCGACTGGATGGCCGCCCATACCCGATCCGGCGTCAGGGGCAGGTCGATGTGGCGGATTCCGAGGTCGCTGAGGGCGTCGATGACTGCGTTCTGGACTGCCGGGGTGGCGCCGATGGTGGCGGCTTCGCCGATGCCCTTCACCCCCAAGGGGTTCAGATGGGTGGGGGTGATGGTGCTGTCGACGGTGAAGTCGCAGAACTCAGCGGCGGACGGCATGGCGTAGTCGGCCAGCCCGGTGGTGAGCGGGTTGCCGTGGTCGTCGTACGCCACATATTCGTACAGCGCCTGGCCGATGCCCGAGGCCACCCCGCCGTGCTGCTGGCCGGCCACGATCAGCGGATTGAGCAGGTTGCCAGCGTCGTCCACCGCCACGAAGCGCAGCGGGGTGACCATGCCGGTCTCGGTGTCCACCTCCACCACGCAGATGTGGGTGCCGAAGGGGAAGGTGGGCCCGTCGGTGGTGTAATCCAGTTCGGCCCGCAGCGGTTCTTCGGACGCTTCAACCACTTCAGCCCAGGCCATCGATGCCGACGGCACTCCGGCCACCCCAAGGCGGCCCTCGTCGGTGACCACGATGTCGTCGGCGCTGGCCTCCAACAGCTCCGCCGCCCGCTGCCGGGCAATGTCCAGCACCTCCATGGATGCGGCATGGATGGCGCTGCCCCCGAGCTGGGCGCTGCGCGATCCGCCAGTGCCGTCGCCGCGGGCAACGAGCGCGGTGTCGGACTGCACAAAGGCGATCCGGTCCATATCGATGCCCAACCGGTCGGCCACGATCATGGTGAACGCGGTCTCGTGGCCTTGGCCGTGGGAGGCCGTTCCCACCGACACGGTGGCCGACCCATCAGGATGCACCTCGACCACGGCATGCTCTTGCTGCCCGACCGGTGCGGTCACCTCCACATAGCTCGACACCCCGATGCCCAGCCTCAAGGGGTCGCCAGCGGCCCGACGGGCAGCCTGCTCAGCCCGCAGTTCCTCGTAGCCGACCAGCTCGCAGGCCCGGTCCAGGGCCTTCTCGTACTCGCCGGTGTCGTAGGCCCCACCGGTGGGAGTGACCAGTGGAAAGTCTTCGGGAGCCAAATAGTTGCGGCGGCGGAACTCCACCGGGTCGATGCCCAACTCGGCCGCCGCCATGTCAGCCATTCGCTCTATGGTGAGGGTGGCCTGGGGCCGACCCGCCCCCCGGAACGCCCCCAAGGGGGCCCGGTTGGTGGCCGCCACCGCGTAGTCGAACTGCACCTTGTCGATCCCGTACACCCCCGGCGCCATTAGCCGGGTGGCGAAAGGCAGCACGGCGCCCAGACCTGGATACGCGCCCGCATCCACTATCGCCACCACCTCCAGCGAGACCATGCGTCCATCGTCGGTCACCCCCACCCGTGCGTAGTGAACTTGGTCACGGGCCTGCATAGACACCAAGTTCTCAGCGCGGCTCTCGTTCCACATCACAGGCCGGCCCAGCAGGCGGGCCGCGGCAGCCACCGCCACATGCTCGGGACCCCAGCCCCCCTTGGCACCGAAGCCGCCCCCTACCCAGGGGGCAATCACCCTCAATTGCCCCGGATCAATCCCCAGCGACTCGGCAATGCCATCGCGCGTCGCGTGTGCTCCCTGGGTGGACGCCCACAGGGTGAGCTGGTCCCCGGTGGGATCGGCCAAGAGCGCATGGGTCTCCATGGGAACCACCGCCATCCGATTGTGGACTATGCGGGCAGCAACCACCCGGTCGGCTTCGTCATGCAGCCCTTCCACTGGCCCGAAGGCCGCGATCATGGCGTCTGAACCCCGCTCGGGAAACAGCGCCGCTTCGTCGGTGGCAACCACCGCCTCGGCGTCGATCGACACGGCCAGCGGCTCGAAGTCCACCATCACCAGATCAGCCGCGTCTTGGGCTGCGGCCAAAGTGTCGGCCACCACCATGGCCACCGGCTCGCCCACAAAGCGAACCCGGCCCGAGGCCAGCGGCTCGCGCACGAAGTGAGGATCGAGCGGGAACCGCGGCTTCACCTGATCCACCCCGATGTTCTCGGCGGTGAACACCCCGGCAACACCGGGGAGGTCGGCTGCTGCTTGCAGGTCGATCTCCCCGATCGCCGCGTGAGCCACCTGTGAACGCACAAAGCACGCTGTCAACAGCCCATCAGGCCGCAAATCGCCGGTGTACTCCCCCTCGCCCGTGAGAAGAGTGCCGTCCTCCCGGCGAATAACCTCGGTCCCAAGAATCGATCCAACCATAGGGTGCCCATTATGGGAGGCGCACCACCCAAAGTTGTCACCGTGCCTTCGTAGGCTCCCTTCGTGGCTTCCGACCCCCAGTCCCGCGATCACCCACCTCGCCATCCCAAGAAGCAGGTGGCTGAAGCCGTGGAGAGCGCTTTAAGCCAAGGCTGGCGCTTCAAGAAGGGCAGACCACGAGGCCATGTGTGGGGGTTCTTACTATGCCAGCAGGCTGATCGCAGCGGTTGCCGCATCAGTGTCTTTTCGACCCCCCGAAATTCCGACGACCACGCTGCTGCCATTCGTGCTGATTTGGCCAGTTGCCCTCACGTTCAAGCCAAGGAAGGAGAAGGCTAAAATGCCAGTGATGATCGAATTCCAGTTCACTCTGGAAGTTGTCGGGCCCAGTGGCCAGAACGATGACTTCGCCGAGTGGGTCGCCGCTCAATCCGGAGCTTCCGGCCACGTCAGCCGAGATGAGCATCACTACATCCACTTCGCCCAATCCGCGGATTCTCTTGATGAAGCAGTCCGGGATGCCGTTGATGCGCTGAAAGGCTGGGAAGGCCTGGACATCCTTTCCTTCCAATCCGCTTGTTCCAACACCGGTGTGCTGGCTCGCGCTTGAGTGCATAGATGGCCAAACTGGAATCCTATGGAACTGCGTGAGGCAATCGATCCGGCGACCACCGCTTTGGTGCTACAGGAGTGCCAGAACGGGGTGATTGGAGAGTTGTCGGCGCTGCCGGCGCTTGCTGAGGCGGCCAAGGAGGGGTTGATCCCCAATGCGGCGGCGTTAGCCGCGGCGGCTCGCAGTGCGGGGGTGCGGGTGGTCCACTGCACGGCCCAGCACCGGGTTGACGGGTGGGGCGGCAACCGCAACGCCCGATTGTTTAGGGCCATGCCCAAGATGCCGGTGCAGCTCCATGTCGGCACCCCGGCAGTGGAGGTGGTGCCTGAGATCGGGGTGGCCGACGCCGATGTGGTGCTGCCCCGCCATCACGGCCTGTCGCCCTTCGAGGGCACCGAGCTCGATTCGCTGCTGCGCAACGAGGGCATACGCACCATCGTGGCGGTGGGGGTGTCGGTGAACGTGGCCATCATCAACCTGACCTTCGACGCGGTCAACGCCGGCTACGTGGTGGTTATCCCCCGCGATGCCGTCGCCGGCACCCCTCCCGATTACGTCGATGCCGTGTTCGAGCACACCCTGGGCATCGTGGCCACCGTCACCGCCACTGCCGACGTGGTAGATGCCTGGACGGACTAGGTCAGCCCAGGCCGCCTCTCACGTAGGCCACCACCGCGGCAATCTCATCGTCGCTGAGCTTGGAGGCGAACTCGGGCATCTCACCGAGGCCGTCCCGCACCAATGCCTCCATCGCCTCGGCTGAGGCGTACTTCTCCAACACCTCGTCAGGGCGGATATCCGGCCCGACGATGCCGCTGCCGTCAACGCCGTGACAGCCCACGCAGCGCTGCAAGTACACGCTCTTGCCGTCGGCCACCAGCTCCGTTGCGTTCGTCACCGGGACTTCGCCAGGACCGGTCCCTCCGCTACAGCCGACGACAGTCGCAAACGCGAGGGAGCCGCCCAGCAACACGGCCCCGAAGCTTTTCCGCCAACGGGCAACGGACAGGGTCAACCTCCCACCGGGGCGCTGGGGGTGAATGTCACCGGCATCTCCTCGGGGCCGACGATGAAATTGGACGCCCGCCACGGCAGCGGCTCTTCGGTGGCCAACTGCATGTCGGGCATCCGCTCTGCCAGCCGCTGGAACATGATCTTGAGCTCCAGGCGGGCCAAAGACGCCCCCAGGCAGAAGTGCGTTCCCCATCCGAAGGCCAGGTGCTGGTTGGGCTCGCGCTCCAGGTCGAACTTGAACGGGTCGTCGAACACCCTGTCGTCCCGGTTGGCCGACGGATAGAACAAGATGATCTGGTCGCCCTCGCCGATGGTCTCGCCGTGCATCTCCACATCTCGGGTGGCGCTGCGGGACATGTTCTTGATGGGGGTTACCCAGCGCAGCAGCTCCTCCACCGCCCGCTCCATCCAGGCATCGTCGGCCGCTTGCTGGTTGAACAGCGCCTTCTGGTCGGGGTGCTCCATCAGCGCCAACATCCCACCACTGATCACGTGGCGGGACGTCTCGTCGCCCCCAATCAAGATCAGCAGACCCTCCTGATACAGCGATTCGTCGTCGAGGCTGTCGCCGTCCACCTCGGCATGGCACAACACGCTCACCAGATCGGACTGGGGCGGGCGGGCCCGGCGGGCGGCGATCACCCCCATCAGGAACTCCCGAAAGGCCACCCCGGCCATGATCCCCTTCTCGAGCGCCTCTTGGTCGGTCTCGGTGGTGGCCCGCATCATGTCGTCGGACCACTCCAGCAGGTCGTCGTAGCTCTCCCGGGGAAAGCCCAGCATGTCGCCGATCAGGATCAGCGGCAACGGAGCCGCGATGTCCCAAATGAAATCGCACTCTCCCCTCTCGCACACCCTGTCCAAGATCTCGTCGCAGATTGCGATGACGTCGGGCGTGTGATCCCGCACCCGCTTGGGGGTGAAGCCCCGGTTCACCAGCTTGCGGCGCTGCTTGTGCTCGGGGTCGTCCATGGAGATCATCATCGGCAGCGAGTTCCCGTGGGGACGGGGGCTACGGAAGGACGAGAACGTCTTGGGATCCTTCTCGATGGCCAAGATGTCGTGGTAGCGGGAAATGCCCCACACGTCGCTGTTGGCGTCGTAGTACACCGGCGCGTGCTCCCGCATCCAGGTCCACGCCTCGTGGGGCTCGTGCTGAAACCAGAACCCGTCCATGAAGTTGACCCCGTCGAGGGTGGGGTGATTGGGCATTGCTCTACCTCGTGCTCGTACTGCTAACCCTCGCCCATGAGCCGGGCGATCATCTTGGTGCCCTGCTCGGCGTCGAACGCCGCCACCATGTCGTCGATCCCGTCCTGCCACGACACCGTGCACGGCCCGGTCATGGCAATGCGCTTGGTGCTGTCGTAGGCCCGGCTGTGGGTGCCCACCGGGTAGTACTCGAAATTGGGCTCCACCCCGACCTGCTCACCCATCCGGCGGCACATGTCCTCGAGGCTGATGTTCTCATCACCGCCCCAGTTGACGACGGTGGCCGGCACAGTGGCCCCCTCCAAGAACGCCTCGGCCTGGGCGCACATGTCGATTTCGTGGACCGGCGAGAACATGTTGGGCTCCGAGTCCTTGAGGGGCACCGGCATGCCGTTCATCATCATGGCCAGCAAGATGGCGGGCAGTCCCCCGTTTTGGCCGTAGGCCACGTTGATGCGACCGATCACGGTGGGGAGGTCATAGAGCCGGCACATGGTGCGGGCCACCGCCTCGGCGGCCATCTTCGTCACCCCGTAGGTCTCCGAATAGGGCTGTTCGCTGTCGCCCAGCGGATCGCCCTCGGCGTAGACGTAAGTGTGGTCGGGGTTGTTCTTGTAGGCGGCGGCGGTGGACGCATGCAGAAAGCCCTTGGCGTTGCGGCAGTGCGCCATCAGCAAGCCAGTAGCCTCGGCGTTCTGGGTTAGGGCGAAATCGTAATCAGGTGAAGCCGCCATGAACGCGGCCATGTGGACCACATAGTCGAAGTCGTCGGGCAATCCGTTCAGGTCGCCGGAGGCCAGGTCGGCTTTATGGGGAATGGCCCCGGCCTCCTCCACCTGCTCCTTTGATCCCGGCTGGCTGAATCGGGCCAGCCCCCACACCTCGTTGTTCTGAGCGAAGTGTCGGGTCATGGGCAGAGCGATCTGCCCTGCGGTCCCGGTAATCAGAATCTTCTGGCCTTCCATCGTCGAACCTCCTCGAACTCTGCTCTCCCTGTACTAGCACGGCGAGCCTGCGGCGTTGACATGATAGGGATAGAGACATGATCCGCCATCGACCTTAGGCAGGCGATCAGTCCCAGGGCAGGGTGAAGCCTTGCTCGGTGAAGTGGGTGTCGAAGGCCAGGGCGTGGGTGATGCCGCGACTGCGCATTAGCTCGAACGACGTCCAGTCCACCAGCGACACACTCCGGCGGTTGGCGGCCAACATGGCTGCTAACGCCCTGTGGTGAAGCTCCTGGTCTACCCATATCACCATCAGCGGTTTGAGAAGGGCATCGTTGAGTCGCCACACTGCGGCCATGCCCATGCGGCGTTGCGCCAATGACATTGCCTCTGAGACCACGTAGGAGTGGGTGATGCCCGCAATTTGACCTGCGGCGATTCCATCAAGCAGCCGGTGCCAGTGCGACGCAACCACCGGATGACCGCCGTCTTCAACATCCAGCCCCGCCAGCAGGGCGGAAGTGTCTACGAAGACGATCTCCACCATATTTCAGTAAGTTACAGGTTTTCTCGCCCTCTTACGATATCTTCATAGTAGATGTCGGCAAGATGCTCGTCATGATTCACAGCAAGGTCGGTATAGCCCGAACTCACGACACCGATGGCCTCACGGGCCAGTTCCACCCTGCGGATCAGATCGTCCTGGTCAAAGTAGGCGTCGAGGGCTTGGCGGAGGATCTCGGCCTGCGAAATCCCCTTGATTTCCGACTGGGCTCGCAGGCGTTTGGCTTGTTCTTCGGTGAGCGAGATCTGTGTCCGAATCATCCGCTGATGATAACAGTTTCCTAGTTGATGATGTAAGTGTGTTGGTCCGACCTCCAGGCGGCACTACAGCGCCCCTAATGTGGCGCTATGCCAACCCCTGCGGGACAGGAGTCAGCCATGCCCAACACCGTGCTGTATGAGCTATCCGACCACATGGCCACCATCACCCTCAACCGCCCCGACGCGCTCAACGCCATCAACGGCGAACTGCGCCAAGACCTGAACGCGGCCTGGCTTCGGTTCCGGGGCGATGACGAGGCCTGGGTGGCCATCATCACCGGAGCGGGACGAGCGTTCTGCGCCGGGGCCGACATGCGCGACGGCGCAGGGTCGGTGGGCGTGTTCGAGGGCACCTTCTGGGAGAAGCCCACCATCAACTCTTTCGAGTCGGGCTTAGAGCTGTTCAAGCCGACCATCGCCGCGGTCAACGGCCACTGCCTGGGCTACGGGCTCACCGGTGCGCTGGCCTGCGATTTCCTGATCGCCAGCGATCAGGCCACCTTCGGCTTTCCCGAGGTGCGCTTGGGCGTGCCCACCATCGTGGGCGCCATACGACTGCCCCGCAAGGTGGATTGGGCTGACGCCATGGAGCTGCTGTTGACCGGCGAGCGGGTGAGTGCCGAGCGGGCCCGGGAGATGGGGCTGGCCTGGCGGGTGGTGCCCCACGACAACTTGATGGACGAGGCTCAAGCCTTGGCGGAGCGACTGGTGGCCGCGGCGCCGCTAGCAGTGAGGGCCACCAAGGAGGTGGCCACCCGCACTCGCACCATGTCGTGGGTGGAGGCGGTGCGCTTCGGTGAGACCATGCGGATAGTGGCCGGGGCCACCGAAGACGCTGGTGAGGGCACGGCGGCCTGGGCCGAGGGACGTCCCCCCGACTGGCAGGCCCGGTAGTGGGCCTACGGGCGATCATCGCTTGCTTGGTAGTGGCCGGATTGGCCTTTGTCGCCCTTTCCCTGGCCGGCATCGTGTCCACCTGGGGACTCGACTGGGTGACCATCGAGTCGGAAGAGCCCGAGCCTGAATCCACCCCCGAGCCCACCCCCACTCCCACCGAGCTGCCCCCGCCCGCGCCGGTGGTGGTTGAAGTGGAGATCGACCCTCGCTATCCCCCCGACACCCACTGGACGGTGTTTGATGTACCCTCCGCGCTCAACATCCGAGCCGGCCCCTCTACCGCCCACCAGGTGCTGGGCACCGCCAACCTGGGGTCCACCGTCACCCTCACCGGCCAAGTGGTGGAGTCCCCTACCAGCGGCACCTGGGTCCAAATCCGCTCCACCACCATCGACGGCTGGGTCTTCGCCGCCTACTTGACCCCGGTGGGCTGATCAGCCTGGTTTTCAGCGGTCGGAAAAGCGAGCGTCAGGAAGTCCCTAGAGCGTCGACCACGGGGATCTCGTCGTCGGCAATGGGAGCCATGGGGGTGCGACGGGCAAGAGCGCCCTCGATGTGGGGGGCGAGGCGCTCGGCTTTGGCCGCTTCCCGCTCGTCTTCGCCCTCTTTGAGGGCGGGCATGACCTCTTTGGCGAACATCTCCAGCGACTGGCAGATGTGGTCGTGGCGATTGCGGCCCGACTGCTGGATGAACATCACCTGATCTACGCCGACATCGGCATAGCCCTGGAGCTGGCGGGTCACCTGATCGGGAGTTCCGATGCCCAGCGTCTCCCCCAGCCCCTCAAATGACTCCCTGGTCTCTTGGAAGCTGTCCCACACATTGGTCCGGCCCGGTTGGTGCTGGCCCACCGCGTAGTAGTGGATCAGGCCGTGGCCAAAGAAATGGAACCCTTCGAGGCCTCGGCGCTCGGCCTCCTCTCGGTCGTGATGCATCGACAACCCCACCACCATGGCGATGTTGGCGTTGACGGTGTGGCCGATAGGCACGCACTCCTCCGAGAGAATCCGGTAGTAGTCCTCAACCCAAAGGGCGGCCTCGTCGGGGTCCACGAAGGCGAACGTCAGCGCTCCCATGCCCAGCCGGGCCGCCAGCTTGATGGTCTCCCGGTTTGAGCATGCCACCCACAGCGGCGGGTGGGGCTTCTGCGCCGGCTTGGGCACCACGTTGCGGCACGGCATCGAGAAGTACTCGCCCTCGAACCCCGGGTAGGGCTCCATCACCATCATGTTGCAGCACTGCTCGGTGGCCTCGGCCCACGCCGGGCGCTTGTCGGCGTACTCGATGTTGAACCCGCCCAGCTCTACGGCGGCCGACGACTCGCCGGTACCGAAGTCCACCCGGCCGTTGGAAATGAGGTCCAAGGTGGCGATGCGCTCGGCCACCCGGGCCGGGTGGTTGTACTTGGGGGGCATCTGCACGATGCCGTGGCCCAGCCTGATCCGCTCGGTGCGCTGGCTGGCCGCGGCCAAGAACACCTCGGGCGCCGACGAGTGGGAGTACTCCTCCAAGAAGTGGTGCTCCACCTCCCAGGCATAGTCATAGCCCAGCCGGTCGGCCAGCTCCACCTGCTCGAGGGCCTCGTGCAGCAATCGCTGCTCGTCGCCGGGCTGCCACGGCCGCGGCAGCTGATGCTCATAGAAAACGCCGAACTTCACCCTCGCAGCCTACGCCCCGCTGGAACCGGGCAATCACCCGCCCTCAGATGCAATCAACCGCAGGGGCCGCGAATTTTCCGGGGCGATGGCCTTGTAGACTATTCTGTTCTAGTCAGCAGGGGGTTCGTGGGAGGCCTCAACATGGACATTTGCAACGTTTGTGACGCTGCGGCCAGCCGGTTCCGCAGGTGCGGGGCACGAGGGCATACCCCCCCCCATCGTCACGCTGAGCGCCAGATGCGAAGCCGGGTTGCGTCGTGTTGAAGCGCCGATATCTGCCGGTGGTTCTCGTCGCCGGGCTGATCGCCTCGATCGGCTTGGCGGCTGTGGGGAGCGCCCCCGCGCTGGCCCAAGACGGCGGCGGCCAAGGCGGCGTCGAGGAGGGTTTGATCGACGTTGAGTTGGGCGACGGGGGCGGTCTGACCCATCCCGTGCTCGGAGCGCACCTCAGCGCGCTGGCCGATCAGGCAGCCGCCGACCGCCTTGGCGGTGTCCCTGCGACGCCCCACGTCCCCGGTAACACCGGCAACTCCAGCGACACCGGCAACTACGCCGTCTCGATGATCGGGCTCTCGATCACCTTCGACGGCAGCCCCGAGCAGGTGGTTCAAGCGATCACCGCCAACGGCGGCGACGTGCGCAACGTGTTCGACAGCTATATCGAGGCCTTCGTGCCCCCCGCCGCGCTGGCCGCTCTGGCGCAGATCCCCGGCCTCACCTGGGCCCGGGAGCTCGCCGAGCCGCACAAGGACAGAGGTCGCTACACCAGTGGCGGCGTTGCTGCGCACCTGGCCGGCGCATGGCACGACGCGGGCATCACCGGCGCCGGCGTCAAGATCGGCGTGATCGACGCCTCATCGGGAGTTACAGCGAGGGACGGCTTCACGGGCTTGCGGTCGGCCATGGCCAGCGGTGATCTGCCCGCCACGGTGGTGGGGCGCTGTTACAAGGCGGTGGCCCTGGCGACCAGCGACATCGACGATTGCGCCAAAGCAGGCGGTGACAGCCACGGCCTGTATGTGGCTGCGACCGTGATGGACGTGGCGCCCGATGCCAGCCTCTACATCTCCAATTCCCGCACTTGGGGCGATTTGCAGCGGTCGGTGGAATGGATGAAGGACCAAGGGGTCCAGGTGATCGTCCACTCGACGGGCTGGAGCTACCACGGCGCCGCTGACGGCACTACTCCAGTGAATCCGAGTCCGCTGAGAACGGTGAAGTGGGCGGCCGACAACGGCATCGTGTGGGTGAACTCCGCCGGCAACTACAACGGCGACACCTGGTTCGGTGCGTTCACCGACGCCGACAACGACAACATTCACGAGTGGGCGACCGGAGACGAGTACCAGGAGTTCACCTTGGACGCCGGTCAGACCAAGCCAGCGGTGTTCATGCGCTGGGATGACGCCTGGGGCACAGCGAGCAAGGATCTCGCGCTGCTGGTTGTCAAGAATCCCGGCACAGCGCAGGAGCAAGTGGTCGACAACTTGAACGACGAGCAGAAGGGCGCCTCGAACAGCTTCCCGTACGAGTTCAAGCAGTTCACGGCCCCTCACACCGGAACATATGCATTCGTGGTGAAGAAGGTGAGCGGCGCAACGCCGAGTTGGATCCAGATGGCCACGTTCGGCTCGCTCGCCCACAGCACCACCGGCCACAGTGTGCTCAGCCCGGCCGACAGCCCCCACAGCGGGATGCTGGCCGTCGGCGCCGCTTCAACCGCCAGCAGCGACATCCGAAGCTACAGCAGCCTCGGGCCGACTCCCGACGGCCGCACCAAGCCCGACATCGTGGGCGCGGACGGCTATGTATCGGTAAGCGGCACCAAATACGGCACCAGCTATTCCGCACCCCATGTCGCCGGCCTCGCCGCGCTGGTCCGACAACAGAACCCCGCGTTCACTGCTGCGCAAACCGCCGAGTACCTCAAGACGCACGCCGCGCCGCGCGGCAACCCCTATCCCAACAACACCTGGGGGCACGGCTTCGCGCAGCTGCCGCCGCTCGGCTGCGTCGACCGCCTCAACGGCGACAGCACAGTGTCCGGCACCTGGACGTCGAGCTGCACGTCGGCCGTCCACACCCAGAAGTCGAGCCGGCACTACACGTTCGCGATCTCCCAGCAGTCGACGGTGACGATCGACCTCTCCTCGGGCGTCGACAGCTACCTGTACCTGCGAAACGGCTACAACAACCAAAAAGACGTGGCTCTGCACACCGACGACAACAGCGGCACCGGCACCAACGCCCGCATCAGCGAATCGCTGGCCCCGGGCACCTACACGATAGAGGCCACCACCGCATCCACGGGCCAGACCGGTGCCTTCACGCTGGCAGTGTCCGGCGGGCTGACAGAGGTGACTGAGGTGAGCATCGCCGCCGGCAGCGACATCACCGAGGGCGGCGATGCCATCTTCACCCTCACGGCCACTCCCGCGCCGCCGACGGCGCTCACTGCAAGCGTCGAGATCACGGCCGACGGCGACTGGGGGGTCACCCCCCGCACACAGACGGTGACGATCCCCACCACCGGCACCGCCACGCTGACCCTCGCCACCTACAACGACTCGACCGAGGAGTACGACGGCTCGGTCACCATGCGAGTGATCGGCAAGCCCGCTTACGTTGTCTCATCGACCGCTGACGCAGCCACGGTCCAAGTGTCGGACGACGACGGCGGCGCTCCGTGTACCGATCCGATCACCGGCGACGGCACCACGAACAGTGAATTGACGCTGGCTTGTCATTCGTTCACTCGAGACGCCCACGCCAACTTCTTCACGTTCTCGGTAGCCGAACCGCGGGTCGTCACCATCGAGATGAACGCCTTCGACGATGGCTACAAAGAAAGCACGTATCTCTACCTGCGCCAAGGAGACAACACCTTGAGCGGTCCGGCGCTGTACGAGGACCGCGACAGCGCAGGTCGCGGCCACTCGAAGATCGTTGCCGTCTTGGATCCGGGGGATTACACGATAGAAGCCACTCTGGGGTGGGATAACAATGGCGGCGGCCCGCATCTCACCAAGTTCACACTCGTGACCAGCGGCCTCACGTCGTCACAGCCAACCGTTCCCCACATCCGTGTCGCTGCCGCCGACGGAGTGACCGAAGGCAACAACGTTACCTTCAATCTGCGGGCCCTTCCCGCACCGGCTGCCGACCTCCACATCCCCGTGGATATCACTCAGCTTGGGGCCTTCGGCTTCTCGCCGAGCATTGAATCCACCACGGTTACAATCCCCACGAGCGGCCGAGCAACGCTCACCTTCGCGACCCAGGACGACTCGACAGCAAACGACGATGGCTGGGTGACAGCCACGCTGAACGACGGTCAGGGTTACACCGTGTCAACGGCGAGGCAAGCCACATCCGCCGTGATCGATGACGACGGCGCTCCGCCGTGCTCCATCACGCTGAGCGGCAACGGCAGCATAACCGGTGAGCTGTTCGATGGTTGCCGGTCGGTAGATCATGACGGCCGCTACGCCCGTTTCTACACATTCACCATGGGCCAGCGGAGGGAAATCACCATCGAGATGAACGGGACCGTCCCCGTCCATGGGCGGATGGATACGTCGGACACCTATCTCAACTTGCGCAGCGGCAACGATGTCAAGAGCGGCGCCTTGGTGGCCCGCGATAGCGGCAGCTGGCTCAACGCCAAGATCAATCGCACATTTGATCCCGGCACGTACACGATCGAGGCCACTTCGTACAAGCCCGACACAACGGGTGTGTTCGAGCTGGTCGTAGAGGGAATCACAGACGACAACGGCACCTGCGTAGAGCACCTGACAGGCGACGGCACGTCGAACGGCGCATGGGGGTTGAGCAGTTGCACCTCAAGCGCACGAGAAGGCCGTTATGCCCGGTTCTTCACTTTTGAGCTCAAGCAGCGCAGCACGATTGCCATCGATCTGAAGTCAAGCATTGACAGCTATCTCTTCTTGCGCTCAGGCAAGGAAGTCCGGCAAGGAACAGTACTGCGTAGCAACGACGACGGCGGCACAGGTTCCAATGCACGCATAAGTCAATCGCTCGCTCCCGGCTGGTACACCATTGAGGCCACGACGTATTACCGTTCTCAGTCTGGGAGCTTTACCCTGGAAGTCAGCGGTATTCCCGCGCCGGCAGCAACGCCAGAGGTCAGCATTGCGGCCGGGGCCAACATCACCGAGGGCGGCGACGCGGTGTTCACCGTCACTGCCGACCCGGCACCGGCGGCGGCTTTGGATGTGACGGTGGCGGTCTCGCAGGTGGGTGATTTCGGCGTAACTCCGGCTTCGCAGACCGTTACCGTCCCGACTACCGGCAGTGCCACGTTGACTGTCGCTACGGCGGACGACTCGGTGGGCGAGTTCGACGGCACTGTCACGGCGAGGGTGGCTGACGGCACCGGGTACACCGTCTCGACCAGCGCGGGCACTGCGACGGTCGGGGTGTCGGACGACGACGGCGATCCGCCTTGCTCGGTGCGGCTCAGCGGCAACGGCAGCGTGGCCAGCAAGTGGACCTCGGGGTGCGATTCCACTGACCGCACCAACCGGTATGCCCGCTTCTACTCGTTCAATCTGTCGCAGCAGAGCGCGGTCACCATCGAGTTGGCGTCGTTCGAGGACAACTACCTCTACTTGCGGTCAGGCGATGACACTCAGACCGGCTCCGTATTGCACTCCAACGACGATTACCGCATTCCGGGCACTGACGCCGGTATCAGCGAGACGCTCGCTGCCGGCTGGTACACGATCGAGGCCACGACCTTCGACCAAGCCGTCAGCGGCGATTTCACCCTCACCGTGAGCGGCTTGACCGAACAGCCGACAGGACCGGAGGTCAGCATTGCTGCCGGCAGCGGAATCACCGAGGGCGGCGACGCGGTGTTCACGGTGTCTGCGGTTCCGGCGCCGTCGGCGGCTTTGGACGTGACCGTGGCGATCACGCAGTCCGGCGATTTCGGGGTTTCACCGGATTCGCAGACTGTCTCGATTCCGACCTCGGGCACAGCCACGCTGACGGTCGCGACGACCAACGACTTGACCGACGAGGCCGATGGGTCGGTCACCGCGACGATCAGCGCCGACAACGGCTACACCATCTCCTCGACTGCATCATCGGCGGCGGTCGCGGTGGCCGATGACGATGATCCGCCGTGTGATGCTGCGGATGCCATTACGAAGGCTCGCGCCGCGTTTTCGTGGCATGTCGACAACAATGGCGGCAACGAGGCTTTGTTCTGGCAGATCCTCGCCTATCTGGGGGCCGATCCGATGCCTGCGCCGCCGGGCGGCGCCGTCCTCGCCTCGACCACTCCTGAGGCGGTGAGGGCGTTCAGCGACGGCAATACATGGCCTGGCTGGGTGCCCATCAACGCCGCCATGTCATGCCATCCCCCGCCGCCCGAGGTCAGCATCACAGCCGGCGCCGACATCGGCGAGGGCGGCGACGCGGTGTTCACGGTCACAGCCGACCCGGCGCCGACAGCCGCGCTGGCT
>JAJEGM010000048.1 GCA_022819825.1 Acidimicrobiia bacterium | reverse complement strand
GCCGCTGCACTACCTTCAACCACCGGGGGCCTCCCGTCTCTTGGACTATGTGTCAGTCACAAGAATCGGCGAGGCCCCCACCCTCAGTGGTGGACCCCCAAATCACCCTGGTCCCAGCTTCGACGCGAAGAGCCGGTTTCGTGGTGCCGGTAAGACAGCCTTGATGAACGAAGCGATTCAACGGGCAGAGACGACCTCGAAGCAGTTCGTGGTACGTATCGCCCCTCCGCACTTGGATCAAGGAACCGATGCCCCAGCGATCCGATCGCAAGTGCTCCGTTCGCTGGCGCGAGGGCTCTACTTCAAGGCTCTGGAGGCCACGGAGCTCTCGAAGGATGCGCGTTCCCTCCTCAGTGCAACATATGAGAAGACGAACTTGACCGAGCTTGAGAAACACAGCGTGGTTGAGAGTGTCGCTTCGTCGACGATTGCTGAACGGCAAAGCACGGTCGTCCGCACATCGTTCGATGTATCGGCGTCCGTCCGGTTGTTGGTGGGTGGACTGGTCGCGGGTCTCGTCGGGGCCCTGGGCGCGGGGGCCGCAGTGCTGGCTGCCGATCGCCTCGGGAGCGCCTGGGGCATCGCCGCTGCGGCATTTGTTGTAGTGATCGCCGTGGCCGGGGGCTTGATGTTCGAGCGGACGAGAAAGGATGAGACAGGCATCGCCTCGGAACTCGTGAAGAAGGACGGGAGGACGGAACTCGGGAAGTTCGACCTGTCAGACGAGACTCTTGAGTTCGAGCTGCAGCGTTCGCTGGCCGAGTTAGCGCGGGATGGTCGCCGGGTCACTTTCGTGCTAGATGAGTTAGACAAGCTCCATTTGGACGACGATGAGCCCTCTGGCGTTGAGGACTCGCCAGTCTTTGCAATTCTGACGTCCCTGAAGAACTTCTTCATGCTCGGCAACGCCGTTTATGTCTTCATCACTGACGATGAGTTCTTCGAACAAGCATCGCTTGAGCAGCGGGACGGAGGCTATCCGCTATCACACACCATCTTCAGCGATCGTATATACCTTGGACCGCTCCACTATTCCGAACTCGAAGACTTGATCGATCGGTCGATCCTGGGGAGACCGGATGTGGATGACTACGACCGGTTCCAGAACTTCGTGTGCTGGGAGTCGAAGAACCATGCATTCGATGCCATTCAGGTTCTAGGCGCGTTCGTGGAGAACCACAACGGAGCAGCAGTGCTCGCTCCTACACGGAGTGGCGAGGTTGCCGGCGTGTGGAAGGAAGGGAGCCTCCCAGCCGACTGGCTCACAAAAGCAGCTCTCCAAAAGCATGTCGGTGTCGCGTACGACGAAGCACGACGCTCCGGGCAAGGAGAGGCCCTCTACAACAGGGCTCTGTGGAAGTCACTCCATGCAGTGGCAGTCGACCTGCTGGAGGGCTCTGAGGTCGTCGCCAATGAGGACGGTGGGCTCGACCTGCCCGGACGATTCATCACATCGTTGCCAGTTGACGATGCAAACGGCGTCGGCGACGCCGTCCAGCGAATGCTGCTCCGAATGGAACGCCACCGTGCCGTTCAGGAAGAAACCGCGGAAACCGAGAGCGATGACGAAGTAGACGATTATGAAGAACACCACGACGACCCTGATGCTGAGGTCTCCGAGGCTGAACCGGCACAGAGCTACAGGCTGGCACCTGACGTGGCCTACCCGCCGTCGACAATCGCGAGCGAGTCGGTGCTCCTTCCTTCCGAGCGGACGCTGATCGAGTCGGTGAACCGCTTAGAGGCGGCGGTGGAACGATTCCTCAGCATCGCACCACTCTCGGAAGGCCGGAGACAGGTTCTGAGCCGGCTCCAGGCAGTAGCAAAGGGTGTCGAACAGACGGGGCCAAGGAAGACCCAAAAGCGGATTGTCGTCGTGCAAGCAATTGCCGACGCCGGTGTCTTGGCAGAGGCCGTCGTTCGAGACGCAGTAGCCGGAGCCGTGGAGGGATGGGCGTCCTCATTGAGTGGGATGGTCGGCGTGGGACTTCAGTCAGCCTTCCCGCGTTCGGGCCAGTCCTGGCTTGATGTCCTCACTCAAGATTTCTCGCCATTCGTCACGGAACTCCAAAAGCTGAGCATTGAGCCGCTTCTCGTAGGTGGCGACGCCAACGAGAATGGGCTTGTGGTACTACCCCTGGTCGACGATGTCCACGCCGTCGCACTCCAAAAGGCCTACGGGCAATGTCTGGCAGACGATCAAAACACACGCGCCGAGCGTATGCAGCGCTTGCCGGTAGTTCATGTGGGCATAGAAACGGGAGGAGGCGCCCGGCTTCCAACCGAGATGATTGATGTCATCTCAGAAGTCCAACCAACCGGATGGTGGGCGCTATTCGGATTCCGGCCCCCTTCGAAAAAGAGCAGACAATCGGCAAGGCTCACCGGCTGGTCGCACTTTGACCTTGAGGGAACCCTCGACAACATCGACGAACTACCAGTGCTGCTCAGTGATGTCTCGTTCGTCAGATCCCAGTAGACCTCTTACCGGTAACCATCCAGGCGACAAGAGTCCCCAACAACACTGGCAACAGATTCGGAGATTTGGTTGCAGACCCCGGTGGCGGCGGAGAAGGGTAGATCGGCTTGCAACCGCAACCCGTAACCAACACCTTTAGTTTCTTGTGACGTGGCCGCAATTGAGCTACTTGCTGGCTAGCCCTATAGACCAACGCGCTGCTGCGGATTCTCAACAGATGCCAATTCAATAGGTTTGTCGAGAGGAAGCAATGCGCTCAAGCAGAGCTGAGGCTGGTTCGTCGGTGGGGTCTTGGGGGACGAGGCGACCTGAGAAGGCATCGGAGAGGATCGAGCGCCGTAGGGATTCTGAATGACGTCTTGCCTGGTCAAGCTCCGCACGTAGCCTGCTTTCCAAGTCCATGATCTCCTGCAAGTGGGTAACTACTTCTCGCTGCTCATCCAAGGACGGCGCTGGCACTGGAAACGACTTGAGGGTCGTGAGATTGAGTGATGCGAGGTTGGTGGTCTGCTTGCCGTGAGTCTCAAACCACCTTTGTCCCCATGAATTCCCGTGCATCGAGACGAAGTATGGATCGAAGGATTCGGAGGTCAGGCGTGCCCGAAATACATGGTTCTGATGAATGCAGTCCTCAATCTGCCCCTCCCACACCCAACCGCGGCCGAGCTTGTCACGATCGCCACCCTCGTTGAAGAGGATGTCCCCAGGCTGGAGCCTGAGCCTTGCGGCCTTCTCGGGGTTGATACGAATCGTCGTGATCTCGTCAAGATCGAGATAGCCCCGCTGAACATTGGCAACTCGGAGGTATGGAATCTCGATGTATGCGGGGTTTCCCTGATTCTTCGAGTCCTTGGTGACACCGCCCTTCACCTCAGCGATCAGTCCAAGCGTGGTCCATGCCCAATTTGGCTCGTCGAATAGGTGATCAAACGACGAACGGCGAAACGCCACCAGCTTTTGCTGAGCAGCGTCAACGGCGCTGTCAACGGCATCAAGGCGGGACAAGTGTTCTTCGATGGCTTCCACGATGCGCTTCTGTTCAGCTTGCGGAGGGAGTGGAACACTCTGGTCGAGAACTGGCCCTGACTTGGCGCGTGTGTGCGAACCTGTTGCCCCTTCTACAGAGAGCTTGATCCAATCACGAAACCGTGGTGATGACAGATACCACTGAATGGCTGATGCCATCTCAGGCTCATGAAGCCGCAGAACGAGGTACTCGGTTGATGCGATCTGTGGGAAGCCATCGGCTCTGGCAACCACCCACACTCGATTTATGCGTGGGTTGATCTTGCACAGCAAGACATCACCTTCCAGCACAAAGCGTTTACCGCTCTTGATGGAAGCCCCGTCGACTCGCTCAGGATGCCTTGAAGCAAACGCTGGCACGCTGTAGAGGTCATAGATTACGCCTGGCTCAGGTTTCACCTGCCCCCGCACCTCTACACCAAGATCGCCAATCCTTGCCCACTCCCAACCTGGAGGCAGTCCTCTGGTCATGCAGCTAAGGCCTTGGTCAGATCGTCCAATAGGGAATTGAGTTCATTGCCAAAAAGCTGGCGGGCTCTTCCAAGTCCACCGCGGTCGCTGAAAGGTGGATTTTGAAGATCGGTAGGGGTGATGCTGAGGCTGGAGGCGATGCGGTCCTTGATGAGGTCAAGAAAGGCAAGCTGATCATCGGTGAAGTCAGTGCCGGTGGTTCGTTGTTGGTTCAACCAGATTTCGAAGCGTTCGTTGACCAGGTCGGGATAGGCCACTAGCTCATCAGCATTGCCCAGCGTGTAGCGGACCAGGCTTACGAGGTCGGTACTTACTCGATGGCCTGAGCCTCGGACTTTGGATTTGTCGAGGGTTTCGTAGGCTTGCCAGAGGATGTCGGGGGTCCAGCGGTGGGGTGGGCGATTGATGGCGCTGACGAGGTCCTTGATGTGGTCATAGGTGAGGCCGCCTCCGTAGGGCTGGCTGTAGAGCACCTCCAATGCGGTGATTTCGTCCTTGTGGTCTTCGATGAACTGCTTCCATGAGTCCACTTGGGTGCGGGCGCGGTCGGCGGCGTCGGTGGAGAACTCGCCGGAGATCACCTGGTCGGCAGAGGCAGTGTCGATCACCTGCTCGTAGCTGCGGCGGATGTCTACCAGCTTCTCCCGAAGTTCGGAGTTGCCAGCTAGGGGTTGGACTGCCTCGGCAATCAACCGTTGGGTGGCCGCGGCCACTTGCTCGGGGGTCGGGTCGTCGGTGCCAGCCTCGGCTGCGGCTGCTTCGTGCTGGCGGTCGGGGTCAAGAGCATCGGTGATATGGCGGACCAGTTCGGTCAACTCGACCCCTGCGGAGGCCTCCACCTCGGCCCGGTCTTCTGCGGTGATCCGGCGGTTGAGGCGAGCTAGGCGTGAGGCCACCGAAGACACCACGTCGGGGTCTCTTGAACCGAGGCCGATCTGGTTGAGCAGCTTGTCGAAGCTCACGTGGCGCTGGCGCTCTAGCGGTACGGTGTCGTGCAGGTTGGCCTCAGTTACGCCTACCGCGTCCACGATCACGAAACGGTCTTTGGCCTGGGCGTCGGGGGTGACTGTGCGCAGCTGGTCGCTGTCGATCACCCGCACGCCTCGGCCTTTCATCTGCTCGAAGAAATTGCGGCTTCTCACCATGCGCATGAACACCACGCACTCGATGGGCTTCACGTCGGTGCCGGTGGCGATCATGTCCACGGTCACTGCGATGCGGGTGGGATAGTCGGTGCGGAACTTCTGGAGCAATTGCTCGGCGCTCTCTCCCGACTGGCCGGAGCGGTAGGTGATCTTCACCGCTCCCTGGTTGCCGAGGCCGAACTCCTCCCGCACGATCTGCACGATGTCATCGGCGTGGCTGTCGTCTTTGGCGAAGATCAAGGTCTTGGGGACGTTGACCAGGAGGCCGTCGTCGTCTCGTTCTCGGTCTTCGAACATTTCGGGCAGGGAATCGCGAAAAGTGCGAACGATCGTGCGGATCTGATCGGGGGCCACTACTCGGCGGTCAAGTTCGGCGGGGTCGTAGGGAATGTCGGCATCGGCCTGCTCAAGACGGGTGCTGCGGGTCTCCCGGTCGCGGAACTCGGTGACGAATCCGGCGGGGACAATACCGCCAGTCTCGGTGATCTCGGTGCGGATGCGGAATGTGTCGAAGTCCACGTTCACACGGTCGGCCACCGCTTGGGTGTGGCCGTACTCCATCACCAGGTTCTGGGTGAAGAAAGCCATCGTCTGGATGCCGGGCGTGGCGGTGAGGCCGACCAGGAAGGCGTCGAAGTACTCCAGTACCTGGCGCCACACGCCGTAGATCGAGCGGTGGCACTCGTCGATGATGATCAAGTCGTACGACTCGATCGGGACTCTGGGGTTGTAGGCCACCTCAATCGGCTGTTCGGGGGCAGTGTCGAAGCCGGATCGCTCGTCGAGGTCGTCGTCGAGTTCCTCTCCCCGCAGGACGGAGTAGAGGCGCTGAATGGTGCTCACGTGGACTTTGGCGGCGGCTTCATTGGCCATGTCCAACTGCGAAGAGGTGAGGCGGCGGACGTTGTACAGCTCGGTGAACTTGCGCCGGTCGCCGGGCACATCGAAGCCCTCGAACTCCCGGAGTGCCTGGCGGCCCAGGTTGGCCCGATCAACCAGGAACAGGATGCGGTTGGCCCGGGCGTGGCGCAGCAGGCGGTAGCTGGCGTTGACGGCGGTGAACGTCTTGCCGGAGCCGGTGGCCATCTGGATCAACGCCTTGGCGCGGTTCGCCTTGAACGACGCTTCCAGGTTGCGGATGGCCTCGGCCTGGGCTGGCCACAGCCCGGGTGGATCGGTGCCTAGATCTGGTAGCTCGCCGAAGCCGGAACGCAGAGTGGCATTGCCGTCGAATTCGTTGTAGTTGTCCCGCCAGCGGGCCAGCGTCTCGGGGCGGTGGAAGGCGAATACGGGACGAGATGTCGGGGTCGGATCAAGTCCGCAGGTGAAGCGGGTAACCGTGCCGGTTGCCTCATAGCCGAACGGCAGCGCGCCATCTACGAGGAAGGCAGGCAGTTGCTCGGGATAGGCGGCCTGGTACTTGCGGGTCTGAGGCTCCACCCCGGTAAGCGTGATGTCTTCCTTCTTGGCCTCGATTACCCCCACCGCCCGTGAATCGACATACAGCACATAGTCAGCCGGCCCCGCCTCGGTGGGAACCTCCCGCACCGCCACTCCCCTAGCAGCGGCCACCGCGGCGTGCTGGTAGTCCTGCACCACCCACCCGCACGCAGCCAACTGCTGGTCGATCTCAATCCGAGCCCGAGCCTCAGGGTTGAGGTAGTCAGCCGACGCATTCACCGCGTAAAGGAATAGCAGCCAGAGACGCTGCGAGCAGATTACAGGCCAGTGCGCCGTAGGCTTTGACCATGGAACTGGAACAGGGACGACGGGCATGCTGACGGCGGGGATTGATCATGTGGCGACTATTACGAAGGACTCGGAGCGGCTTCAGCGGTTTTATGTGGAGAACTTTGGGGCTTCGATTGAGTTTGACGGACCGGAGTTTCCGGGTGGGCCGCGTATGTCCATCATCAACATTGGGCCGGACTGCGAGCTGAACGTGTTCGAGATTGAGGGGAATGCAGAGGCCGACAACCAGACTCCGATGTATGGGCGAGGGCGGATCGATCACATTGGCCTGCTGGCGGCCAGCTTGGAGGAATTCTCCGAGATCAGGACTCGGCTGATGGCAGCGGGGGCGACCGATGGCGTCGTTACTGTGTTCGGGCGCAAGCTCAGCATGTTCTTCCGAGATCCAGACAGGATGGAGTGCGAGGTGCTGGTGGCCAATCCTGATTTCGACCCGGAGAATGTGATCTTCGGGGAGCCTTCGTCTTTGTTCCAATAGCAGCGGACGGGCAGCGCCGTCGGGGCTGGTTACTCGGCGGGGCGCCTTCTTCGGATCGCCACTAGGGCGCCGGCTACTACGGCTGCGGCGGCGATGCCTATGCCTACGAAGACTCCGGTGTTTCCGCCTCCGCCGCCATTGCCACCGGTGCTAGCTGCGGCGGCGATGGTTTCGGTTGGTGCGGGGGTGGCTGCTCTGGCTGGTGCGGCCGTGGGGGCCGGGGTGGGCGCTGCTGTGGGGGCCGGGGTGGGCGCGGGAGTCGGGGCGGCCGTGGGGGTTGGGGTTGTGACGACGGTTGGCGCTGCGGTGGGGGTGGGCTCGGGCTCGTCGGGCACGATGCCGCGGAAGGGTCCGGTTACCTCGTAGGTGATGCCGGTGAAGTTCCCGGTGATCTCAGATTCGGGGAGTACGTCTTCGGCATTGTTGGGGGCTTGGCCGCGCTGGCTGGAGAAGTAGAGGCGATCGCGCCGGGGATTGAAGACCGGCCCGGTGATCTCCGACCCGTCCTGGTCCAGGACGCGCAGAAACGGGGCGACCTCGCCCTCGGGGGTGATGATGACGATTTCCATGTTGCCGCCGTCTTCAGCCACGTATACGTCGCCGGTGCCCGCGTCCACGGTGAGGTTGTCTACCCCCGAGAGGATCGCGGTTCCTTCAGCCACCATGGCCGGGTCGGCCTCGTAGATCCGGCTGTAGGTCTGGTCGGCGGTATTGATCGCATGGATGATGTTGTCGAACTTGGTCGACCAGAACACGACGTCGTTGTGATACCAGATGCCCTCGCCACCCAAGAACGCCGTCGCCTCTCCGGGCAGCTGCTGGCGAGTAAGCGTCTCGGAGGCCGACGGGTCGGGTACTTCGACCCAGGTGACAGTTCCGTCTTCCTCGACGCGGGCGGCCTCGAGCAAGCCCTCGCTCAAATCCGGGTAGTTGGTGGGGGTGAACCGGTAGAACAGCCCGTCGAACTGGTCCTCGGTCATATACACCTGCTGGCGGTCGGGATCGACCGCGGCTGCCTCGTGGGTGAAGATCCCCATCGCGGGATGGGACACCGACGGCTTGGCGCCGGTCGGGTCGCACTCCCAGATCACTCCGTAGCCGGTGAAGTCCTCCTCGCCGGACAAGAAGGTGCCCCACGGGGTTGGACCGCCGCCGCAATTGGCGTTGCTGTCGCCTAGCAGCCGGTAGGCATCGAGGATCTCGCCGTCGGGGCCGTAGTGAATGGCCGAGACTCCCGCGAAGCCGGGTCGGAACACCTCGCTGTTGACCGTGTGGTACCAGCCGCCCTCGCCGTCGTCGAACACGGCGGCCCCGTCGGGGTAGACAAGCCACCGGTAGTCGGAATTCCCCACCGGCTCACCAGCCATCGCCACTATTCGAGACGTGAACCCGGGCGGCAAGAGGATGCCGTTCTCATCAGGCTCTATGCCGTCGAGAGCCCCGTAGTGCCCGGAGCCGGGTTGGGCACCCACTGCATTGCCGACCAGGGGAACGGTGACGGCGCCCCCGGTGGCGACAACAGCGGCCCGCAAAAAGTCGCGCCGATCCATGGGCGGAGCCTAATGACTCAGCTAGCAAGCTGCTCGTGGGCTAGGTGAACCAGGGGGCGGTAGGGCGATCAGATGCCCAGCACGGAGCGTAGAAACTTGCCGGTGTAGCTGTGGTCGGAGCGGGCCACTAGCTCAGGAGCGCCTTCGGCGACGACGGTGCCGCCGTTGTCGCCGCCTTCGGGGCCGAGGTCCACGATCCAGTCGGCGGTCTTGACCACGTCGAGGTTGTGCTCGATCACCAGCACGGTGTTGCCCTGGTCCACCAGGCGGCTGAGCACCGCCAGCAGCTTGCGGACGTCGTCGAAATGCAGGCCGGTGGTGGGCTCATCGAGGATGTAGATGGTGTGGCCGGTGGGGCGCTTGGCCAGCTCGGAGGCCAGCTTCACCCGCTGGGCCTCTCCCCCTGACAGCGTCGGGGCGGGCTGGCCGAGGCGGATGTAGCCCAGGCCCACGTCCACCAGAGTCTGCATGTGGCGGGTAATGGCCGGCTGGTTGCCGAAGAACTCCAGGGCGTCGGCACACGACATCTCGAGCACTTCAGAGATGGTCTTGCCCTTGAACTCGATGTCGAGGGTGTCTCGGTTGTAGCGGGCCCCCTTGCATACCTCGCAGGGCACGTACACGTCGGGCAGAAAGTGCATCTCGATCTTGATGGTGCCGTCGCCCGAGCAGGCCTCGCAGCGGCCGCCCTTCACGTTGAAGGAGAACCGGCCGGGCATGTAGCCCCGCACCCTCGACTCGGGGGTCTGGGCGAACAGCTTGCGGATGTGGTCGAACACGCTGGTGTAGGTGGCCGGGTTCGACCGGGGGGTGCGGCCGATGGGCTGCTGGTCGATGTTGATCACCTTGTCGAGGGCCTCGGTGCCGTCGATGCCCTTGTGCAGGCCAGGCGGGATCTTCGACTTGTAGATGCGCTGCATCAGCGACCGGTACAAGATGTCGTTGACCAGGGTGGACTTGCCCGAGCCCGACACCCCGGTCACGGTAACGAAGCAGCCCAGCGGGATGTCGATGTCGATGTCGGCCAGGTTGTGCTCCCGGGCGCCCCGGATGGTGAGCCAGTCGTCTCCCGGATTCCGCCGCTGCTCGGGAATCGGGATCGACTTCTTTCCCGACAGGTACTGGCCGGTGAGCGACCCCTTGTTCTTCATCAGGCCGGCCACCGTCCCGGAGTGGACCACGGTGCCGCCGTGCTCGCCGGCCCCGGGGCCGATGTCCACCACGTGGTCGGCCACCCGCACCGTCTCCTCGTCGTGCTCCACTACCAGCACGGTGTTTCCCAGATCGCGCATCCGCTCCAGGGTGTCGATGAGGCGGCGGTTGTCCCGCTGGTGCAGGCCGATGGAGGGCTCGTCCAGCACGTAGAGTACCCCGACGAGGCCGCTGCCGATCTGCGACGCCAGCCGGATGCGCTGGGCCTCTCCCCCACTCAGGGTTCCCGCCGACCGCCCCAGAGTCAGATACTCCAGCCCCACGTCGAGCAGAAACTTGAGCCGGGCATTGATCTCCTTGAGCACCTGTCCGGCGATGGCCTGGTCGCGCTCAGACAACTCCAGCGTGGCCAAGGCGGCCGCTGAGTCCCGAATCGACAGCGAGCACACCTCGTCGATTGTGCGGCCGTCCACGGTCACCGCCAACGCAAGTGGATTGAGCCGGGCACCGTGGCATGTCGAGCAGTCCACCTCCCGCATGTACCCCTCGATCTGGGTCCGCACGGCGTCGGAGTCCGACTCGCTGTGGCGGCGCTGGAGATAGGGGATCACGCCTTCGTAACGGGCGTTGTAGCGGCGGACCCGGCCATAGCGGTTGCGGAAGCGGACCTCGGTGCGCTGGCCAGAGATGCCCTTGCCGTAGAGCAGCAGGTCGTGGTGCTGGCGATCCAGGCTCCCCCACGGCTGGTCCATGGGAATGTCCCGGTCCTCGGCCACCGACTCCACCAGGCGCTTGAAATACTGGTTGTGGCCCTTGGCCCACGGGGCGATGGCGCCGTCTTCCAGGCTCAAGTCGGGGTCGGGAATCACCAGCTGGGGATCCACTTCGAACACCGACCCCAGTCCGTCGCACGACGTGCACGCCCCGTAGGGCGAGTTGAAGGAGAAGTTGCGGGGGGCCAGCTCCTCGAACGACTTGCCGTCGGAAGGTCGGGACAGGTGCTGGGAAAACGTGATCGTCTGGGGCTCCTCGTCGGAGTCGGCATCCTTGGGCATGACCATCAGCTCGGCCACACCCTCAGCCAGGCCCAGGGCGGTCTCCATCGACTCGGTGAGCCGGCGCTCGATGCCCTCCCGCATCACCAGCCGGTCGACCACCACCGAGATGCTGTGCATCTCATAACGGGCCAGATCTAGGTCGTCGATGCCGTTGTCCAGCTCGATCAGATCACCGTCGACGATGGCCCGGGCGAACCCATCGGAGGCCAACTCGGCCAACAGCGTGTCGTAGGTGCCCTTGCGCCCCCTTACCACCGGGGCCAGCACCTGGAATCGGACGCCCTCGTCCATCTCCATCACCCGATCCACGATCTGCTGGGGGGTCTGGCGCACCAGGCGTTCGCCGGTCTCGGGATCGTGGGGGATGCCGATGCGGGCGAACAGCAGCCGCAGGTAGTCGTACACCTCGGTGATGGTCCCCACCGTGGAGCGAGGGTTGCGGGAGGCGCTCTTCTGATCGATAGAGATGGCCGGCGACAGGCCGTCGATGAAGTCCACATCGGGCTTGTCCATCTGGCCCAGGAACTGCCGGGCGTAGGCCGACAGCGACTCCACGTAGCGGCGCTGCCCCTCGGCGTAGATGGTGTCGAAGGCCAACGACGACTTGCCCGACCCGGATATGCCGGTGAATACGATGAGCTTGTCGCGGGGTATCGTCAGATGGACGTCGCGCAGGTTGTGCTCACGCGCACCATGGATGGCGATCTCGTCGGCCACGCAGTGAACTTATCGGCCCGCGCTGACAATTGAGACAGGAGAGATGGAAAGAGTCGGAGAAAAGGGACCCGAATAGCCCCATGCCCTACCCCAACGTGTTCCAGCCGCTCGACATCGGCGGCTGCGCGCTGCCCAATCGAATCGTCCGGGCCGCCCACAGCACCGGCGCGGTCGGCGAAGACCTGATCGCCTACCACGAGGCCCGGGCCAAAGGCGGCGCGGCGCTCACCGTTCTCCAGATCGCCGGGGTCCATCCCTCATCGCCCACCGACATCCCCGTGTTCACCGACAAAGTGCTCCCGTTCTACGAGGAGATGGCCACCCGCCTGCACGCCGCCGGCGGCAAGGTGTTCCAGCAGCTTTGGCACGGGGGCGCGGCCATCGAGCAGCGGTCGCTCCAGAACTTCCAGCAGCCGTTGGCCCCCAGCGCCATCCCCAGCCCGATGGTGGGAGTGGTCCCCCAGGAGCTGACCCAGGCCATGATCGACGAGTTGGTGGAGGCGTTCGCCACCGCGGCCCGTCGGTGCGAGCAGGGCGGGCTCGACGGGGTGGAACTCCACGGTGCCCACGGCTATCTGATCGGCCAGTTCCTCTCCCCCGCCACCAACCTGCGAGACGACGACTACGGGGGCAGCTTGGAGAACCGCACCCGGTTCCTGCGGGAGATCCTGGCTGCCATCCGAACCGAGACAAGCCCTGGCTTCCCCGTTGGGATCCGCATCTCGGCCGACGACCAGATCGAAGGCGGCGTCGAGCCCGAAGAAGCCGCCGCCATCGCCAAACTGGTGGAGCCCGACATCGACTTTCTCGATGTGTCGCTGTCGTCGTACTGGCGGTTCCACCGGCTGCTGTCCACGCTGGATGAGGGACTGGGCTACGAGGTGCCCACCAGCGAGGTGGTCACCAAGGCGGTGGATGTTCCCACCATCGTCACCGGCCGCATCACCACCCTCGACCACGCCGAGCACCTCATCCAGAGCGGTGTGGCCGATCTGGTGTCCATCGTGCGGGGGATGATCGCCGACCCCGACTTGGTTGCCAAAGCCCGCGACGGCCGGGAAAGCGAGATCCGCCCCTGCATCGGCACCTCGGTGGGCTGTGTGGCCCGATTCATGGTGGCCGGAAAGATGCGCTGTGTGGTCAACACCGCGGCCGGCCAGGAGACCAAGGTGCCGTTCGAGCCACTCGACAGGGTGGCCGAGCCCAAGCGGGTGCTCGTGGCTGGCGGCGGCCCAGCCGGTCTCGAGGCAGCTCGCACTGCGGCCCTGCGAGGCCACGATGTGATCCTCTACGAGATGACCGGCGATTTGGGCGGCCAGGTACGCATGGCGGCCTCAGCCCCGCCCCGATCCGACTTGGGGGCAATCACCGCCTTCTTGACCGACGAGCTCGACCGCCTCGGCGTGACCGTGAAGCTCCGCTCCCCCGTCGATCCCGACATAGTGGCCGAGGAGCGGCCCGACGAGCTGGTAATCGCCACCGGCACCACCCCCCGCCGGGGCTTCCAGATCTCCGCGCCATCAACATCGGTCCCCGGCGCCGACCTGCCCCACGTTTACACAAGTTGGGAAGTGCTGGGCTTCGGCGGCCGAGCTGATATCGGCCAAAGGGCAGTGGTGTACGACGACACCGGCACCTTCGAGGCCATCTCGGTGTGCGATGCCCTGATAGCGGCGGGCGCACAGGTGACCTTCCTCAGCCGCCACGAGCAGCTTGGCGCGACGATCCTGTATCCAGCCGCCACCGTGGAAGCCAGCCGGGAACGGCTGTTCAGCGGACCATTTTCCTTCACCCCCGCAGTGGCGCTCCGGGAGATCACGCCCGAGGGTGTTGTGGTCCGCGACCTGGGCACCTACACCGAGAGGAGCTTCGAGGCCGACACTGTAGTAATCGTTAGCTACCACGACTGCAATAGCGGCCTGGCCGACCACCTGCGCTCGGAAGTGGATGAACAATCCAACGCACCCCGCTTCAACCTGCACCTGGTGGGCGACGTCAACGGCACCAACAGCATCATGGCCGCCATACACGCCGGAGCCCGGGTCGGCCGGGAGATCTGACGAAGGGGACCCTTAGACCATTGCCCGCAGGTCGCGCTGCAAGTCTTTGATCTCGTCTCGCAGGCGAGCGGCGTACTCGAATTTCAGCTCGGCGGCGGCGTCGTTCATCTCCTCGGTGAGGGTGTGAATGAGGCGCTCGATGCCGCCGGTGTCCAAGTCGATCACCTCGGGGCGGCGCCGAGACTGATCCATCGAACGGGAGCGCTGGGCCCCGCCGGGAATGGGCACTCCGTCCTCGGCCGGGCGTAACTCGGCCAGAATGTCGCTGACCGCCTTGCGGATGGTTTGAGGGTTGATGCCGTGCTGCTCGTTAAAGGCCTGTTGCAATCCCCGGCGGCGGTGGGTTTCTGAGATCGCCCGTCTCATGGAATCGGTCACCATGTCGGCGTACATGACCACCTGGCCGTCCACATTGCGGGCCGCCCGGCCGATGGTCTGGATAAGCGAGGTCTCGCTGCGCAGGAACCCCTCCTTGTCGGCATCGAGAATGGCCACCAGAGACACTTCGGGCAGATCCAAGCCCTCCCTCAGCAGATTGATCCCCACCAGCACGTCGAACTCCCCGAGCCGCAGGTCGCGCAGGATCTCGATCCGCTCGATGGTGTCCACCTCGCTGTGCAAGTAGCGGACCCGCACCCCCAGCTCCAGCAGGTACTCGGTGAGATCCTCGGCCATCTTCTTGGTCAAGGTGGTCACTAGCACCCGCTGACTCGCCTCGGTGCGGTCTTCGATGAGCTTCATCAAGTCGTCGATCTGGCCCTTGGTGGGGCGTACTTGCACCTCGGGGTCCACCAGCCCGGTGGGGCGCACGATCTGCTCCACCACCTGATCGGAGACGCTGATCTCGTAGTCGCTGGGGGTGGCCGATAGAAACACCACTTGGCCCACTCGCTCCATGACCTCCTCGAACCGCAGCGGGCGGTTGTCCACCGCAGAGGGCAGCCGAAAGCCGTGGTCCACCAGCGTGTTCTTGCGACTGCGGTCGCCCTCAAACTGGCCGTGAAGCTGAGGCACGGCCACGTGGGATTCGTCGATCACAGTGATGAAGTCGTCGGGGAAGTAGTCCAGCAGGGTGTAGGGCCGCTCACCGGGGGCCCGGCCGTCGATGTGGCGGGAGTAGTTCTCGATGCCGTTGCAGAAGCCGATCTCCTGCATCATCTCCAGGTCGTAGGTGGTGCGCATCCGCAGCCGCTGGGCCTCCAGCAGCTTCCCCTCCTTGTCGAAGTAGGCCAGCCGCTCTTGGAGTTCAGCCTCTATGCCCTCAATGGCCTGGCGCATCCGCTCGTCGCCAGCCACATAGTGGGTGGCCGGGAACACCACCACCTCGCTCAGGGTGTGGAGCCGTTCCCCGGTCACCGGGTCGACGGTGGTGATTTGCTCCACCTCGTCGCCGAACAATTGGATGCGAACCACAAACTCCTCATACGCCGGGTGGACCTCGATGACGTCGCCCCGTACCCGGAACCGGCCCCGCACCAAGTTGGTGTCGTTGCGCTCGTACTGCATGTCCACCAGCCGCCGCAGCAGGTCGCGCTGGTCGTAGCTCTGGCCCGCTTTGGCGATGCACAGCAGGTTCTTGTACTCGTCGGGGCCGCCCAACCCGTAGATGCACGACACCGACGCCACCACGATCACGTCCCGCCGGGTCAACAGCGCCTCGGTGGTGGAGTGGCGCAGCCGGTCGATCTCGTCGTTCACCGACGAGTCCTTCTCGATGTAGGTGTCGGAGGCCGGCATGTAGGCCTCGGGCTGGTAGTAGTCGTAATACGACACGAAGTACTCCACCCGGTTGTCGGGGAAGAACTCCCGCATCTCGTTGGCCAACTGGGCGGCCAGCGACTTGTTGGGCGCCAGCACCAGGGTGGGTCGCTGCACCTGCTCGATGGTCCAGGCCACGGTGGCGCTCTTGCCCGATCCGGTTATGCCCAACAGCGTCTGGAACCGGTCGCCCCGCTCCAACCCCTCTGAGAGCGCAGCGATGGCCTTGGGCTGATCCCCGGCCGGCTCGAACGACGACACCATCCGAAAGGCTGCGTCCCCCGAACTGCTCACCGAATCGATGCTACCGATCCCACCACCGCATCTGTTGCTGTGTCGGCGTCATCGGTGCAATCCAAAAGGTGTATACTTGGTGTATGGTACGCACCAACATAGAGATCGACGCCAAGGCCTGTACCGCCGTCATGGCTCGCTACGGGCTGAAAACCAAGCGAGAGGCCGTCAACCTGGCTCTTCGTCGACTGGCCGCTGAGCCTCTTGATCTTGATGAGGCGCTTTCGTTGCGCGGCAGCGGGTGGGACGGCGATCTGGAGGAGATGCGCGCCAGCCGGATTCCATGATCCTGATCGATACGTCTGCATGGGTCGAGTTCTTGCGGGATACCCCCGGCGAACCTGCCGATACCGTTGCCGCCGCGCTGGAAACTGACGCTGCCATCTGTGACGCAATCAGCATGGAGGTACTGGCCGGCGCCCGCGACGAACGCCATCTGGCGATGTTGCGCGGCATGCTCGCCCGGGCCACCGTGGTCCCGACAGAACCCGCCGACTACGACCATGCTGCCCTGCTTTATCGAACATGCCGACGTCGCGGCGAGACCGTTCGCAAAATCACCGATTGCCTGATCGCTGCACTGGCGATCAAGGCGGACCTTCCCCTGCTGTGCTGCGACCGGGATTTTGCGGCACTTGCTCGTCACACCGACCTGGAGATCCATCCAGCCTCAAACATCTGAACAGCTCATGGCTTGTCGGGAGCGAAATGGCCTGAAATTTGCCGAGGTGGCTGTCTTCACTCCTCGCAGAACGCAAGGTCGAGTAGCTCTAGATCGTTGCCCTTGAGATCGGCTGACTGCCAGGCGGCGGGTAGGCAGCCTGTGAGCTGATTGCCGCTGATGAACAGATTCACAAGCTTGCCTAGAGCGCCCAACTCAGCGGGAATCTCGCCGGTCAGTTGATTGTCGCCGATGTACACATGCGTCAAATTGCTGAGATTGCCCAGCTCAACAGGGATCTCACCCGTCAACTGGTTGTCGCCGATATACAAGTACGCCAGCTCGCTGAGATTGCCCAGCTCGCCGGGAATCCCGCCCGTCAACTGATTGCCGTTCAGCCACAGGCGCGTGAGACTGCTGAGATTGCCCAGCTCGGCGGGAATCTCGCCCGTCAACTGATTGCCGTCGAGGAACAGCCGCCTCAAATTGATCAAGTTGCCCAATTCAGCGGGAATCTCGCCCGTCAACTGATTGCCGTTCAGCCACAGCTCCCTCAGTTTGACGAGGTTGCCGAGTTCGGCGGGAATCTCCCCCGAAAGCTCGTTGTCGTCGAGGTCCAGTCTTGTGAGGTTGGCGATCTGGCCCAACTCGGCGGGAATCTCCCCCGAGAGCTGATTGGCCCACAGGTTGAGCCGCTCCAGATCGGCCAACTGGCCGAGTTCAGCGGGGATCTCCCCCTCCAACTGGTTGCGGCGGATCATCAGGTGCTTCAGATTCGACAGCTCGCCCAACTCAGGGGGCATCTCGCCAGTGAGCCGGTTGTAGCTCAGATACAGCGCCTGGAGGTCGGCAAGCTGCCCCAGTTCAGCGGGGATCTCCCCCGACAAGAAGTTGATGCTCAGATCGAGCCACTGGAGTTTCTCAAGTCCTCCGAGGGAAGGGGGAATCTCCCCTGACAGCTGGTTGTCCCGAAGCAGCAGGTGGGTCAGCGACCAGAGGTGGGCGAGGCCCTCCGGCACATTGCCGGAAAGCCGGTTGCTCCGCAGGTCCAGGTACTCCAAGCGATTCAGCCTTCCCAGACCTTCCGGAATCTCCCCGGTGAGCCGGTTGTTGGACAGATCCAACACGGTGAGCCGGGTCGAGCCGCCGATCCCCGCCGGAATCTCCCCCGACAATCGATTATTGGAGAGATCCAACACCTCCAACCGGCCCAAACCACCGATGTCCGAAGGAATCTCCCCCGACAACACGTTGTCGTGCAGCAACAGGCTTTCCAGCCCGGTCATCGTGGCAAGGCCCTCAGGAATCGGGCCCGACAGCCAGTTGTTGCTGAGGTCGACATCCTCCAAGGCCACCAGGTTGCCCAGTTCGGCAGGAATGCCCCCCGACAGCTGATTGCCATGCAGATCCAGCTGCCTCAGCTTTGTCAGGTTGCCTAATTCAGCAGGAATGCCCCCCGACAGCTGATTGCCTTGCAGATCCAGCTGCCTCAACCCGACCAGATTGCCCAATCGAGCGGGAATCTCCCCTGACAGGTCGTTGTCCTCCAGCCACAGCTGGCGAAGGCCTCCCAATCTGCCCAGTTCGGGGGGGATCCGGCCCGTGAGATTGTTGTGGCCGAGCCGCAGCTCTTGAAGGTTCTCGAGCCGGCCCAGCCGGTAGGAAATCCCCCCTGACAATTGGTTGGCCGACAACGACAGGTGCCTCAGCTCGGTGAGGCGACTGAGCGCAGCCGGAATCGCCCCCGACAACCCGTTGGCCGTCAAGCTCAGATGCCGTAGTCGGGAGAGGTCGGCAAGCTCACCCGGGATCGACCCCGACAGCTTGTTGTTGCTGAGATCCAGCCACTCCAGCTGACCCAAGTCGCCCAACTCCCCGGGAATCTCCCCCGACAACCGGTTGTTGCTGAGATCCAGCCACTCCAGCCGACCCAAGTCGCCCAACTCCCCGGGAATCTCCCCCGACAGTCCGTTGAACCGCATCATCAGGTGGGTGAGCTCGGAGAGATCGCCGAACTCGGCGGGGATCTCGCCCGACAACACGTTGCCCCGCAAGTCCAGGATGCGAAGCTCGCTCAATTGACCGAGTTCTGCCGGGAGCGGCCCCCAAAGTCCGTTGTACTTGAGGTCGAGCACCGTGAGATGGGAAAGCTCGCCCAACTCAGCGGGAATGTTGCGCTCTAGGCGGTTGTTCTGAAGATCCAGTTCGACGAGGTTGGAAAGGCCACCGAGCTCGGAAGGCAGCTCGCCTACCAGTTCGTTGTTCCCCAAGTCGAGTGATTCAAGGTACTCGAGGCTGCCGAGCCCAGCCGGAAGCTCCCCCACCAATCCATTGGACGCCAACGACAGGCCGGTGACCCGATCGTCTTCGTCGACGGTGACGCCGTACCAGCCGCCCAGCGGCCCGTCGTCGAGCCAGCCGCTCGAGTCGCTCCAGTCGTCTCCGCCGGTGGCCTCGTAGAGGGCGACCAGCGCCTCGCGGTCGTTCGCGGAGTCCGCCTCGTTCTCATGTTCCTCGGCGCTGGCCTGCAATGCGCAGAGCGAGACAACCAGCGTGGCGGCAGCGAGCAGGGCAACGGCGAAACGACCGATTTGCGGCATTCGTTCAGGCTAGGCAACAGCCCCACAGACTTTGGGGATGCTGCGGCGTGGATGCCGGCGCCCAAAACCCCCTGGACAGGGGATGCCCTTCGACGCCTGAAACTAGACCGGGTCTTCTACCGGTTCTCCTACTAGTTCTTCTACCGGCCCTTCGAGAACCCCTGAGCCTGCTTCGGCGGTCTCGTACTCGACGGGAGATGCTTCGACGCCCTCACCCTCGGCGGGAGCGGCTTCTAGGCCTTCGCCAGTCTCGGAGTAGTACTGGGCCCAGGCCTCGTCTTGGTCGGCGGCCACATCCTCGTTGACCGCGCCGATGTAGTTGCCCTCGGCGTCGTAGGCGTGCTCGCCGAAGTGCTCCTGGAACTCGGCGGCCACCACGCCGCCCTCGGCGGCCTGCTTGATCGACAGGCTGATGCGGCGGCGGTTGATGTCGAGGTCGATGATCTTCACCCACAGCTCCTCGCCGGGGGTCACCACCTGCTCGGGCAGGTCGATGTGGTGGGAGGAGATCTCCGAGATGTGCACCAAGCCCTCGATGCTCTCGCCCACCTGAACGAAGGCCCCGAACGGCACCAGCTTGGTGACCCGGCCGTACACCAGCTCGCCCACTTGGTGGCTGGTGGCGAACTCCTGCCAGGGATCCTGCTGGGTGGCCTTCAGCGACAGGCTGATGCGCTCCCGGTCGAGGTCCACTTCCAGCACCTGCACCTCGATCTCGTCGCCCACCTGCACCACCGCGCTGGGGTGATCGACGTGCTTCCACGACAGCTCGGACACGTGCACCAGGCCGTCCATGCCGCCCAGATCCACGAATGCGCCGAAGTTCACCACCGACGACACCACGCCGCTGCGGCGCTCGCCTGGCTTGAGGTTGTCCAGGAAGGCCTCGCGCTGTTCCTTCTCGGTCTCCTCCAGCCACGCCCGGCGGGACAGCACCACGTTGTTGCGGTTCTTGTCCAGCTCGATGATCTTGGCCTCCAGTGTTTGGCCGATATAAGGCTGGAGGTCGCGCACCCGGCGCAGCTCCACCAGCGAGGCAGGCAGAAAGCCCCGCAGACCGATGTCCACGATCAGGCCGCCCTTGACCACTTCGATCACCGGGCCCGAGACGGTGCCTTCCTTCTCCTTGACCTCTTCTATGTTGCCCCATGCCCGCTCGTACTGGGCCCGCTTCTTGGAGAGGATCAGGTGGCCGTCCTTGTCCTCCTTTTGGAGCACCAGGGCCTCGATCTCCTCGCCGAGGGTGACGATCTCTCCGGGGTCAACCACGTTGCGGATGGACAGCTCCCGAGTGGGGATGATCCCCTCCGATTTGTAGCCGATGTCCAACAGCACCTCGTCGCGGTCAACCTTCACCACCTTGCCGGACACGATCTGGCCGTCTTCCACCTGGACCATGGTGGCGGTGTAAGCATCGTCCAAGAACTGGTCTTCGATGTCCTGGTCGGTGATCTGACGGGGGATGTAGTTCCCCTCAGCGTCAAAGGTTCCCACACCGTCGGGGGCGTCGATCACAGCCGTGGCGGCTGGCGGTGCGGGTTGGGTGGATGGGGCGGTATCGAGGTCGGACACGTTGAGTTGAGCCTCACAGGAGGAAGTGGATAGGACAATGGGCGCGGCGCAGCGGCCTGAACCGGCCCGTTGATGCTAACAGCACGCCTTGAGCTGGGCTACTTGGCGTCGGCCCAAGTGTGCCCCGAGGAAAGGTGTACTTCGAGGGGAACCCTCAGGTCGTAGGCCTCGGCCATGGTTGCCACGGTGAGCTCGGCCACTCCGTCGTGCTCGCCCTCGGGAACCTCCAGAATCACCTCGTCGTGTACTTGGAGGATGATGCGGCTGGCGAACCCCCGGTCTTGGAGCGCGTGGTCGAGCCTCACCAGGGCCACTTTGAAGATGTCGGCAGCCAAGCCCTGGATGCCGGCATTCATGGCCTGGCGCTCGGCCGCTTGGCGAAGCCGGAAATTGGAGGAGTTGATCTCGGGGATCCGAAGCCGCCGCCCGAACAGGGTCTCGGTGTAGCCCCGGGTCCGGGCCTCGGCCACCGCTCGATCCATGTACTCCCGCAGCGCGGGGAAGGCCCCGAAGTAGGCGTCGAGGATCACCGCGGCCTCTCCGGTGGGGATGTTCAGCCGCGATCCCAAGCCGTAGGCCTCCATGCCGTAAGCCAGACCGTAGGAAACCATCTTGGCGGTGGACCGCTCCTCAATCCCCACCGCCCCGGGATCGATGCCGAACACCTGGGCGGCCACGGAGGTGTGCACGTCCTGGCCCGACTCGAACGCGTGGATCAGCCCGGGATCCTCGGCCAGGTGGGCGATGCAGCGCAGCTCGATCTGGTTGTAGTCGGCCACCAGCAGCTCGCAGCCCTCGGCAGCCACGAACACCTCCCGGAACACCCGCCCGGTCTCGGTGCGCACCGGGATGTTGTGCAGGTTCGGCGCATCAGAGCTGAGCCGCCCGGTGCGAGCCACCGTCTGGTTGAACGTGGCCCGGATGCGGTTGTCGGGCTCGAGCCCCACGGCGGCCACCAGTCCCTCCCCGTAGGTGGAGCGCAGTTTCTCCACCTCCCGGTAGTCCAGCAGCGCATCCACCACCGGATGCTCGCCCCGCAGCTTCTCCAGGGTGCCGGCGTCGGTGGAATAGGCCCCGGTCTTGGTCTTCTTCTGAGGGGGAAGGCCCAGCTTGTCGAACAGCAGCTCGCCCACCTGCTTGGAGGAGTTCACGTTGAAGCTCCCCTCGCCCGCGGCATCGATCACCAGCGCCCGAAGCCGCTCGGCGTCGGCCACCAGCCGGTCGCGCAGGCCGGTCAACCCCTCCACGTCCACCCCGATGCCCATGTGCTCCATGCGGGCCAGCACCCGAACCAGGGGCACCTCCATGTCATCGTTGAGGCCTCTGAGGCCTTGGGCGTCCAAGGCGTCCAGGAGTGGAGCAGCCAGATGGGACACGGCCAGGGCCTGAAGGCCGGCCTGCATCGCCGGCGCCACCGAATCGCCCGAATCGTCATCGAACAGCCGGCCCTCGTCGGGCTGATCGATCCCCGGCAACTCCATCGCCGTGTGCGACCGCATCAGATCGTCGAGTCCGAATCGCCCGCTGGCCGGGTCCAGGAGGTAGGCGGCGATCTGGGCATCCAGGGTAAGCCCGGCGGCATCGATGCCCTGTGAGAGAAGCCACAAGACAAACGGCTTGATGTCGTGGCCCATGAAGGGGGTGCCAGCGCTGAAGAATGCGGCCAGGGCGTCGTGGCCCGAGGATTCCAACATCTCGGAGGGCAGCCACACCGCTTGGCCGGCGTCGCGGTCGGCCACCATGGCCAGGCCCAACAGCCGGCGTCGATGGGGTTGGCTCCGGTCGAACGGGTCGCCCCAGCCTGCGGCCAGGGCCACCGGCTCGCCGCTGTCGGACAGCCGATTCAGCGCTTCGGCGGCGGCGTCTGCGGTTGAGATGGTCTCGACCGAGGCCTCCAATGCCCCACCAGCGTCGCCGTCGCCGCCCAGATCCACATCCAGCACTTCGGCCACAAAGTCGCGGAGGCTCCTGAACTCCAAGAAGTCGAACAGCTCCTCGATCTCGGCGGTCTTGGGCGGGGCCAAGCCCAGATCGTCCACGCCCACATCGAGGGGGACGTCTCGCAACAGCTCCATCAGCTCCAAATTGAGCTTCACCCGGTCTTGGGCCTCGTCCAGGTTCTCCTGGAGCTTCGGAGTCTGGTCGGCCACGTGCTGATACAGCTCGTCAATGGAGCCGTAGGCGTTGATGAGCTTGGCCGCGGTCTTCTCCCCCACCCCGTTCACACCGGGCAGGTTGTCGGAGGGGTCGCCTCGCAGGGCGGCGTAGGCCACGTAGTCGGACGGCTTCACCCCGGTGCGCTCCTCAATGCCGGCCTCGTCGTAGAGGGCGTAGTCGGACACCCCCCGCTTGTTGTAGAGCACCCGAACGTGGGGGTCTTCCACCAGTTGGTAGGCATCCCGGTCGCCGGTGACCACGATCACGTTCTCGCCCCGGTCGCGGGCCTGGGTGGCCAGCGTGGCGATCACATCGTCGGCCTCCACTCCGACGTGGTCCACCGCGGCGATCCCCAGCGTGTCCACCAGCTGGCGGACAATGCCCATCTGCTGGCGCAGCGCTTCGGGAGTCTCCTCGCGGTTGGCCTTGTAGCTGGACTCCCGCTCGTGGCGGAAGGTCGGCTCCCGCCGGTCGAAGGCCACCCCTACCCGGTCGGGACCGTGATCGCGCAGCAGGGTCAAAAGCATCCTGGTGAAGCCGTACACCGCGTTGGTCACCTGCCCGCTGGCGGTGGTCATGTCCTCGGGCACGGCGAAGAAGGCCCGATAGACCAGCGAGTTCCCGTCCACCAGCATCACGGTGCCCGGGTCCTGGCCCGCAGCGCCCCCCTCAGCCATCGGCGCGGACCCCGCTCAAGGCTTTCAGCTGCTCGTCACCCATCTCGACGATCTCGGCGGCCACCTCGGCCATGGGACGGCGCTCGCTCATGGCCTGGTGCTGAATGTGGCTGTAGGCGTCGGACTCCGACATGGCGGCCACGTCCATGAGCCGCCCCTTGGCCCGGTCGATGGCCTTGCGGGCTTCCAACCGGGCTTCAGCCCGTTCCACCTGGTGGTTGAGTGCCACCAGCTCTCGGAACCGCACCAGGGCCACCTCCACCGCGGGCACCAGCTCAGCCCGCTCAAAGGGCTTCACCAGATAGGCCAGCGCCCCGGCGTCGGCGGCCCGGGCAATCAGGTCCCGCTGGCTGAAAGCGGTCAGCAGCAGCACCGCGCACAGCCGCTCGTCGCGGATCTGACCGGCGGCGGTGATCCCGTCGGTCCCCGGCATCTTCACGTCCAAGATGGCCACATCGGGGCGTTTCTCCCGCACCAGGTCGAGCACCTGATCGCCCCGGCTGGTCTCCCCCACCACCACGTAGCCCTCCTCCTCCAGGGTCTCCCGCAAGTCGAGGCGGATGATGGCCTCGTCCTCGGCCAACACGATCCGCACCGGATCGGTCGATGGGGTGGGGGCAGCCTGGGCCGACGGATCGGCCGCCGAGGTGGAGTCGGTCTGGGCCGACGGGTCAGACATCGGAATAGAACCTGTCCAGCAGATCGTCTTGCTGCTCCTCCAAGCTGCCGATCTCCTCCCGGAGCCGGGCCCGATGCCGAGCCATGGTCTCGGCTTGGCGGGCGGCGTCACGGTGTTGGCGCTCAGCGGCAGGGGTTTCCGATACCAGGGCCCGCAGCCGAGCGTCTTCGGCCAGGTCCTCGAAGTGCAGGTACTGCTCCTCGGCCACCTCCAGGTCGGCACGCAGCCGCTTCAACCGTTCGGCCAATTCAGCCAGCCGCCGCTCGGCCCTGCTCTGGGTCACGAGCCGATGCTACCCAGCCCCCGCCGCGGCGCACTGCTTCAGGTATCCGATAATGCCGAAGCCCCATTAGCCTCCTCCTGAGCCTTAGCGGCAGGAGGGTGAGACTTCGATGAGCGACGAAATTCTGGACAATGCAGTCAACGGCAAGGCTTGGGCAGAGTTCTGCGACAACCTGAAGGAGGCTGGCCAACTCATACTCGACAACAGCACCGACGACCTCGACCGGCTCGAGGGCTTCCGCTACTTGGCCCGCCTCACTCGGGGGGGACTTGGGCGCCTAGAAAACAATGGCCCTGCCTTTGCCCAGATCCTGCCCATCCCCCACAACCTGAAAATTGGCTGCGACAACCCCGATGCCCTCTACCAGAGCGTCGCTATCAATGGCTCCTTCGACTATCGGATAAGCGGGCCGCGGGGCACGGTCAACTACCTGAGCCTGAACGCTTTCTCGGGCGGCTTCTGGCAAGGGGCAGCCCCACCCGGCCGACAGGGCGCCTTGGCGTTCAACGACCCCCAGCCGAATGAGTTTGTGGACGTGATCGCCAGCATCGACGAGCCGGAACTGGCCCCCGGACAGCGTTGGCTGCCCACAGGATCTGAGACCAATCAGATCGCCATTCGCAATTTCTATCTCGACCGCACCACCGAGCGGCCCTCCGAGCTCCAGATCGAGTGCCTCAACGGCCCCGGCGACCCATTGCCTCCGCTGACGGCTCAGAAGCTGACCATGGGCCTGGCCCGAGCCGCTCTGGAGGTTCACGGCATCGCCAGACGGTTCATCGAGTGGCTGGACATGTTCCAGGAGCGGCCCAACACGCTCGAGTTCCTCCCCACCCACGACAAGCCCGGCGGTTGGGGCGACCCCACCCAGCTGTTCCGCCACGGCTACTGGACGCTCGAACCGGGCCAGGCCCTGGTGATCGACGTCCCGCCCATCGACGCCTACTACTGGAACTTCCAGCTCAACAACATCTGGGAGGAATCGCTCGACTACGACTGGCTCCAAGTGACCGTCAACAAACACAGTGCGGTGTACGAGCCCGACGGCACGGCCCGCATCATCGTGGCCGACGACGACCCTGGCTTCGCCAACTGGATCGACACCGCCTACCGCCGCCACGGCACCATGGGCCTGCGCTACAACCAGGTGGTCGAAGACACACCCCCCACCCTCCGAGTGATGAAAGTCGCCGACCTGGAGAGCCTGCGCTAGCCAGTTACGGCCTCACGCTATTCCTCGGCCACCAGGTCGATGACTCCGATCGACGGGCGGACACCGAATCGGAGCTGAGGGGCGTTGCCGCGCTCGCGCCCTACTCCGGTGGACACGTAGATCGGGGTGCCGTGAAGCTCGTGAAGACCTCCTGCGGCAACTTGTCTCGGGACCCTCGACGCAGTGACGGGAGGGCCGAAGAAGGGGACGGCGACCTGTCCGCCGTGGGTGTGTCCTGAAATGAGCAAGTCTACGGAGTTGCCTTTCAGCAGCTGGATCGCGTCTGGTTCGTGGGCCAGCAGGATCCGCACACCGGGAAGGTCGTCGTTGGCGAATCGATCGGCAGCCCGTCGAGCGGCAGGCTCATACACATCATCAAATAGGGATATTCCCGCGATATGAAAGACGTTCCCTTTGAACTCAAACGTTTCGATCTCATTGTCGAGAACTCGGGCCCCGGTTCCCCATGCGATCCGCCGAAGGTCGGAAACCGTGTCTGAATGGCCGTTCACCAGATAGACGAACGGCACGGCGTCGGTGAGTCGTTGGATCAGCTCCGTGAATTGCGGAGACCACTCATCGATCAGGTCAGAGTCCAGTGAATGGAGATCCCCTGGTATCACCACCATGTCGGGTCTTTGGGCAATCAGCCGACCCACTACGCCGTTCTCGTAGCTGCCGATCGATGTGGTCTCAAGATCAGCGAGCACGCCGATGCGAACTTCCTTGCCGATCCCATCGACGGCCACCTTCACCGCATCCACCCGCAGCCAAAACGGCTCGATATGAGTGGCGTAGACGCCGACGGGAACCGCCGCGAACGACAGTACGCAGAGGGCGATGATGGCCGGCGAGCACGGATGGCCAAACGTCAGAACGATTGCACCGGCCAGCGGCAGGCCAATGACAAGAGCCAGGTACACCACGTGGACCACGAGGTATGCATCTGGTCCGGCGACTAGCAGTGCGCCGGCGGCAAAGACCATGGTGCAGCCGAGCCCGACGCACGCCGCGCCGAGGACTATCCATCCGGTGCCGACTCCCCGGTGTATCCAGTAGACCGAAGCGGCTCCCGTCGCCGTTCCCACAACAACGGCGGCGGCTATCACGTAGTAGTTCAACGTTTGCGATCCTCCGAAGACCCTTAATGCCCCCGACGGACCCACCCGCGACCGGGATCATATGACTCCGGGACTTGAATTACTGGTCGGGTCCTCCGCTGCGGCTCGAACCCGGCCAATTGCACCTATTGTCGGGGAAAAGTGCCGGAACTACCCTCAGGACATGAGTCCAGAACCTGAGCACGATGTTCTGGGAATCGCCGGAGCGGATGCCCCAAGGCCTGAGCCTCGCCCGAGGATCAAGAAGAAGGACTACGAGCAGGAGCTGTCTCGACTCCAAGAGGAGTTGGTGCGGTTGCAGCGCTGGATCCGCCACAAAGGGCTCAAGGTGGTGGTGATCTTCGAGGGGCGCGACGCCGCTGGCAAGGGCGGGGTGATCAAGCGGATCGCCGAGCGGACGAATCCCCGGGTGGTGCGGGTGGTGGCGCTGGGCACCCCCAGCGACCGGGAGAAGACCCAGTGGTGGTTCCAGCGCTATGTAGCTGAGCTGCCCGCCGCCGGAGAGATGATCCTGTTCGACCGCAGTTGGTACAACCGTGGGGTAGTGGAGCCGGTTATGGGGTTCTGCACCGAGGAGGAATACCGCGAGTTCCTCAGGTCGTGCCCGGAGTTCGAGCGGATGCTGGTGCGATCGGGGATCATCTTGATCAAGTACTGGTTCTCGGTGAGCGACGAGGAGCAGGAGCGCCGGTTCCACAACCGGATCAACGACCCGATGCGGCGCTGGAAGCTCTCACCGATCGACATCGAGGGCCGAACCCGGTGGGTGGAGTTTTCCAAGGCCAAAGACACCCTGTTCGCCCACACCGACATAAAACAAGCTCCCTGGTATGTGGTCAATGCCGACTCCAAGAAGGCAGCCCGGCTGAACTGCATCTCGCACCTGTTGTCGATGATCCCCTATGAGGAAGTGCCCTGGGAGGAAGTCGAGCTCCCCGAGCGCCAAGACAGAACCGGCTACGTGCGCCCTCCGATGTCAGACCAGACCTTTGTGCCCGAGATCTACTGAAGCGATCCCAGCTAGCCGTCCGACGACGGCCGCCACATAGACCGCTCTCTTAGAAGGGGGTCGGAAGCCAGAGTTGGGGTGGCGTCGAAAATCATGGCCATGCGCTGGTTGAGGCCGTAGCGGGGCCAAGGGCCGAGTTCGGCGGTTGACGGGTCACCGCTGCGGGCGAAGGCCGCCCACGCTGATCGCATGCCCCGGCCTAGCGCTTCGGCGGCCTTATCGGCGCCGATGAACTCGCGCCAGCCGTCCACATGGAAGCTGTCGAGCACGAAGGGCAGGTCGATGGCGTGGAATGCCCCCTTGTCCGGATCGGCCAGGGAGCACCAGCGGAAGTCGTAGAGGAAGGCGCTCGCTCCAGCCACGGCCCGAAAGTCGGCGATACGCTCGATCGGCTCCCTCATGGAGACATCGGTGTTGATAGCGGTCAGGATGTCGGAGTCGGAGGTCCAGGGTGTGCCCTCAGCAGCTTGGCGATAGTCCCCCACTACCGCCTTCACGTCGCTGGGAGAGGGCTCGGTACCAGTCCTATCGCCGATGTGACCGCTCACCGTGTGATGGAGTATCTGCTCGGCGCTCTCCTCGGGCAGTTCCTGGTGGAACAGACGCAGCTCATGGGCAGTCGCTCCAATCAGCACATCGACATCGGCCGCTGTTCCCGCTTGGAGCAGCTCTGCCGGCCTTGCTGGGATGAGCGATCCGTCGATCACGGGGTGGAACGGCATGGCCCCCGCAGTGGCAAACATGTCCATGACCGTCGGGAGTTGGGCCTCGAAAATTGCCTCTGGCTCTAGCTCCCGGAGTCCGGCGACCTCGCCCACCCCGGCATGTTTCATGAAGGCGCGGGCCACTGTGTCGGCCACATCGGGCGATTGGGTCATGTCGACGCCGGGGCTCTGCATGATGGCCCGTCGCAGAACCGACGAGATACCCGGACTGCCCAGGAGGTGCAAGATCGATCCCGCCCCCGCCGATTCGCCGAACGCGGTCAGCGTCGCCGGATCGCCGCCGAAACAAGCCGCATTGGCCGCCACCCATTCGAGGCCGAGCCGCACGTCATGTAGACCGCAGTTGGCCGTGGTTCCCTCGCCACCCGGTACCTGGCGCAGGTCCATGAATCCGAGGGCCCCCACCCGATAGTTCACCGAGGCCACCACCACCTGTTGCTCAGCCGCCAGCCTCGCTCCGTGGTAGAGCGGGAACGAGCCTCCGCCGGTGAGGAACGCCCCGCCATACACCCAGACCAAAACCGGCAGATCAGCATCCGCCCCGGCCGGCACCCACACATTCAGGGTCAAGCAGTCCTCCGAAACCGAAGTCGCATCCGCCCCCGGAATCACCCCGGTGTAGGGGCCGTCAACCGCCTGGACGGGATCGGGCCCGAAAGCACTCGCTTCGAGCACCTCATCCCACAGCTCTGCCGCCTCAGGCGCGCAGAACCGGCGCTCCCCCACCGGCGGCTTCCCATACGGAATCCCCAGGTACTGGCGAACCGGCCCACGAGGGGTGTCAACCACCGAACTTCGTACCGGCCCGTGGGTTGTCTCCACCACAACCCCTGCATCCGTGCTGTGCTGTGCCATTCAGATGCTCCTATCAACGGCCGAGTTGTGGCGAGCTGGGACTTGCCAGCTCATTTTGCGGACCCCCGCAAGGAGTCAGGATAGGGTGGCCGAAGACGGCAACTGAAGATCATCTGGTCGCCATAGCCAACTCGAGGGGGTCCAATGCGAACGCCACACATTTGGAAGTCTGTTCTTGCCATATTTCTGGCTCTCGGACTCCTCGCTGCCGCCTGCGGCAACGACGATGACGGCGGCGAGTCGGCTCTGCCGGGCGAGGGTGTGACGGTGTCGATGGCTCGGGCGAATTGGTCGACGGGCTACATGCAAGCGGCCATCTTCCGGGCGCTGCTACAGGAACTCGGCTACACCGTGAACGACCCGGCGGAGGCGGAGTTGTCCCCTGCGACGTTCTATCCGGCGTTGGGCGAGGGCGAGTACGACTTCTGGGTGCACGGCTGGTTCCCGAATCACACCCCGCTCATCGAAGAAGCCGGCGCGGACGACAGCGTGCAGCCGATAGGCAGAGAGATCGTGGCCGGCGGATTGCAGGGCTTCATCGTGGACATCGCCTCTGCCGACGCCCATGGGATCACGACGCTGGATGACATCGGCGACAACCCGGAGATCGCCGCGCTGTTCGTTGTGGACGGCAACGGCAAGGCCGACCTGATGGGCTGCAACGACGGCTGGGGCTGCCAGGTGGTGATCAACGAGACCATCGCCCTGAACGGCTGGGAGGACACCATCGAGCAGATTTCCGCCGAGCACGCCGCCCTGTTCGCCGACACCGTGGGCCGCCACGGCCGGGGCGAGCCGATCTTGCAGTACATCTGGACGCCGGGGGCATTCACCGCCGAACTGGTGCCCGGAACCGACGTGATCTGGGTATCGGTGAGCAACCCCATCGAAACCCAGGTCGGAGCCGCGGCGCTGCCCGCTGACCAGTGTCCGGGCCAGCCCTGTGAGATGGGCTTTGTTCCCGCCGACATCCTGGTGGTGGCCAACAACGAGTTCCTGGACGCCAACCCCGCTGCGGCCAAGCTGCTGGAGCTGATCGAGATTCCAGTGCTCGACATCGCCCTCCAGAATCTGGCCTACGACAGCGGCGCCAACACCGAGGCCGACGTCCAAGCCGCAGCCGCCGACTGGATCGCCGCCAACCGGGCGGCAATCGACCAATGGCTCGCCGAAGCGAGGAATGCTGCCTGACGAGTCACTTCGCCGGGTCGTCAGTGGGGTTGACGTGGACGGTGACGATCTCGAGCTCGTGGTACTGCTGGTGGAGCACTGAGGTTGCGTAGTGCTGAAGCAGCCGCAATGAGACGTCCCGTTCGACGGGTCGGTCTGCGGTCGGCTCGTCGAGCACGGCCAGACGATCCTCGATGTTCTCTCCCCGGGCCGCGGCCACAAACTCGAGCACTGCCCGCCCGTCCTGTTTGCTGGCCGTGACGCGCAGCGTTCGGTCATCGGGGGTGTCTCCGGCCTGCTCGGCTTCGAGCAGCGTGGCCAGGGTTTCCTCGGCGACCGCGTCCAACCTCTCCGACATGGATGGCGCCCAGCCGTGGCGCTTTGCGAAGCCTTTCAGGAACTCCTGGATGCCGGGGAGCTCCGGCATTGCCAGATTGGTGCGGAGCCGCTGGCGGCGGGACTGGGTGGCCTCGGTGAACAGCGTCAACACGATGGCCACGAGGCCGCCCGAAGTCATGCCGTTCTCCAAAAAGCCGCCGGCAAAGCCCTCCAGGTATTCCGGGAAGATCAGGCTGTTCTGGAATCCGACGCCGAGCCAGAAGGCGATGCCCGCGATCAGGCCCTTTCGATAGTCCGCAGCCTCTTCGGAAACGATCCTCATGCCGACCACAAAAAGCAGCGAGATCAAAACGGTGACGTACGCCGCGACGACCGCATCGGGTATTGCGAGCACCAACGCCAAGAACTTGGGCAGAAACGCCAACACGATGAATATGGCACCGATGGCGACCCCCACACGGCGAGCAGCCACACCGGTCAGCTCGGTGATCGAGACGCTCGTTGAGTAGGTGGTATTCGGTACCGTTCCGGCCAGTCCAGACAGCAGGTTGCCGGCGCCGTCGGCGGCCACCGCTCCCTGCACGACGCGGTAGTCCACCGCCCGCGACTGGCGCCACGACACGCGCTGGATGGCCACCGAGTCGCCGATGGTCTCGACTGCGCCAATGATCGTGACGATCACGAAGGCGGGCAGGAGGCTCCAGAACGCCGAGCCGAACGAGAGGTCGAAGCCGGGCCATCCGCTGTCGGGCACACCGACCCAGGCGGCGTCGGACACCTGATCGAAGTCGTAGAGCCCAGCGGCGGCGGCCACGACCGAGCCGGCCACCACGCCGATGACCGGCGCCCACAGCCGCAGGCTGCCGGAGGACTTCAGCGCGATGGCGATCACCACGAGAATGGTGACGAGGGCGCTCGTCGGAGCGCTCCAGTCAGACTTGCCTTCCGGCGAGGCACTCACCATGTCGAATATGAGCGGCATCACGGTCACCGCAATCAGCATCAGCACGGTGCCGGCCACCACTGGCGTGATCAGTCGCCTGAACAGTGAGAGCTTGGCGGCAAGCAAGAACTGGAACAGGGACGACGCCACCACCAGCACGGCCAGCAAGCCGGGGCCTCCCTGGACCAACGCGGCCACGCACACGGCGATGAACGCCCCCGACGTCCCCATGAGCAACACGTACCCGGCGCCGATACGGCCAAACCTGACCGCCTGGAGGATTGTGCTGACACCGCTGACCACTGCGGCGGCGAACACCGCCCAAGTCAGGTACGAATCGCTCCCGCCCGCGGCTCGGATGACGATCGCCGGTGTGAGCACAATGCCCGCGATGAAAAGAATCGCGAACTGGAGCCCCATCCCCGCCGTCAGCGCAGTCGGCGGCTTATCGTCTGGCTCAAACCGAATCCGACGCTGATCAGCGAGGTCACCCTGTTCCATGGCGCCCATGCTTGCACTTGCGGAGTGCCCGGGGAGGGACTCGAACCCTCACTCCCTTGCGGGAACCGGATTTTGAGTCCGGCGCGTCTACCAATTCCACCACCCGGGCGGGGGGCCAGCATGCTGGCTGGGGGAAGGGCAGTTTACCCAGTGCTGTGGCAGGGAAGCTTGCTGGATAACTTGGGCAGACGGGCTTGTCTCGTAGAGTGTTGAAACCCCACTGTCGTCTGAGAGGTCTGACACCTGATGATCTGTTTCACCTATCCCGGCCAGGGATCCCAAAAGGCCGGCATGGGTTCGGCCTGGGTCGACCACCCCTCGTGGGAGCTGGTGGCCGAGGCCTCTGAGGCAGCGGGGCGCGATGTGGCCCGGCTCCTGCTCGACGCTGACGACGACGAGCTGCGCCACACCCGCAACTCCCAGCTCGCCACCTTCATGGTGTCGATGATCGCACTCGACGCGGTGACCCGGGTGGGCATCGAGACCGCCGGCCACGCCGGCCACAGCCTGGGCGAGTACTCCGCGCTGGTGGCGGCCGGGGTGGTGGACTTCTTCGACGGCGTCCGCCTGGTGTCGGAGCGGGGCGAGGCCATGCAGGTGGCCGCCGAGGAGCAAGACGGCACCATGGCCGCGGTCATGGGCCTCGACGACGACTTGGTGGAGCAAGCCTGCGAGCAGGCCGACGGCGACGTGTGGGTGGCCAACTACAACGCCCCTGGCCAAGTGGTGATCGCCGGCGCCCCCTCGATGGTGGACGCAGCCGGCGCCATCGCCAAAGACCTGGGGGCCAAGCGGGTCATGGCCCTGCCGGTGGGCGGCGCCTTTCACACCCCGTTCATGGCGTCGGCCAAAGACCGGCTCCAAAAGGCCATCGGCAAGACCGAGTTCCGGGTGCCCGACCACCCGGTGTACGCCAACGTGGACGCCGCCGCCCACACCGGCGCCGACATCTGGGCCGACCTGCTCAACGAGCAGCTCACCAGCCCGGTGCGCTGGCGCCAGTCGGTCCACAACATGTGCGACGACGGCTTCACCACGTTCGTGGAGCTGGGGCCGGGCGCGGTGCTCACCGGAACGGTGAAGCGAACCGCCAAAGACTGCCAGCCCCTCAAGGTGAACGCCCCCACCGACATCGACGCGGTGCTGGAAGCCCTGGCTGGGCCTCCAGTTGCCGCCGCCGGCCCTCTGGAGGGCGAGGCCCTGTTCGCCACCGAGCGCCTGGTGGTGAGCCCCGCAGCCGGCGTCTTCCAGCCCACCGAAGACAACCTGCTGGGCACCGGGGTGACCGCCGGCCAGCTGCTGGGCCATGTGGGCGACACCGAGGTCCACACTCCCTGGGCCGGGGTGATCATGGGATTCTTGGCCGTGGACGGCGAGCGGGTCACCGCCAGCCAGCCCATCGCCTGGCTGCGCACACAATGAGGAGACACGGGCGATGACGAGGGCGGCCATCACCGGTCTGGGCACCGCGAAGGGCCACAAGGTGGTCACCAACCACGACTTGGCCCAAACCCTCGACACCAGCGACGAGTGGATCGTGGAGCGCACCGGCATCCACGAGCGCCGGGTGGGGGGCAGCTGCCTGGAGCTGGGCGGCCAAGCAGCCAAGATCGCCCTCAAGCAGGCCGAGATCGACGCCACCGAACTCGACTTGATCATCTGCTCCACCTGCACCCCCGACCAGGTGTTCCCCGCCGTGTCCAACCGCATCCAAGACGAGTTGGGGGCATCCTGCGGGGCGTTCGACCTGAACGCGGCCTGCTCGGGCTTCACCTACGGCGTTTCCCTGGCCCATTCCCAGATCGCCGCCGGCATGGAGCGGATACTGGTTATCGGAGTGGACACGCTCAGCCGGTTCACCGACTGGGACGACCGCTCCACCGCCATCTTGTTCGGCGACGGCGCCGGCGCGGTGGTGCTGGAGCCGGCCATCCGCGACGACCGGGGCGTGCTCAGCACCTACATGGGCTCCGAGGGCCGCTTCGCCGACCTGTTGATCTGCGACTTCGGCGACTACATCAAAATGGACGGCAAAGAGGTGTTCCGCCAAGCGGTTCGGGTCATGGTCTCAGCGAGCCAGCGGGTGCTGGCCGACGCCGGACTGGAGGCATCGGATGTGGCCGCGGTGATCCCCCACCAGGCCAACTTCCGGATCATCGAGAGCGCCATGAAACGCCTGGACATCCCCCTGGAGAAGGCGGCCACCGTGCTCGAGACCACCGGCAACACCTCATCGGCCTCCATCCCGCTGGCCATGGACGAGGCGGTGTCGAAAGGGGCCATAAACGACGGTGATGTGGTGCTGCTGGTGGGCTTCGGCGCAGGTATGAGCGTCGCCGCCGCGCTGCTACGCTGGGGCCAGTGAGCACATCCAGGGTTGTCCTGGTGACCGGCGGGAACCGGGGCATCGGGCTGGCGACAGCCACTGAGTTCGCCCAAAACGGCCATCAGGTGGCGGTGACCTACCGCAGCGAGCCCCCGCAATCCAACGGGCAAGTCGATCTGTTGGGCGTGTGCTGCGACGTGACCGACGAGAACCAGATCGAAGCCGCCTTCGCCGAGATCGAAGACCGGCTCGGCCCGGTCGAGGTGCTGGTGTCCAACGCCGGAATCAACCGCGACAAGCTGCTGATGCGCATGAGCGAGGCCGACTTCACCGACGTGATCGACGCCAACCTGACCGCCGGCTACCGGGTGGCCAAGCGGGCCACCAAGTCGATGATGCGCAACCGCTGGGGCCGTATCGTGTTCGTGTCTTCGGTGGTGGGCGCCGTGGGCCAGGCCGGGCAGGCCAACTACGCCGCCTCCAAGGCCGGCCTGGTGGGGCTGAGCCGATCGCTGGCCAAAGAACTGGCCAGCCGCAACATCACCGTCAACGTGGTGGCCCCCGGCCCAGTGGGCACCGACATGTTGAACGAGCTCGACGAGGACCGCCGCTCGGCCATTATCGACGCGGTTCCCCTCGGACGATTGGGCGAACCCTCCGAAATTGCTGCCACCATTTCCTTCTTGGCCTCCGACGCCGCCGGCTACGTCACCGGAGCGGTAATTCCGGTAGACGGTGGCCTGGGCATGGGAGGATGAATGCCCGGATACGCATTGGAAAACCCATCCAAGGACCACCCGTCCACGAATAGGAGAGAACAAGCGTGAGCGACGACAACTTCACCCGCTTCCAGAACTGCACCGTGGAGGTGCTGTCGGTGGAGGCCGATCAGGTCACTCCCGAGGCCACCTTTGCCGACGACTTGGACTCAGACAGCCTCGACTTGGTCGAGTTGGTGATGGCGCTCGAAGAAGAGTTCGACATCGCCATCGACGAGGAAGAGCTGGAGGACATCGAGACCGTGGGCCAGGCCTTCGACTTGGTGACCGTCAAACTGGGATGACCTCGCCGCCATCTGACGAGACGAATTCCAACCCTCGGCCGCGGAGCGCGAGCCCATGACGGCACCGCGCCGAGTGGCAGTCACCGGCATCGGGGTCTTGGCCTGGCCCGGCCTCGGCCGGGATGCCTTCTGGCAGGGGCTGCTGGAGGCCCCCGCCGAGGGGCGGCGGGTGATGGACCACTTCGATCCCCTCCCCCATTTCGACTCCCCCAAGGAAGCCCGCCGCACCGACCGGTTCGCCCAGATGGCCCTGGCCGCGGCGGCCGAGGCGCTGGAGCAGGCGGACGAGCTCAGCGCCGACCCCGGCCGCACCGGCGTGTGGGTGGGGACGGGCGTGGGAGGCCTGCGGACGCTGGAAGATCAGATCCAGGTCCGCATCGAGAAGGGTGAACGGCGGGTGTCGCCGTTTCTGGTGCCCATGCTGATGGCCAATGCCGCATCAGCGGCCATCTCCATGCGCTACGGATTCTCCGGTCCGTGCGAGAACACGGTCACCGCCTGCGCCGCGGGCACCCAGTCGATTGCCAACGCGGCCATGTTGATCCGCTCCAATCGCTGCGATGCGGTGATCACCGGCGGAAGCGAGGCCTCCAACTCCATCACCGGCGAGGCCACCTTCTGGAACATGACCGCGGTGTCCCGATCCCACATCAGCCGCCCGTTCGACTTGGAGCGCGACGGCTTCATCCAAGCCGAGGGAGCGGCAGTCTTGGTGCTGGAGGAGCTGGAAACGGCCCGAAGCCGAGGCGCCACCGTGCTGGGCGAGATCCTGGGGGGCGCCAGCAACGCCGACGCCCATCACATCACCGCCCCGTCGCCAGGGGGCGCGGGGGCAGTGCGGTGCATGGAGCTGGCCTTGGCCGACGCCGGGCTGGACGCCGGCGACATCGTCCACATCAACGCCCACGGCACGTCCACCCCGCTGAACGACGCCGCCGAGGCCGAGGCCATCCAGAAGGTGTTCGGCACACCGGGGCCGCTAGTCACCTCCACAAAGGGCGTGACCGGTCACGCCCTGGGAGCGGCGGGGGCCATTGAGGCCGCCGCGGTGCTGTTGGCCATGGAACACGGGAAGATCCCCCCCACCTACGGGTACGAGACCCCCGACCCGGAGATGGCCCCCATCCAAATCGTGGGCCCCGATCCAGCCCCGTGGACGCCGGGGCCGTCGCTGTCGAACTCCTTCGGTTTCGGCGGCCACAACGGGACCATCGTGATCGGTCCCCCGCCCGAATAGCCGGCATCTGCCCGCCGGTGCCTACAGCCGGCGCCGATCAGCCGGCGTCTACCACCACGAACAGCAGCTCGCACGAGCAGGCCAGATCGCCGCCAACCGAGGCCCGCCCCTGGCCTCGGCCGGCCCGGGCCGACAGGCGGGTCATCTCCACTTCCAGGTCCAAGCGCTCACCGGGGACCACCTGGCGGCGGAAACGGGCGCTGTCGAGGCCGCCGAACAGGGGCAGCTTGCCGGCGAACCGGTCGTCGCAGAGGGCGATGTAGGCCCCGAGTTGGGCGATGGCCTCGGCCATCAGCACTCCCGGCAGCGTGGGACGCCCGGGAAAGTGGCCGGCGAAAAACGGCTCGTCGCCCGTGAGCTGCCAATAGCCCTCGGCCCGCTCCCCGACCACCATCGAGGTGACCTCGTCCAAGAACAGGAACGGGGGGCGGTGCGGGAGAACCTCGGCCGGAGGTCTCATAAGGCTGCTCTTGTTCCGCTATTCCTCAGGCAGTGCCGCAGCCAGATTGACCGCGGTGTTCTTGGGGCTGATCTTGTACCAGGCGTGCTCAATCCGGCCGTCTTCATCAACAAGGAAGGCGGAGCGGACAATGCCCCAGTAGGTGTTGCCGTACATCTTCTTCTCCCGCCACACCCCGAAGGCCTCGGCAGCCTCATGGTCGGGATCTGACAGGAGGGAGTAGCCGAGGTCGCACTTCTCATCGAAACGCTTCTGGCGGTCGGGCTTGTCCCCGCTGATTCCCACTGCGGCGATGCCCCGTTCTGCGGCGATGTCACGCACGCCGATTGCCTGATTCGTTCAACCAGGAGTAAGTGCCTTGGGAAAGAAGAAAATCGCCAGCTTCCGTCCGGCAAAGTCACCCAGCGACACCTGGTTGCCGTTCTGGTCCTCCAGGGCGAACGCCGGCGTTGGATCGCCGGGAGACAACAGCCAATCAGCCATGGATCGACTCTATCGGATCAGGTTCCCTTGACGGCTGCCTTCAGCCGGGCGCCAGCGCTCACCTTGCAGCCCTTGGCGGCGGCAATCTGGATGGTCTCGCCAGTGCGGGGGTTGCGACCGGTGCGGGCGCCTCGAGAGGTCTGCTCGAAGGACACGAAGCCGGTGATCGATACCTTGTCACCCAAGATCACCTGCTCGGTGACGACAGTCTCCAGGCTGCTGAGCACCGCGTCCACGGAGCTCTTGCTCTCACCGGTGCGCTCGCTGATGGCGCTGACCAACTCTGACTTGTTCATGGAATCCTCCTGAATGCTGAATTACGCGAGTGTAATTCAGTTGGAAATTGACACAAAGTTCTCAGAGTCAATCAGCCCGCAGTGGAAAAATGCCAAGTTCTCAGGCTCAATCCAAGGCTCGGCGGAATTGCCCGATCAGATCGCCCACCGCGGCGGGTCCGCCGTCGCCCAGCATCCGGCGCACCACCGCCGAGCCCACCACCGCGCCGTCGGCCACTCGGCACACCTCCTGGGCCTGCTCGGGAGTGCCCACCCCCACCCCCACCAGAACGGGCACGTCGGTCACCTGCTTGAGCCTCCCGGCCATAACCACCGCCGACGACGCCAGCTCGTCGCGCTCCCCGGTCACTCCCAGAAGCCCCACCCCGTAGACGAATCCCCGGGTTCGAGCGCAAATCCGGCCCAGCCGCTCGTCGGAGGCGGTGGGTGCGGCCAACAGCACCGTCTCCACTCCCGCGGCGTCGGCCGCCTCGGTCCACGGCCCCGCTTCCTCCAGCGGCAGGTCGGGCAGGATGGCGGCGGCCACGCCCTGCTCAGCCAGCATGGAGGCGAACCGCTCCAAGCCGAATCGGAAGGCGATGTTGTAGTAGGTCATCACTGCCAGAGGGACGCCGATGTCGAGCCGCCCGAGGGCGTCCAAAACCGCTAGCGGTGTGATCCCACCAGCCAGCGCCCGGTCGTTGGCCTGCTGGATGACCGGGCCGTCCATCACCGGATCGGAGAACGGGATGCCCACCTCGATCGCGTCGGCGCCCGCGTCGGCGGCGGCGGCCAGTCCGGCCTGCCAATCGCCCAGCCCCCCGGTGAGATAGGGAACCAGCGCCTTGCCGCCCTGGGAGCGGCGGCCCCGCAGTGCGGCCTCCAGCGGGCCGGGCTCAGCGCTCACTCAGATTGCCCGTCGTCTCCGCTGGCACTGCCGTCGGCCACCAGCCGGTCCATCATCTGGTCGACGTCTTTGTCGCCCCGGCCGCTGAGGTTCAACAGCACCGACTGTCCGGCCAGCTCCTGGCGGTCCCGAGACACCCAGGCCAGGGCGTGGGCCGGCTCCAGCGCGGGGATGATCCCCTCGGTGCGCGACAGCAGCTCGAAAGCGGCCACCACCTCGTCGTCGGTAACCGTCTCATAGCGGGCCCGGCCGATGGCGGCCAGATGGGAGTGCTCCGGGCCGATGCCGGGATAGTCCAAACCGGCGGAGATCGACTCGGCCTCCAGCACCTGGCCGTGCTCGTCCTGCATCAGGAACGACTTGGAGCCGTGGACCACCCCGGGAACTCCCCGGCCGATGGCCGCCCCGCCCGCAGGCTCCACCCCCACCAGTGCGGCATCGCCGTCCACGAAGCCGCTGAAGATGCCGATGGCGTTGCTGCCACCGCCCACACAGGCGGTGACCACGTCGGGGTCTCGCCCCATCAGCTCCCGGCACTGCTCTCGGGCCTCGTCGCCGATCACCCGGTGCAGCTCCCGCACCATCCACGGGTAGGGGTGCGGGCCCATCACCGAGCCCAAGCAGTAGTGGGAGCTCTCCACGGTGGCCACCCAGTCGCGCATGGCCTCGTTGATGGCGTCCTTCAGCGTCCGGCTGCCCGACATCGCCGAGCGGACCTCGGCCCCCAGAAGCTGCATTCGGAACACGTTGAGGGCTTGGCGCTCCATGTCCACCTCGCCCATGTACACCACGCATTCCAGCCCCAGGAGGGCCGCCGCGGTGGCAGTGGCCACGCCGTGCTGGCCGGCACCGGTCTCAGCCACCAGCCGGGTCTTGCCCATGCGAACGGCCAAAAGGGCCTGGCCCAGCACGTTGTTGATCTTGTGAGAGCCGGTGTGGTTGAGATCCTCCCGCTTCAGCAGCAGGCGCAATCCCAGCTCTTCGGACAGGCGGTGGCACTCGGTGAGCGGCGACGGGCGCCCGGCGTAGTCGCCCAGCAATTGGTTCAGCTCGCCCCGAAAGCTCTCGTCAGCCCAGGCGGAGCGGAACGCGGCCTCCAACTCCTCGCAGGCCGGTACCAGGGTCTCGGGCACAAACCGCCCCCCGAATTCCCCGAACCGCCCGCCTACAGGCTCGGCCATGGTCATCGCAGCACCACGCGGTCATCCCGTTGGGCAAACTCAGCCACGATCACTGAAACCGCTCTTCCTGCCAGTCGTAGGGAGCATCTTCGTCGGGCTCTTGGCCACCGAGCTCTTGGTCGGCGGGGTCGGGGTGGGGCGGCTCAGTCTCCCTAACCGCGTTGATGAAGGCCCGCAGCCGGGCCGGGTCTTTGCGACCGGGCGAGAGCTCTACCCCGGTGGACACGTCCACCCCCCACGGGCGCACCTTGGCGATGGCCATGGCCACATTCTCCGGGGTGAGCCCCCCGGCCATGATGAGCCGGATCCCGCCGGGCGCACCCTCGGCCAGCGACCAGTCGAACACCTGGCCGGAGCCGGGGTTGTCGGAGTCCACCAGCACCATGTCGGCGCCGTAGCGGTCGGCCATGGCCAGAGCCGCGCTGCCGCCGGGAAACGCCTTGATCACCGCCGGCACCTTCTCGCGAATCAACTGCGTGTCGGCGATGCTCTCTCGTCCGTGGAGCTGGGCCGCTTTGAGGCCGCAGCGGTTGACAATCTCGGCCACCCGCTGAGGGGCCTCGTTGCGGAACACGCCCACGGTGAGAACGCCGGGGGGAAGCAGCCGCACGATCTCCTGCACTCGGGGCGGAGCAATCTGACGGGACGATGGAGCCAGCACGAAGCCCACGGCGTCGGCGCCCAGCGCGGTGGCCAGCAGGGCGTCGTCGGCGGTGGTGATGCCGCAGATCTTGATGAACACTGGCTCCAAAACTACCGGCTGACCCGCTCCATACTTGGGTTGTTAACGGGGAACGGCTGACGCCTGGGCCGAGTAGTCGGCCACACTCACCTCAGCGGGCATCTCCACGGCGCGCTTGATGTAGCCCAGCGCCACCGTGCTGCCGGTGACCGCGTCCCAGGCCGCGCTGGTGATGGTGCCGATCTCAGCACCGTCGGAGTCGGCAACGGGGTCGCCGGAGGCCAGCTCAGCCCGATGGTCCACGGTCAGCAGCCGAAGGTACCGGGGGGCGGTGCTGCCCCGGGAGTCCATGCGGGCTACCAGCTCCTGGCCGGTGAAGCACCCCTTGGTGAAGCTCACCGTGAAGGGAACCACCTCGGCCTCGGCCGGGATGGTGCGCTCGTCGATGTCCACCCCCATGCGGGGAAACCCGCACCTGATCCGATGGGCCTCCAGGGCTTCAGGGCTGATTCGGGGCACGTCGTCTGACACCGCCGGCGCGGGGCCGAGCACATCGACCCCGCCGGTGGGAACCGGGCCGACAACCTCCCCGGAAACAGATGCCTGTTCAGCGCCTGGGCCGCGCACCGCGATGCACTGCCACTGGAGCGGGTCCAGGGTCACGTCGGTGCGGAGCATGAACCGCTTCAGCCGGGCGGTGACCTGCTCCAGCGGCCCGTCGGTGTCGAGGATGAACCGGTCGGCGGCCTGGCGGGTCACCCGCACCAGGGCGTCGATGCGCCCCTGGGGTTGAAGGATGAGCGACCAAGCGCACTGGCCGGGGGCCAAACCGGCCACATCCTGGCTGAGCTGGCCCTGCAAGAACGCCTCGGCGTCGGGGCCGGCCACTGCCAGCACCCCCCGTTCGGTGGGGCAGGCCCCCACCGCAGTGCTCAGATCAATGGGAGTGCTCACACTGTGCCAATCATGCAGGGCCAATCATGCCAGGCCAGTCAAGATTGCCGGGTTCGGCTCATCCGCCGGGCTGCGGGCACGGCCAGCAGCAGGGCTCGGGCTTTGTTGCGGCACTCCAGGTCTTCCTGTTCGGCAACGCTGTCGGCCACGATGCCGGCCCCAGCCTGCACCGAAGCCCGCCCGCCTTGAACAACCATGGTGCGGATAGCGATGGCGGTGTCGATGTTCCCCGAGAAGTCCAGGTATCCCACCACACCGGCATAGGGCCCCCGCTTCACCGGCTCCAGATCGTCGATGATCTCCATGGCCCGCACCTTGGGCGCCCCCGAGACCGTGCCCGCGGGCAGCGTGGCCCGCAGCACGTCCACCGGAGTGCGGCCCGGGGCCAGATCGCCCGACACCTGCGAGGTGAGGTGCATCACGTGGCTGTACCGCTCCAGGGTCATCATCTCGTCCACCGTCTCGGTGCCGAAGGTCACCACCCGGCCCACATCGTTGCGGGCCAAGTCGAGCAGCATGATGTGCTCGGCGATCTCTTTGGGATGCTCGGACAGCTCGGCGGCCATCCGGCGCTCCTCGGCCTCGGTGCGGCCCCGGCGGCGGGTGCCGGCGATGGGCCGGGAGATGACCCGCCCGTTGAGCAGCTGCACCATGGGCTCGGGCGAGCACCCCACCAGCGATACTTCGGGCAGGCGCACGAAGTACATGTAGGGGCTGGGATTCACCTGGCGCAGCGAGCGATACACGTCGAATGGCTCGGCCTCCAGGTCGAAGTCGTAGCGCTGGGCCAGCACCACCTGGAATATGTCGCCGGCCAGGATGTGCTCCTTGGCCGCCTCCACCGCGTCGCAGAAGCTCTGCGAACCCATGGAGGACACCACCTCGGGCAGCTCCTCTTCTTCGACGGGGGGCTCCAGCAGCGGCTCGGCCACCGGCCGGGTCCCGTCGGCGGCCAGCTGTTCGAGGGCTGAAGCGGCGCGGTCATAGGCGGCGTCAATCTCGGCTTTGGAAGATCCCGGAGGAACGATCACGTTCTCGATCAGGATCACCCGCTGACGCCAGTGGTCGAACACCGCCAGCTCGCCGATCACCGACAGCACCGCGTCGGGAAGCTCCTGATCGTCCGCGGGCACATCGGGCAGATGCTCCACTTCTCGGACCACGTCGTAGCCCAGATAGCCCACGAGACCGCCGTGCAGTGGGGGCAGCTCGTCGATAACCGGCGACTGCCACTGCGACAATATGTGCTCGATCGCGGCCAGTATCCCCTGGTCGAGCGGGGTTCCCTCGGGGAATTGCCCTGTGGCGGTCACCTGGCGGCCGCGGGCCACCAGGGTGCCCAGCGGGCGGCGGCCAATGAAGGAGAACCGGCTCCAGCGTTCGCCATGCTCCACCGACTCCAGCAGAAAGCCGGGCTCGTCGCCCACGGTCCGCACGAAGGCGGCCACCGGGGTGGTGAGGTCGGCCACCAACTCCCGCCACACCGGCACCACCGGCCACTCGGCGGCCAGCCGGTGGAACTCTTGGCGGTCGGGGCTTATCGCGGTCATGCGAGCGCCCGGCTGCGGTCGGAAGTGGTCACGGTCATGCGGGACGGATTACTCCGAAGGCGGCAATGGCTCGTCGAAAGAGCGGAAAAAACACGAGTACTTCCCGAGGTGGCAAGCGCCGCTGCCTTCCTGCTCCACGATGAACAGCAGGGTGTCGCCGTCGCAGTCGTAGAACGCTTCTCGCACGTATTGGCGGTCGCCGGAGGTCTCCCCCTTGCACCAGTACTCCTGGCGGGATCGGCTCCAAAACCAGGTGCGCCCGGTTTCCAGGGTGCGCTCCAGCGATTCCCGGTTCATCCACGCCATCATCAGCACCTGGCCCCCGTCGTGGTCCTGCACGATGGCCGGAACCAGCCCGTCGCTGTTGTACGTAACCTGGTCCAGCGTTCCCGGGGCAGCTTCTATTGGCGTGATTGCTGGCATAGCCCCATCGTAGGAGCAGACTCCGGCCCGGTTAGAGCCATTTGCGAGCCGGGATCAGAGGTAGAGGCCGGTGCTGCCCTCGTCGAGGCGGGGGGCGGCCACCGCGTGGATGTCCCGCTCCCGCAATATGAGGTAGTCGGCACCCCGCACCTCCACCTCGTAGCGGTCTTCGGGGTTGAACAGCACTTGGTCGCCCGACTCCACGGTGCGGACGTTGGGACCCACCGCGATGGCCTCGGCCCAGGCCAGGCGCTTGCCCACCTGGGCGGTGGCGGGGATGAGGATGCCGCCGGTGGTGCGCCGCTCTCCCTCGGGAACGTCGAGCTGCACCAAGATGCGATCGTTGAGCATCTTGATGGGGAGCTTGTCCTCGGGCGCGACTTGACTCGCGCTCTTTGCTGCCTTGGCCATGGGGTGTCAACGCTACCGTGACGGGTATATGACCGACGACTTCGGGCCGACTGCCACCACATTGACAACCGGCGACGGCCTCAGCCTCGAGGCCCAGTGGACGGTGCCCGACGAGCCCCGGACCAGGGTGGTGATTTGCCACCCCCATCCCCAGTACGGGGGCAACATGTACTCGCTGGTGGTCTCCACCCTGTTCACCCACCTGGTGGACGCCGGCTGCGCAGTGCTGCGGTTCAACTTCCGGGGGGTGGGAGGCTCCGAGGGCGAGCACGATTTCGGCGAGGGCGAGCAGCTCGACGTGCGGGCCGCGGTCGAGGCCATGGCCGCGGCCGGCGACGGCCAGTGCCCCCTGGTGCTGGCCGGGTGGTCGTTCGGCGCCGACATGGCTCTGACCTGCGATGCCCCGGAGCTGGCAGGCTGGTTTCTGGTGGCCCCGCCGCTTCGGGTGGTCAACGCCGACCGCTTCAAGGCCGCGGCCGATCCCCGGCCCAAGTGGTTGGCCGTGCCCGAGCGGGACCAGTTCAATCCCCCCGATGAGGCCCGGGCCACCACCGCGAACTGGTCAAACGCCGAGATCCACCCCGTGGGCGGTGCCGACCACTTCCTCGTCGGCCGCACCGACCGGCTCAACACCCTGATCGACGAGTTCGTGGCCAGCCTCTAGTCCCGAGCCGGCTGCCGGTCAGGCGTCGGCGGGGCGGATGGGGATGCCGGCGGCGGCCATGTGAAGCTTGGCCTCGGCCACGGAGTGCTCTCCGAAGTGGAAGATGGAGGCGGCCAGCACAGCGTCGGCCCGGCCTTCGAGCACGCCTTCCACCAGGTGGTCGAGGGTGCCCACTCCCCCGCTGGCGATCACCGGCACATTGGTCACCTCCACCACCGCCCGGGTCAGCTCCAGGTCGAACCCGTCCCGGGTGCCGTCGCGGTCCATGGAGGTGAGGAGGATCTCCCCTGCACCCAGCTCGGTCACCTTTATGGCGTATTCGATGGCGTCGATCCCGGTGGGGGTGCGGCCTCCATGGGTGAATATCTCGAAGGGGAATGAGCCGCCATTGGTGCGGCGGGCATCGATGGATGCCACCGCGCACTGGCTTCCGAACTCGTCGGCGATCTCGGCCACCAGCTCGGGGCGGTTGACCGCCGCGGTGTTCACCGACACCTTGTCGGCCCCGGCTCGCAGCAGGCGTCGGGCGTCGTCCACGGTGCGGATACCCCCGCCGATGGTGAACGGGATGAACACTTCCTCGGCAGTGCGATGCACCAGCTCCAAAGTGGTCTCCCGCTGATCCGACGACGCGGTGATGTCCAAGAACACCACCTCGTCGGCCCCCTGCTGGTCGTAGCGGGCGGCCAACTCCACCGGGTCGCCGGCATCGGTCAGATCTACGAAGTTGACCCCCTTGACCACCCGGCCCTCGTCCACGTCCAGGCAGGGGATGATCCGGGCGTTGCTGGGCACGGTTTCAGTGGTGCTCATGACCGCAGAGTCTCCACGGCCTGCTCCACGGTGAAGCATCCCTCATACAGCGCCCGCCCCACGATCACCCCGGACAGCCGCCGATGGGTGTCGCCGATAGAGGTCAAGGCGGTCAGGTCGTCCAGCGATGCCACCCCGCCGGAGGCGATAACCGCCAATCCGGTAGCGGCCAGCACCGTGGCGAGACCGTCGATGTCGGGCCCAGCCAGCGTTCCATCCCGGCTGATCTCGGTGGCCACCACGGCCTCGGCCCCTGACGACTCGAAGCGGGCCGCCAGCTCCAGCAGATCACCCCCGCCGCCCTGCTCCCAACCGTGGGTGGCCACATCCCGTCCCCGGGCGTCCAACCCCACGGCCACCGGCTGGCGGGCGGCCACCTGCTCCACCAGCTCGGGGTTCTCCACCGCGGCAGTGCCGATCACCACTCGGACCGCGCCCACGTCGGCCAGCGCGGCGGCGGCGTCCAGGCTGCGGACCCCGCCGCTGGTCTGCACCGACACGTCCACCGCGTCAGCGATGGCGGCGATCACCGGCAGGTTGACCTGCTCCCCGGTGCGGGCCGCGTCCAAATCCACCACATGCAGCCACGAGGCGCCAGCGTCGGCGAACTGTTGGGCCTGGCTCACCGGGTCGTCGCTGTAGACGGTCTCGGCGTCATACGACCCCTGGTAAAGCCGCACACAGCGCCCGCCCCGCAGGTCGATAGCCGGATAGAGCTGCATTTCAGACCCCCACCGCCGCGGCTCGGGCCTGGTTCACGAAGTTCTCCAACAGCCGCAAACCGGGACGGGCCGACTTCTCAGGGTGGAACTGGGTGGCCCACACGTTGCCGTCGCCCACCACCGCAGCAACCGGCCCGCCGTAGTCGCACACCGCGGCCACGTTGTCGGCCATCGGCGCGGCATAGGAGTGCACGAAGTACAGCCAGGAGTGGTCCAGCCCTTCCAGCAGGGGGCCGGGAGTTCGCACCTCCAGGCGGTTCCACTGCATTTGGGGTCGCTTCACGTTCCCGGGCAGCAGTTGCACGATGCCGGGCAGAATGCCCAGCCCGTCCACGCCCGGCGCTTCCTCGGAGCCCTCGTAGAGAAGCTGCAAGCCGATGCAGATGCCCAGAAACGGCCGACCATCGGCCGCCGCCGTCCGGGCCTGCTCGTCGAGTCCGGTGTCGCGCAGCGCGGCCATGCAGGGTCCGAACGCCCCCACGCCGGGCAGCACTACCCCGGCCGCGTCAGCGATCAGCCCGGGATCCGCGGTCAGCCGGGCGTCGGCCCCCATGCGCTCCAGGCTCTTCTGGGCCGAGCGGAGGTTGCCGATGCCGTAGTCCAATACCGCGACGAGCGGCCTGGTCACCGAACCCCTCTGCTCACAGAATGCTCCAGCTCATCGAGAGTAAGCCTTCACAGAACCCCTTTGGTGGAGGGGATGCCGGTGCCCTCCACCCGCACGGCGTCTCGCAGCGCCCGGGCCACGGCCTTGAAGCTGGCCTCGATGATGTGGTGGGTGTTTTTCCCCCGCACCATGGTGATGTGCAGGGTCAGGGCGGCCGAGGTGGCGAACGCCCGCCAGAACTCCTCGCAGAGCTGGGGGTCGAACGGAGGGTCGCCCAGGATTTTTTGGCCCGGAGGGGTCACGTCGTAGTGCAGGAACGGGCGGCCCGACAGGTCGACCACGGCTTCCACCAAAGCCTCGTCCAGCGGCACCGCGATCGACGCGAACCGGCGAACGCCAGCCTTGTCGCCCAGCGCCTCGGCAAAGCATGAACCCAGCAGGATGCCCACGTCTTCCACGGTGTGGTGGGCGTCGATCTCCAGGTCGCCGGAGGCGTCCACCCGCAACTCGAAGCCGCCGTGGCGGCCGAGCTGGCTCAGCATGTGGTCGAAGAACGGGAGACCGGTGGTTGCGGTGCCCTGGCCATTGCCGTCGATGTCGATGGCGATGTCGATGCTGGTCTCGGCGGTGCTCCGAGAGGCAGAGGCGGTTCGAGATGAGGTTGTCATGTCAGCACCTCGCTGAGAGCAGACAGAAACGCGTCGTTTTCGGCTGGGGTTCCCACGGTAACCCGCAGGCAGCCCGACAGCCGGGGCCAAGAAGAACAGTTTCTCACGAGCACCGACCGATCCACGAGACCCTGCCAAACGGCGTCGCCGTCTCCGGAATCAGGGCGGAGCAATATGAAGTTGGCCCCCGATTCCCAGTGGCGAACCGGAAGTTGGTCGAGTCCGGCGGCGATCCGCTCCCGCTCGGTCACCAGCATGCCCACCCGCTCGTTCATCTCGTCCTCGTAGTCGAGGGCCAGGCGTCCGGCGATCTGCTTCATGGTGTCCAGGTGATAGGGCAACGTCGACTTCTCCAGCTCGGCCGCCACCCAGGATGGGGCCACCAGATAGCCGAGCCGGGCCGCGGCCATCGACCACGTCTTGGAATAGGTGCGGGCCACCGCCAGCGGGCGGCTCTCATCCACGAGGTCGACCGCGGTGTGGGGGTCGAACTGGCCGTAGGCCTCGTCCATCAACAACAGCCCGGGCAGCGCCGACACGTCGGCCAGCAGCCTCTCCACCAACTGCGGGGGCTCCACCATGCCGGTGGGATTGTTGGGCGAGCACAAGAACGTGACGGCCGGTCGGTGCTCGGCCACTATGGCCGAGGCGTAGTCGGCGTCCAGGGAGAAATCCTCATCCCGCTCGCCGGTGACCACTTCGGTGGCCGCCAGCCGGGAGATGTGGGAGTGAAGCGCATAGGTGGGCTCAAAGGTCAGCGCCACCCGGCCCGGCCCCCCGAACGCCAGCATCAGACACTGGAGCACCTCATTGGAGCCGTTGGCGGCAAACACCTGCTCGGGCGCGACCCCCTCGTGCTTGGCCAAAGCGGCGCGGAGCTCGTGGGCCCCCCTGTCCGGATAGCGGTGCCAATCAATGTCGGCCTGGGCGGCCCGCAACGCCTCGGCCCACCCTTCGGGAGGCGGCACCGGCGACTCATTGGTGTTGAGCCGCACAGCCACGTCGAGCTGCGGCGAGTGGTAGCCCGACATCAGGGCCAGGCTCTCTCGCACCGCCAGTCGGTCGGGGCTACTCATTATCGGTTCCTTTCTGAACTTTGCTGCCGACGCCGCGCAGGCGGACCGACTGGGCATGGGCCTCCAGCCCTTCGGCGTCGGCAATGGCCGCCACATGGGGACCCACCGCGGCTAAACCCTCAGAGTCCACGAAAATCTCGTGCATAGGCTTGGTGAAGTCCCGCACGCTGAGGGCACCGGCAAAGCGGGCGGTTCCGTTGGTGGGCAGCACATGGGAGGGACCGGCCACATAGTCGCCGATCGACGCCGGAGCCAGTGGGCCGCGGAATATGGCTCCTGCGTTCTGAACCCGGTCGATTACAGCACCGGGTGCCTCGATCATCACTTGCAGGTGCTCGGGGGCGATGAAGTTGACCACCTCGGCGGCAGCCTCGGGGCCATCCACCAGCACAATGTGCCCGCTGCGGCTGAAGGTGGCCGCGATGTCGTCCCGGCGGGCAGCCGCCGACAGCAACTCAGCTACTGCGGACTCCACCGCGTCAGCGGCCAGCGCATCCCAAGCAATGAGCCAGGCCAATCCGTCGGGACCGTGCTCGGCCTGCACGATGAGGTCGATGGCGGCGTATTCCGCCGGAACAGTGCCGTCGGCCACCACCACAACCTCCGACGGCCCGGCGAACGCGGCCGGCACTCCAACCGCCCCGGCCACCAACTGCTTGGCGATGGCCACGTACACGTTGCCCGGCCCCACAATCACGTCCACCGCGCCCACCGACTCGGTGCCATAAGCCATGGCGGCAATGGCCTGGGCCCCACCCACCGCGTACACCTCGTCGACTCCGGCGATAGCGGCGGCGGCCAGGGTAACGTCGGCTACCTGGCCATCGGAATCGGGGGGAACGCAGAGCGCCACCTGCTCAACCCCAGCGGCCCTAGCTGGTAGTGCGGTCATCAGCACGGTGGACGGGTAGGCCGCTCGCCCTCCGGGCACATAGCAGCCCGCTCGGCCCACCGGCTGGTCCCAGCTACGGATGGTGATGCCCTGGCGGTTGTGGGTCTGCTCCGGCAATACATGACCTTGGTGGAACTCGGCGATGGACTCAGCCGCAGCCTCCAGAGCCGCCCGCAGCGACGGATCGACCCGTTCCGGGGCCGAGCCCACCTCAGCGGGAGGAACCCGCCAACTTGAGGGGACGGCCCCGTCGAACTGCTTGGTGTAGCGAGCCAGCGCAGCGTCGCCTTCGGCCCGCACCGCGTCCAAAATCTCGCGGACCGCGGCCACCGAGCCCTCAGAAACGGGCTCAGGCCGGGGCAGGCGGCCAGCAATATCGGCCACCCCCCGCAGGTCCACTCGGCTCAGCACGACCCCCAAAACTACAGGCCGATATGTCCGAACCACGAAGGGTTTGCCCAGTCCTCAAAGAAACCGACCAACTGGTTTTGCGGTAGAACCTGTTTGTGAACGACAAGTCTTTGGCGGCGGATGGGGCGGAGCTCAGTTCGCTGAGCAGTGTGATCCGGGATTTGGTGGAGCGGGTAACAGAGGTTGCCCGGCGCTACGAGGGCACCGATCGGGAAGACGTGTCGTTCGAGCTGTACGAGGTGGAGCGGGGCTTGCGGGGTGCAACCCGCCGTCTCGACCGGCTCACTCGAAGTCTGTAAACCTACCCATACCCATCGAGCCCACCGGGAGAAGAAATGTTCAATCTGCGCTTTGATCTGCGGACCCCTCCGTTCACCGAGGTCACCCACGGCGATCAGTACCGCGCCATGTTGGAGATGGTGAAATGGGCCGACACCCGGGGGTTCGCCGGGGCCATCACCAGCGAGCACCACGGCACCGAGGACGGCTTCATGTCGGCGCCGCTGGCCATCTCCGCCGCCATCCTGGGGGCCACCGACAACCTGATGTGTACGCTGTCGGCCCTTTTGGTGCCCTACCACGATCCACTGCGGCTGGCCGAAGACATCGCCACCATCGATCTGATGGCGCCGGGCCGCTTCATCACCATCGCCGGGCTGGGCTACCGGGAGTTCGAGTTCGAGATGTTCGGCAAAGACCGCACCCGCCGAGGGCGCGACACCGAGGAAGCCATCAAGGTCATGCAGCAGGCCTGGACCGGGGAGCCGTTCGAGTACGAGGGGCGAACGGTGTGGGTAACCCCCAAGCCGGTGACCCAGCCCCACCCCATCGTCATGGTGGGCGGCTCGGTACCGGCATCGGCCAAGCGGGCCGCCCGGCTGCGGCTGCCCTACATGCCCCCCATCGGCGACCAAGAGCTGGTGGACCTGTACTACGCCGAAGCCGCCGAGATCGGATTCGAAGGGGCATTCGCCATGGCCCCCGACGGGCCCGGCCTGGTGCTGGTAACCGAGGATCCCGACGCGCTGTGGGCCAAGATCGGCCCCAACATGCTGTACGACGCCGCGGCCTATGCCAGCTGGCAGTACCCCGACCAGCGCTCGGGCTGGCATGTGGAGGCCGAGGACATCGCCGGCCTCAAGGCCTCCGGCCAGTTCGAGGTGCTCACCCCCGACGAGTGCGTCGAACTGGTGCGCACCAAGGGCGCCGCCACCCTCCACCCGCTGTGCGGCGGCATCGACCCCGCCATCGGCTGGGAGACGCTGGAATTGGTGGTGAACAAGGTCATGCCCGCCCTCGCCGAGGGCTCATAACCCCGCCAACAGAGCGGCTCTAGTTGGCCAGGTCGTCGATTACCGCCCGGCCGACATACTTGCCCGACTGGAGCTCCTCGAAAATGTCGTCGAGCTCCGACAGGGCGCCGGTGCGCCCGACGTGGGTCTTGACCTGCCCGGCGGCGGCCATGTCCACCAGCTCGCGCATGTCTTGCACAGTGCCGACCGCGGAGTAGATGAGGGTGGCATCCCTCATGAAGAACTCGAACGGGTTCAGCTCGATGTTGCCCTCGCTGGTGGGGGGCAGCCCCACAGCCACAAACAGCCCTTTGGGCCGCAGCAGACGGAACCCGAGGGTGAAGCCGGCCATCGCCGCGGAGAACACGATGCTGGCGTCCACCCCGCCGCGTCCGATCTTCTGTGGCACTGCCTCTAGAGCGTCGTCGGCGCTCACCACCACGTCGGCCCCGAGCGACTCCACGAACCCCAGCCGGTCGGCGCCGATGTCGACGCCCACCACCTTGTAGCCCAGCGCCTTGGCGATCTGCACCGCGTAGTGGCCCAGCCCGCCGGCCGCGCCGATGATGGCCACCCAGCGCCCGGGTGGCACCTGGTTGCGGAACAGCTTCTTCACCGCTCCGTAAGCGGTGAGCCCCCCGCAGGCCAACGCGGCCTCCTCGTCGCCCACTGAATCGGGCAGCACCACCAAAGACTTGGCCCACACGCAGAACTGCTCGGCGAAAGTGCCCATGATCCCCTGGGTCTGCGCACAGTGCCGGGGCTCTCCCTGCAAGCAGAACTCGCAGGCACCGCACCAGTAGCCGCCGCCGGTTCCCCCCAGCCCGAGGATCACCCGGTCGCCCACCTGGCTGTAGCGCTCTGCTCCCGGCCCCAGCGCCTCCACCACGCCGATGGCCTCATGGCCCAGCACCTCGATGCCCGACACCCCCATCCAGTCGCCTCGGGCCAAGTGCAAGTCTGAGTGGCACACCCCCGATGAGCTGATGCGGATCAGCGCTTCCTCAAACCCCGGCTCGGGTGCCGGTACATCCAGAATCTGAAGGCTGCCCTCTACCAATCGTGCCGCTTTCATGCTGCCGTCCTCCCGTCTAGATGAGATGCGAATGCGAGATGACACCCTAGTGGTCCGAAGCGCTTCCATCTTTGGCTAGCTGGCAAGTCGCTTAGCATGGCTTCCCGACTGGGAAGGTTGATCATCGGTGATTGCGGCAAAAGGGACATTGACAGCAGTGGCGGCGGTGCTGATCGTTGCTGCCGGACTAGGCATCGCCAACACGGGGTTCGCCACAGCCGAGACGGTGGCTGATCGATGCTTCGACCACCATCAGTTCGGCCAGGAGCCCATCCCGGTGGTCAAGACCGCCGACGACTCTGAAGTGCTCGCCCAGGTGGAGTGGGGGTGGAACGACTCCATCGGCTGCTATCTCGTGCTCGATGACCACGCGGTTGACGTTCTACGGGCCTACGCCTCCGACCTCACCCCACCTCGCGACGAATCAGCCGACCCCGACTGCGAAGACCGAAGCGGGCCCATACCCGTGGCCAAGACCGCCGACGGCACCAAAGTCCTCGCTTCAGTTCTGTGGAGGTGGAGCGAGGACTCTGACTGCCGCCTCGTCCTCGACAACCAGGCCATCGAGACCATCCGAGCCGCAGCGGCTATTCCGGTTCCGACCTACACCGATGTGGCAGCAGGCCGAGATCATTCATGCGCAGTTCGCGTCGACAAAGCCATCGTCTGCTGGGGATCCAACGGCGACGGGCAACTCGACACCCCCGACGGCCAATACACAGATACGGCTGTGGGCGACACCCACACCTGCGCAGTGCGCACCGACAAGGCCCTCTCCTGTTGGGGGTCGAACAGCCACGGCCAGACCGACGCCCCAGAAGGCCAGTTCACCGCGGTGACCGCCGAAAGATTGTTCTCCTGCGGCCTGCGGGCCGACAGCACCATCGAATGCTGGGGCGACAACAGGAGCGGCCAGGCCGACGCCCCCGAGGGCCAGTTCACAGAAATCTCCGCCGGCGGCTTGCATGCCTGCGCGCTGCGAACCGACCACACCATCGAATGCTGGGGCTGGAACGGCAACGGAGAGACCGATGCACCCACCGGCAGCTTCAGCGCAATCGATGCCGGGGGGTCGCACTCGTGCGGATTGCGGGCCGACAGCACCATCGAATGCTGGGGCTGGGACTCGAGAGGCCGAAGCGATGCACCCACCGGCCAGTTCATTGCCACCGCCACGGGCAACGACCACTCGTGCGGTCTGCGAAACGACAAAACCATCGAGTGCTGGGGCGACGACAGCTTCGGCCAAACCAACGCCCCCACCGGCCAGTTCGCCCAAATCTCCGGGGGTTACCTGCGCTCCTGCGCACTGCGGGTCAACCGCACCATCGAATGCTGGGGCGGCAGCAGTTCCCAGCAGAACAGTTCCCCAGAGGGCCAATACACGGAGGTTGCCGCCGGTCCGTGGTATTCGTGCGGGTTGCAAACCAACACCTCCATCCAATGCTGGGGCCTAAACCCCGCGGGACAGACAGACCCTCCCGATGGCTTCTTCAGAGCCGTCACCGCGGGAGGAGGACACGCATGCGCATTGCGCATCAGCCGGTCCATCAGCTGCTGGGGCCACACTGCCAATGGAGCAACCGAGGCTCCGCGATACCGCTACAGCTCTGTGTCGGCTGGATTCGCCCACTCTTGTGGGGTGCGAACCGATGGCGCCATCCTGTGCTGGGGCGACAACAGCAACGGCCAAACCAATGCCCCCACAGAAGACTTCTCCGCCGTCTCCGCCGGACGCGACCACACCTGCGGCCTCACAACCGACGACACCGCGGTGTGCTGGGGCGACAACAGCAACGGCCAAACCAACGCCCCCACCGGCCGGTTCACCGCCATCACCGCGGGCAGCTCGCACACCTGCGGTCTGCGGCCAGACGGGTCAATTGCGTGCTGGGGCGACAACAGCAACGGCCAGACCGACGCCCCGGAGGGCCGATTCACCAATATCTCCTCCGGGATGTGGCACTCCTACGGAGTGCGCCCCGACGAGACGGTTGTGTGCTGGGGCAGCCTGGCGATTCTGTCGGAGTCGTCGCCCGAAGAGGTCGAGGAAGTCGACGACTGAGCCAGCTCAGTCCCCGGCGGAAGGGCAGAAGGAGGCCAGCACGCACTCGTGGCAGCGAGGGCGACGGGCGATGCACACCCGGCGGCCGTGGAGGATGAGCCGCAGTGAGAACTCGCCCCGCTCGGCGGCGGGCACCATGGGGTTCAGCTCCATCTCGATTTTCACCGGGTCTTTGTGCTCGGTGATGCCCAGCAGTCCGGTGATGCGGCCCACGTGGGTGTCCACCGGCAGGCCGGGCAGACCCAGGGCCACGCTGCGGATTACGTTGGCCGTCTTGCGGCCCACTCCAGGCAGGCTCACCAGATCGGACATCTTGCCCGGCACCTCGCTATCGAAGTGCTCCACCAGGTCTTGGGCCATGCCCACCAGATTGCGGGCCTTGGTGGCAAAGAACCCGGTAGACCGAACCAGCTCCTCCACATGGGCCAAGGGCGCTTCGGCCAAGTCTTCAGGGGTGGGATAAGCGGCAAAGAGGTCGGGGGTCACCATGTTCACCCGCTTGTCGGTGCACTGGGCCGACAAGATGGTGGCCACCAGAAGCTGGAACGGGTTCTCGTGGTCCAACTCGCACACCGCCTCGGGGTATTCCTCGGCCAGCAGCTCGTGTGTGCGCCTGGCCCGGCCCTTGGGTGTACGCGGTTTCGCCATCGACGGGATGGTAGCGACCCCGGCGGGAGAAGTTGGGGCCGCTACCGTGGTCCCCGTGACGCTCACGGTTGTCCGCCCCGACCAGGGAGAGTTCGCTTGGTCGATCACCGCAGGCCCCGACCAGCCCCGAAACGACGACACAGCCAGCCAGATCAAGGCAGTCCTCGGCCAAGCCGAGGCCGGGAAATCGGTGCAGCTGTGGATTGAGCAGGCCAGCGATGCCGACGATCAATTCGCCACTGATCTGGGCTTTGCCCCCTACCGGGATCTCTGGCGAATGCAGCGCCCCCTTCCGGCTGACCGCTCCTCCATCGCCACTCGGGCCTTCGTCCCCGGCACCGACGACCAGGATTTCCTGCGGGTGAACAATCGGGCCTTCCAATGGCACCCCGAACAAGGGGGTTTGACTCCCGACGACTTGGCCCAGCGCATGGCGGAGGAGTGGTTCGACGCCGAGGGGTTCCGGCTCCACGAGCGCGATGGCCGTCTGGCCGGCTTCTGCTGGACCAAAATCCACCCCCACGAGACCCCGCCAGGGGGCGAGATCTACGCCATCGCGGTAGACCCCGACTTCCACGGCCAAGGACTGGGCAAACCCATGACCCTGGCCGGACTCGACTACTTGGCCGACCAGGGCCTCACCGTGGGGTTCCTCTATGTGGAGTCGGACAACGATCCCGCGGTGGCCACATATCGCAGCCTGGGATTCAACCACCACTCCACCAATCGGGCCTACCGGTTCACCGCCCCATGAGCACTGATCCCTCGCTCCCCCAGGGTCAAGACAAAGTGGCCGCGGTGCGGTCGATGTTCGACGCCATCGCCCCCCGCTACGACTTGCTCAACCGCCTGCTGACCTTCGGCATGGACTGTCGGTGGCGGCGGCGGTCGGTGCGAGAGCTGCGCCTGCCGCCGGGATCGCTGGTGTTCGACCTGGCCTGTGGCACCGGAGACCTGTGCCGGGTCTTGGAAGCAGCCGGATTCCGGCCAGTGGGATTCGACATGTCGGCGGGCATGCTCCGGGCGGCCCAGAAATACCGGGACTCGGGCAAACTGCGAGCCCCGATGGTGCTGGGCGACGCCCTGCGCCTTCCCGTTCCACCGGAGAGCACCGATGGCATCACCTGCGGGTTCGCCCTGCGCAACGTGGTGGACCTGGAAGGTTTGTTCGCCGAGCTGGCTCGGGTGGTGCGTCCGGGGGGGCGGGTCTCGCTGCTGGAGGTGGCCGAGCCGCCGAACCCGATCATGCGACTCGGCCATAGCGTGTACTTCGGCAAGGTGATCCCCTTGATCGGCGGCCTGCTGTCGGATCGAACCGCCTATGAGTACCTCCCCAAATCGGTGGCCTACATGCCCCCCACCGAGGAGATGCTCGACCTCCTGGCCAAGCACGGTTTCGAGGGGGTTTCCCATACGCCGCTCTCCGGCGGCATCGCCCAGCTGGTCACCGCCACCCGAGGGCGCTAGCCCCACACCTCCCATGTCCCTGCTGGCCCAGCACATACCCGCTGACGACCCCGACCAGATGGCGCTCACCGATCAGCGCACCACCCTGGGCTGGGCCGAGCTCGACTTGGTGATGGACCGAGCAACCAATCTGCTGCACTCGCTGGATTTGGGACCGGAGCGGCGGCTGGCGGTGTTCGCCGAGAACTCTGCCGAAACGGTGATCGCCTACGTGGCCGCCGCCTTGGCCGGAGTTTCGGCGGTGCCGGTGAACTTCCACCTCACCCCCGACGAGCTGGCCTACATCGTGGAGGACTCCGCCTCAGCCCTGCTGCTGGTGGGACCCGAGACGGCAGAGCGGGGCCTGCTGGCCGCCGAGTCGGTGTCGAATGCCACCGGCAGCCCGCCCATTGCGGTGATGGGATGGCGCTGCTCCGACCACCCCGAGGTGTCCTCCTGGGAACAGGGCCTGGCCCAAGCACCAGCCGAGCCCCCGCCCACCGACACCCCGCCGGTCCCCCACCTGTTCTATACCTCGGGCACCACCGGTCGACCCAAAGGGGTGGACGCGCCCCCCGCTCTGTTCCGGGGCGGGGAAACAGTGGCCGAGTACTTCGCCACCTGCGCCACCCCTAACGCGGCCATCGGCACCCATCTGGTGGTGGGGCCGATGTACCACGCCGGGCCATTCTCGGCCACCCGCAACCTCATGGGCGGCGCCCCGGTGGTGGTAATGGGCCGTTTCGACGCCGAGGCCACCCTGGCCGCCATCGAGCGCTACCAGGTGAACGCAGTGTTCATGGTGCCCACCCACTTCAGCCGGCTGCTGGCGCTTCCCGCCGAGGTTCGGGAGCGCTACTCCACCGACAGCCTGGTGTCGATAACCCACAGCGGCGCGCCGTGCCCGGTATCGGTGAAACGAGCCGTGATCGACTGGCTCGGGCCCATTATCTCGGAGGGCTACGGCTCTACCGAGGTGGGCGGATCGTGCCACATCAACTCGGAGGACTGGCTGGCCCACCCCGGCTCGGTGGGGCAGCCGGTGCCTCCCTTCGAAGTGCTCATCGTGGACGAAAACGGCAACGAGCTGCCGCCGGGCCAGGAGGGGCGGGTGTATTTCATCGACACCAGCGGGCGGGGCATCAGCTACCGCAACGCCCCTGAGAAGACGGCGGCCGCCCACCTGCGACCGGGAGTGTTCACCCTGGGCGAGATCGGCTATGTGGACGACGAGGGGTTCCTATACCTCACCGACCGGTTCTCCGACATGGTGGTGTCGGGCGGGGTGAACATCTACCCCGCCGAAACCGAGCAGGTGCTGGTGGAGCACCCCGGCGTGGCCGACACAGCCTGCATCGGCGTGCCCGACGAGGAGATGGGCGAGCAGCTCAAGGCCCTAGTGGTGCCCACCGACCCCGGCCAGCCTCCCACCGAGGCGGAGATCATCGCCTTTTGCCGCGACCGCATCGCCCACTACAAGTGCCCCCGCACGGTGGACTTCATCAGCGAGGAGCATTTAGGCCGCTCCGCCATGGGCAAGATCAACAAGCAGGCCCTGCGCGCCCCCTTCTGGAAGAGCTAGGCCGCTGAGATCTAGGCCGAAACGGCCAGGGCAATCGTCAACAGCGCGCCGAACAGCAGGTGCAGGCGGGCGGTCTGGTTGAGCAGGGGGGCTTTGGGCAACGAAGACAGTGCCATCCACATAGCGGGAACAGCCAGCGCCATCGAAGCCAGCGTCAGCGGCGCCCACGGAACAGTCACCGACATAGTGAGGCCAACCCCCAGGGTCGCCGCCACCAGGGCAACGTAGAGCCAGGCGGCCCGTCGGTCGCCTAGGCGCACGGCCAGGGTCATCTTGCCCGCAGCCTGGTCTTGGGCGATGTCCCGCAGGTTGTTGGCCACCAACAGCGCCGAGGCCAAAAGACCCACCGGCACCGCGGCAACGACGGAGAGCGCGGTGAGCTCCTCGGTCTGCACATAGGCCGTGCCCACGGTGGCCACCAATCCGAAGAACACGAACACGAACACCTCGCCGAAGCCGGCGTAGCCGTAGGGCCGTCGCCCGCCGGTGTAGAACCAGGCGGCAATAATGCAGGCCAGCCCCACCGCCACCAACCACAGAGCCACCGCCACCGCCAGGGCCAAACCGGCCACTGCCGCCACTGCAAAAGCCCCGAACGCGGCCCGCTTCACCGCGGCGGGCGCCACCGCGCCGCCGCCCACTAACCGGGCCGGGCCCACCCGGTTGGCGTCGGTGCCCCGCACCCCGTCTGAATAGTCGTTGGCGTAGTTCACCCCCACCTGGAGGGCCAGAGCCACCACCAGCGCCACCGCGGCCCGCCACCACACCACGTCGGGCACCGCCGCGGTGCCCACCGCCACCGGCACCAAAGCAGCGGGAAGCGTCTGGGGCCGGGCCCCTTGAATCCAAAGCCGAATCATCAGCACAAGTCTTGCCCATGGCCGGAGTTGGTTAGTGTCGCAGCCATGAACCGACTCGGGGCCGAGACCAGCCCTTATCTGCGCCAGCATGCCGACAACCCGGTGGACTGGTACCCGTGGGGGGAGGAGGCGTTCGCTGCCGCGCGGGCCGACGACAAGCCCATCTTGTTGTCGGTGGGCTATTCGGCCTGCCACTGGTGCCATGTCATGGCCCACGAGTCGTTCGAGGATCCCGAGACGGCCAAGGTGATGAACGAGCTGTTCGTGAACGTCAAGGTGGACCGGGAAGAGCGCCCCGACGTGGACACCATCTACATGGAGGCCGTCCAAGCCCTCACCGGCCGGGGCGGATGGCCCATGACCGTGTTCATGACACCCGACGGCCGCCCCTTCCACGGCGGCACCTACTACCCCAGGGTCAGCCGGGGCCAGATGCCGTCGTTCACCGAGATCATGCACCGGATCCAAGACGTGTGGGCCAACCGCCGCCAAGATGTCAACGACCAGGCCGACCAGCTCACCCAGTCGCTCAATCGCACTGCGCTCATCCAGCCCGACCCCCAGCGCGCCGCCCCAGGAACCGGCTCGGAAGCACTGAACCAAGCCACCGCGGCCCTGCGCCAGCAATACGACGCCGCCTGGGGAGGTTTCGGCGGGGCCCCCAAGTTCCCCCAGACTATGAGCCAAGAGGTGCTGTTGCGCTCCTACCTCCACAGCGGCGACCAAGACGTGCTCAACATGGTGATCAACTCGCTCGACTCCATGGCCTCGGGGGGGATCTACGACCACTTGGGCGGCGGCTTCAGCCGCTACTCGGTAGACGCCCAGTGGATCGTGCCCCACTTCGAGAAGATGCTGTACGACAACGCCCTGTTCGCCCGGCTGTATCTGCACGCCTGGCAGGTGACCGGTCGGCCCCGCTTCCGCCAAGTGCTGAACGAGACCATCGGCTTCGTGCTGCGAGACCTGCGCCACGACAGCGGCGGCTTCTACTCCGCCCTCGACGCCGACTCCGAGGGCGAGGAGGGCCGGTACTACGTGTGGACCCCGGATCAGATCACCTCGGTGCTGGGCGACGACGCCGCCGAGTTCATGGCCTGGTTCGGGGTGACCGAGGCCGGCAACTTCGAGGGCCACAACATCTTGTGGCGCCCGGTGCGGGGCGATCTGCTGCGGCCGGCCGGCGTGGAGCTGAGCCGAGAGCGGCTGCTGTCGGCCCGCAGCCTGCGCATTCCGCCCGGACTGGATGACAAGGTGCTGCTGGAGTGGAACGGACTCATGCTGGCCGCACTGGCCGAAGCCGCCGCGGCCACCGGCAACCAGCAGTGGATGGAGGCGGCCATCAAGAACGGCGGTTTCCTGCTCGACCGGCTGCGCCGCCCCGACGGCCGCTGGCTGCGCTCCTGGCAGGCCGGCGACGGCGATCGCCCCGCCCAGGCCCGCCACTTGGCCTACGCCGCCGACTACGCCGCGGTGGCCGACGCCTACACCCGCCTGGGCGAGGCCTCCGGCCAGTCCCGCTGGATCGAAGAGGCCGTCCAGGCCGCCGACGGGTTGCTGGAGCTGTTCTGGGACCACGAGCGGGGCGGGGTGTTCACCACTGGGTCGGACGCCGAGGAGCTCATCTGCCGCCCCAAGGAGATCACCGACAACGCCATCCCCTCGGCCAACAGCGCCGCCGCGGTGGCCCTCTTGCGCCTGGGCACCCTCACCGGGCAGAGCCACTATCTCGACCGGGCCCAGGACATCTTGGCCCTGTTGGGGGAGGTGGCCGCCAACCACCCCAGCGGCTTCGGCCACCTGCTGGAAGCTGTGGACATGAACGGCTCCGGGCTGACCGAGGTGGTGATCGGCGGCGACCGCCCCGACCTGGTGGACGCAGTTCGGGAGCAATACCGCCCCAATACCGTGCTGGCCTGGGGCGAGCCCTACGACTCCCCCCTGTGGGAGAGCCGAACCGAGGGTCTGGCGTACGTGTGCCGGAACTACACCTGCGAGACCCCCGCCGACAGCAAAGACGAGCTTCTGTCTCGTTTGCAGTGAAGATGTGCCGTCGGACTCCGGGGGTTCACCAGCGGCACTCCTGCCTGGGATAAGCTACAGGACCGCGAACTGAATGTCGCGCGGACCGCGATCATGGAGGGCAGCATGTCCAACGGCACCAGCAAACCCAGGCGGGCAATGCAGTTGGCGGGAGCACTAATTGCGGTGGCTGGGCTTGTAGCCACCATCACCGCGTACGCGTCGGCCCAGGACACGCCATCGCGCTACTACTCCGGGGTCATTTCCGGCCCCGATTACTGCCTAAACGCGAGCCTCGGAGGTCCCAGGACCTACCCATTCGACAGCGACCGCGACGGTGTGGCCGACACTTGCTCGCTCCCCCGCTCGCGCCGGGAAACGGCGGCCCGTCAGAACGCCATGGAACGACTAGGCGGAGAGCTGGCGTTGTACTTTGGGCAGCTGTTCGCCGATGAATGCACCAAGGTGGCCGAGACATTCGGAGAGCCAGCTGCCGAGGCCACCGACGAGTGCGCCGCCCCCCGTGCTGCTCACGCAACCGGACGGGCTCTTCCCGCTGTTCCCCAAGCACCCATCCCGGCGGCGACCACTTCACCGCGCTTCTTCTCCGGACCAGTGGTCACCAGCAGCGTCTTCTGCTTAGACCGCAGCTTTGGTGGACCGGTGACCTACCCGTTCGACGTCGACGGCGACGGCGTGGCCGACATCTGCGCGCTCCCCCGCACCCGGCGGGCCGCAGTAGCGCGCCAGAACGCCTTCGAGCGCCTTGCCATGGAGCAAGAGCCCTACTTCCTCCTGCTCGTCGCTGAGGAATGCCTACGAGTGCCCGGCTCCTTCGGCGAACCAATTGCCGAGGCCAGCGATGTGTGCGCCACTGGGGCCACCACACCCACCGATTCCGACACCGGCGACCCCCTCCCCACCCCTAACCCCGGTGGCGGTGATGGCGGTGGCGGCGGCGGCGGCGGTGGCGGCCCCACCATCACACCCCCCACTGCACCCGTGGCCACCAACCCAGGTACCTACAACAGGCGAGCTGCCCGGAACGTGCAAATGGACCCAGGTCCCAGCCAGATCCTTGTCAGCTGGGAAGCGGTCCCGAGCACCCAAGACACAGACGACACCAGAACCAATTTGGACGCCAACGATCCCTATGACGCAAGTGAAGTGTACGAGTACGAGGTGTGGTGGGCTCAGAAAGGTCAGGGCTGGTCCACCACCAACCGGCATATCACCGATGACGCGTCAGCCACGAGCTACCTAATCACCGGGCTGAACGACAGGGTGACATACAACATCCGGGTCAAGGCTGTGCGAGGACCCAGCGGCGATCCGTTCACACCGACGCTAACCAGTACTCCCGGCTTGGCCGGACCTCCTCGTTGGCCTGCTACCAACGCTCTCACCAGCCCGTTCTTTGGCCGGATTACAGCGACTTGGGAAGCCCCGCTTGATACCAATTCTGATGACAACATCACTTCGTACGTCATCCAGTGGGGTACGAGCCCAAGCGGTTGGTCTACCACCCGTCAGGCAACAGCCGCATCTGACACTCTCACCCACGCCATCACCGGCCTTTCCAACGGCACCTACTACGTGCGAGTCCAAGGGGTGAACTCCGCCGGCCCTGGCACATGGTCGCTCACCGAGATGCTTCGACTGACTGCCACACGGCCTTCACCAGGACAGCCCACCGAGTTGACACTCACCACCGCAGCAAATTCGCAGCTGACCGCGACTTGGATGAAGCCCAGCTCCACCAATGAGCCAACTCACTACCAGGTGCAGTGGCGCAACGTGACCGCCCGAGAAAACTGGGCGACTAGTCGCGAGCACACTGTTGTCGGTGCTGACACCCTCACAGCCACCATCCCACCCTCAGGCTCCTTAATCCCCTCGAACACGTACGAAGTGCGGGTACGGGCCATCAACCGGGACATCGCGGGATCGTGGTCGTCCCTAGCCCGAATCGTCTTGGGCCAGGCTGCTGCACCCACAAACCTCCGACTTAACCCGAACGGCGGCCACCAGATCTTGGTGACATGGACGGCAGCTACGAGTGTGCCTGCGGTGCTCAGCTACAACCTCCAGTGGGACACCAGCAGCGGATTCGCCAGCAACTGCCAGGTCGACGCCTCCTGCACTCAGGTATCAAAGGCCTCTAGCGACACGAGCCATCAGCTCTCCAGCTTGGACAACAACACCACCTATTACGTACGGATTCAGTCGGTCAACGCAAACGGCCCCGGACCTTGGTCTCCAACACAGTCCGTCAAGCCGGGAGCGCTCCAAGCGCCAGGGAGTCCGGCTGCGGCCGCCGGTAGCGTCTCAACAAACGACGACTACAGGAAACTCTCTGTGACTTGGACTTCCGGCAGCGAAACAGGCAAATCCGCTTTGACTGGCTTCACAATCCAATACCGGCGTACCGGAACTACGAGCTGGAGTTCCAGCAGCCTAAGCGATTTTGATGACAGGACAGACACCACCTACAACTGCACTAGCGGGGATATCAACGGAGATATAGCGGCCCAAGGAGCCTCCTATGGATGTACTCTCACCGGGCTTCTCTCCGCTGTCTCCTACGACGTGCGGATCCGAGCGAGAAATAGCTTCGGCGAGGGCCCCTGGTCCACTACCACCACGGGAACACCCGCAGACGGCAGGCTCAGTGCCCCGTCAATATCGAATGTGGTAGATGTGCCCAGCCAGAGTGGATCGCTGAGGGTTACTTGGACTCAGGCAGATGAATCCCCCAAGCCCGCCGTGAGCAACTTCGAAATGCGACGGTGTCACATCCCAACGGGTGGCTCTGAAACTTGCTCAACATTCGGAGTCGGGAGACCGACACCCAATCAGGGCGAATACACGTACACCATCAGTGGGTTGACCAACGACACCGTTTACACCGTGAGCCTTCGAGCACGAAACACCCACGGATACAGCGAGTGGTCTTCCGGGTCCACAGGAACCCCAACCAACACGAACTAACCGATAGTGGCCGGGTGGCTATGCCACCCGGCCTACGTCACTCAAGACAGCTGGAGGCGGTTCGGGCGTTATACGCGAGGATCGTCGATGGTGACCGCGTTCACCTCAGCGAGGCGGGTGGTCACCATGTCGAGGGCGATTTGCTCTAGGAACTCTTTGGGCATGACGCACTCGCGGCATTCGGCGCCTTCGAGGATTAGGCGGAGGGCGACGGTGCTGCCGGTGGCTGATAACAGCTCTACATCACCGCCGTCGAGGGCTACTAGGGCCCTCAGTTCACCTACGGCCTCGTCCAATAGGGCTTGATCCATCTCGATTGCCCCTAATCGGTGTCTTGGCCGAGGTTTGGCGGTCGAGTGCGGGACAGGAAGGCTCCGGCGTCGGCCAGGATGAGCTGGCCGGTGGTGGTGCGAGCCAGGTCGGAAGCCAGATACACCGACAGGCGTCCCAGCTCTTCGGGCAGGGTCTCCCGGCGCAGCGGGGTGGCGGCCACGATGGCTTCGTAGTGTTCGGGAGAAAATGCTTCCCTTATCAATTCGGTGGGGGTGGTGCCGGGGGCGATGGCGTTGACCCGGATGTTGTGGGGGCCGAGCTCCACCGCCATCGACCACGTCAGGTGGTTGATGGCCGCCTTGGCCGCGGCGTAACTCGACATCATGGGCGAGGGTCGGGTGGTCTCACCCGAGCTGACGTTGATGATCACCCCGCCGCCCTGCTCCATCATGACCAGGGCCTCAACCCGGCCGCACAACGCTGTCAGTACCAGGTTCTGGTCTACAAGATCCCGCCAGAACTCTCCGTCCATGTCCACAAACCGAGTCGGGGATCGACCCGCCATCATGCCGACGTTGTTGACGGCAATGTCCAGGCTCCCGCCCCAGGCCACCACATCGCCCACCAGGGCCTCAATGGCGGCGTCATCGCGCAGATCAGCGGGGAATGCGGCGGCCATGCCCCCTTCCTCGGCAATTTGGGCCACGGTTTCCTCGGCATTTTCGCCCCGGATGTCGTTCACCGCCACTGCGGCACCGGCTCGACCCATCCAGCGGGCAATCTCGCGTCCGATACCCGCTCCCGACCCGGTAACCAGCGCCACCTTGCTGGAGTGGTCGATCTCGACGCTCATCGCCTCAATGCCGCCGTCAGTCGCTCGGTCTCGAAGCTCACTGATCCGGTGCTGCTAGCTGTGCCGGAGTCCAACCCGCACGGCGTCGTGGTCGGCGGTGCGCTGGAGCAGGGCCATGGCCTGGTCGATCTGGTCGAGGCCGAACACCTCGCCCAGAAGCGGCCCGGTGGGGAACTCCCCGCTGTTCAATATCTCCACCGCCTCACGCATGGAGCTGGGGGTGGACCCGCTCCCACCTTGGACCGTGAGGCCCTTGAGAACGATCAGGTCGGTGATCATCTCCACCGGCGCCAAGTTCTTCAATCCGGCCAGCTGCACCTTGCCCCCTTGGCGAACCAGGCTCAGACACAGGGGCACGGTGGCGGTGGCATCGGCCAGATCTACGGCCATGTCGGCCATGGCCCCGCCGGTGATCTCGGCCACAAACGCCACCAGGTCGGTAGCGGTGACATCGACCGTCACGTCGGCGCCCACCTCGCGGGCCACCTCCAGGCGTAGGGCGTCGGCACCGGTGCCGGTGACGATCACCGTCTCCGCGCCCCGGCGCTTGGCCTCCGCGGCGTACACCAGCCCCATGTGGCCCGGACCCTGCACCACCACGGTCTCACCCTCGCCCACGGGCATCCGGCTGAACCAGTTGCACACGTTGGCCAGCGGCTCGAACAGGGTCAGCTCGGCAGCGTCAATGTCGTCGGTCAGCTTCACCAGATGGGTGTTGGGCAACACGCCCATGTACTCCCCGTAACCGCCCCACAGCCCGTGGCCGTCTTCCAGGCCCATCGTGTAGCCGTACACCTCGCCTAGGCCAAACGGGTTGTTCTCCGTAACCGCGGCCCGCACAACCAGGTCCACCGCCACCCGGTCGCCCACTGCCACGCCCAGGTTGGCGTCGTCGGCCAGGGCATGAACCCGGCCCACGATCTCGTGGCCCGGAACCAGCGGTGATTTCTCTCCGGGGACGTGCTGGTGGCCGTGGAGCTGGGCCACGTCGCTCCCGCACATGCCCACAGCCTCCACCTTGAGCACCCCGCCACCAGCCGGCGGCTCGGGCACTGGGAAATCGTCCCTCAGTTGGAAGGTGCCGTCGCCGTTGAAGACAACGCCCCGACAAGTGCTGCTCATGATCGCGGTCTCCTCTCGGGGTTCGAGGTCAGCCAGTTCAGCTGATCCCGCTCTTCTCCAGGATGTGGACGCCGCAGCTCGAGCCGAGGCCAATCACATGGGCTAAGCCCACGTTGGCCCCTTCGATCTGGCGGTCGCCGGCCTCGCCCCGCAGGTGGGTGGCCACCTCGTACACGTTGGCCACGCCGGTGGCGCCGATGGGATGGCCCTTGGAGATGAGGCCGCCGGACACGTTCACCGGGGTGTCGCCGTCGCGCCACGGAGCGCCCCGGTCGATGAAGTCGCCCGCGCCGCCCGGCTCGCACAGTCCCAGGTTGTCGTAGTGGATGAGCTCGGCGGTGGCGAAGCAGTCGTGCAGCTCCACCAGGCTGAGGTCTTCGGGGCTCACCCCGGCCTGCTCGTAGGCGGTTTGGGCGGCGTTGCGGGTGAGGGTGTTCACGTCGGGCTGCATGGCGCCGGATTCCACGTAGGGGTCGGTGGTGAGCACCGAGGCGGAGATCTTCACCGCCCGAGACTGCTGCTCGCGGCTGAGGGTGGCAAAGCGCTCCTCGCCCACCAGCACGCAGGCCGCGGCCCCGTCGCCGGTGGGGCAGCACATCAGCAGCGTGTTGGGGTAGCTCTGCATGGGCGAGCCCATCACCTCTTCCAGGCTGAACTCCTTCTGGTATTGGGCCAGGGGGTTGAGCGTGGAGTGGGCGTGGTTCTTCTGGGCCACCTTGGCGAACTGCTCAAAGCCCACCCCGTCGTTGTCGTTGGCGTACTCCATGCCCGCTTGGGCGAACACGCCGGGCATGGTGTCGGTGCCCAGGATGCCGTCGATGGGCATTACCGCGCCATAACGGCCCGACGGCTCATACACGTTCTTCTCTTTGCGGGTGCCGCCGGCCAGAAGGCCCATCTTGCCCATCTGCTCCACGCCGATGGCCAGGCCCATGTCGGCTTCTCCGGCTCGGATGGCCATGATCACGGTGCGCAGGGCGGTGGCCCCGGTGGCACAGGCGTTGGACACGTTGTACACCGGGATGCCGGTTTGGCCGATCTGCTTTTGCACTTGCTGGCCCATGCCGGCGTTGGCCTGGAACAGGGTCCCGCAAGAGAGGAGGTCCATGTCGGAGATGGTCACCCCGCCGTCGTCCAGTGCGCCCAGAGCAGCCGTGGTAGCCAAGTCCACCGCATCCTGGTCGGGGTAGCGGCCGAACGCCGTCATGTGCGTTCCCAGAACCCAGATGTCTTGTGCCATTTTCGGCCTCCTATTGATTGGTTGTCATACCGGGGCGTAGCCGAAGGCAACGGCTTCTTGGCCGTCGTCGTCGGTGCCCACGACATAGGTGTCGAGCTTGACCTTCATGCCGAGCGTGATCTTGGCCGGATCGGGTTCGATGTTGATGAGATTGGAGCGAACCGAGGTGCCGTCATCGGTGAGCACGATGGCCGAGACGTAGGGCGTGGGAATGGTGGGGGCGGCCCGGTAGACGATGCTGAAGGTGCGCAGCGTTCCGGTGTCGCTCACCCGCACCGGTTTGAACTCTCGGTGGCCGCAGTGGGCGCAGGCGTTGCGCCGGCCGAAGAATCGGGCACCGCAATTGGTGCATTCGTTGGCTTGCAGATAGGGCTCATCGCCCAAGACCAGGTAGTCCACGAGTGGGATTTGCACGCTGGGCAGACTACCTCAGCGGCTGTTGTACCGGCCCAACTGCGCCGGGCGCGTGGGCCGATTGTCGGCTATTGCCGGCTATCCGGGGATGTCGAATCCCTCGGGGAAGCCGCCGTCCATGTACCCGCCGATTTCCACCTTCTTGACGATGCGGAATCCGTCGGGGGTCCGGGAGACGGTGTCGTGGTACCAGCCGCCCACGTAGAACAAGTGCAGCCCCGATCCGTTGGGGTCGAACCTGCCGTCGTCGTCCACCGGCATGCCCATGGGGTTGTGGAAGAGGGTCGTGCATTGGGCGGTGTCGCCGTCCCAGCTCCGGATGTAGGTCTTGCCCACCATGTGCTGGGTCATGGGGAATATGGAAAGGGCCATCTGGAGCCAGCCCTTGACGGTGGGATAGTCGCCGTTGGCGTCGTCCACTCCGGGGGCCGACGAGGAGTAGTCCAGGTGGGCGTCGGGGGTGAAGACCGTGTCGAGCAGGTCCCAGTCCTTCTCGTCAATGGCAATGGTGTAGCGGACGATGGTGTCCTCGATGGCCAGGCGGTCGACGGGATCAGGCATGTTCATGGCGGGGAACCGTAGTGGATTATCTCGTCCAATGGTCTACGGGGGCGGGAGGCGGAGGAACTCGGTCGATCTTCATCGGGGTATCCCAGGGCCACGGTTCCCACGGTGCGGCGACCCTCGGGGATATCGAGGCCCTCGACTACGGCGGCTTCGTGTTCGAACACCCCGAAGAAACAAGAGCCCAGGCCCGCGGCCGTGGCGGCAACGAGCAGATGGTGCACTGCCATGCCAGCGTCCACCCACCAGTAGGGAACAGGCCAGGCCTCGGGGCTGTCGCCGAGGCCAGTGTGGGCCTTGTCGGGCTCGGAATAGCGCCGCACGTAGCGCTCGGGCTCGGTGAGCACCACCACCAGAACGGGGGCAACCAGCAGGCCGGGCCAGGGGAACTCGGCTCGACGCTCCGAGGTGAGGGTGAGCTGCCAATAGCGCTCGGGCTCGGTGACCACGCAGAACTCCACGGCCTGGGTGTTGCCCGCTGACGGTGCTCGGCGAGCCTGGTCGAGCAGCTCGGGCAGCAGGCTGTCGGGAAGTGGATCGGAGAGAAAGTTGCGGCACATCGGCCGCCGAAGGGGCGATGGGTCGCTCATGGCCACGGGCAGCCGAACCGGCGCCCGATTGCTCAGGTGTACTTGAGCAGGTCTTCGGCCATGATCCAGCCGAAGGCGATCATGGTGTCGCCGCCGGCGCGGTCCACCTTGTCGAACAGGGCAGCCACATCGGGGTCGATGCCCTCGGGCTTGGCGGTCTCGTAGTCGAGCAGGCAGGCCTGGCTGTCGTCGCCCACCACTCGGAAGTCTCGGTCGAGATACCGGCTGGCGCTGATGCTGAACCGCTTGGCCAGGCGGCGTCCCCAAGCCCGCTCTTCGCCGGAGGCCTTGTGGCCCGGGCGGGGAACGATGTCGACCAGAGGCTTGAAGGCGTCAAACCCGCCGGCGTTGTCGAACTGGGTCCCCAAGAGCACGTCTTCGTCGGGGAACGCCATCAGGGCCCGGTGGAGCTGTGCGTCGACCAGCTGGCGGAGAACAGTGCTGCGCTTGGAGGTGCGGGCCACCGAAGCCAAGCCCACCAACACGCTCGGCGTCCCGCCGATGCGCTCCAGGGTGGAGAAGGCGAATCCCCGAAGCTTGCCGTTTTCCCGGGCGGTGGAGATCAACACCCACTCCTCGGTCTGCTTGGAGAGCAGCCCTACCGAAAAGGGGTTGGAGCCGTCAGCACACATGTCGGCCATTTCGGCCAGCTCAGCGTCGGTGACCGCTGTGCAGTCCTTGGTTTCGACGTCGATTGCCATGCGCTGCTCGCCCTCCTTGCTGGCTGGTCCCCCACAGATTTCCGCCCGTGGGCACCCCTATAGTCCATCAATCGCTCCGGTAGGCGCGCAAACCCGCAGGATTGCAAGGGTTTTCGGTTGTTGACCGCTTTCGGCAAAACGCCAGCTAGTCGGGCTGCACGGCAATGGCGTTGCTGCCCAGCTCCTCCCGCAGAAGGCCGATCAACCCACTTCCCGTGTCCACTCCGTAGTCCGATGAAAGCTTGATTCCCTTGTCGTCACCGAGCATCAAGACCACTTCCGACTTGCCCGGATGGCTGGCGAAAATCGACTTGAGGGTATCGATCCGGTCGACGGTCAGCTTTTGGGTGTTGATGTTCACCTTCAGAGGGCCGAGGCCGTTGGCCCAGTCGGCCCGCACCAGCTCCACCCCGAAGCAGATCAAGTTGGGCTCCTCGTCGCGGCTATCCAGCCGCCCCTCCAGCACAACCACCACATCGTCCTCAAGCTTGTGACCGTGCTCCTCCATCGACCGGGGGAACAGCGTCACCTCCATGGTTCCGTACATGTCCTCAAGGTCGAATGAGGCCATCTGGTCGCCTTTTCTGGTCCACCTCTTGCGGAAGTTGCTCACCACCCCGCCCACTTTCACCGAGGCGCCCTCCTCTGCTTCAGCCAGGTGGTCGATCCGATGGGTGGTCTTTCGGGCCAGCACCCCCTCCATGCCCATGATGGGGTGGTCGGACACGTACAGCCCGAGCATCTCCCGCTCGGCGGCCAGCCTCCGAGACTTGTCGAACTCGGTATCGGGAATCTCTATGTCGTCTTGGAAGGCATCGGCACCGCCCTCGTCGAACAGGCTCATCACTCCCTGCTCGCGCTCTCGCTGCTGCTGGATGCCGCGCCGCACGATGGGCTCGAACACGTTCAACAGCCCCTGCCGAGGATGCCCCAGGGAGTCGAAGCCGCCCCCTTTGATGAGCGCCTCCACAATCCCCTTGTTCAGCACCATCGGATCGACCCGCTGGCAGAAGTCGTGAAAGTCGGCGAACGGCCCGTTCTTCTCCCGCTCCTCCAAGATCATCTGCGCCGCGCCCGCTCCCACGTTGCGGATTGCGGAGAGCCCGAAGGAAATGGACTGCTCGCCGCTGTCGGAGCCGATGGCCGCGAAGTCGGACTGGGAGCGGTTCACGTCGGGGAGGGTCACCTGGATCCCCCGCTGGCGGCACTCGGCCAGATAAACCGCCGCTCTCTCCAACTTGCTCTTCACGCTGGTCAACAGCGCGGCCATGTACTCCACCGGATAGTTGGCCTTGAGGTAGGCGCACTGATAGGCGATCAGCCCATAGCCGTATGAATGGCTCTTGTTGAAGGCGTAGTCGGCAAACTGCTCGATGATGTTGAAGAGCTCGGTGCCCAGCTCCTCGCCGTAGCCGCTCTTCTCGCAACCGGCCACGAACGAGTCCCGCTCTTTGGCCATGAGCGCGCGGTCTTTCTTGCCGCAGGCCTTGCGGAGGTTGTCGGCCTCGGCCAGGGAGTAGCCGGCAAACCGCTGGGCCACCCGCATGACGCTCTCCTGGTAGATCATCAGCCCGTAGGTATCGGCCAGAATGTCGGCGGCGTCCTCGTGGAATACCTGCACCGGCTTGCGGTCGTTCTTGCGGTCGGCGTAGTCGTTGTGCATGTTGGCCGCCATCGGGCCGGGCCGGTACAGGGCCACCAAGGCGGCCACGTCGTCGAAGCATGTGGGCTTCAACGACCGGATCAGCGAGCGCATCGGGCCGCTCTCCAACTGGAACACCCCGATGGTGTCGCCTCGAGACAGCAGCTCATAGGTGGGCTCGTCGTCCAAGGGCACGTTGTCGATGTCCACCCTTTTGCCGCGAGACTGCTCGATCACCCCGATGGCGTCTTCGAGCACGTCCAGGTTCCGCAGGCCCAGGAAGTCCATTTTCAACAGGCCCAGGTCTTCTACCGCGTGCATCTCGTACTGGGTGACGATCGGGGCCTCCTCCAAGGTCTGGCCCGGAGATGCCTTGCGCTGGATGGGCAGATACTCGGTAAGCGGTTCTTTTGTGATCACCACCGCGGCAGCGTGGATGCTGTCCTGGCGCCGCAGACCCTCCAGGCCGCGGGCCACATCCACCACCTTGCGGGCATCCTCATCACCCTCGTACATCTCCCTCAGCTCGGCGGCCGCGGTGTAGCCGTCGGCGTGGTCGTCGCTCTTCTCCAAGCAGGCCCACAGCGGGGTGTCTCGGCCCAGCACCAGCGGTGGCATGGCCTTGGCCAGCTTGTCGCCCAATGCGTAGGGATAGTCCAGCACCCGGGCGCTGTCGCGCACCGCGGCCCGGGCCTTGATGGTGGAGAAGGTGATGATCTGGGCCACATGGTCTTCGCCGTACTTCTGGGAGGCGTAGCGGATGATCTCGTCTCGGTGGCGGGAGTCGAAGTCCATGTCGATGTCGGGCATGGACACCCGCGACGGATTCAGAAAGCGCTCAAACAGCAGGTCGTAGCGGATCGGGTCGAGATCGGTGATCTGGAGGCAATAGGCCACTGCGCAACCCGCCGCGCTCCCCCGGCCCGGCCCCACCCTGATTCCCCGCTCTCGGGCGTAGCGGATCAGGTCCCAAGTGATGAGAAAGTAGGAGGAGAAGCCCATGTCGGAGATGACCTTGAGCTCGAATGCCAGCCGATCGGCCATCTCCTCGGTCAGCGGGCTTCCCCACCGGCCTTCGGCGCCCTCCAGGGTCAGTGCCCGCAAATAGTCGTCGGCGTTCTCGTACTGGCCGGGGATGGGGAAGTCGGGAAGCTGGGGATTGCCGAACTCGATCTCCACGTCGGCCCGCTCCGCAATCCACAGGGTGTTGTCGCACGCGGTGGGGAGCTCGGAGAACACGTAGCGCATCTCCTCCGCTGACTTGAGATAGTGCTCGTCGCCGTGGAACTTGAGGCGGTCGGGATCGCTCACCAACGAGCCGGTCTGCACGCACAGCAGGGCGTCGTGGGCCTCAGCGTCGGCCCGGTGGGTGTAGTGGCTGTCGTTGGTGGCCAGCAAGGGAGCGCCGATCTGGTCGGCCAACCGGAGCAGATCGGGATTGGTCTTGTGCTGCTCGGGGATGCCGTGGTCTTGGATCTCCACGAACAGGTTGTCTTTGCCGAAGATGTCCTGAAGGCGGGCGGCCTTGGCCACCGCGTCGTCGTAGTCGTCGCGCAGCAGGGCTTGGAGTACGTGGCCGCCCAGACACCCGGTGGAGCAGATCAGCCCCTCGCTGTGCTCGGCCAGCAGATCCCAGTCGAGCCGGGGCTTGTAGTAATAGCCCTCCAGAAAGGCCCGGCTGGAAAGCTGGATGAGGTTCTTGTAGCCGGTGTTGTTCTCGGCCAGAAGGGTGAGGTGGTAGTAGATCTTGCCCCCACCCTCCGTGCTGCCCCCGCCATCATCCAACTTGCCCCGCCTGGGCGGACGCTCCGACCGGTTCTCGTGGGCCATGTAGGCCTCCATGCCGATGATGGGCTTGACGCCCTCGGTCCGGCAGGCCCGGTAGAAGTCGATGACCCCGTACATGTTGCCGTGATCGGTGATGCCCAGTGCCGGCTGCCCGTCGGCCGCGGCCGCTTTGACCAGCTCTCCCACCCGGGAGGCACCGTCGAGGATGGAGTACTCGGTGTGGACGTGGAGGTGGGTGAAGGAACTGGACACAGCACTCCTGTGGACAATCTGTGGCTGGGTTGTGGAAAACTACAGCTCTGTAGTTTCTGACCATACCAAGACGGGAGAGCCCATGCTCGCCGCCCGAGAATTCCCCTGTTTTCCCTGGTTGTTGGACCGTTAGAGATACGTTCCCGGTGCTTTGTCTTGCGGGAGGCGGGCGGCGCCGGGGGGAAGTTCGGCGCGGATGTTGGCCAACTGCTGCTGCGCCGACACCTGTTGGGCGAACAGAGCAGCCTGGATGCCCTGGATGAGGCCCTCCAGCCAGCCCACCAGCTGGGCCTTCGCCACCTGGAGCTCGGCTTGGCTGGGAGGGTGGTCTTCGGGGAAGGGCAGGATCAGGCGGTCGAGCTCCTCATTGAGGTCGGGCGACAGCGCGGAACCCAGTTCTTCGATCGAGGTTTCGTAGATCTCTCTCAGCCGGTCGCGGCTCGACTCGTCGAGGGAGGCATCGCGCACCTCGTCCAAGAGCTGCTTCATCATCGTGCCCACCCGCATGACCTTGGCCGGCTGCTCGATGGCCTCCCGGGCCGATGCGAGCTCCGCCGGGTCGCCGTCGACGGGCGGCGTCTCGTGGACGATCTCCGCAGGCTCAGCCGATGCCGGCTGACCGGTGTCTGACATGGCTGGAAACCTACCCTCTGGCCAACTGACCGGTGTCTGACATGGCTGGAAATTTACCCGCCCACCGGCGAGTTCGGGCACATCCTCAGGCGCGGGCGCCGAACGCGGCCAGGCAGGGAACCAACATCTCCGCCGATGTCAGCGAGCCATGGCGGCCCAGCAGCTCAAACGTGGGCCGGCCCCCTCCCCCGGTTTGGCTCTGAGGCACGGGCTTGGGCTCCACGAAGGCCACCGGGTCGCAGGGCACCAGGGCCACGTCGCCCATCCGAGAACGGGCCTCCGGCCCCACATGGGGACCGAACCAGCCCTCGTCCAGCACCTGCTGGCGGTTTACCACCAGGCCATGGCGGCCATAGCGCTCGGAAGCCGCTTCCAGAAGCTCGCCGGCTCGCCCGGGACGGGCGTGGAGCCAGCGGAATCGAGCCTCTCCCGAGGTGACCGCGGTGAGGGCGACAACGTCGCGGGCCAGCTCCACCTTGTTGTCGCCCACCATGACCTGACCGTGGTCGGACACCACCAGCAGCGCCGCCTCTGGGGGCAGCACGGCCAGGATCTGGGCCACCAGGCGGTCGACTTCTGCGAACTCGGCGTCCAGGTGGGGGCCGAACCCGTACTCGTGGGCAATCCGGTCGGGCCCGTCGTAGTAGGCGTAAACGAGCGGCTCACCCCCCTCCACCAGCTTCTGCACCTCTACGGCGATGGAGCTGGTCAGCTTGTACCCCCTGTGGTCCACCCCGTCGAGATGGGCCCGGGTGAAGCCGGTACCCCGGAATTCGCTGCGGCCCACTGCCGGCACCCGGCGCCCGAAGAAGGCGGGCCGGGTTTGGACCTGCTCGGGAACGAGGGACTTGCGGGCATCAGACGGTTTGGCGCCCGCAGTCCACCGCAGGGCGTTGAGCACCTGCCCCTGGATGTAGATCTGGTAGCCGATCAGGCCGTGCTCGCCTGGCGTCGCCCCGGTGACCAGCGACGTCAGGGCCGTGGTAGTGGTGGTCGGGGCCACCGTGGTGATGGGGTCTCCTTCCATGGCCGACATCACCGGGGTCAGCTCGGCCCGGTCTTGGAGCTGCTCCCACCCCATCCCGTCGATCAGCAACAGCACCACTGCCTTGGCCTCACGGATTGGATCGGGCAGCCACTGGGCGGCATCGGGCGGGCCGAGCAGGGCCGGCACCACATTGCTCAGGCAAGACCCCCGGTAGTCGGGCAACACCGGAAAGCCGATGATCCCACCGCTGGCTGCCGGAGTGCTGTGCTGGCTTGGGCTTCCCATTCGGCCTTCAAACTATCGGCTCAACCATGCGGGGAAGATTGAGAAGTAGTGTGATGGCTCGTGAGGGTGTCGACTCGAGGTGACTACGCCAGCCGGGCGCTGCTGTCTCTGGCCCTGCACCCCGACGAGTCCGGTCCCACCTCGGCCCGGGACATTGCCGAGCGCACCGGACTCCCCCAGCCCTATCTGGAGCAGATCCTCCAAGCGCTGAAGGGCGCCGGCCTGGTGCGCTCCAAGCGGGGTGCGGGGGGTGGCTACGCCCTGGCCCGACCGGCCTCCGAGATCAAGTTGAGCGAGATAGTGAGCGCGGTGGACGGGCCCATTGTGCTGGGTGACTTCGGCCAGCCCCATAGTGACGGTGCCTGCGATCACGAGGGCCAATGTGTGCTGCTGGCCATCTGGACCCACGTGGGCGACATCATGCACGACCTGCTGAGCGATTACTCCCTGGACGACATTGCCAAAGCGGCACGCGGCCTCCTCCCCTGGCCGGGATCAGACTGACTCAGGTTCGATCGAATCTGGCTATCCGCAGAGAAGCTGGTAGAGGCGGGAGAAGTCCTCAGGGGGGTCCACCTGAAATCGGAGTTCCTCGCCTGTGTCGGGATGGGCGAAGCCCAGGGTGTGGGCATGAAGGAGGGGGCGGTTGATGCCGGGGGCATCGGGGCCGCCGTAGAGGTCGTCACCCAGAACCGGGTGGCCGATGGCAGCCAGGTGAACCCTGATTTGATGGGTGCGCCCGGATTCCAGTTGCAACTCCAGGCGAGCAGTGTCGAACGGCACCGACTCTTCAGATGGCTCGGTGGGGGCGGGCATGCGAGCGGTTACCTGGTAGTGGGTGCGGGCCGGCCGGCCGTCGGCGGTCACCGCCATCTTGATGGGATGGCGAGTGGAGCGTCCCACGGGGGCGTCGATCACCCCTCGATCGTCGGCCGGCATCCCGCTCACCAGGGCCACATAGCCCCGATGCACCTCCCGCCGGCCCAGCGCGGCGGTGAGGGCCTCGTAGCTGCGCCGAGTGCGGGCCACCATCAGCAGCCCTGAAGTGCCTCGGTCGAGCCGGTGGACAATGCCGGGGCGCTCCGGCTCTCCCACGCCGGCGATCTCAGGAAATCGGGCCAGCAATCCGTTCACCATCGTCCCCGCCGCGTGGCCCGATCCGGGGTGTACCACCAGATCGGCCGGTTTGCTCACCACGACTACCCACTCATCGGCATGGACCACGTTCAACTCCACCTCGGGATCGGGCCCTGGTGGCGGCTGTCCCATGGCCGGTGCCTCGGAAAGCCGGATCTGGTCCCCCGCCACCAGCCGCTGCGATCGGCTTGCGGCCGGAATGCCGTTGACCTCTACCTTCTGCTGGTTTATCAACCGGGCGGCCTCGGCCCGGCTGCACTCCCAGACCAGCGCCACCACCCGGTCGAGGCGCTCGCCGGTCAGCGCGTCGGGAACAACCTCGTCAGGGCCCATCGGGCTCATCGGACTCTCCGAAGCCGCCGGGCTCTCCGGGCTGATCAGCCTCATCCGCGGTTTGGGTTTGGCGGTAGCGGGGGGCAATCAGCACCAGGATGATCCCGGCCACCACGATGGCGGAGTCGGCCGCGTTGAACACCGGCCACCACTGGAAATCGATGAAGTCGACCACGGCCCCGCCCAGAAACCCGTCGCCGGCCCGTACCGCCCTGTCGGCCAGGTTGCCGATGGCGCCGCCCAGCACCATGCCCAGAAGCACCGGCGGCATCGACAGCCGACGACCCCCCCAACTGGCCCATGCCACCACGATCACAAACAACAGGGCCACCACGGCGATCACGGTGTCCCAGTCTTGGGCCAGGCCGAAGGCGGCTCCGGTGTTGTAAACCAGGTTGAGCCGCAGCGTCCACACCAGATCGATGGTCCGGTTTTCCAACGTCTCCAGCGCCCACCACTTGGTTAGCTGGTCGATGGCGACTACTAGCGCAGCCACCCCCAGAAGTACCAGGTTGTGGCGACGACGAGACCGGTGATCTTCGTCAATCGAAGCAGCTATCTCAGAATCCACCGGCTTTGTGTTCAACCCGCTCCGCGGCCCACGGAATGGCATTCAGCCGCTGGCGGGGAATCGGTTTGCCCGACACCAGGCAGATGCCATAGGTGCCGCTATCGATCCGGGCCAATGCGGCGTCGATCTGGTCGACGGCCGCTCGGGCGTGAGCGCTGAGGGCCAGATCCCGTTCCCGCTCCACCGCCAAGGTGTCGCCCTCCCCCGACTCTTCATCGAATTGGACATCGCCTGGCTCCCGCTCTTCCACCAGGGAATCGGCCTCGGCCTTGAGCCTGGTGGCCGAGGTGATGTAGCGGCAGCGCTCTTCCAAAAGCAGATCGCGCTGCTTGTCGAGATATTTCTTGTCGAACAGCGGCTTCTTGGCCGTGGACTTGGCGGCGGTTTTTTTGGCCGCAGGTTTGGTCGAGGACTTGGCCACAGTCTTAGCCGCAGGCTTGCTGGCAGTTTTGGTCGAGGACTTGGCGGCGGGCTTTTTGGCCGCAGATTTGGCCGCCGGCTTGCTCGCGGATTTGGTCGAGGACTTGGCCGCGGGCTTTTTCGCCGCAGATTTGGCCGCCGGCTTGCTCGCAGCCGACTTGGCGGTGGTGGCTGCCTTCTTTGCCGGTTTCTTGGCCGGAGGCTTGCGAGCGGTCTTCTTGGCGGTCATTGCAGGCGGGAGTGTAGCCGCCGCCGCCGCGGATTACTGCCAAATGGTCTGAGAACGGCTTAACCCGGATTGCTACCAAATGGCGCAATCGGGCTGAGAGCGGCATAACGATGTCTGGACCGGGATGGGAACGGGTTATTTTTGTTTTCCCAGTATGCCTGGAGGCCCGTTGTCCGAACCGTCTGCCCACTACCCCGAGGTCGACCCCAAGCCCTCCTTTCCCGATATCGAGCGCCGGGTTCTGGATTCGTGGGACACCGATGAGACCTTTGCCCACTCAGTAGAGGGGCGGCCCGCGGGCGATCAGGGCGACAACGAATACGTGTTCTACGACGGGCCCCCGTTTGCCAACGGACTCCCCCACCACGGCCACCTGCTCACCGGCTACGTGAAGGACGTGATCCCCCGCTACCACACCATGCGGGGCCGCCGCGTGGAGCGCCGTTTCGGATGGGACTGCCATGGCCTGCCCGCCGAGATGGAGGCCGAGAAAGAGCTCTCGGTTTCCGGTCGAGCAGCCATCACCGCCTATGGCGTCGACCAGTTCAACGACTACTGCCGCCAATCGGTGCAGCGCTACACCCAGGAGTGGGAGACCACCGTGACCCGCCAGGCTCGCTGGGTGGACTTCGAAAACGACTACAAGACCATGGACCTGCCCTACATGGAATCGGTCATGTGGGCGTTCAAGACGCTGTGGGACAAGGGCCTCGTTTATGAGGCCTATCGGGTGATGCCCTATTCGTGGGCGGCCGAGACCCCGCTGTCCAACTTTGAGATCCGCTTGGACGATGCCACCCGGCCCCGCCAAGACCCCGCCATCACCGTGGCCTTCGATCTGCGGCCCGAGTCCGGAGACCCTGGGCCGCTGCGCATGCTGGCCTGGACGACCACCCCGTGGACCCTTCCGTCCAACCTGATGCTGGTAGTGGGCCCAGAGATCGAGTACGCCATCGTGGAGCACGACGGCGGCCACGTGGTGTTGGCGTCGGAGACGCTGGTGGCCTACGAGGCCGAGCTGGGACAAGGCCGGGTGGTGGGCACGGTGGCCGGCGCCGAGTTGATCGGCCGGCACTACCAGCCATTGTTCGACTACTTCGCCCCCTTGGCCGACGAGGGCGCTTTCCAGGTGGTGGGCGCCGACTTCGTGGACACCGCCGAGGGAACCGGCGTTGTCCACGCCGCCCCCGGCTTCGGCGAGGACGACCAGCTGGTGGCCGAGGCCAACGGCGTTCCCGTGGTGGTGCCGGTAGACGACCAGGGCCGCTTCACCGAGGAGGTGACCGACTGGTCAGGGGTGAACGTGTTCGAGGCCAACAGCGGCATCATCGCCCGGCTCAAGGACCAGGGGCGGATCCTGCGCCACGCCACTTACGAGCACAACTACCCCCACTGCTGGCGCACCGACGAGCCCATCATCTACCGGGCGCTCAGCTCGTGGTACGTGCGGGTCACCGAGATCCGCCAGCAGATGCTGGAGCTGAACCAGCAGATCAACTGGGTGCCCGGCCATGTGCGCGACGGCCGGTTCGGCACCTGGCTGGAGGGGGCTCGCGACTGGTCGATCAGCCGGAACCGGTTCTGGGGCTCCCCCATCCCCGTGTGGCGCAGCGACAACCCCGAGTATCCCCGCATCGACGTCTACGGCAGCCTGGATGAGATCGAGCGGGACTTCGGGGTGCGCCCTGTGGACCTGCACCGCCCGTTCATCGACGAGCTCACCCGGCCCAATCCCGACGACCCCACCGGGCAGTCCACCATGCGGCGGGTGCCCGAGGTGCTGGACTGCTGGTTCGAGTCGGGGTCGATGCCCTTCGCCCAGGTTCACTACCCGTTCGAGAACAAGGAGTGGTTCGAGCACCACTTCCCGGCCGACTTCATCGTGGAGTACATCAACCAGACCCGGGGCTGGTTCTACACCCTCCATGTGCTGGCCTCCGCCCTTTTCGACCGGCCCGCGTTCAACAACGTGATCTGCCACGGCATCCTGCTCGACGCCAAGGGGCGAAAGCTGTCCAAGAAGCTGAGGAACTACACCGAGCCGGAGGAGATCTTCGCCACCAAAGGGGCCGATGCGCTGCGCTGGTACTTGATGGGCTCACCCATCGTGCGGGGCGGTGATCTCCGCTTGGACGACTCGGGGATCGACGACGTGCTGCGCCAGGTGATCATCCCCATCTGGAACGCCTATTACTTCTTCGCCCTCTACGCCAACGCCGACGGCATCCAGGCCAAACCCCGGGCCAACTCCGAGGAGCTCTTGGACCGCTACATCCTGGCCAAGACCCGGCAGTTGACCGAGGCGGTTACCCAGCGCATGGACGCCTACGACCTGCCCGGTGCCGCGGCCGAGTTGGAGGGGTTCATCGACTCCCTCAACAACTGGTACATCCGCCGCAGCCGCGACCGGTTCTGGGCCCCCGCCCGGCCGTCGTCGGCCGACGACAAGCAGGATGCCTACGACACCCTGTTCACCGTGCTCACCACCCTGGCCCGGTTGCTGGCGCCGTTCCTTCCCTTGGTGTCCGAGGAGATCTACCGGGGGCTCACTGGAGAGTCGAGTGTCCACCTGTGCGATTGGCCCGACCCCGTCGAGCTTCCCGCCGACCCCCAGCTCGTGGCGGCCATGGACCGGGTGCGCGACGTGTGTTCCACCGGACTGCGGGTTCGTGAGGATGAGGGCATTCGGGTCCGCCAGCCCTTGCCCTCGCTCACGGTGGCCGGCCGAGAGGCCGACACGCTGGCGCCGTTCACCGCCTTGATTGCCGACGAGGTGAACGTGAAAGAGGTCCGCCTCAGTGACGATCTGGCCGCCTACGGGCAGTTCGTGCTCCGGCCCAACGGCCAGGAACTGGGCCCGCGACTGGGCAAGGACGTGCAGGGGGTGTTCGCCGCCGCCCGGGAAGGCCAGTGGGAGCTCACTTCCGACGGCTCGGTGGCGGTGGCCGGCCACACCCTCTCGGAGAGCGAGTTCGATTTGGCGTTGAATCCGGTGGAGGGCACCACGGCGGCGGCGCTGCGCACCAACGACGCCCTGGTGGCCCTAGACACTGCGGTGAGTAGTGAGCTGGCTGAGGAGGGCATCGCCCGCGACGTGGTCCGGGTGATCCAAGCCGAGCGCAAGAATCAAGACCTGGACGTCACCGATCGGATCACGCTGTCCTTGACCGCGGGGCCCGACATCATCAAGGCAGTCCAGGCCCACCAGACGTATGTGTGCGAGCAAGTGCTGGCCGTAGGCGACCCGGACCTCATTGAATCGGAGGTAGAAGCGGTGCTGGTAAACGAAACCGCGATCGACGCGGGCCGGTTGCAGATCCGCTTAGCGAAAGCCGGTTAGCAGTAGTCAGCCGTTGTTCTGGTAGTCGGCCTGCTCCATGCGGCGGCGCTCCTCGGCCGACACCTCCACATTGGTGGGGGTTAGCAGGTACACATGGTCGGCCACCCGCTCCATGCGGCCGTCCAGTCCGTAGCACAGGCCGCTGGAGAAGTCGATGAGCCGGCGGGCCACCTCCCGGCTGCTGTGCTGCAAGTTCACGATGACCGCTTGTCCGCCTCGGAAGCAGTCCGCCACATCCTTGGCGTCGTCGAACGACATCGGGGTGACCACCGACGGCTTGGATGAGGTAGAGGGGATGGGGCGGACGAAGCTGGTCCGAGGTTGCTCAGCGGTCCCTTCGCCCGCCGGATGGTCGCCGGCGGGAACGGGGCGGACCGAACCCGTTTCAGGGCCCATCTGATACTCCTCATCAGGCGTCTGAGACACGAGGCGCATGTCGGATTCCTGCTCGGCATACCCTCCGGGAGCGAACTCCTCCTCGGTTCCGAATCCGAGCCAGAACTTGGTTTTCTGCCACACGGACGACATGGGCTCATCCCCTTTCGGCAGTGGATCACTTAGCCTTTCCGATGGTACAGGAAGCAGCCCCCAGTTTCGGGGAGGGGGGCGCAGTAGTTGGAAGACGCTTAACTGGGGCGAGGCCCGAACAGCGCGGTGCCCACTCTTACCATGGTGGCACCCTCTTCGACGGCAACCTCCATGTCGTCGGTCATTCCCATCGACAGCTCGGCCAGGCCGAGGGCTTCGGCCTGGGACGCCAGCAGGCGAAAGCCAGGGCGGGCCTCTTCTGGCGGCCCCGGCGCACCAACCGCCATCAGACCGGCCACTTCCAGACCGGCGTCGCGGCAGTGCTGCACCAGCCCGGCCGTGTCCTCGGGAGCACAACCGCCCCGGCCCCCCATGCCGGCGATGTCCACCTGCACCAGCACCCGGGCGCCCGGCGCCCGCCGAGCGATCTCGGTGGCCAGTTCGGAGCGGTCCACGCTCTGCCAAAGGTGGACCAAGCCGGCGATCTTGCGGATCTTGTTGCGCTGTAGCCGGCCGATGAAGTGCCAGCGGGGCTGAAGCGCGGCTTCAGGCTGGTTGCTCAAGTCCCCTGCTTTGGCCAGAAGTTCCTGAGCGTAGTTCTCGCCGACATCGGCCAAACCGGCTTCGATGGCCGCGGCCACCGCATCGGGGCCGAAGCCCTTGGTCACCGCCACCACCTGTACTTGACCGCCCCCGGCCCGGGACAACCGGTCTCGCAGTGCGCCTAAGCGATCGGCTACCTCTGCGGCGCTGATCAATTCAATGTCTCAGCTGGCGTGGCTACCGGAGGAATGAGGGGATGTCGAACTCGTCGTCGACATCAGACGACAACAGGTCGTCGTCAGCGTCGCCGAACACATCGGGCACTCCTGAAGCGCCCCCTTCGTCGGCGGCCGTCATCCGGGTGGCCCGCTCGCCCTCCCACCGGTCGAAACCGGCGGCGATCACGGTGACTCGGATGTGGTCGCCCATCGACTCGTCCACCACAGTGCCGAAGATGATGTTGGCATCGGGGTGGGCAACGCCCTGGACGATCTCTGCGGCCTCGTTCACCTCGAAGATACCCAGATCGGCACCGCCGGAGATGCTCAGCAGGATCCCGCGAGCGCCTTCGATCGAAGCCTCGAGCAGCGGGCTGGCAATGGCCTTGCGGGCCGCACTCACGGCCTTCCCCTCGCCGGAGGAGATGCCCACACCCATGAGCGCAGAACCAGCGTCCTGCATCACCATGCGCACATCGGCGAAGTCGGTGTTGATGAGCCCCGGGGTGGTGATGAGGTCGGTGATGCCCTGCACGCCGTGCAGCAACACCTCGTCGGCCTTCTGGAACGCCTCTACCACCGACGTGTGGTCGTCGGAAATGGTGAGGAGTCGATCGTTGGGAATGACGATTTGGGTGTCGACTTTGTCTCTGAGGGCCTGGATGCCGCTTTCGGCCTGAACCGATCGGCGGCGACCTTCGAAGCCGAACGGTCGGGTAACCACCGCGATGGTGAGCGCGCCGAGGCTCTTGGAGATCTCCGCAATGATCGGAGCCGCTCCGGTGCCCGTGCCGCCACCCTCTCCCGCGGTGATGAACACCATGTCGGCGCCGCTGAGCGCCTCTTCGATCTCCTTGCGGTGATCGGTGGCCGCTTGGGAGCCGACCTCCGGGTCGCTGCCCGCGCCCAAACCTCGGGTCAGCTCTCGACCAATGTCGAGCTTGACCTCAGCAGAGCTCATGAGCAGCGCCTGGGCATCGGTATTGACGGCGACGAACTCAACGCCGCGCAGGCCAGCTTCGATCATGCGGTCGACTGCGTTGACACCGCCGCCGCCGACGCCGATGACCTTGATAACCGCTAGATAATTCTGGGGATCAGCCATGGTGATTCCTCACTCCAAAAGCCCAAAACTTCACTCTCTACTTTTGGTTGATATGAACGAAGAGTTGAGGCTTTAGAACCTATTCCTCTAGTTGAGGTGTATCTAGCTTACGAGCAGTCGTCGATTGGGGTCAAGGCGGGAAGTTCTGGGATGCTCAGATCCACGATCTCCACACAACTCATATCAACTTCGGCTAATACTCGGGCTAGCGCATCGGCTTTTCCGTGAGGATCGTCTTGGGCGCCCCAGTGGGCCCGCCCTTCGCCGGGCAGATCCACAACCACCTCCCCATCCATCAGATAAACCGCCCCGATGTCCCTTTGTTGAACGGGTATGAGCGCCTCACTCACCTCCAACAGAGGCAGGGCGAACCCGTGCAGCCACCCGCCGGGCTGGGGAACCGGGGTGAACTGCACTACCGGCAGAGCACCGCGAACCGGATTCACTTGAAGCACCCTTCCCTCACGGTCGACCAACGCCCACTCCTCGCCGACGGGAATCTGGGCCACCGCCTCGCGCTCGGTGATGTCGAACGTGACCTTGCCCCCCCACGTCCGGCTGGAACGAACTTGATCCACCCAAGGCAGCGCAGCGATTGATCTACGGGGGCCAGACAAGTCAAAGCCCAACAGCGGAGTCCCCAGCTCGATACCCGCCGCCTCCAAGACTTGGGCAGAGCTGGTGCGCCCGGCGCCTATGACCTCGATCTCGTCGACGTCCATGAGGGGACTCTGGGTGGCGCCGTATGCCGCCGCCGCCAACACGGCGATGATCCCGATAGAGATCCACACTCGAAGACGCCGCCGAGTCCGCACGCCGGTGCGCCGGGCCTGGATGCGGGGATCGACCTGAGGCTTAGGGCCCTTAGGAGACTCAGCGGGAGGGTCTACTTGAGGCTTAGGGCTCTCCGGCTTGTCTTCCGGCTGGTCCTCGGACGGATCCTGGGGGGGCTTATCAGAGGACACTTCAGCCTGCCTGACCTGCCCATGGACCAGCTCCGAATCCCACGAGATGGGTTTCGGGCCGCAGCGTCACATCAAATTCGGCGAGAACGCGCTCGAACACCTCTCCCATCAGCACGTAAAGGTCGTCGGCAGCGCCGTCCTGGTCGGCAATGAAGAAGTTGGCGTGCTTGTTTGAAACCGAGGCAGTCCCCACCCGATGCCCCTTGAGTCCGGCCGCTTCGATGATCCGGCCCGCGCTGTCGCCCTCCGGGTTGGTGAACACCGAGCCTGCGTTCTGCCCTCCCGGCTGGTTCTCGCGCCTCCACGCCACGATCTCGGCGATGGTGGCCTGGGATGACTCTGCATCACCAGTGGCCAGGCCCATCTCGGCTCCCAGCACCATGTGGTGTTCGGCCAGCGCCGAGCTCCGGTAGCCCAGTTCCAGCCGCCCCGGCGCCCACTGCTCGACGCAACCGCGCCGCAGGTCTAGGACCTCGGCTTGCACCAGCGTGGCGGCCATGTCTGAACCATGGCCGCCGGCATTCATGCGGACCGCTCCCCCCAGCGATCCCGGCACCCCTACTGCCCACTCGAATCCGGTCAGTCCTGCGGCCGCGCTTTGGCGAGCAAGCACCGGCAGCCCCGCCGCCGCCCCCGCTTTGAGGTGCAAGCCGTTGACCTCCACCCAGTCGTATCCCGCGCCCAGCCAAATGGCCACCCCGTCGAAACCGGCCTCGGCCACCAACATGTTGGAGCCCTTGCCCACCACCAGCACGTCGGGGCAGTGGGCGGCCACCGCTTTGGCCATCGCCGCAACATCAGCATCCACGGGGAGCGTCACGCCGACCCGGGCCGCGCCGCCGACGCGATAGGTGGTGTCGGGTCCGATCGGGCGCTCCCGGCTCACCGCCTGCTCCCCCAACACGCCGGCCAAGTCTTGGGCCAGCCGATCCCAGCGAAGCGCGCTCATCGGCGTCCCGCGAGCATCGAGATCACCTGGTCGGGCAGCTTGGTCAGATCACCGGCCCCCAGGGTCAAACACAGATCCTGGGGCCGCAGCACCTCGGCCAATCGGGTGGCGACGTCGTCGAGGCGAGGCACATAGGCAACGTCGCATTCGGGGTGGGCCTCGGCTACTGCCCGCCAGACCAACTCACCCGACACATCGGGAATGGGCATTTCACCGGCGGAGTAGATGTCGGTGATGATCACCACGTCGGCGGCCTGGAAACTATGGGCGAATTCCGACCAAAGCTGTGAGGTTCGGGTGTAGCGGTGGGGCTGGAACACGCACACCACCCGGTCCCACCCCCCTTCGGATGCTGTCTTCAACGAGCAGTCCACCTCGGTGGGCAGGTGGGCATAGTCGTCGATGAACTCGACCCCGGCGGCCTCTCCTCGCGATTCGAACCGGCGGGTCACACCCCCGAAGTCGGCCAACGCGGCCGCGGCATCGGTTCCGTCGATCCCCAGTTGGCAGGCCATGGCCAGCGCTCCCGTGGCGTTGAGCGCGTTGTGGTCTCCGGGCATGGGCACGGTTACCGGGCCGAGCACATCGCCGCGGAACGACACCTCCCCATCGATGGAGTGCCGATGGCGCCGCAGGAGTAGCCAGCGGTAGTCGGCCTCGGGGCCGGTTCCGTACAGAACCCGGGGGCAGCCCTCCGAGGCCTTCATGGCGCCGGGGTCGTCGGCGCACACCACCAGCCCATCGGCGGCACCGGCGCAGAACCGGGCGAACTCGGCCTCCAGTTCGTTTACTGGGCGATCGCGGCGCAAATGGTCGGGCTCCACGCTGGTGAGCACCGCCCGGTTAACGCTCAACTCGCCAAAGGTCCCGTCGCTCTCGTCAGCCTCCACCACGAACCAAGGGCTCTGCGACCAGCGAGCCCCGATGCTGCCGTCGGCCATCACCGCGCCGACCACGTAGCTGGGATCGGCGCCTACCGCCAACAGCACATGGGACAGCATGGCCGCGGTGGTGGTCTTGCCGTGGGTGCCGGCCACCGCCACCGTGGATCTCAGCGCGGTGATCGCGGTCAGGATCTCCGCCCGGCGATAGAGGGGGATGCCCGCCTGTGCAGCCGCGACCACCTCGGGATTGTCGTCGCCCACGGCGGTGGACCGGGCCACTAGATCGGCACCGGAGACCTGAGCCGCGTCGTGGCCGACAAAAACTTCGATCCCGACCTCCCGCAGGCGGTGGAGCACCGGTGAGTCGACCGAGTCGCTGCCGCTGACCCGACACCCCAGCCCATGCAACACCACGGCAATAGCCGACATCCCCGCCCCGCCCACTCCTAAGAGATGAACCCGGGTTGTGGGGCACAAATCGACCATGGCCCTATTTTTGCTTCCTCCGGTACCTCTGGTGGGGTCTATGGGCATGCCGCTCGAGAAGATCGGCTACCCGGGTGTCGGCATCTCGGCGACCGACACCGGCTGCCTCTCTCCCCATGGCGCCAAGAAGGCCGGGAACCTTCAGCAGATTCTCCACCTCTTCGACCATGCGGGGGCCGTCCATCTCGGCGTCGGGAATCATTACGGCCCCGCCGACGGCAGCCAGGTGGGCGGCGTTGGCCGTCTGGTGATCGCCGGGCGCGCCCGGAAGCGGAACCAGCACCGACGGCAGCCCGACCACCGCCAACTCGGCCACGCTCGACGCTCCGGCTCGCCCCACCACCAGATCGGCGGCGGCATACACCGTGGGCATGTCCATCTCGTACTCCACTGCCCGGTATTCCAGCGCGGCCTGGGAGAGGTCGGGCCGCAGGTGGGAAAGCTCCTGCCAATCCCTTCGACCGATCACATGGTGTACCGCCAGATCTTCCCGTTCGGCCCAGTGTTGAACAGCTTCGAACGCGGCCCGGTTGATTCGAGCCGCGCCCAATGACCCGCTGGCCACCACCACAAGACGGCGCCCCTCGCCCACCCCAAGGGAGGCTCGGGCCGCAGGCCGGTCATCGTCCCGGTTGACCCTCTGGACCTCATCGCGCACTGGATTGCCGGTGAGCACCGCCCGGGGCAGCTTCGTGCCGGGGAATGACACCGCGGCGGCTCGGGCCCAACGCCCCGCCCAGCGATTGGCCAAACCGGGAACCGCATTCTGCTCGGTTACCACCAACGGGATCCTGAGCATTCGAGCAGCCAGGGCGCAGGGCACGCTGGCGTAGCCGCCCAGCCCCAACACAACCTCGGGCCGCAAGCGCCGCAGCAGGCTTCGGGCCTGGACCACCGCTTGGGCCAGGCCGGCGGCCGACTTGAGGTTCTGCCAAGTGAGCTGGCGCTTGATCCCCCGTCCCGGAAGCAGGGTCAGCTCGAATCCGGCCGCCGGAACCAGATCTCGCTCCACTCCCCGGGCCGATCCCACAAAGTGGATGCTCTCGGGTTGGTGGCCGCGCCGAACCAGGGCCCGGGCCACGGCCAGGCCGGGGTGGACATGGCCGGCGGTCCCGCCCCCGGCGATCACCGCCCACACCGGAGCGCTTTCGCTCACGGCTCGACTCGGGTCTGGCGGGCGATGTTCAGCAGAATGCCGGTGGCCACCATGCTGGTAAGCAGTGCGGAGCCTCCCACCGACAGGAACGGGAGGGGAACACCGGTGATGGGCAGCACCCCGACCACCGCGGCGATATTCACAAACGCCTGGGCGCCCACCCAGACGGTGATGCCCGTGGCCAGAACTTGGCCGAAGCGATCGGGGGTGTGCAGGGCGATCCACATCCCGCACACGACGAAGCCGGTGAAGAGCCCGATGACGAACATCGCGCCCAGCCAGCCCATCTCCTCGGCGAGAACGGCGAAGATGAAGTCGGTTTGGGCCTCGGGCAGAAAGCCCCATTTGATCCGGCTCTCGCCCAGCCCCACCCCGGAGGCGCCTCCCGATGCAATGCCCACCCACGATTGGATGGTCTGCCATCCGGTATCGAGGGGGTCGGACCACGGGTCGAGCATGGCGGTCAATCGGTCGCGCCGGTAGCCCGATCCCCAGGCGGCCAGGGCGGCCGCGCCTCCGCTGATCAGCGACCAGCCGGTGAGGGGGAGCAGGGGCACCCCGGCCATGAACAGGGCGGCGAAGGCGATCATCGCGATGATCACCGCGGTCCCCAGATTGGGTTGGAGCAGGATGAGCCCGGACATGAGGCTGCACACCACCAGCACAGGTCGGATCGTGGTGCGGGTGTTGCGCTCCTTGCCCGCCTTGTCGGCCAGCCACGCGGCGGCGAAGAGGGCCATGGCCAACTTGGCCAGCTCAGAGGGTTGGAAGCTGATCGGCCCGAAGTAGATCCAGCGGGAGGCGCCGTTTGCCGTGGTGCCGATTCCGGGGATCAGCACGGCCACCAGCAGCAGTCCGGTGAAGGCCAAAACGGCTTTGGAGTACTTCTGCCACTGCCGGTAGTCCACCCGCATCACCAGGATCAGGGCCAAGAGCGCGCCGACGCTCCAGACCAGCTGGCGCTGGAAGGTGTACCAGGTGGACTGTCCCACATAGTGATTGGTGACCGAGGAGACCGACAGCACCATGACCAGCCCGATGGCGTTGAGGGTGAGGACCATCCCGAACAGCACGTAGAACGGCATGGTGGCCTGACCCGCCGGCGCCGACCGGAGTGCTGCCACCAACCCCCGTCGGGGGATCTGGGGAGCGAAAGTAGTCATGGTGATCCTCCGATCAGTTCGCGTACCAGCAGGGAGAAATGGTCGCCCCGCTCGGCGTAGGAGCCGTACCAGTCGAACGAGGCGCAGCCGGGTGACAGCAGCACTGCGTCACCGAATCGGGCGATCTCGGCGGCCTGGCCCACCGCATCCTCCATGGATTGGGCGATGGTCACCGGGCAGCGGCCGGCGAACACCTCTTGAACCTCGGCCGCAGCCTCGCCGATGGCCACCACCGCGCGCAGGCCTTGCGCCACCTCGCCCATCGGCTCCAGATCGAGCCCCTTGTTTCGTCCCCCGGCGATGAGAACTGCTTGGAGCGCGGTTTGCCCCGAGGATTGCGTTACCGACCGGACTGCGGCGCACACCGCGTGGGGCGTGGTGGCCTTGGAGTCATCGAAGAAGCGCACCCCGTTGTGCTCGGCCACCAAGACCACCCGATGGGGAAGCCCGGTCCAGGCCAGCAGAGCCTCCCTCACTCCTTCCCGGTGGGCGCCTGCGGCCATGGCCACGGCCGCCGCGGCCAGATGGTTGGAAAGCTCATGGGGAAGGGCCCGGTGCAGCTCTGCGGTGTCGGCCAGCTTTTCCGACCCCGCCCACAGGGCTCCCCCCCTCACCCGGAAATCGCCTTCATCGACGCCGAAGGTCACCACCTGGCCCCGATCAGGGGTGTGGGCGACCACCACCGGATCGTCAAGGTTCACCACCGCGATGGACTGCTCGTCGGCCCTGCTCCACACCGCCGCTTTGGCCGTGCGATAGCTGGCCAGGGACGCGTGAACGTCGAGGTGGTCGGGGGCGAAGTTCAACCACGCCCCCACTGCGGGCCGATAGCACCGGCTGTGGCCCAGCCGGAACGAGGACGCCTCCACAACAAAAACCGAAGGGCGCTCGTTTCGAATGGCCTCCACCAAAGGTGTCTCGGTATTGCCCGCCACTGTGGTTGGCACCCCGGAGGCTTCCAGCATGGCTGCGGCCAGAAGCGTCACCGTGGTTTTTCCGTTGGTGCCGGTAACCGCCAGCGTGGGGCGCGCGTCCCACCGCTGAGCCAGGTCGAACTCGGAGATCACCGGTGTTTCCGCGACCTCGGCGGCTCCGAGCGAAGGGTGGGACTCCGGGAGGCCCGGAGTGGGGACCACCACCTGGGCGTCGGCCACCAGCGCCGGCCAGTCTTCAGGAGCAGGGTTCTCAATGAGGTCGACGCCCATCGCCGCAGCCTGGCGGCGTGCCTGATCGCTGGGGGCATCGTCGGCCGCCACTACCGCATGGCCGCGCTCGGTCAACTGGGCGCAGACCGCCTGGTTGGTCACGGCGAAGCCCACCAGAAGCACGGGTGCCGGGCTCAATCTGCCCCTCCGATGGAAACGAAGTCGGCGTAGAAGAGTCCGAGGGCCACCGCAGTGGCGAAGCCGGTCATGATCCACAGCCGGATGATCACGGTGGTCTCGGGCCAGCCGCCCAGTTCGAAGTGATGGTGGATCGGGGCCATGCGGAACACTCGGGTGCCGAACACCCGGAAGCTGAACACCTGGATGATCACCGACAGGGTCTCCATCACGAACAAGCCGCCGATGATGGGCAGCAGCAGGTGGGTGTTGGTGGCCAAGGCCAGCGCGGCCATCCCGGTGCCCAGCGACAGCGATCCGGTGTCACCCATGAAGATGCGGGCCGGCGCGGCATTCCACCACATGAAACCGGCGCTGGCCCCCAACATGGCGGCGGCCAAGATGGCCAGGTCCAGAGCATGGGGTATGCCGTAGATGTCCTCGTTCCGGAAGGCCCAGAAGCCGATCACCACGAAGGCGGCGTAGGCGAACACCGAAGAGCCGGCGGCCAGGCTGTCGAGCCCGTCGGTCAGGTTCACCGCGTTGCTCGTGCCCAAGATCAACAGCACGGCCCAGAGTCCCCAGCCCCACGGCCCCAGGTCGATGTTCAGGGAGTCGTAGCGGGTGAAGGAGAGCTCGGTGCGGACGTCGGTCAGATGGATCATCAGCACCGCGTATCCCACCGCCACGATGAGAAGGCCCAGGATCTTGGTGCCCTTTCCGAGACCCAGGTTGCGCTCTCGGGACACCTTGAGCCAGTCGTCGACGAAACCGACGACGCCCGAGCCGAGAATGGCCAGCATCACGATCAGGCCGGTGCGGGTGAAGATGCCGTTGTAGAGGTCGCTGATGCCGTAACCGGCCAGCGCGCCGATCACGATGGCCACTCCCCCCATGGTGGGTGTGCCCGCCTTGCTGACATGGCCTTGCGGCCCGTCCAGGCGGATGGGCTGGCCTATGGAGTGCTTGCGCAGGAAGGTGATCAAGAAACGGGTTCCGATCACCGAGACCACACCGGCAATGGCAACAGCGAACAGCAGGCGGATCATCGGGTGGACCCTCTGGCCGCCAACGCCTCTCGGGCCACGACTCGGTCGTCGAAGGGAATCACCCGGTCGCCCACCACCTGGGTGGTCTCGTGGCCTTTCCCGGCCACCACCACCACATCGCCGTCGGATGCGTCGTTGACGCATTGGGCGATGGCCGAGGCCCGGTCGGGTTGGGTGGAGACTCCGCCGGAGTCCTGGGGCACTCCGCTCAAGATGCCGGCGATGATGGATTCGGGGTCCTCGGTGCGAGGGTTGTCGGAGGTGACGATCACTTGGTCGGCCAACTCTGCTGCCACCTTGCCCATCATCGGGCGCTTGCCGGAATCACGGTCACCCCCGCAGCCGAACACCACCCGCAGGCAACCCGAGCCGGCCACCAGCTCACGGGCGGCGGTCAGCACCTGGGCCAGGCCATCGGGAGTGTGGGCATAGTCCACCACCACCGTGAACGGGCTATCCGACTCGATGGTCTCGAACCGGCCCGGCACCGGGGCCGCCGACTCCAGCCCGACCACGACCTCCGACGGGCTGGCGCCCAGCAGAAGGGCGGTCTCCGCCGCAGCCAGGGCGTTGGCGGCGTTGAACCGGCCGATGAGGGGCAGGCGCACGTCCTGTTTTCTCCACTTCAAGGCCAGATCTCGGGATCCAAGCTGGACCGGCATGTTCTGGGGGTCATAGACCACGGTGGGGATGCGGGGATCGTCCGCAAGCCGCTTGCCATAGTCATCGCCGCTGTTCACCACCGCCCGGTCGGATAGCTGGGGCGTGAACAGTCGGGCCTTGGCGGCGAAATACTCCTCAATGGTGCGGTGGTAGTCCAAGTGGTCGGGCGTGAGGTTCGTGAACACCGCGGCGTCGAAGCGGATGCCGTCCACCCGGTGCTGGGCCAGCGCGTGACTCGAAACCTCCATCACCACCGCCTCGGTCCCAGCCGACCGCCAACAGGCCAGTTGGTGCTGCAAGTCCACCGACTCCTGGGTGGTCAAGACTCCGGTGAGCGTGCCCAGGATCTCGCTTTGCAGTCCAGCAGTGTCGAGCACCGACCTCAGCAGGCTGCACACCGTGGTCTTGCCATTGGTGCCGGTAACCCCAATCACCGCCATGGAGTGGGAGGGGTGTCCGTAGAACTTCGAGCTGATGGGGCCCATGGCCTGGCGCACTGATTTGGTTTGCAACTGGGGACAGTCCAAATCGAGCCGTCGCTCCACCACCAGCCCCGCGGCCCCGCGGGCCAATGCGTCGGCTGCGAAGTCGTGGCCATCGTGCTGGGCGCCCGGCACGCAGAAGAACAGATCGCCGGGATTCACAGTGCGGGAGTCGTGGGCCAACCCGGTGATCTCGACGTTTCCGCTTTTGTCGATCAGCCCGGGAGCAGATTCAGCCAGCACCGGCAACGCCATCGATGGAGTGGTCATGGCCCGTTCTCGGCTCCAGGGGCTGGTGCCGGCTCGGCCACAGGCTGGGCGTTCGGCTCGGCGGTGGGTTCCGACGTGGGAACCGGCGAAGGCGTTGCCGACGGCTCCGGCTCAGCCACCGGTTCGGGCTCGGCCACCGCTTCAGGCTCAACCGGTTCCGCCACCGGCTCTGGTCCCGTCGGTTCGGCCGCGGGCTCGGGGGTGCTGGTTGTTTCTGGGTCGGAAGCAGCGGCCGGATCCAGGGTTGGGGCCGGCTGGGGGGTGGGGGCCGGTCCCAACTTGGACCCGAGGGTGAAGTAGTCGGCGGGAGGGGCGATGCGGAGGCGTTGGAGGGAGTACTTGGCCAATTCGGCGAACAGCGGAGCGGCCGACTGGCTGGCGTAGAAGTTGGTCACCGGCTCGTCGATCACCACGATCATCGAGAGCTGCGGATCCTCGGCAGGATAGAAGCCGGCAAACGTGGCCGTGTAGCGGCTGAACCCCTCGTCGTCCTCATAGTTGCCGCCTGACAGCACTTTCTGGCCGGTTCCCGTCTTGCCGGCGATGGAGTAGCCCTCGACCTGGGCATTTCGTCCGGTTCCCTCCCGCACAACCGTGACCAGCATGTCGGTCATCTGTGAGGCAGTGTGCGCGGAGACCACCCTCACCGGGTCGCCCTGTTCCAATCGGATCGTCTGGCCATCGGCATCGACGGCCGACTGCACCAGGGTGGGCGGCACCCGCACCCCTCCGTTGGCCAGGGTGTTGTACACCATCAGCACCTGCAACGGGGTGGCCAGAATGCCCTGGCCCAGCGCGAAGCTGGCCACGTCGGTGCCGCTCCAGCTCAAGAGTTGCGGGACCAATCCCGACGACTCGCCCCTGAAACCCAGCCCAGTGGGCGTCCCCAGCCCATACCGGGACATGTAGGCAGCCAGGCGGGTGGAGCCCAGAACCAGAGCCCACTCCACGGTGCCGGTGTTGGACGAACGGGCCAGGATCTCCTCCATGCTGTAGAGCACGGTCCCGTACTCGGTGTGGTCGGTGAACGTCTGATCGTAGAGCTCAAGCCAGTGATTGACTTCGCGCACATGGTGCGGCTCGCCCAGCCCCGTCTCAATCACCCCGGAGAGTGCAACGCTCTTCATCACCGATCCGGGCTCGAATGCCCAGGTCACCGCCCGGTTCTCGCTGAGGGAGACCGGATTTCCCTCTTGGTCTCGACCCACCGAGGCCATGGCCAGGATCTCGCCGGTGCTGGGCACCATGATGATGACGGTGCCGCTGGCGGCATTCACCTCTTCAATCTGGTTCTTCAGCGCCCGCTCGGCTTCGAACTGCAAGGAGCGGTCGATGGTCAGGTACAGGTCGACCCCCGGCTGCGCGGGTCTGATGTGGCGGGCGCCGGTGGGGATTGTTCGGCCGTCTTGGCTGCTCTCCAACACCATCTCGCCGGGCACGCCGCCCAGCAACTCGTCGTACTGGTATTCGATGCCGCTGATGCCCGTTTGGTCGACATCCACGGTTCCGACCACGGCCCGCGCCAGGTGGGAGCCGGCCGGGTTGAATCGGGCGGACTCCTCCAACCGGAAGACTCCCTTGATGTTGAGGTCGGCCACTGCCGCAGCGATGTCGTCGGGCACGGTCCGAGCCAGATAGGCGTGCTGGTCGGGCTCGCTCAGCAGTTGAAGCAGATGGTTCCCGTCCATGTCCAGCACGGGGGCAAGGGCAGCCGCGGCCGCCGCCGGGTCATCCACCTGGCTGGGGTCGGCCCAGATTGTCCACTGCGGCACCGACAGCGCCAGCGCCACTCCGTTTCGGTCGTAGATTTGGCCCCGATCCGCGGTCAGCTTGACCGTTCGGGTTCGCTGCTGCTGGCCGTACTCCACAAAGGCGTCAGAGCTGAAGAGCTGAAGGTCGGCCAGCCGGATGCCTAGAACCACGGCCACCAAGGCGAACACCACCGCCATGGCCGTACCACGGCGACGTCGCGAGCTCCGCCCGGCAACCTCCTCGGAAGGGCTCACCTCGCTCCACCCTCGTCCGATTCCAGCGGGGGCAGGTAGGTCCGGCCATCGGGCTCCACCATCCCCAACCGGTACAGCGCCTCGGCCACGATGCGGTTGGGAGCTTCTGCCCTGGCCACGTTGAGCTGCAATCGGTCGTTCACGGCTCGAACGTCTTCAATCTGCTGATTCAGATTGTCGAGAGTGGTTTGCCGGTCCACGATCACGGCATGAAGGAGGGCGAGGGCGAACAGGGCGACAACCACGGTGATGGCCGCAGCCCAGCCCAGCACGGGCATCAGCCTGCGTTTCGGCCGTGGCGCCGCCCGGAGGTGCTGGCGGGGCTGGTCGGTCTGGTGGGCCGGGTCGGCCGGCGACGGTTGGGGGCGGTGTTGCGGGGCGACCATTAGCCGATCACCTCACCCTGGTCGGCCCCCAGCTTGCAGAAGGCCCGAAAGCGGGCGCTGGAGGCTCGGGGGTTGTCGGCCACCTCCGCAGGGCTGGGCTTGCGACTGCCTCGGGGAACCAATTCGATTGCGGGTGGGGCCTGGGTGTCAGAGCGGGGCAGTCCCAGATAGCGGGACTCGTCGGAAAGTCCGGCCCGGCGGCGGAGAACCTGTTTGACGATGCGGTCCTCCCCGCTGTGGTAGCTGAGGACCACCCCCCGGCCTTCGGGTGCCATCCGGTTTATGGTTGTTTCCAAGGCAGGCTCGATCTGGTTCAGCTCATCGTTTACCGCAATGCGAATGGCCTGGAAGGTCCGCTTGGCCGGGTGGCCTCCCCGGCGGCGGGCGGGAGCGGGAATGGCATTGCGAACCACCTCGGCCAACTCGGTGGTAGACCCGATCGGCCGAGCCGAAGCGATGGCGGCGGCGATGCGGTGGGCGTAGCGCTCATCGCCGTAAGAGCGCAGGATCTTGACCAGTTCGTCTGTTGACCAGGTGTTCACCACTTCGTCGGCCGAGAGCTGCTGGCCGCCGTCCATCCTCATGTCCAGCGGACCATCGTGGCGATAGCTGAACCCGCGCTCGGGCTGGTCCAGTTGCGGAGAGCTCACCCCGAAGTCGAACAGCGATCCCACAATGCGGGCAACGCCCAGGGAATCCAGAACGTCGCCCAGCTGGCCGAAGCTGGCGTGGTGGATCGTGGCGCCGCGGCCGGCCAAGACGGTGGTGGCGGCCTCGACCGCGGAGGGGTCACGGTCGAGGCCTATTAGCGAGAGGTCAGGGCGGGCGTTCAAGAGCGCCCGAGCGTGACCTCCCCCGCCCACGGTGGCGTCGAGAAAGGCTCCCGACGGGACCGTAGACAGGTGCTCCACCACTTCTGTCACCATGACGGGGTGATGGACGAAACGACGTTCGATCGCTGTCGGTGTCCCCCCGTTCATGATTTTTCACCTCCCTGGCGGCTCAGCAGACTGCTGCGTGAAGGGCCTGTTTTTTGCGCCCGATGGGATCGGACGGCAAGAATGTCGCCCATCGGCAGTCCTCCGCCCGGCGACCGCACTCCGGGATTTCTCCCCGGTTGTGTCAGATGGCAAGCGGGCGGAGTAGGGGCCTTCCATCTCGTCGGACGGAGGACTGCCCATGAGCGCACTCCTGGTCGGCCTACATGGAGGTCACCGACCCTGTTTTCTGTCTGCGAATCCACATCACAACCACCGGTCTACGTCTGCCTCGCCGAGTTCGGCTTGCAGCGACTGCCATTGCTCCGCGTTCCACACCTCGCCGCGGTTGAACACACCGACCAGCACCACGTTCTTGTCCAGACCCAGCACCTCACGCTTGGAGGAGGGGAGGTTCAACCGGCCTTGGGCATCCACGGTGGCCGGTTCGAGGCTGGAGGAGAATGCCCGGAGCTCGTCGCCGGAGGCCTCTCCGGCCCGAACCGCCGCCTCGAATCGCTCCAGCGCACTGCGGGCCTCTTCGGCAGTCCAGATGCCGAGGCACTGCCTGTAGATGGCCACGTACGCCCCTTCGGCCAGCACCGAGCGGAAGGCCGGCGGCAACGAGAGCCGGCCCTTGTCGTCCAGGGAGCGAGTGTGCTCACCGGTGAGCACGATTCCCCCCAACGGGTCCCGAGCAATTCCCCTTTTCTCCCACTTCGTCCCACACTATCCCCCATAGCCCCACCAGCGCAACTCTATGCAGTGAACTAGAGGGCCGGGGTTCCACCGAGCTCGCGGGGAGCCGCGAATGTGAATGAGCATGGGCGCGATGAGCGATCCCTCTTGGGCCGGATAACTGGGCAGAGAGGTCTCTTGGGCCGCCTAACGAGGCAGCGAGGCTAAGAACGCGGTGTGAATGTCGTCGGGCTGGGCGTCTACTGGCCACGCGGCCGACGAGAGGGCGTTTCGAAGCTCCTCAGATGACTCCGCCAGGCGAGCAAATAGCTCCTCGGGGGCCCAGTGGCGATACAAGAGGGTTTGGAATCGTGCAGTGGTCCGGGTGCGGCGCTGGGTGATGCCCACCGCTTTGGCCCCGCCCACCAGCACCTCGCCCGGCCCCCGGCTGGCGAAGCAGGCCAACCGTCCCCACGGGCCGGGTTCATAGCGGTCGAATACTTCCCCGTGCGTGATGCCCAGCGAGGCCAGGGTCGCCACCCACGTATCCCCCAGCCATAGGGGGGCCCGGTTCACGTCGTCGTCCCAGAGCGGGTCGCTCCGGCCGATTACCACGTCGATCCACACCGAGTGGTCCGGGGCCACCAGCACTGCGCCCCCTCCGCTGCGGCGCCGCACCACCGCAGTGCTTTCGGTGATCGGGCTCGAGGCGGTCTCCTCGGGTTGGGCCGACCCCAGCACCAGCGCGGTGTCGAGGGGCGACATCAGCCACACTTCCCGATCAGCACCGGGATCGGGACTCAGGGCATGCAACTCCCCCACCGTTCCGCTCAGCCGGTGCGCCTTCCACCCCCCTTGGATCGAAAGAGGTTCTGTCTTGGTGTTCACCGATCCATGTCGTCGGGCATCCCGCGACGGGCTCAAGCAGTCTGGGCGACGGACTCGGCTGCTGGGTCTAGGTAGGGCAGCCAGTCGGAAGGCACATGGCCCACGGCCGAAGCTACCCAGGCCGAGCGGGGTGGCTCGGCCGGCGGGCGCATCAGCCTCATCTGCGTCTCCGAGAGCAGCCGATCTCGTTTGGCCATGTTGCACCGGCGACAGGCGGCCACCACGTTCTCCCAGGAGTGAGTGCCGCCCCGGCTGCGGGGCCGCACGTGGTCGATGGAGTCGGCGTGGCGACCGCAGTACTGGCAGCGGTATTCATCGCGGGCGAACACTCCCCGGCGGCTGAGCCCGCCGGTGCGGAAGAACGGCACTTTGACGTAGTAGCGCAGTCGGACCACCGACGGCACTGGCAGGTCGAGCCGCTCCGAGCGGATTCGCTCGCCCGACTCCAGCACGACTTCAGCCTTCTCGGCCATCACCAGCACTAGGGCGCGCCGGGGAGACACCACACTCAGCGGCTCGAAGGATGCGTTGAGCACCAGCGCCCGGCTCATGGTGGAAACCATAGTGAACCCACCGGGCTGCCTTGCGCGGATTACCTAGAACACACCTCTGGGTTGAATGCCCGCAAGGGGCGGTTCAACAAGGCTTTACCTCGTGGTCCGCTCCCAAGACCTGCACCATTGCAGGTAGGTAACCAGGTCATGGGCGCGGGGCTGGGCTTCAGCATTCCCGTACATGGTGACCATCCGGAACCTCAAATATGCCGGATCGGGGGCCAGCCTCAACCGCCATCCGAGCCGAATGGCCGTCGTCCAAAGGCTGGGACGCGCGAGCAACTTGGCTAGTGATCGAATCACGGTTCCAGGCTACGTCCTCACGGTCTTTCCCTCGTGATCTTCCTTCGGCGGCCAGTACGATGGGGGGATGGGAACACTTGCCGTCACCGGTGATCACGACGCCGACCAACTCCTCATCGACGATCCGTTCGCCCTGCTGCTGGCCATGATGCTCGACCAGCAGATCCCCATGGAATGGGCCTTCAAGTCGCCCCTGCGGTTGAAGGAGCGCATCCCCGAGGACTTCTCCGCCGCAGGTTTGGCTGAGATGGACCCCGAGAAGGCCGAGGCCGCCTTCAAGGAGAAGCCCGCCCTGCACCGCTTCCCCGGATCGATGGCCCGCCGAGCCCAAGACCTAGCCCGCCACATCGTGGACGAATACGACGGCAACGCCGCCAAGCTGTGGGCCGAAGCCCCCACCGGCCAAGACCTGCTCAAGCGGCTCAAAGCCCTCCCCGGCTACGGCGACGAAAAGGCCAAGATCTTCCTCGCCCTGCTGGCCAAGCGCTTCAACATCACCCCCGAAGGCTGGGAAGCCGCCGCCGGCCCCTTCTCCGACGCCACCCCCCGCACCGTCGCCGACATAGACAGCCCCGAAGCCCTAGCGGAGGTCAGGGCCTGGAAAAAAGCCCAAAAAGCCAAAGGCAAAACCAAGCAAGACTGACCGTAACCGACTGATTCAGTACGGTTACCCCTGCATGACCAACCCAGCCGACATCCCACCCCCGCTTCCTTGGGAGCAGCGCGGCAAGAACATCGGGACTTTGCCGGGCGGGTATGCAGGCTACACCGGAACTTTGCGTAACATCTGTGAGCACACCGCCACGCGACATCCAACATCTCAGAGCCTGGTCACATGGCTTCGGAACAACTACAAATTGACCCCAGGCAGCGCCGAGGGTAAAGAGAATTTTCTCCGCAAGGGTGGCATCCTTGAATACACAAACGGCTTGCTCTATCTCACAAAGCAAGCAAGTCGATGGTACGAAACCCACGACGACGGCATCTTGATTGCGCTCCTGCACAGCCGGGTTCAATTCGTCGGAGAACTACTAGCAGAGTTGCGGACCCAACCCCGTTCAACCGAAGAGCTTCGTCAAGCAGCGAAGGCCTTGGGTTTGAACTGGGATAGCAAGGCTCAAGTCCAAAGACGGAGGGGCTGGCTCCAATCAGCCAAGCTGATCGAACCCATTGGTAGCGGCCGCTTGGCGATCACGGATGCGGGACGCGACCTGCTAGCCAAGCTGATCGTCCATACCCCCAACTCGGAATCAGAACACTCTCGTCCGCAGTTCCCCCCTAAACCTCAATCCAGCAGCACACCTTCTTCCCCTCCCAAGACCACATCCTCGACCACCGTCCCTGAGTCAGATGAATCCCCGGCAGAGAACGCCCTCTCCCCTGCTGAAGCTCTCGCACGCGAAATCCGAGACGCAGCCACCAACAGCAAAAGCCCGGATCGGTTGGAGATCGCTGTTCGAGATGCGCTCCGGTTTCTTGGATTCGACGCTGAGAAGCTAGGCGGCAGCGGCAAGACTGACGTGCTGGCCACAGCACCGTTGGGCAAGAACGACTCCTTCACAGTGGCCATAGACGCCAAAACAGTCGGCTCTGGCTCCCTGGGTGATCACCAGGTGGACTGGGTCACCCTCGAAGAACATCGCAGACAGCACAATGCCGACTATTCAATGCTGGTGGGACCGAACCCCTCTGGCCAACGCCTGATGAGCCGGGCAATCGATAAGTCGGTGGCGGTGCTCTCAACTGAACAACTTGCTGACCTGTGCATCCAGCACGCCGAAGCGCCACTAAGCCTCCAGGATTACCGTGCGCTCTTCGAGGTTGGCGGTGCTGTCGACACGACACCGACCAGCAGGGCGGCCGAGGACTTGGGCCGGCTTCGGAATCTCGCAGTCGAGCTCTGTGAGAAATTGGCTGAGAGGACCGGCGCTTTTGGGCCACTTACTGCATCACAACTCATGGTGATGATCGAGCAGCCCGACAAGCCCAGTTCCGAGCAGGAAATCCAACAGACACTGGACACTCTTGCCAGCCCATTGGCGGGCGCAGTCCAAGGCACGGCTTCAACTGGATACGTCCTTGCCACTGCCCCACGAGTCATTCAACAACGCCTCAAACAGCTTGGTGAGCAGATCGCTAGCTGACGCGATTTCACGGCCTTAGCCTGCCATCAGCGTCTCAAAGCAGGTTCGGGAGGATGCTGCCAGGGTGGTCGTAGGTATGGGCGGCCGGTGTCTGGGTGTTTTTCGACGGCCCAGTTTCGGTGGTGCACTTTTTGGTGGCAGTCGTGGCATACCAGTACGAGGTTGTCGGGTTGGGTGGGGCCTCCGTGTTGCCATTCCACGATGTGGTGCGACACGCACCATTCTGGTTCTTTTCGGCAGCCGATGCAGCCTTGGTCTCGGGCTTCGAGGGCGGCCCGCAGGGCGAAGTTGGGGTGGCGGCTGGTTGATCCCATCCAGATGGGCTCAGTGCTTGCCTCCTTGAACAGTCCGCACAAGATGTCGGCATCGCAGGCCAGTCGGTGGAACTCGTGTGGCGGGAGCGGAGTGCCATCAGCTAGGCGGGGGCGGCCCAGCTTGTCGTCCACTAGGTCGTAGTCGGCCATCAACAACAGCGTGGTGCCCTGGGGCTGTTCGCTGCCGTCGGCGGAGATCGTGCGGGTGATGAGCCGCTCCAGAGCATCGGCCCGGCGGTGCCGATCGGCGGTGTGCTCGCGGCGGTTGTCGGTTCGCCAGTCATCGTCGGTCGCCTTGTTCAGCACTTTGCGTATCCGCGCCGCCGCAACCGGGTCGAACAGCGCGAAAAGCTGCCACATCCCGTCATCCCGTTCGGAGAACCTGGCCGTGCGAGCCTTGCGCTGGCGCTCAAAGCGCTTGGCCCCGTCATCGCCGGCCAATTCGTTCTGGTGGTCGCGCACCGTCTTGCGCAACTGCTCCGGCGTCTGCGTCTCAGCCGCCTCCAGCATCTTGGCCTCATCCAGCGGCCCATTCTGAGCCGCCGTCCCCAAAATCCGGGCATGCTCCGAATTGATCCGACTGTCCACCAACGCATCCCGAGTGGCCGCCAGCTTCTCCAACTGCTCCGCATCGCGCAGCGTCCGATCAGCCTGATGCCTCGACTGCCGCAGCTCGGCCTTCAAAGAGTTCGCCGCGTCAAACGAGCTGCTGCGCCTGGTCTTCTCAGCCACTACCTCAGCCAAGAACCCTTCCAGCCGATTGCGGGAAGAGCCGATCAACCGAAGCCGAGCCTCCAACCCGGCGTCGTCCAACCCGGCCACATCCACTGCCTCGACATGCACACCTCTTTGGGTATTCCCGCAGGTCACAGCCCCAAAATCCATGCAACAATGATACGGAAGGCAGTGACAGTTGCTCTCAAGCCAATCTCAATTGGATGTGTCTCGCAGTATGGTTCAGGCGACGCCAGGATCAACCGTGGCAGTGTGGACCCAAATGGAGCGATCACCTGGCCAACCTGAATCAAGGAGACGGTCTACCCATTCCAGTTGAAGCAGTGATCTGGGATCTCGACGACACCCTCGTTGTCGAGCGGCCCGCGGCCGAAGCAGCAATGGTGGCGACGTGCCGGCATGCCGCCGCCGTGCTCAGCGTCGATCCGGACCAGCTCGAGCAAGATGTCTTCGACGAGGCCAAATCCCAGTGGTCGAGCCTGCCCACTATTGAATTTGCTCGCCGGGTAGGCATTGCCAGTTGGGAAGCCCTGTGGGCGACCTTCGAAGGACCCGGCGAAGAACTAGGTGACCTCCGAGCAGTGCGGCTTTCTCATCGACAGGCCGTGTGGCGTGAGGCGATTGAGCGCCAGACCACCGTCGACCCACACACGGTCGAAAAGCTGTCCGAGCGCTTCGTTGCCGAGCGCATCAACCGCATGGAGGCTTACCCCGACGCCGAGCCAGTAATCAGCCAGCTTCAGCCAGAGGTACCGATGGCCATCGTGACCAACGGCGCCCCCGACACCCAGAGAACCAAGTTGAGCCTTACCGGACTCGATCGCTTCAGCTTGCCCACTGTCGTCGCCGGCGAGATCGGTATCGGCAAACCCAGCCCTGAGCCGTTCCTACTTGCCTTAGACCAACTCGGAGTAGCCCCCGAGCAAGCCGTCTTTGTCGGCGACAGCGTCACCCGCGACATCAACCCCGCCCTCAACCTCGGCATGGCCGCACTCCTCATTGCCCGCCACCCAGATGACCCCCATCCCATCACCCTTTCCGAAGGCCGATGCAATGTCATCTCCACCCTCCATGAAGTCCATCAGTACCTATCTCCAAGAATGGATTGAGAGGCTGAACCTCAGCGGGCATTTCCCTAGTTATGACGCGATGCACCCTTGGTTTGTTGTCTACATAATGTAGACTTCATTCATGGACACCACCACGATCCGTGTGGACACCAACACTCACGCTCGACTGCTGGAGATGAGCCGCGACGCAGACACGTCCCTAGTGGCAACAGTTCGAGACGCTGCTGAGGCACTTTGGCGTGAACGGTTCGCTCGCCACGCAATGAGGCAGCTCGGCGAACTCCAGAACGATCCAGAAGCCTGGCAGGAATATCTAGCTGAGGCTGAAGAGACTCACGTCGCTGATGGCATCAGTTGACGAGCTATGGCTGATTGACTTTGGAGAGCGCCATCCTGGAGAACCCGGATCCATTCGACCGGCGCTCGTCATCGGGCCATCTTCCATCTTCAGCCAACCTGACCAATCAGATGTGGAGTTTCCCTTCATCATCGTCGTGCCGCTGACAACCACTCATCGCGGCTTGCCGTTCCACATCGAATTAGAAGCCACCAATCTCAATGGTCTGTCTGAAACCAGCTTCGCCCAATGCGAGCTCATCCGGTCGGTGAATCGCAACCGCCTCATCCACCGCCTGGGCACTTTGGAGCCCGACCTTTGCCGCCAAGTGGCCACAGTGATCAAGACGCTCCTGAACTACTAGCGAGCGGAGAGCCGTCAGGGGATGAGGGTTATTTGGGAGTCGAGCCAGCCTAGGAGGATGGCGATGCAGCGGGGGTCGGAGTGGAGGCGGTGGCCGGCGCCGCTGATGATGCGGAGGCCGGCGTCGCCGTGGGCGTCGGCGATGGCTCGGGCGTCGAGGGGCGACACCTCTCGGTCGTTGGAGCCGTGCAGTATCAGCATGGGGCGGGGGGCGATCTCGGCCGCGCAGCGGTCTACTTGGATCGAACGGGCGGATTTGGCCCAGGAATCTATGGCCTCGGGGAATTCGGGGGCAGAGATGATCCCGAGGGAACGGGCGTAGTCCACAACCCGAGAGGCATCGAGACCCCAGTGGGCGAAGTCCACCGGTGCTCCCATGGTGACCACTCCCCTGACTCGGCTGTCGTCCTGGGCCACGTGGGCGGCCAGCGCCCCGCCGATGCCGAATCCGGCCAGCCATACCCCTTCCACCTGCTCGAGCCCGTTCAGATAGTCGACGGCACTGCGGATGTCGTCGGTCCATCCGTCCAGCGAGAAATCACCCTCGCTGTCTCCGCACCCCCGGTAGTTGAGCACCAGCGCGGCCCACTCCATGTTCTGGGCGATCCGGTCGGCCAGGGGATAGATCCGCTCCGCCGCCCTCGAACCCCCGTTGGCCTTTGATGGGAACCCTGGACACAGCACCACGCCGGGCAGCGCCCGCATTCGCCGGTTCTCCGGCACGGCCAAGTGCCCGGCAAGCTTCAGCCCATCGGTGGTCTGCCAGTGCGTCACACCGCCACGTTCCCGGTCAATTGCTCCCGCGGTGCGGGCCAATGAGGCAACTTCCAGCGGCTCACACCGCTCGGGGCCGATAGCCGCGGTTGCGGGCCTCGGCCAGGGTGTCGGGTCCGAACACCAAGAACTGCTCCGATGCCACCAGCTCCTCGATGACCGACTCGTCGTTGATCTCGTCCAAGTCGTACACCAGCTGGGACCGCTTGTCGCCCACGTACCGGAAGCCCTCCAACGACCGCGGCCTGTCCATCTCTAAACCGTACCGCCTTGTTGGCCGGATTCTTCGGCTGGAGGGCCCAGCGCACCGATGGCTTCGAGGTATTGGCTCTCCAAATCCAGCACCACCACCACATCGAGGGCGTCGACGTCGCGGCCCGACTCAGTGGCCTTGGCCAGCACATAGTCCACCGAGTCGTCGTCGCTGGTAACCACCTCTTCGTTCCGGCCCTCGGCTTCGGCAGCGGTCACATCACCCCGGCCGTAGGTGGCAGAGCCCTGGAGCCGCAGGTGATCCAGCCGCCACAGCAGCACCGCCTCCACATCGTCGTAGCTCAATTTGGCCGACAGCTCGTCGGGCAGACGCTCAGCTACGAACTCCACTGCTTCGTACAGGTCGTACACCGCCCGGGCCCGGGTATGGGCCAGTCGAGACGACGCCCGCATCACCGCGTAGGCGGCCAGGCCGACCACCAAGACTGCGGCGATGATGATTAGAGCTGTCAGATGCCGATGCGCTGAGCCAGGAGCTCGCGGTGATACGTCGGGTCGCCGAACAGCAGCTCCGACGACTTGGCCCGCTTGAAGTACAGGTGAGCAGGGTGCTCCCAGGTGAAGCCGATCCCGCCGTGGATCTGGATGTTCTCCGCCGAGGCGTGGAAGTAGGCCTCCGAGCAGTAGGCCTTGGCCAAGCTGGCCACCGAGGGAAGCTCGTCGTTCAGCTCCGAGGCGCACCAGCCGGCGTAGTAGGCGGCCGACTTGGCCGACTCCACCTCCAGCAGCATGTCGGCGCACTTGTGCTTGATGGCCTGGAACGACCCGATGGGCCGGCCGAACTGCACCCGGTCTTTGGCGTACTGCACCGACATGTCCAAGCACATCTGGGCACCGCCCACCTGCTCAGCGGCCAGGGCCACCGCAGCCAGGTCGAGCACCCGCTCCAGCACGGCCCAGCCCCCGCCCTCGACGCCGATCAGCGTGACCGGGGTGTTGTCGAAGTCCAAGCGGGCCTGCTTGCGGGTCTGGTCCATGGTGGACAGCGCGGTGCGGGTCAGTCCGTCGGCGTCGCTGGGGCACCAGAACAGGCTCACCCCGCCAGCAGTGCGGGCGGCCACCAGCACCACATCGGCGGTATGGCCGTCGATCACGAACATCTTGGCGCCGCTGATGCGCCAGCCGTCGCCGTCGGCGGTCGCCTCTACGGTGATGCCCGACTCGTCCCAGCGGCCGTTCTCCTCGGTGAAGGCCAACGCGGCCACCGTCTCACCGGCGGCGATGCCGGGCAGCAGTGCTGTCTTGGCCTCCTCGTCGCCGCTGTGGATGAGGGTGTTGGCGGCCAGCACCACACTGGAGAAGAACGGAGCGCACAGCAGCGCCCGGCCCATCTCCTCCAGCACCACGATCAGCTCGATGTAGCTGAAGCCGCTTCCCCCGTATTCCTCAGGGATGATGAGGCCCTGCAATCCGAGCTGCTCGGCCATCTGGTTCCAGACGGCGTCGTCGTAGCCCTTTTCGGTGTCCATCTGGTCACGGACCGCCGATTCCGGGGATTTGTCCTCCAAGAACTGCCGGACAAAACGCCGCAGCTCTTCTTGTTCCTCGCTGAAGGCAAAGTTCACGGCTTTGTTTCTACTAGACCGCACCGCGAGTAGCCACGCCCGAACCTGCCACAGACCCGTTTGATAGGGCACAATCGGGGTGTCAACAAAGCGCCCACGAGTCAGAGACCGAAAAGAGCTGCCATGACATTGCACTGGCAAGACACCCAGGCCGAGATCCACAAAGTGGTCGTCGGTCCGATGGACAACAACGTCTTTGTCGTCCGCTGCCGCCAAACCGGTGATGCGGTGCTCATCGACGCGGCCAACGAACACGAGCTGCTGCTGGAAATGTGCTCCTCACTCGGGGTCCGAACCGTTCTGGAGACCCACGGGCACTGGGACCACATTCAGGCCATCCCCGCGGTGCGCGACGCCGGCTACGACGTGGGGGTGACTGCGGAGGACGCCGCCATGCTCGACTCCTATGACTACCTGCTCGAGGACGAGTCGGTGATCGAAGTGGGACGACTGCGCCTGCACTGCGTCCACACGCCCGGTCACACCCCGGGGTCGATGTCGTTCCGCTTGGAGGGCTCGCCCATCTTTTTCTCGGGCGACACCCTCTTTCCCGGCGGACCCGGGGCCACCGGATTTGAGGGTGGCGACTTTGACACCATCATCGAGTCCATCGACCGGCGGATCTTCTCCCCGCTGCCGGCCGACACCATGGTTCTGCCGGGCCACGGCGATCAGACCACCATCGGCACCGAGACTCCCCATCTCCAGGAGTGGATCGACCGGGGCTGGTAGACCCGCTCATCGGTGCTTCATGCGGCTTTCCGGTGATAGGGATAACAACTCCCCCGGCGTAGACTGATCTGGTGAGCCCCCCCGAGGCCCCGCTGTTCGAGGTCGAAAACCTGCACGTCGCCACGGCGGAAGACGGCATCCCGATCCTGTCGGGCATCGACCTCACCGTTGGGGCCGGTGAAGTACACGCCCTCATGGGGCCCAACGGCTCGGGCAAGTCAACCCTGGCCAGCGCGCTGCTGGCCAGTCCCGAGTACGAGGTGACCGGGGGGCGAATCCGCTTCAAGGGCGATGACATCACCGACTGGCCCGCCGATGTGCGGGGCAAGGCCGGGTTGTTCCTGGCCTTTCAGTACCCCCAGGAGTTCCCCGGTGTGTCGGTGATGAACTTCCTGCGCCAGGCGCTGTCGGCCCGCAAGGGCATCGACTTGTCGGTGCTGGAATTGCGGTTGGCGGTGATGGAGTGGATGGAGCGGTTCGACATGGACCCCTCGTTTGCCGACCGCTATCTGAACGACGGGTTCTCCGGCGGCGAGAAGAAGCGCAATGAAGTGCTCCAACTGGCCATTTTGGAGCCGGAGATGGCCATCTTGGACGAGACCGACTCGGGGTTGGACATCGACGCGTTGAAGATCGTGGCCAACGGAGTGCAGGAAGTGCGGACCTCTCGCCCCGAGATGGGGGTGCTGGCCATCACCCACTTCCGCCGACTGCTGGACCATCTGGCCCCCGACCACGTCCACATCCTGATGAACGGGAAGATCGCGGCCAGCGGCGGATTCGAACTGGCCGCGCAGCTCGACGCCGAAGGGTACGAGGCATGGCGCTAGATACTGCTGCTGTTCGCGCCGATTTCCCGATCATGTGCCGAGAGGTGCATGGCCGTCGCCTGGTGTATCTCGACTCGGCGGCTACTTCTCACAAGCCCAGGCCGGTGATCGACGCGGTGACCGACTACTACGAGCGCTTCAACTCCAACGTCCACCGGGGCTCCTATCAGCTGGCGGTGGAGGCCACCGAAGCGCTGGAAGAGGCTCGGAGGAAGGTCGCCAACTTCATCGGAGCCGACCAGGACTCTGAGATCGTCTTCGCCAAGAACGCTACCGAGGCCATCAACCTGGTGGCCCGGACCTGGGGCCGGACCAATCTGGGGCCGGGCGACCCGGTGGTGATCACCGAATTGGAGCACCACGCCAACATCGTCCCCTGGCACATGCTGGCCGCCGAGCAGGGCATCGAGCTGCGCTGGATCCCCATCCGCAGCGATGGCCACCTGGATCTGACCGATCTCGACCGTTTGCTCGACGGGGCCCGGCTGCTGAGTGTGGCCGCGGTGTCCAACGTGCTGGGCACTATCAATCCCATCCGGCAACTGGCCGACGCCGCCCACGATGCCGGCGCGCTGATGATGGTGGACGCCAGCCAGTACACCCCTCACCTGCCCACCGATGTGAAAGAGATGGGGGCCGACTTTGTGGCCTTCACCGGGCACAAGATGTGCGGCCCCACGGGAATCGGGGTGCTGTGGGCCAAGCCCGAGCTGCTGGAGGCCATGCCGCCGTTTTTGGGCGGGGGCGAGATGATCCTGAACGTGACCAAGGAGGGGTTCAGCACCGCGGCAGTACCGTGGAAGTTCGAGGCTGGCACCCCGCCCATTGCCGAAGCGGTCGGACTGGGAGCCGCGGTGGACTATCTGACCGGTCTGGGGATGGAGCAGGTGCGGGAGCACGAGGTGGCCCTCACCGGCTATGCCCTGCGGACCCTGAATCAGCGCTACGGCGACGACATCACCATCCACGGGCCGACCGAGCCGGCTGAGCGAGGCGGAGTCCTGTCGTTCGAGTACAAGGGAATCCATCCCCACGATGTGGCCCAGGTGCTGGACCGATCCGGGGTGTGCGTGCGGGCCGGCCACCATTGCGCCAAGCCGCTTATGCGGGTGCTGGGCTGCTCCGCCACCAGTCGGGCATCAATGTACGTCTACAACGATGAGTCAGACGTCGATGCCCTGGCCGATGCCCTGGCCGATGCCGACGCGTTCTTCATCGAGTGAAGTCTTGAATGAAGAAAGACTGCATATCGCTGAGTCCTCGCCCGTAGACTGTTGAACCGTCGCCATGCCTGATCTTGAAGATCTCTACCGCGAGATCATCCTCGACCACTACCGCAATCCCCGCAATCGGGGAGAGCTGGACACTCCGCCCGCCGTCCGGGCCGAGGGCTTCAACCCCCTGTGCGGTGATGAGGTGATCATCTATGTGCAAGTGGCCGACGGGGTGATCGAAGACATCAAGTTCGGCGGCCAGGGCTGCTCAATCAGTCAGGCCTCCTCGTCGATGATGTCGGCCGCCGTCAAGGGCCGCACTGTCGAAGAGCTGCAACAGTTCAACCATGCCTTCAGGTCGATGATGTCGATCGAGCCCGACCCCGACGACCCCGCCCCCACCAACGGCAACAGCGCCGACGTCAAGCTCGGCGACCTGGAAGCCCTCAAAGGCGTGGTCAAGTTCCCGGTCCGCATCAAGTGCGCCACCCTCTCCTGGCACACCCTCACCCAAGCCGTCGAAGAGGCCCAAGCCACCTCCTGACTCGGCCAGACCGTCCCATCTTGAACGGTCGTTCAACGCTGCTAGATTGGAATCAGTGCTGTTGAAACGCATTCCAATTCACGGCCCAATACACGGATTTGGGCAATGAGCGGAGAGTCTGCTGTCGATATCGGACAGGGTTGGCACCCTGACCCCGGCGTTTCGCTCTCGCTTCACTCCGATGCCTACACCAAGAAGCGGTGGTTCGACGCAGACCAATCGGCAATCATCAGTCGAACCTGGCAGTGGATCTGTCACGGCGAGAAGCTCCGCGAACCAGGCGATTTTGTGGCTGAAGCCGTCGCCGGGCAGCCGATTTTCGCCATCCGCGGCCTCGATGGGGAGCTACGGGCGTTCTACAACGTGTGCCAGAACCGGGCCCACGAGCTTGTCGAGGGCGAAGGCCAGCTGAAGAACCTGGTCTGTCCCTATCACGGATGGTCTTATGACCTGTCGGGCCAGCTTCAAGCCGCTCGCCACACCAATCACCTCGTCGACTTCGACACCGATCAGATCTGCCTCGACCCGGTGCAGATCACCGAGTTCGGCGGGTTCGTGTACGTCAACCTCGACCTTGAGGCCGCTCCCCTTCAGGAGCAGTCGGGCGACCTGGGGGCCGAGATCGCCCACTGGGCCCCCGATGTGGAGCAGCTCACTCACGCGCATCGCCTCTCCTACCGGATCAACAGCAATTGGAAGAACGTGGTGGACAACTTCTTGGAGTGCTACCACTGCCACATCGCCCACAAGGACTTCGTGTCGCTGGTGGACATGGACACCTATGTTGTGACCAGCCACGGCATCTACTCCAGCCACATGGCCGAGGCCGGCAAATCCGCCAATACCGCCTATGACGTGAGCAAGGCCACGGTGACCGACCACGCGGTGTGGTGGCTGTGGCCTAACACCTGCATGATGCGGTACCCCGGGCGAGGCAACTTCATCGTGTTGAAGATCATCCCCGCTGGTCCCGACCTCACTTATGAGACCTACGACTTCTTCTTGGAGACCGCGGAGCCCAGCGAGGCGGAATTGGAGTCGATCCGCTACCTCGATGAGGTGCTCCAGGTAGAGGACATCAACTTGGTCGAGAGCGTGCAGCGGGGTATGTCCACTCCGGCGTTCCAGCAGGGCCGCATTGTGTACGACCCGAGCGGGTCGGGGCTGTCTGAACACGCCGTGCACCATTTCCACGGACTCGTGCTGGACGCTTACAAGGGAGCCTCATCATGACTGGAACGCTGGAAGGACGGGTCGCCTTGGTGACCGGCGGCCGGGGTGGGGCGGGTCGGGCCGTCTGCCGCCGCTTTGTTGACGAGGGTGCCCACGTTTATGCCGCCGGACTCAGCGACGACGATGACGGTGTCGAGGGCGAGCCCCCGGCTGGGGAATTCCTCCGGTTCGATGTCACCTCCGAAGACGAGGTCATCGCCGGCATCGCTGCTATTGAGTCGGCTCGGGGTCGCCTCGACATCGTGGTCAACGCGGCCGGCATCGAGATCGAGAAGACCGTCGAAGACACGTCGCTCGAGGAGTGGGATCGAATCTTCGCCATCAACGTGACCGGAACGTTCCTGACCTCGAAGCACGCCCTGCCGATGCTGCGCCGGTCAGACCATGCGTCGATCGTGAACTTCGGCTCCTACGACGGGTTCATCGCCGACCCCAAGCTGGCCGCCTATTGCGCCACCAAGGGGGCAGTGCACGCGCTGACCAGGGCCATGGCCTGCGATCATGGGCGTGAGGGGATCCGGGTCAACGCCATCTGCCCCGGCTACATCGACACCCCGATGCTGGAGCAGTTCTACCCCGATGGGGTAGATCCCGCCGATGCCCTAGCCGAGGCTGAGCGTGTCCACCCGCTGGGCACCATCGGAACGCCCACCGATATGGCCAACCTGGTCCACTGGCTGGTCTCAGACGAAGCCCGGTACGCCACCGGCCAACTCTGGGTGCTCGACGGCGGAATCTCCGCTCAAGTCCAGCAAATGAGGTTCTGATCGTGGCCGACACATTGGTCATGGCCGACGAGCGGATCTTGGATGCCACCCTTGCGGTTCTGGCCCGGGAGGGCATCGCCGGTGTCAGCATGCGGGCCGTGGCCCGGGAGGCCGGCGTAGCAGTGGGCCTGGCCAACTACCACTTCGACAACAAGACGGCGCTCATTTGCGCAGCCCTGCGACGGGTAGGCGACCAAGACTTGGAGCTGGTCACTCCCCCTCCCAACGCCGATGCCGCCGAACAGCTCCGCTACTGCCTGCAACGAGCCCTCGACCCTGCCTTCCTCGCCCCCGACTACCTGAGCCTGCGGCTCCAGTTGTGGTCGCTCGCCGGTGTCGACCCCCAGTTCGCCGACATCAACCAAACCGCCCAGCGCCGCTACCTAGAACAGCTCGCCGAGCTAATCGCCGCCGCCCGCCCCGACCTCCCCCGAGCCGACATCGAACGCCGAGCCGCCGACATCCTCATAGAGCAAAACGGCGTCTGGCTCACCGCCATCCTCATCCCCGACCGCGCCGCCGCAGACCGAGCCCTCCAACGCTGCGAAACCTTGGCCTTCGACTAAAGCTGACTCCGGCTGCCTCAAGAAACGCCAAGGAGTTGTAACTGCTATCGCCTACATTCACTCTCCGTGACCCGAGGAGAAGTAGTGATCGTGTCAGGCCCGCCGGGCTCGGGGAAGACGACCGTGAGCGCCGCTCTCGCTTCTGATTTTGAGCGAGGCGTCCATCTGGAGTCGGACTGGTTCTTTCGGTCCATCAAGTCCGGGTTTGTTGCACCATGGCTACCGGACGCGCACAGCCAGAATGCTGCGGTAATGGTGGCCGCGGCAGATGCTGCGGCTGCATATGCCGATGCCGGCTACACGGTCGTGTGGGACGGAATTGTCGGGCCGTGGTTCCTAGGTCTGATTGCCCGACGCCTTGGCGATCGTGAGATCCGTGTGCAGTACCTCGTGCTGCGACCGAAGCGCGTCACGGCATCGCATCGAGTACGGGATCGCGGCGACACACCCGAGACTTCTGGCGCCGAAACCATGTACGACCAGTTCGCCGACCTGGTCGAGCTTGAATCTCATGTCATCTCGTCGGACGCACCGGCCGACCAGGTCATCGAGGCATGCAAAGCCGCCCTCGTCAATGACAGTCTGCAAGTAGAACCCGACTCTTGGCCGGTCTAATGGAAGGGCGGATGCTCTCGTTGCAGAGGGTTTCCAACTCCAGGTTGTCCTGCTGGCTAGACGAGGGCGTTGACTCTGCGGGCGAATTCTAGGTCCAACTCGGTGAGGCCGCCGGCGGCGTGGTTGGTTATGGCGATCTCTACGGTGGACCAGACGTTGGACCATTCGGGATGATGAAATAGCCGCTCGGAAATCAGCGCCACTCGGGACATGAAGCCGAAGGCCTCAGAGAAATCCGAGAAGTTGAATGTGGCGGCGAGCTTGTCTCCTTGGTGCTCCCATCCGGGCAGGTCTTCCAAGGCGGCGGCGATCTCCTCGTCGCTTAGCAGTCTCTTGGCATCGGCGTCTACGGCCATGGGTCGCCTCCTAGATGGATTTCAACCGGTGATTCGGCTCGGGTGTCGATCCAGGGATCGTAGCCAGTGTCCTCAAGCTGGGCGGCCAACTCTGGGCCTCCGGTCTCCGCGATTGCACCGTCGATGAGGATGTGGACCACGTCGGCGTGGAGCACAGTCAACAAACGGCTGAAGTGGGTGATGGCCAGCACACCGAGGTTGTCCTCATGGGTGGCCTGCTCGATCCGGTGGCTCACCGCGGCAAGAGCGTCCACGTCGAGGCCGCTGTCCAACTCGTCCAAGATGGCTATTCGGGGGCGGAGCACGCCGAGTTGCACCGCTTCGCTTCGCTTCATCTCGCCGCCGGACAGGTCGACGTTTAGCGAGCGGTACAGGAGGTCGGGGTCGAAGTCGACCAGCTCGGCCTCGGCGGCAACTTGGGCTTCCACGGCGCTCCGATCGCCTCCTGCGGCTTCCACTGCTTCTTCCAGCATGTTCTCCAGACCCACACCCGGGACCTCGGTGGGGTACTGCTGGGTGGAGAACAGCCCGGCGTGGGCTCGCTCCCATGGGGACAGTTCGACGAGATCAACATCATTCAGAGTGATCGACCCCGCGGTTACCTCGTAGCCGGGGCGGCCCATGATGGCGTAAGCCAGGGTTGACTTCCCCGAGCCGTTGGGGCCCATCACCGCGTGGACTTCGCCGGACGCCACCCGCAGGTCCACACCGTTCAGAACCATTTGCCCGCCGACTTGGACATGCAGGTCCTCAACGACCAATTCGCTCATAGCTGGACCGCCCTGCTGCTCACTCATCGTGGCCGACCTCTAGCCAGACCTGGCCGTCTTCCACGCCCACGTCATAGACCGGCACCGGGCGGGTAGCGGGGAGGGTTTCGGCCTCCCCGGTAGACAGGTTGAAGAGGCTGCCGTGCTTCCAGCACTCGATGGTGCCCTCCTCGGCGTCCACCTCTCCCTCCGCTAGTGAGTAATCGGCGTGGCTGCAAGTGTCGCCCAGGGCATACAGGTCGTCTCCCAAGCGAATGACTGCAATCTGGTGGACCAGACCGCCGGCCTCGACATCGAACCGCCGGGCTTCCCCATCGCCCACCTCAGCGAGCGAGCAGAGAGTAACTCGTTCTGGATTCATGACCCGGCCTCTCCATCGACACCGCGATGGCCCAACCCCTCGATTTTGGATTGGAGCCGATCTCGCACAGCAGGCACGGCTTCAAGGACAGGAAATTGATCCAACACCTCGTCGAAGAACCCGGCAACAATCAGGCGCTCGGCGGTCTCGGTGGGCACTCCCCGACTCTCCAGGTAGAACAGCTGATCGCTGTTGATAGGGCCCACCGCCGATGCGTGGCTGCAATGGACCTCGTTGTTCTCGATCTCCAGGTTGGGCACCGACTCGGCCCAGGCACCTTCCGACAGCTTGATGTTGCGGTTGGTCTGGTAGGCATTGGTGCCCCGGGCATCGGGGCGCACCCGAATCAGCCCGGTGTATACCGACCGGGAGGAGTCGTCCACCGCACCCTTGAACAGCAGGGTGCTGGTGGTGTCCGGAGCGGCGTGATCCTGAAAGGTGCGAAAGTCGAGAGTCTGCTCGCCGTCACCGAAGTACAGCGAGATCAGATCGCCGGTGGCCCCCCGGCCCGAAAGATGGGTGTCCAGCCGCGTCCGGGCGTATTCGCCACCCAACGCCGCCGACGACGAACGCAGGTGGGCCTGCGCGCCTATGTGACTGACCTGCGAGCCGATGTGCCATACCTTGGGCCCCAAGTCCTGCACCGCCAGATACCCCACTCGGGCGGCGGCGGCCACTCTGATCTCGATCACCGGGCTGATGAACGCAGAGATGTCGGCTGAGCCGTACAGCTCCAGCACCTCGACCGAGGAATCGGCCCCGGCGTCCACGATTAGCCGGGGGAAAACCGCTCCCCCATCAGCGTCGAGCCAATGGCGCACCACGATGGGCCCCTCCACACTCACTCCCGGGGGTACCCGAACCAGCAGCGGCTCAACGGAGAACGCGGCATTCATGAGGGCGAACATGTCCACGTCTACCGAGGCGGCCAGCTCAGCGTCGCCTTCGCCCAGTGGCCGGACCTCGACGCCTTGGGCTGCCACCTCGGCGGGCAGCTCAACGACGCCAAGACGCCCGTTGCTGGTTTCAGCCATCGCGCTGTGTTCGGGAACGGAGGCCGTCGAGGTGCCACCGCCATCGTGGGCTAGCTGATATCGGCTCAGGTCCAACTGCCCGATAGGCGTGTACCGCCACACCTCTTCCTCCACCGAGGGCATCGTCGCGGCAGCCACCTGTTCGGCAGCCGCCACTCGACGGCGGGCCAGCCAATCGGGGCCGGGTATGGCACCGGCCGCATCGGGGGTGAATTGGGTTTCGATCACGAACGCCGACGGCGCTTTCGCCGCTTGGCCTTTCCGCCGCCGCCCGCTCTTGACCGCCGCCGGGACTTCTCCCTCTCCAGTTCGGCCAGCACCCGGGGGCCTGCTTCGTTCACGATGTCTTCGGCCGCGTCCAACAGGGCGCCGATGCTCTCATCGCTGCCCACGCTGGCCGGCGCGTCGGGAGTGGGCGGCGTGACCAAGGTGCCGTGCGACCAATTCACGTCCACCATGCGCCGTTCATAGGCCGAGCAGTCGTCAGGACAGCGCCACGGGGCCTCAGGGGCCAGATCCAAATCGCACTTCCGGACGGTCTCGCCATTGGGGTACGACCGGCTCTCGAAGAACTTGCAATCCTGCCGCATGGGCATCAGCCGACAGATCCCTCCATCTGCAACTCGATCAGCCGGCTCCACTCCACGGCGTACTCCATCGGCAGGGTGCGGGTAATGGGCTCGATGAAGCCGTTGACGATCATGCCCATGGCCTGCTCCTGGGTCAGTCCCCGGCTCATCAGATAGAACAGCTGCTCATCGGCCACCTTCGAGACGGTGGCCTCGTGGCCGATCTCCGCGTCCCGAGTGCCCACCTCCATATAGGGGTAGGTGTCGGACACGCTGTCTTCATCCAGGATCAGCGCATCGCACTGCACATGGCTGCGGCACCCGTAGGCATCGTCCTCCACCCGGACCAAGCCCCGGTAGCTGGTGCGGCCACCGCCGTTGGAGATCGACTTGGACACGATCTTGGATGTGGTCTCGGGGGCGGCGTGGGTCATCTTGGCTCCGGCGTCCTGATGCTGGTCGGGACCGGCGTAGGCCACCGACAGCACCTCGCCCGAGGCCTTGGGGCCGACCATCACCACTGCGGGGTACTTCATGGTGAGCCGGGAGCCGATGTTGCCGTCGATCCACTCCATGTGGCCCTCGGCCTCGACCTTGGCCCGCTTGGTGACCAGGTTGTACACGTTGTTGGACCAGTTCTGGATGGTGGTGTAGGTGACCCGGGCCGATTTCTTGACCAGGATCTCCACCACCGCGGAGTGCAGCGAATCGCTGGTGTACACCGGGGCCGAGCACCCTTCGATGTAGTGAACCTGTGAGCCTTCGTCGGCGATGATGAGGGTCCGCTCGAACTGGCCCATGTTCTCGGCGTTGATGCGGAAATAGGCCTGAAGCGGCATCTCCACCGACACACCGGGGGGCACATAGATGAAGCTTCCCCCCGACCACACTGCGGAGTTCAAGGCGGAGAACTTGTTGTCTCCCGGCGGGATGATGGTGCCGAAGTGCTCCTTGACCAGCTCGGGATACTCCTTGAGCGCAGTGTCCATATCGCAGAACAGCACGCCTTGGCGCTCCAAGTCCTCCCGGTTGCGGTGGTACACCACTTCAGACTCGTACTGGGCGGTCACGCCAGCCAGGTACTTGCGCTCGGCCTCGGGGATGCCCAGCTTCTCGTAGGTGTCCTTGATCGAGTCGGGCACGGCATCCCAGTCGTCGGCCAGGCTCTCGGTGGGCTTGATGTAGTAGTAGATGTTGTCGAAGTCGATGCCCGACATGTCGCCACCCCAGGTGGGCATGGGCCGTTTCTCGAATCGGGACAGCGACTTCATGCGGAAGTTCCGCATCCAGTCGGGCTCGCTCTTCATCCACGACATCTCCTGCACGATGTCGGTGTTCAGCCCCTTTTTGGGCTTGAAGACGTAGTCTTCTTCGTCGCTCCAGCCGAGCTTGTACCGTCCGAGATCTAAGGCGAGGGCTTCCGACGACATATCCAAATCCTAGTAATAGGGGTGGCGTGGTTGACCTGAATACTACCGGCGATCAGCCCAATAAGCGCATCTCTGCCCGATATCGGTGGCAGCGAGCGACATAGCCCAGGGCGTCCTCCCGGTTCTGCCCTTCGGCCATGTGACCCTCCCGAATCTTGGCCGGCACGCCGATGGCCAAAGCCAGCGGTGGGATCTTCATGTGATTGGTGACCACTGCACTAGCGCCCACCAATGCCCCCCGGCCCACCACCGCTTCGTGCAGCACAACAGACGCCACACCGATCAGAGCTTCGTCCTCGATGGTGCAGCCCTCCAAATGGGCCAGGTGGCCAACGGTCACGTCGTCGCCCACCACGGTGGTCAACTCATCGGTGTTGTGGATGACGGCATTGTCCTGAATCGAGGTTCGGGCCCCGATGGTGATTCCCGCCCCGTCGCCCCGGAGAACCGTTCCGGGCCAAATGGTCGACTCGGCCCCCACGCTCACCTGGCCGATGATCACCGCCTGGGGGTGAACGAACGCCTCGGGGTGGATGTCGGGCTCGATGTCCCCCAATGCGTACAGCGGCATGGCCGATCAGCCCAGCGGGTCGAAGGAGCCGTATTTTCCGGCCAAGAACACCAGCGGCCCCACGTCGTCTCGCTGGACTCCCAGATCCAACACCCGGCCCAGGACGATCCAGTGGTCGCCTCCTTCCACTACCTGGTCGATCTCGCAGTCGATCCAGGCCAGGGAGGTTTCGAAGATGGGGGCACCGGTGACCTTGGTCGTCCACCCCAAGCCGGCGAACTTGTCCTCAGCCTTGGAGGCGAACAGGTTGGACATGTCCACTTGGTCCTCAGCCAGGATGTTCACCCCGAAATGGCCTGCGGCCTCAATGGCCGGCCAACTCGTGGACGTCTTACCGGGCATGAACATCACCAGCGCCGGGTCGAGCGATACGGAGCCGAAGGAGCCGATGGCCAATCCTGCGGGCCCGTCGGGTCCCGCGGCGGTGACCACGGTCACGCCGGTGGGGAACTGTCCGAGCACTTGGCGGAAGAACGCCGAGTCGAACGGGGGGCTGTCAGACACTTGGACTCCTCAAGAGGAACAGGCTTCGTCCCTCAACAGCAGGAAGGTTAGTGGCTGCCTTCCCACGACCTCCCGTCGGGCATCTTGCTCCCCCTCGATCAAATGGCTGAGCAGAACAGCTCGGGAGTCACTGGGCAGTCGGTGCTCGATACTGCCTCGGTTACCGAGACCAGCCCATCGGGTCCGGCCACTTGGTCTACTAGAGCGAGCGGCACGACCTCTTCGTCAGCCTCCCACGCATCCACCATTCCCAACGCCCTCTCGATCAGCGAGTCCCACATGGGGCCAGGAAGCACTGTGCCCTTGCCGGCCACCAGCCATACCGGAACATCGGCAGCATGGGCAACCGCCGCCGCGGCCCGAGACCCGGCGACGGCCAGGAATCCATCGGGGCCGACAGCGGCTGTCTCCAACAGCACCACATCTGCTGACGCAGCCGCCGCACCCAGCCCGCTTTCGGACACCTCGTCCACCCAGCTGTCCTGTTCCGACAATCGCCGCACCAGGTGGTGGCCCTCCCCTAACACGTCTACCACCAGCACCCGAAGATCGCCCCGGAGCCGCAAAGCCCGACCGATCAGATCCGGCCAGCCGAGCACGCAGACCGAGGCCTCGACTGGGAGCTCGCGCGACAGCAGCCGAGCAGTTCGGTCTTCGGCAATCGCCTCCATACACGCCCGGACTTCAGACCGGGGGTCGGCCGCGGTGAGAACCCGGGAGGCCAGCCACATGAGCGGACCCGAGGAGGGCTGGCGGGCGAGCATCCGCCGACAGGTGGTGACCAGCCCGGCCGGGTCGTGGCCGAAGCTCAACAGCGCCCCGGCTGTCTCCCGCACCAGCGATTCCTGACCCACCCCGGAAGACCGGGCCACATAGCGCAGATGCTCGATGGGGTGCACCGCCCAAGCGTATGCGATTCGATCTGATCATCAGCCCGTTCATCAGCCACGACACCGGGTTCGGCCCCCGGGCTGGGCTAATTTCAGATGCGATGTCCACCACGCTTGATGCCGATGTGAACCTCACACCGCTGAACGGCGAACCCCGTCCGATTGGCGATTGGGTCACCGTCTTCCATCTGGTGATCGTGGTTCTCGACCCGTACACCTATGAGAGCTCGTGGATGATCGACACTGCTGGTCGCATTCTGCGCAACTTCGTCGGCGCCGACTGCCGGGTGGCGTTCATGGTCACTGCCTCGCCCCAGGAGACCGAGGAGTTCCTCGGGCCGTGGACCCAGGAGATCCTGACGTTTGCCGACGAGGACCGCTCTGTGGTGCGGGCTCTGGGTCTGGAGTCGCTGCCGGCCATCGTCCACCTCGACCATCAGCTCAACCTGCGGGCCTCCGCCGAGGGCTGGAACCCTCCCGACTGGAGGGACTTCGCCACCCAACTCGGCCAGGCGATGAGCTGGCACCCTCCGGTGATCCCCGACGCCGGAGACCCATCGCCGTTCGCCGGGACCCCGGCGCTAGGCTGAGATGAGCCAACTGAGCCGAGTTGATAGCCGAGGTTGATGGCCGATTTCGCCTACTCCGAACTGCTCCCCAAGGGGCCTGACAACACCACCGAATACCGCCTGCTGACGACGGATTACGTCTCCACCATCTCGCTGGGCGACCGCCAGTTCCTCCAGGTCGAACCCGAAGCCCTCCGACTGCTCACCAGCGAAGCCATGAGGGACATTTCCCACCTGCTGCGCTCCAGGCACTTGGCGCAGTTGGCCGCCATCTTGGACGACCCCGAGGCGTCGGAAAATGACCGATTTGTGGCCACCGAACTGCTCCGCAACGCCAACATCGCCGCGGGCGGAGTGCTGCCCAGCTGCCAGGACACCGGGACAGCGGTGGTGGTGGGCCACAAGGGCGAGCGGGTGCTCACCGACGCCGACGACGAACGGGCCATCGCCCGAGGAGTTTTCGACACCTTCCAGACCTCAAACCTGCGCTATTCCCAGATGGCTCCGCTGACCATGTTCGAGGAGCGCAACACCGGCAACAACCTGCCCGCGCAGATCGAGATCTACGCCGCGCCGGGGGACGCCTATTCGTTTCTGTTCATGGCCAAGGGTGGCGGCTCGGCCAACAAGTCGTACTTGTTCCAGGAGACTAAGGCGCTGCTCAACCCCGACTCGCTCACCCGCTTTATGGACGAGAAGCTCCGCACCCTGGGCACCGCAGCATGCCCCCCCTACCACTTGGCAGTGGTCATCGGCGGCACCTCTGCGGAGTACACGCTTAAGGTGGCGAAGTACGCCTCGGCCCATTACCTGGATACGCTGCCCACGCAGGGGTCGGAGACCGGCCACGCTTACCGGGATCTTGAGTGGGAAGACCGCATACTGGAGCTGACCCGGCAATTCGGCATCGGCGCCCAGTTCGGCGGCAAGTACTTCTGCCATGACGTCCGGGTGATCCGGCTCCCCCGCCACGGCGCCTCCTGCCCCGTGGGGGTGGCGGTTTCGTGCTCAGCCGACCGCCAGGCCCTGGGCAAGATCACTTCTGAGGGGATCTTCCTGGAGCAGCTGGAAACCGATCCGGCCCGCTTCCTGCCGGAGGTCACCGACGAGGAGTTGAGCGGCCAGGTGGTGCGCATCGACTTGGATCAGCCCATGACCGACATCTGCGCCGAGCTGTCCAAGTACCCGGTGAAGACCCGGCTCTCGCTCACCGGAACCCTGGTGGTAGGGCGCGATCTGGCCCACGCCAAGATCAAGGAGCGACTGGACGCCGGGGAGCCCATGCCGGACTATCTGCGCGATCACCCGGTGTACTACGCCGGTCCGGCCAAGACCCCCGAGGGCTACGCCTCCGGGTCATTCGGCCCCACCACCGCGGGCCGGATGGACCCCTATGTGGACCAATTCCAAGCGGCCGGGGGCAGCATGGTGATGCTGGCCAAGGGGAACCGGTCTCGCCAGGTGGTCGAGGCCTGTGCCCGCCATGGCGGCTTCTACCTGGGATCGATTGGCGGCCCCGCCGCCCGCCTAGCCAAGGACTCGATCCGCAAGGTGGAGGTTCTGGAATACCCCGAACTGGGCATGGAGGCGGTGTTCCGCATCGAGGTGGAGGACTTCCCCGCCTTCATCGTGACCGACGACAAGGGCAACGACTTCTTCACCGAGGTCTCCACCCCGGTGGCCATCAGCTAGCTGACTGACTGCTGGCCAGGCAATAGGTCAGTTGATCTGGCGGTCGTGGCCGGCCCAGTAGGGCTCGCGTAGGCGGTACTTCTGGAGCTTGCCGGTGGCGGTGCGGGCAAGCTCTTCGCGGAACTCCACCGAGGTGGGGCACTTGTAGTGGGCGAGTCGGCTCCGACAGTGCTGAATCAGCTCGTCCTCGGTGGCCGATGTGCCAGGGGCCAACACCACCAGGGCCTTCACCGTCTCGCCCCACTTCTCGTCGGGCACGCCGATCACCGCCACCTCAGCCACCGTTTCGTGGGCGAACAGAGCATCCTCCACCTCGATCGACGACACGTTCTCCCCGCCGGAGATGATCACGTCTTTCTTGCGGTCCGAAAGGGTGAGGTAGCCCTCCTCGTCGATGAGGCCGCCGTCACCGGTGTGGAACCAACCCCCGGCCAGGGCCTCGGCCGAGGCGTCGGGCTGCTCCCAGTACCCCTCCAGCACATGGTTGCCCCGGGCCAGCACCTCGCCCGATTCGTCTACGTCCAGCGAAATGCCCAGCGCCGGAACGCCCTGGCGGGATAGCTTGACCGCCCGTTCGGCCGGGCTCAGGTGGTCCCATTCCGCCCGGCGGCGGTTCATGGTCAGATAGGGAGCAGTCTCGGTGAGGCCGTAGAGCTGCATGAACTCCCAGCCCAACTCGGTCTCCATCCGCTCGATGGTGCGGGTGGGCGGAGGTGCTCCGGCCACCGTCATTCGCACTCGTCCCGAACCGGGAATCTCCCCTTCCCAATCTTGAGCCGCATCCAAAACGGCGGCCACCACCGCCGGGGCCCCGCACAGGTACGTGACGCCGTGGTGCTCTACCCGGCGCAGGATCTCCGCGCCGTCCACCTTGCGCAGCACGATGTGGCAAGCACCGGCACCGCTGATGGCGTAAGGCATCCCCCAGCCGTTGCAGTGGAACATGGGCAGGGTGTGGAGATAAACGTCCCGGTCGCTCACCCCGGCCGCCCAGCCAAAGGTGGTGGCGTTCAGCCACAGCGAACGATGGGTCATCTGCACACCCTTGGGGCGGGCAGTGGTGCCCGAGGTGTAGTTGATGGTGGCCGTGGCCTCTTCGTCCGGAGTCCATGCTTCGGGCTCCACGCCGAATCGGTAGAGGGCTTTGTCGGATTCTGCGCCGATCACATAGCGGTGGCGGCAGTCCACGTCGGCCAATGCGTCTTCCAACTCCGGATCAATCAGCAGCATCGTGGCCCCGGAATGCTCCACGATGTATCTGATCTCCTCTTCGTTGAGCCGGAAGTTGATGGGCACGCACACTCGGCCGTATCCGCTCACCCCGAACAAGGAGACCATAAGCCGGGCCGCGTTGTGGGAGACGATGGCCACCCGCTCCCCGAATCCGATCCCGTGCTCGTCCAACGCGGCGGCCTGGGCTCGGGCTAGTTCGGCCATACGGGAGTAGGTCAGCTCGCCCCACCCTTCGGCCGGTTGATCCGGTTCGTCCACGATCCCCACCCGGTCGCCGTACACCGTCTCGGTCCGATCCAAGAAGTCCCGCACACTCAGAGCTACCTTCATTGCCCCACCGTATCCATCCCGCCCGCCCATCTACACAGGCGGCCAGCCGCAGCCCTACCGGCAAGTTCTATTGATGGCTTACGCACGACATGGGTTGTCCACTTCCTGCTCGTACAATTTCCGCCGTGACGGTTGTACGGGTTCTGGGCACACTCGGAAAGACCATCATTGCCCTCGGGCTCATCATTCTGCTGTTCGGAATATTCCAGCTCTGGGGAACTGGTGTCATCGAAGCCCGGGCCCAGCAAGATCTGGACGACGACTTCTCCGACCTGCTGGAGGCATCCAGCGTCTGGGAGCCCGCCCCGCTTCCCCCAGTCGCCACTCCCACTCCTGGTCCCACTGACACCGCTGACCCCACGGCCACCCCCGAGCCCATCGAGACTCCTCGGTCTGCCGACGACCCCGACCCAAGCCCGCCGTCTCCGAGCCCGACTCCCACTCCGACTCCCACTGCGGAGCCAGCCGGAGATCCCCAGCCACCGCCCACTCCCCACCCGGAATGGCTGGCCATGCTCTACCGAGATCAGGGATCGGCCATCGCCCGGATCCAGATCCCCCGCATCGGACTGGACAAGACCGTTGTGGAGGGCGTGAGGGTTGGCGATCTCCGCAAGGGGCCCGGCCACTATCCAGCCACTGCCATGCTCGGCCAAGAGGGAAATGCGGCCATCGCCGGTCACCGAACCACCTATGGCGCACCATTCGGCGACATCGATGAGTTGCTCCCCGGAGACGAGATAATCATCACCACCATCCAAGGGGAGTTCATTTACAGAGTGATAGAGCAGGGAGAGGGATTCGGACACCTCATCGTTCCCCCCACCGCGGTTGAGGTCCTCGATCAGGATTTCTCCGTCCACCCCAACCGACTCACTCTGACGGCTTGTCACCCCAAGGGCTCTGCCCGCCAGCGAATCATCGTGGTAGGGGAGCTAGTGGGCGAACCCGCCCCTACCTACCCCCGACCCGGGCAACAACAGCAGTCTGCGCTTCAGCTGGCCGACGAGAATGTGGATGAGGTGGAGTCCAGCAACCAGACGATCACTCCAACCCCCGCCCCCGAGCCTACCGACGAGGCGACGACCGCGACGCCCGAACCTGAACCTGCCGACGAGACGGCAACTTCGACGCCTGAACCCGAGCCCACCGATGAGGTGACGACTCCGACGCCCGCCTCTACGCCGACCGCGGACCCGACCCCAGAAACAGAAGAAGAAGATGAAGAAGAGGAAACAGCAGCCGCAGCAGCAGCAGCATCGCCGACGGCTGATTCCTTCGGCGAAGGCCTCGACGGAGATTCTGACGGGCTGATCCCGGCTGTCTTGTGGGGCCTGGCCGCGATGGCCATTTGGTTCTCAGCCCTCTTCGCCGGTCATCGGTGGAGGAAGCTCCCGGCCTACGCTCTATCCACGGTGCCCTTCCTCATTGTGTTGTTCATGGCGTTCTGGCATATCGACCGAGTTCTGCCCTCCTACTGATGTGCTGGATTCCATGAAGCTCTTCTTCCTCCCCCTAGTGCTGGCATTGGCGCTGGCGGCAGCCGGATGCGGCGGGGATGAGACCGAGGAGTCGCTGCTCGACGAGGTGTTCGTGCAGCCCACCGCCGAACCCGACCTCCTGCCCACTGAGGAGGATCTGCGCGACCGGTTCGAGGGAACCGTCACCGATCCCTACGACCTACTCGTTGGGACGTGCTTCAACCAGTACACCTACCGGGACCGCAACGACTTACTGGCTCAGCTGACCACCGCCATCGGCTGTACCCGTCCCCACAATGCCCAGGTGTACGCCATTGTGGCCCACGAAGCCCCACCCGGCACCCCCTATCCCGGAGAGGAAGCGGTCAACAGCTGGGGTCAGGAGCAGTGCTACGACCAGTTCGAGCCCTTCGTCGGACTCGTCTACGAGAAGTCTCAACTCGACATCGGCATGATCACCCCCAGCCGCACCGACTGGGAGGGTGAGGAGTCCCGTAGGCGCATCTCCTGCTTCGTACACAGCTACAAGGGTCTGCTCATCATCGGAACCATGCAGGACATCAGGCTCTGAGGCCCGGCCAGATCAGGCCATCAGCGCCGCCAATGCCGCCCATGACTGGGGCGCGGCCCCGCAGCCGGTGCCGTCGTCAGGATCCCAATACTCGGAGAAGCCGCTCCGCATTGCGCCCCTGACGGTGGCCGAGGCCACAGCCTCCGCAGCTTCTTGCCGCCCGTGTGCACGCAGGCCCACCCACATCAGATAGCTGAGCTGGGGCCAGGCCGGCCCCCGCCAATACGAGCGAGGGTCGAATCCAGGTTCCCCTCGATGAACACCAGCGGGGCCGCACCACCCGCCGTAGGCCAAGGGATCGATCAGATCGGCAGCCACGGCATCAATCCGGTCGGTCTCCGCGGCAACCAGCATCGCCAGCAGGCCGTCTAGTGTGCGAGCCCGCCCCGAACCCGACTCCGCCATTCCGGCGTCCGCCCACGTGCGGAGGGATTGATCCCATTGATCGGCCAGGCACTCCGCCAGCTCATCGGCATGCCCGGTTGTCTCTGAGCGTCCGGACACCGTGGCCAGCTCCCGGGCGTTGAACACCACCAAGGCGTTGAACCCCGCCGACGCGGATTCGAATGCCGGGTTGGCCACGGGAGATCCAGCAGGGCTGCGCTCAATCGACGCGACGAGCCGGTTCTTTGCTCGTCGCCAAGAATCCAGGGAGAACCCACCAGGGCAGAAGTCGTCCCAGCGAGGACTGTCGTCAGCCCCGCTCTCCCAGGGATGGCACAGCGCCACCAGCCCGTTGGCAAGGCGGCGGCGATAAACGAGTAGGAATCGCAGCCCGTGCTCGGCCTTGGCCACCGTCTCCTCGCTCACGTCCACCCCCCGCCGCACCAGTTCGGCAACGGCATGTCCGTACATGGGGGGCTGGGTGATGCACGAAGCATCGTCTCGACCCCACAGATCGGCCGCCACCCCGGGATGGCGCACATAGTTCATGTGGGGGACGAACCCGTCGGCGCCCTGCACCGACAGCGCGGTCTGAAGCTCGGTCAGGCCGCGATCGTCGCCCAACTCAGCCCAGCACACTGCGTGGAAGCAGGAATCCCACAGCCACTGCCAGGGGTAGGTTGCTGGATTCGGGACGGCATAGCCCTCGGGAACCCAATGGGCCTCCAAAACCGCTCGAGCCGCCTGCCGCACCGCGGAGCGGTCATGCTCGCCTAGCCCATCCATATCTTCCCCCTCCTGATCTTCAAGGTCTCACATTTCCGGTATATCTGGTTACCTCGTGGGAATGGCACGGGGCGCGATCGTCTCATTTCGACTGGGATTGAGCGACGGCGTGTCCATCGTTGCCCGCCTCTGGCAAGAGATGCTCACCGACATCGGCTTCGAAATGGTGACGGTGGCCGCGGAGGGCCCGGTTGACCGGCTGGTACCGGGTTTGGGCATCGGCCAGCTTGACGGTCCTGACCCCGACGAGTTCGCCGCCGCGGTGGCCGACGTCGACTTGGTGGTGGTGGAGAACCTCTGCACCATCCCGCTGAACCTCCCGGCAGCCCGCACCGTGGCCCGGACGCTGGCCGGTCGCCCCGCCATCCTCCACCACCACGACCCTCCCTGGCAGCGAGAGCGGTTTGCCTCGGTGACCGAGTTGCCCGCCCACGACCCCCGGTGGCGCCACGTGGTGATCAATCGGCTCACCGCCGAGCAGTTCGCCCAGCGAGGTCTCGAGGCAACGGTGATCTACAACGGATTCGACACCCATCGCCCCGAGGGCGACCGAGCCGCGATGAGAAAGAGTCTGGGAGTGGCCGATGATGTCTTGCTGGTGGCCCACCCGGTGCGGGCCATTCCCCGCAAGAACATTCCCGTGGCCATCGCCATCGCCGAAGAGCTGGAAGGCGCCTATTGGCTGATGGGGCAAGCCGAAGAGGGCTACGACGCCACCTTGGTACAGCTGCTGGCCAGCGCCCGCTGTCCGGTGATCCATCGGCCGGTGGCTCGTACCCCCGACATCTATGCCGCCGCTGATCTGGTGGTGTTTCCCTCCATGTGGGAGGGGTTCGGCAATCCCCCTGTGGAGGCGGCCATCTGGCGGCGGCCCTGCGTGGTGGGCAGCTATCCGGTAGCCGACGAGTTGGCTGAGTTCGGGTTCCGCTGGTTCTCCCCCGACCGCCTCGATGAGGTGCGCTCGTTCCTGGACTGCCCTGACACCGAACTATTGGACCAGAATCAGGCCATCGCCCAACGACACTTCTCCTTAGAGCGGGTCCGAGCGGATCTGGTCGCACTCTTGGACGACGCTGGCTGGCTCCCGTGAGCCCCGACAACCTCGCGGCCCGACGACGACGCATTGCTCAGCTGACCACCGTCGGCCAGCGGGTGGGCTACCTCCTCTACCTAGCCGCCGCTGCCCTCTTCTTCACCGGCTTCGCCACCAGCTTCCGCAGCCCCCTGGTTACCGCCATTGTCGTCTGCCTGCTCGTTGGCTCCCTCGTTCTCGCTCCCGCCATCATCTTCTCCTACGCCGTGAGGGCCGCGGATCGGGAAGAGCCCTTACCCTAAGGGCTGATGTCTATAGGGCTTATGTCTATGGGCTCCGACGGCAGTCGACCGGCCACTACATCCGGCAAGAACTCCCGCAGCCGTTCGGGCAACACCTTCTCTTCAGAGGCCAACAGCTCTTCCAAACTCCACCAGCGGGCCTCCTCGAACGCGGCCGCCTCCAGCGCTTCCAAGTGCTGGGGGTTCCACTCTCCCCCATCGGGGCACCAAGCCACGTGGATGCGCTCATCGGAGTCGAAGTGGATGCCGGCGAAATCGAACTCCACGTGCTGGGTCCAGATGCAGGGCCCGACCTCCACGTCGGCGAACCCCGCCTCTTCCCACAGCTCGCGACGAGCGCCCGCGGCCGAATCCTCTCCGGGACCCAGCCCGCCGCCGGGAATCTCCCACCACGGCTCCTTGTGGGGGTCGATGGGATCGCTGGCCTGCATCAAGAAGATGTGCCCATGCCGGTCCAACAGCACCACTCGGGCGGCGGGGCGGCGCAGCGTCCATGCCATGGGCGCCGACCATACCCGCCCCCACGGGCCGCGGGCGGTTCCAACATCAACCTGCGGCGGAATAGATGGCCGCCAACACGCGCCGGTACAGTCCCGCTCGAAGAACCACTACCCGGGGGTTGCTCAAAATGGAGTTCGGATATTTTGCCCAGTGTTTCGTGCCTGATTTCGGCTACGAGGACAACCCCGACTGGGAGGCCCAGCGCATCCGCGACAACTTGGAGATCTCCCAGCTCTGCGACAGCAACGGGTTCAAGTACATCTGGGCCTCCGAGCACCACTTCCTGCGGGAGTACTCCCACATGTCCTCCCCCGAGGTGTTTCTGTCGGCGGTGGCCTCGACCACCGAGAACGTGCATCTGGGATCGGCTATCTTCAACATCACCGCCCCGGTGAACCATCCGGTGCGCTCGGCAGAGCGGGCGGCCATGATCGACGTGCTGTCGAACGGGCGGTTCGAGCTGGGCACCGGTCGGGGCTCCTCTTCCACCGAGGTGATGGGATTCGGGATGCCGGGAACGCCCCGCGACCCGGAAACCGGCCTAGCCGATACCGAGGTCACCCGCGGCCTGTGGGACGAGGCCATTCGCCAGATCCCCCACATGTGGCGCGAGGGGGCGTACAGCTTCGAGGGCGACAGCTTCTCCATGCCGGCCCGGGAGATCTTCCCCAAGCCGGTCACCAAGCCCCATCCCCCGCTGTGGGTGGCATGCGGCAGCCCGGGCACCTTCGAGAAGGCCGGCAAGCTGGGTATCGGGGTGCTGTGCTTCACCATCGGCACGCCCGACGAGATCGCGCCGCTGATCGAGATCTACAAGAACGAGGTGGCCAGCTGCAAGAACCCGGTGGGCGACTACGTACACGACAACGTGATGTGCGTGGGCTTCGGCATCTGCCTGGACGACCGGGAGGTTGCCATCGACTGGGCCACCCGAGGCCACATGTATTACTACCAATGCCTCGTTTATCGCTGGCTGGATACCTTCCCCAAGCCCGACGGCATCCCCGAGTGGCCCGCCGTCATCCCCGAGCCCACCCACGACGACGTGAAGATGGCCATCGAGGGCGGCTCGCTGTGCGTGGGCAACGCCGAGGACTGCATCCACGTTTCACGCCAGTACGAGCGGGTAGGCGCCGATCAGTATGTGATCAGCCCGCTAACCTCCACGCTGCCCATGGACGTGGTACGCGAGACCATCGTGAACTTCGGCGAGCACGTGATCCCGGTGATCGACACCGACCCAGTACACCGCTCCACGCGCCAACGCGAGGCGGCTCTGGCTGCTGCGGAGTAGTCGGCGATAGCTCGGACAATCGACCCAAGCTGGCTAAACCCCTACAACAGGCCCATTCAATCGCTACACAAAAATCACCGCGCGGTCTAGCCAGGGATCGATTCAGCCGCTAACGTTTTGCCGTCCCTTGAGTCCAACGTTGGGAGCAAAACCATGCAGAAATCTGTTCACCGCTTGCTGGCCCTGCTCGGGTTGGTATTGGCCTTCTCGTTGATCGCCGCCTCCTGCGGCAACGATGATGACGACGGCGGCGGCGCGGCCCCTGAGGCACCCGAAGCCACTGCGGCCAGTACCGAAGCACCGGAAGCGCCAGAACCGGAAGAGACCGTCGAAGTGGTTACCACTCAGGACGGCGGAACCCTCCAGGCCGTGAAGGATCGCGGCCATGTGCTGTGCGGCTCCCGGGATGACGTGCCCGGCTTCGCGCTGTTGAATGCGGACGGCGAGTACGAGGGCTTCGACATCGACATGTGCCGGGTGGTGGCAGCGGCCGTCTTCGGCGATGCCGACGCTGTCGAGATCGTGCCGGTCACCAGTGCCGAGCGCTTCACCGCACTGGCATCGGGCCAGTTCGAGGTGATGAACCGCAACACCACTTGGACGGCCACCCGTGACGGTACCGAGGGCGCCAACTTCCTGTTCACCACCTACTACGACGGCCAGGGCCTCATGGTGCCGGCCTCCACCGGCTTCACCACGCTGGACGACTTGGCCGACGCCAACATCTGCGTGAGCACCGGTACCACCACCGAGCTGAACCTCACCGCGGTGTTCGCCGCTCGGGGCATTCCCTTCAACCCGGTCACCTTCGAGGGCTTCGACACCTTGGTGCCGGCCTATGAAGAGGGCCAGTGCGAGGCGATGACCGCCGACAGCAGCGTGCTCGGCGTGTTCAAGTTCGAGATCGAAGGCAAGGGTGGGCCCGACCAGCACATCATGGCTGAGCTCATCTCCAAGGAGCCCCTCGGCACCGTGGTTCGCGACGGCGACACCGAGTGGGCGCAGGTTGTGAACTGGGCCACCATGGCCACCGTTCAGGCCTGGGAATTCGGACTCGACTCCACCAACATCGCCAGCTATGACGGCACCGATCCCAACATCTTGAACTTCCTGGGCCGCGACGGCTTCGATCCCGGCCTCGGCCTGCCCACCGACTTCGCGGTGCAGGTGGTCTCGCAGGTCGGCAACTACGAGGAGATCTTCAACCGCTATCCGCAGTTGGGCGTCCTCGCCGGCAGCGTCAACGACCTCTGGTCCAACGGCGGGCTCATGTACGTCCCGCCCTACCGCTAGGGAAAACCCCGCTCGTCTCGTGACGAGCAGTTTCTGAAACGATGAGCGGCCCACCGGTCACCAGCCGGTGGGCCGCTCTCGTATAGTGTTCAAGGTCACACTGCTATGAGCAGCACGGCTGATTTCGCCAGCACACAAGCTGATCTCACCGCAGTACCCTCCGCGCCTCCCAGCCGAAGACTGCTGGCGCTGCTGGCCGACCTGGTGATTCTGGCCCTCGTGGGAGTCATCTCCGTTTGGCAGCTAGGTCTGCGGCTGCTCGACGACTACAGCGATATTCCAGAGTTGGCCCTCGCCTGGGTGTTCCTGGTGGCAGTGCCTGTGGCGGTCGTTGCCATCGTTCTTATCGACGCTACTCGCATCGGCCAAACGCCAGGCATGGCCGCCGCCGGTATCCGAAACATTCACGACGGCACTTCAAGTCGGGCTCTCCCCACCGATGATCCGAGAGTCCCTGAACCCGGTATCCCCGCCCTGTGGCGCGACGTGCGAGTCCTCCGATTCGCGGCACAAGTGATGGCCGTGGTGGTCGTAGTAGCCCTCATCCGATGGATGTTCCACAACCTCATCGTGAGTATGGACGAAATCGGCCTGCCCAAGGGCTTCGGCTTTCTCGATTCCCCCTACGGGGTGGCCCTGCGGGACGCCCACGGGTTTGACGTGCGCGATCCTGTTTGGAAGGGGTTGCTCATCGGCCTCCAAAACACCATCGTGGCGTCGGTGGTGGGGATTCTCATTGCCACCATTGTGGGACTGTTCGTGGGGATCGCCCGGCTTTCCTCCAACTGGCTGGTGGCCAAAGCGGCGAGTCTTTTTGTGGAGAGCCTGCGCAACATCCCGCCGCTGGTGGTCATCGTTTTCTTCGGCTTTGCGCTGTTCACCTTCGGCCCCTTCCCCCGCTTCAACCCAACCAGCCCTCCGTGGCAAGGTACCTTCTTCGGCTCGGACAGCAACTGGATCATTGTCAGCCGGGACCGATGGGCCATCCCTTCGCTGGCTTCTGAGAGCAACGTAGGTGTGTTCTGGCTGCTTGCCCTGGCCGCGGCCATCGTCGCCGTAGCGGTGTGGCAATGGCGGACTCGTCGCAACACCGCCACCGGCGAACCCCATCACCGTGTGCTGTGGTCAGTGGGGGTGTTCGCAGTGATCGTGGTCGCGTGTTTCGCTGCCTTGGGCGGCCCCTACTCTTGGTCGTGGCCCGCAGTGTCGGAGAACGGGCGGCGAGTGGTCGGGGGGTTCGGCACCAACTCGGGGTACATGGCGCTGACTCTGGGCTTGGGCCTCTACACGGCCAGCTTCGTGGCTGAGGTCATCCGCGGGTCCATTTTGGCCGTCCCCAAGGGCCAATCGGAAGCGGCCACATCAGTGGCGTTGAAATCTGGCCAACGCTACCGCTATGTAGTGCTGCCGCAGGCAATGCGGATCGCCATTCCCCCCTACATCAGCGAGTGCGCCAACCTGATCAAGAACACGTCTTTGGGAATCGCTGTGGCCTACCCCGACCTCTTCCAAGTGGTTGTCACCGCATGGGGCATCAACTTCCCTGCCCCCCAGCTCATCTTCATAGTCGTGATTGTCTACGTGACCATAAACCTCATCGTGTCGGCGCTGTTGAATGTGTACAACCGATCCATCCAGCTCAAAGAGCGATGAACCGATGACCGCCACCGTGCCTCCCCCCGAGACCAATCCGCAGGGTGATCCAACCCGCCTGCCGCCTGACATGCGGGTCTCGCCCAGCACCTGGCTACGCAAGAACCTATTCAACAATTGGTACAACACTCTGATCACCGTTGTAGCGGTTGTGGTCGGAGCGATACTTCTCTTCTACGGTGGGCGCTTCATCTTCGTCACCGGACAGTGGGAGGCGGTGCGCAAGAACCTCACGCTCCTCATGTTGGGCGTGTACCCCCGCGACGAGCACTGGCGGCTGGTGGCCCAGATGTACCTAGTGGCCTCGGCCCTGGGGTTGGCCTGGGGAACGGTCACAGCCAGAAGCCATGACCAGGCCGAGGACACTGGCGTTGCAGCGCAGCGACCCAGTCCCCTCGATTTGCTGCGCCGCTACTGGCCCATCCTCTTGATGTTGGTGGTCATCCTGGTGTTCACCCGCACCATCTGGCCAACGCTGTTCACTCTCTCCACAATCGCAGTCGGGCTCGCAATGAGGGCGGGTGCCATACGCTTACCCCGCTCCTCTCGGCGTATCTGCTGGTTCGCGGCGGCCTTCATGGCCATCCTGTCCTTCCAAGTGGTCTCGGGCGCAAACGGGAACGCCTGGTGGTGGATGAGCGGGCTTTTCGCATTTGCTGCCCTTCAACTCGCCAACGCGAGAGACTTCACGAAGCTCCATGGAACCACGATCGTCTGGCCGATCTTCGGCCAAGCGCGATTAGTCACCGCCAAGGACCTCGTGTGGCTCAGGCGGGTAGTCCAAATCTTGGCCGTAGCCGCCGCAGTCGTCGCAGTGAGGGTGATCTACTGGCTCATTGGCGACACATCTAGCGTGAGCTGGGACGACTGGTCGGGCCTGTACCTCACCCTGGTGGCCTCCGGTGCGGCCATCATCCTGTCGTTCCCCTTGGCCTTGCTTTTGGCAGTGGGACGGCGCTCCTCGCTTCCCGCCATTCGCTGGCTCTGCGTGACCTACATCGAGTTCTTCAGGGGTGTTCCATTCATCGCCCTGTTGTTCGTGGCCAAGATCTTCATCGACTTCTTCCTCGACGTCGACACTCCGCTCTCCCTGACCACTCGGACGATCATTGTTTTCACCATCTTCAGCTCGGCTTATGTGGCCGAGGTAGTGCGCGGTGGACTTCAGGCCGTACCAAAGGGCCAGATCGAAGCAGGCCAAGCCGTCGGTCTGCAACCACCGGCCGTCATGAGGCTGATCGTGCTACCTCAAGCCCTGCGGGCGGTCATCCCCGCCATGGTGGGCCAATTCATCAGCTTGTTCAAGGACAGCACGCTATTCGCCTTCATCAGCTTGGTGGAGTTCTATCGGGCCCGCGAGCTGATCCACTCCCAGCAGGAATACTCCACAGTTGCCATTGCGGAAACACTGGTCTTCGCAGCCTTCGTCTACTGGGCCATCAGCTACACCATGTCCAAAGAAAGTCAGCGCCTTGAGCGCCACCTCGGAGTCGGAGAACGATGACAGACACAACCACAACAACATCCAACGTCAATAGCGACGCCACCCAGATCGGCGGTCGGGAACTCATTGTCGAAATGTCCGGAGTGGACAAGTTCTTCGGCTCGTTCCAAGCGCTCTCCAACATCGACATGAAGGTGGGCGCGGGTGAGGTCGTGGTGGTGATCGGCCCATCAGGATCAGGCAAGTCCACGCTCATTCGCTGCATCAACCGTTTGGAGCACCACGACCGAGGTCACATCGTGGTCGATGGCGTTGAGCTCACCGACGACGTGCGCAACATCGCCCTCATCCGCCGGGAGACCGGGATGGTCTTCCAACAGTTCAACCTGTTCCCCCACCTCACCGTCATCGACAACATCACCCTGGGACCCCGCCAAGTGCTGAAGATGCCCAAGCAGCAGGCTGAAGACCGGGCAATGGAACTCTTGGAGCGGGTCAAGATCCCCGAGCAGGCCCGCAAGTTCCCCGGCCAGCTCTCCGGCGGTCAGCAGCAGCGGGTGGCCATCGCCCGGTCGCTGGCCATGCAGCCCAAGATCATGCTCTTCGACGAACCGACGTCGGCCCTCGACCCCGAGATGATCTCCGAAGTGCTCGAAGTGATCCTCGAGCTATCCCGAACCGGTATGACCCTCATCGTGGTGACCCACGAGATGGGATTCGCCCGAGAAGCCGCCAACCGGGTCATCTTCATGGCCGACGGCGAAATCGTCGAAGTAGGCGAGCCCGAGCACTTCTTCACCAACCCCCAAGAAGAACGCACCCAACTCTTCCTCTCCCAGATCCTCTAAAGTCAGCTCCCTCCGTATCCGGCCCAGCAGGTTCAGAAACGGAGCAATCCGATATCCCGGTACCATTGGCGGCATGAATGCCATTTCCCCGCTGACTGAGAACGTTGCTCCTCCTGGCCTCAAAGGACTGATCGTGGCTGATACGGAGGTGGGCTCAGTCCGCGGGGACGAGGGGTGGTACCACTACCGAGGGTGGAATGCCGCCGCGCTGGCCCGAAAGCACTCGTTTGAGGCGGTGGCCCATTTGCTCTTGAATGGCGCACTGCCGGACAGCGCTACTGAGGAAACATTCCGGGCGGAATTGGCCGCGGCCCGTCGGCTGACGTCGGAAGCTGTTGAGCTGGTGACCGCGCTGGCCAGGACCGATCTGCCCCCGATGTCGATATTGAGAAGTGTGCTGGGAGTAGAGGTAGATCCTCGCCCCACCTTGGACCTTGAGCCTAACGAGCGGCGGTCTGCGGCTATGCGAGCCATCGGAATCACGCCAACAGTGTTGGGGGCAGTCAGCCGCATACGCTCCGGGTCTGACCCGCTGGGTCCCGACGAGTCGCTATCCCACAGCGCCGACTACCTGCGCATGACCTTGGGTGAGACACCGCTCCCCGAGCACGCTCGGGCAGTGGAGACCTACTTGTGTTTGACCGCTGATCACGGCTTCAACGCCTCGACGTTCACCGCCAGGGTCATCACTAGCACCGGCACCGACGTGGCCGGAGCATTGGGCGGAGCGCTGGCCGCGTTGGCCGGTCCGCTGCACGGTGGGGCACCGGGTCGGGTGTTGGACATGCTCCACGCCATTGGCCATCCCGACAACGCGGTGCCCTGGATCGCGGCTGAGCTCGACGCTGGCCGCAAGATCATGGGGTTCGGCCACGCTGTGTATCGGGCAGCCGACCCCCGCTCTGAGACTTTGAAAGCCGTTGCCATAGAGCTGGGCGGCGAGTTGGTGGAACGGGCCCTCGACATCGAGAGCCGGATCCTGGCCTATCTGGCCGAGTGGAAGCCTGATGCGGTGATCGTGACCAACGTGGAGTACTACGCCGGAGTGGTGCTCCACCTGGCCGGTCTTCCCCAGGAGGCGTTCACCCCTACCTTCACCACCAGCCGCGTTGTTGGCTGGGGCGCCCACCTGCTCGAGCAGGCCGCCAACAACAAGATCATGCGCCCCAGCGCCCGCTACACCGGGCACCTTCACAACGGCTGTTAGCCCTGTTTACAGGCTCTTCGCGTCGAAGCTGGGACCAGGGTGATTTGGGGGTCCACCACTGAGGGTGGGGGCCTCGCCGATTCTTGTGACTGACACATAGTCCAAGAGACGGGAGGCCCCCGGTGGTTGAAGGTAGTGCAGCGGCGT
>JAJEGM010000027.1 GCA_022819825.1 Acidimicrobiia bacterium | reverse complement strand
TCAAACGCTCAGCCCGAGGCTACCGAAACCTACACAACTACCGGCTCAGAATCCTGCTTGCCGCCGGACGAAAACCAGGCCAAACTCAACCCGTCACAAAAATCAGAACCCGACGTCCCCGCTTCATCGCGTAGAGCCAGTTTATGCTTGTGTCAGACATCGACTTTTTCACAGGATCCATGGCTTCTGCAAGTGCCCATGAGACCAAAGTACAATTCACAGGACTTGAGCCAAATACAAGATATTGGATTGTCATTTGGAGGCGCGACAACAGCTCGGATCAATGGCTATTACACTCTTCCATCCCCTACTGCCATACCACCCCTGCGAGCTGAAGCGAATCGCAATCAAGGGCGGTGATTTCCGATACGTTCTTTAATCGGGATCTAGATGTAATGTCCATAGAGGTTCCCATTGGGGCTCGCGTTTTTCGGCGAAGGCGGCGGGGCCTTCTACTTGGTCGGGATGGCCCCAGATGCCGGTCATGTGTAAGGCGCCGGTCTTGCTGGCCTCGGTGAGGCCGTGCTCCATGGCATCCCACAGGGCTTTTTTGGTGGCGGCCATGGCAGAGGGGGAGTTGCGGGCGATGGCTTCGGCTATCTCGCCGGCTCGCTCCCGCAGGCGCTCGGGCGGGTCGACGATCTCGCTGATCATGCCCAGCTCGTATGCCCGCTGGGGGCCCATCCGCTCGTGAGCGCCCATAAGGGCCATGCGCATAACCGTCTCGGCGGGCATCTTCTTCAACAGTGCGATGGCCTCCAGCGCCACTACTTGGCCCACCGACACGTGGGGGTCGAAGAACTGGGCGTCGGAGGCAGCGATCACGATGTCGGCGTCGGCTACCCAGTGGAAGCCGCCTCCGCAGCAGATGCCGTTCACCGCGGTGATCACCGGCTTGCGTACTTTCTGGTGCCATGAGGTGAAGTGCAGGTCGAAGTTCTCCACCGACTCCCGGTAGCGCTCCATGCCTTGCCCGTCGGTGGCCAGCTCCATCACATCCACGCCGGTCTGGAAGGCCCGACCCTCCCCGGTGTGGACGATCACCCGCACCTCCGGGTCTCGATCCAGCTCCAGCCACGCGTCGGCGAACTCCTCGCGCATCTGGGAATTCATGGCGTTGAGCTGATCGGGCCGGTTGTTGATCAGCCACCCCACCCGGCCCTCGCGTTCCACGATCAGCGTCTCATAGCCCATCTCGCCAGTCTGTCGCGGTAGTCGGAGAGATGCTGCGTCGATAGACAGGCGCAATCATCTGCGGTTTGGGACTTCTTCCCATACATTGGGTGGCATGAAAGGGCTGATATCCCGCTTGTGGGGATGGTTGAAGGCGTTGTCGATACGGGCCAAAGTGCTGATTGCAGCGGGATTGGCCGCCTTGCTGGGCTTTGCCATCTGGGCCGTGTTCTTCTGGTTTGCGTTCCAGACCTACTTCATCGACGACGAGGTGGATGAAGCCGGGCCGGTGTTCGACAGCGGCGTCGCAGCTGGCACTCCCGCCCCAGAGCCCGCCACAACTGCCGCGGCGCCGACTTCCACCGATGCCTCGACTGCAAATGCGGCGACCCCCGCCGATGAGCTGGCCCAAGCCGCCACCCCGTCGGCGGCCGGCGATGCCGCCCCCGGCCCTGACGACAGTCCACCGGTAGGGGCCATGCCGGGGGACGAGATCTCAGAAGAGCTCCAGGCCGAGATGGACGAGGTCATGGAGGAAGAGGACATGCCCGCCGTGGTCGAGGTGGAAGAGGCAATGCCCCACATGCCCGAGCAGCCCCAGATTCGGGTGGAGGCGTCAGGCCCGTTCATCAACCGCAGCCACCCCACCACGGGCAATGCCATGGTGCTGGGCGACGGCACGGGCCAGCGGTTCTTGCGGTTCGAGGACTTCCGAACCGACAACGGCCCCGACCTGAACGTGTATCTGAGCTCCGCGCCCCAGGACGCTCCCGCCGGCCAGTTCGACGACGATTTCATCGACCTCGGCGATCTCAAAGGCAACGTGGGCTCGCAGAACTACGAGATTCCCCGCGACGTGGACCTGAGCCGCTACTCCACCGTGGTGATCTGGTGTGTGAGGTTTTCGGTCATATTCGGTGCCGCCGAGCTCGTAGCATCCTGATTAGCCTGGGCCGGGCATGAAGCCCTATCCAACGCCGCCCGACGGGCTGCACGTGGTCTCGGCGCCGCCGGTGTTGACCCTCACCCTCGACCGGCCCCAGCGCCGAAACTCGCTGACCGACGATATCGTCTTGGCCCTGATCGACACCTTGGAAGCGGCCAGCGCCGACGAGGAGATTCGGGCGGTTCTACTCAACGCGGTCGGCGAGAACTTTTGCAGCGGTTTCGACTTGGCCGGGCGGGCTGGCGACGGTTCTCGGCCCCGGCCGGGCAGCATCTCCCGGCGTATGCCCTATCTGGTGAATCGGCTCATCCCAGTGATGCTGGAGGTGCAGGTGCCCATTGTGTGCGCGGTGCGGGGATGGGCGGTGGGTCTGGGCCTCAGCCTGGTGCTGGCTTCGGATTTCGCGGTGGTCGCCGACGATGCCCGGCTGCGGGCCCCTTTCTCCGCCATGGGCATCACCCCTGATAGCGGCTCGTCGTGGTTGTTGCCCCGTCTGGCCGGTGTGGCCCGGGCCAAACAAATGCTGATGCTGGGTGAGGAGGTGTCGGGGGCTGAGGCCGCAGAATGGGGGCTGATCCATCAGGCGGTGCCGGCCGACCATGTCGACGCCAAGGCCGCCGCGCTGACCTCCCGGCTCGCTGCCTCGGCCGCTGTGGCTGTTGGACTGGCCAAAATGCTCATTCACCGCGGCTCCGGCCGCAGCCTGGAGGCCCACCTGGGCGACGAGGCTTTCGCCATGGAGCTGTCGTCGCGCTCAGCCGACTTCCGAGAGTGGGCCGAGTCCCGCCAACAGGGCCGTCCGCCCGAGTTCACCGGCCGGTAGGCACTACTCACACCGGTCTCTGCGGCACCGCCCGGTAGTCTGCACCCATGTTGGTACTTGATCCGACGGCTGCTCCGCCGCTGATCGACCCTGATCGGGGCCCCGATGCCGGTCCGCTGACCGGCAAGCGGGTGGGCATCCGCTACGACCTCACCTGGCGCTCGTTCCTGTGGACCACCGACGAGTGGACCCGCAAGCTGGAGGCGGCCGGGGCCGAGGTGGTGCCGTGGTGCTCGGAGTCCCGCCAGGACGTGAAGCTCGAGGACGCGGTGCTCGAGGAGTTGGAAGGCTTCGCCACCGACGTCGACATCGCCATCGTCGGCCTGGGCAATTGAGGCAGCTGCACATCCTGGACCGTCCGCGACGCAGTTGCGGTGGCGGCCCAGGGCAAGACGGCGGTCGCCGTCGTAACCGAGGAGTTCGTGCCGCTGGCCGAGATCATGGCCCGCAACTTAGAGCGGCCGGGCCTGCGGCTGTGCGTACTGCCCTATCCGCTGGACACCCGTCCCGAGCCGGAGGTGCGCCAGATTGCCCACGACTTCTGGCCAACGTTGCTGGACTCGCTGGGAGTGCCGTCGTAAATGCGCTCTGACGACGACGCCATCCCCGACGGGCAGGTCGAGACCCCCGACGACCCGATGGAGTTCATGGCCTGGGCAACGGCTCAGGGCTGGGGTGACGGCCTGCCGTTGATCCCGCCCACGCCGGAGCGGGTGGCCCAATTCACCGCCGCCGCTGGCCGCCCGGCCGATTCGGTGCTTTTGGAGGTGCCGCCGGCCAACGCTTGGTGCACGGTGGAAAAGCTGGCCATCAACGCCTGCATGGCCGGTGCTGCCCCCGAGGCCATGCCGCTGATGATGGCGGCGTTGGAGGCCATGGCCGATCGCACCTTTGACCTGTTCGCACTCAACACCACCACCAGTTCCGTGGTGCCCTGTCTATTCGTGAATGGCCCGGCCCGCGACAGGCTGGACCTGCCGTATCAGGCCGGATGCTTCGGCGGCGCGGCGGGTGCCGGGCCGGCCATCGGACGGGCTATCCGGCTAGTGATGCGAAATGTAGGTGGTCAGGTGGCCGGCGAGACATCCAAGTGCGTGCTGGGCCAGCCCGCCCGGGTGGTGGGCCTGGTGATGGGGGAGTGGGAGGAGCGCTCCCCGTGGCCGCCGCTGGCCGAGCGCCGGGGGGTGAGCGGCGACGCAGTCACTGTTTACGGCACCATCGGCACCATGGACATCGCCGATATCGCCGCCGACAACGGCGAATCGCTGGCCTGGGTCATCGGCCAGTCACTGGCCTATGTGGGCACCAACGCCTACATCTCCCACTGGGGGGCCGAGGTCATGGTGGTGGTGCCCCCACCCTGGGCCGACATGCTGGCCGCGGCCTACCCCACCATCGAAGACGTGCAAGAAGCCCTGTGGCGAAACGCGTGCCACCAAGTCGATCAATTTCCCGAGACCCACAAGCAGTGGCTGGCCGAGCGCGACCGGATCAGCCCCGACGGCACCGCTCACATCGTGGAGCGCCCCTCCGACGTGATCGTGATGTGCGCTGGAGGCCTCGGCAACCTCCACGCCGGCGGCCTCCACAACTTCGGCCCCACCCGAGCCATCACCCGCCCATTCTGATGACACCGCCAACGGAGCCCGGTGTCACCGTGGTGGTGGTAGCCGGTGGCGACCCCCCCACACCAGAAGAAATCGCTCGCCTCCCCGCCAACCCAGTGGTGGTAGCGGCCGACCACGGTCTTGACCATGCGGTAGCCGCCGGCCTGACCGTGGCAGTGGCCGTGGGAGACATGGACTCCGTATCACCCGAAGCCCTAACCACCGCCGAACAGTTCGGAACCCGAATAGAACGACACCCCCCCGACAAGGACCAAACCGACCTGGAACTAGCCCTAGAGCTTGCCGCCCGTCTGGCCGATCGAGTGATCGTGATCGGCGCCAGCGGTGGCCGTCTCGACCACCTAATCGGCAACCTAAACGTGCTGGCCTCTCCCGCCTGGGCCGGAGTAGACATCGAAGCCTGGCTAGGCAACGCCCAAGCCGTCGTAGTCCACGGCTATCGCGTCCTAGAGGTAATGCCGGGAGACACTGTGTCGCTGTTCGCCCTCGGCGGCCCGGCCCGGGTAACCACCACCGGCCTCAACTGGCCCCTCAACGACGAGGTCCTAGAACCCCTCACCAGCCGAGGTGTAAGCAATCAAGCCACCACCCCCTCACCGGGAATAGCGGTGTCTGAGGGAGTCGTTCTGGTCGTTATCCCGTAGGCCGCTCCGCCGGAAAAACCCGATTCCCCTCAACCTCAACCCGCTGCCGCCGCAAACGCAAAGAGGCAATCCGCCACTGACCATCATCACCCTTGCGGTAGGTCTCCTCGTACCACCCCGTCCCCCACATCTGCCCCACACCACTCTCCGGCGGCCAGTCCAGGTGGTCCTCCATCGACCACACAGCAGAGGCGCTGTCAGGCCCGTTGATGCTGATCTCGCTCATGTGGCCGTGATGGGTGGTGATGATGGGGGCCAATATGGGCTCCAGGTACACCCGGAAGGCCTTGTTGCCGGTGATGTCGGAGTCCTCACCGGTGTCGTCGGGGGTGGAAATCACCACGTCGTCGCAGAACACGTCCTCCCACTCATCCCACCGCTTCTGGTCCATCAGCCGGAAATACCGGGCCTTGAGCTGGCGAATGGCCTCAATTTCAACCAAGTCCTCTGGAGTCATGGCTGGCACGCTAGTCGGCTGAAACTCTCACAAGCTGTTTGCCGATGTTCTTGCCCTCGAAGAGCCGGGCCAGCGCCTCGGGGACGTTCTCGATGCCGTCCACCACGTCTACCCGGTAGCGGATGCGCCCATCCCGCACCCACTGGGCCAGGATGGGGAGCGCCTCGCCGAAGCGGTGGAAGTAGTCGGTGATGATCACGCCCTGCACTTTCAACCGCCGGAACAAGATATTGCGGAACAGTCGGGGCGACCACCAGTCGCCCTCGGCGTTGTAGGTGGAGATCATGCCGCACAGCACCACCCGGGCATGGTTGTTCACCAGGCCCAGAACAGCATCCATCACCTCACCGCCCACGTTTTCGAAATCCACATCGATCCCGTCGGGACACGCCTCGCGGAACTGCTCGTCGAGGTTGCCTGCCTTGTGGTCCACGCAGGCGTCGAAGCCCAGTTCCTCGGTCACGAACCGGCACTTCTCCGGCCCTCCGGCTACTCCCACCACGCGACAGCCCACGATCTTGCCGATCTGACCCGCCACCGAGCCGGTGGCCCCGGCGGCCGCCGACACCACCAGGGTGTCGCCGGGGCGGGGTTCACCGATGTCGAGCAGGCTCCAATAGGCGGTCATGCCGGTGGGGCCGAGCACACCGGTGAACGCCTCAAGGGGCACCTCCAAGTCGAGGGGAATGGCCTCGGCCCGGTCAAGCACCGAGTACTCCTCCCAGATCAGCCCCCCGGTCACCACGTCGCCGGGCTGGAAGCCTGGATGACGGGACTCGATCACGGTGCCCCACGTGCGCCCCCGCATGGGCTCGCCCACCTCAATGGGAGGCATGTAGGCATCCAAGTCGCTCATCCAGATCCGGTGGGTGGGATCCATGGACAGATAGGTATTGCGCACCAGCATCTGGCCATCGCCCGGCTTGGCCACCGGCAACTCGGTCAGCTCCAGGTCGTCGGCAGTGATGTCGCCTTGGGGTCGAGCCCGCAGCACCCAGCGCCGATTCTGTTCGCCGGTCATCTAGCCCCTCCCGTCATCACCGGCACACTCTACGGGGCCGTTACTATTCTCACCCCATGAGCGAGATGTCTCCCGCCGACGTTAGAGAGCGGCTCGACCACCCGGTGGTGGACAGCGACGGCCACTATTGGGAGCACTGGCCCGACCTAGATCGCTACGTGCGGGACGAGGGCATTAGCAAGGGGTTGAACGCGCTGTGGGCCACGGGAACCTTCGACGGGAGTTCCCACTGGGCCCAGGTGGCCCCTGAAGAGCGCCCCCGGGTGCGGCCGTTCCGCCAGACGTGGTGGGGCGTCCCGTTCGGCAACACCGACGATCTGGCTGCGGCCATGGCCCCCGAGCTGATGTACCGCCGTCTGGATGAGCTGGGCTTGGATCTGGCCCTCTGCTACCCCACGTGGGGGCTGGTGGTGCCCAGCCAGCGAAACGACGAGATCCGCCGGGGGATGTGCCGGGCTTGGAACCGCTACACCGCCGACGTGTACGACGGCTTCGGCGATCGCCTGGTGCCGGTGGCCACCATCCCCACCGCCACTCCCCAAGAAGCGGTGGAGGCACTGGACCACGCGGTGGTCGATCTGGGCTTCAAGGTTGCGATGCTGGGCGGCTTCGCGGTGCGCGACCTGGAAGGCGGGGGAACCTGGATCGACTCGCTGGGCCTCGACAGCGCCTACGACTACGACCCGCTGTGGCAGCGGCTGGTGGAGCTGGGGGTGGTGGCCGGCTTCCACTCCGGTTCGATGGGGTGGAGCGGCCGGCGGTCCATCACCAACTTCTCCTACAACCACATGGGCAACTTCGCGGGGGCCAGCGAGGCCACCCTCAAGTCGCTGCTCTTCGGCGGGGTGCTGCACCGGTTCCCCGATCTGCGGCTGGCCTTCCTCGAAGGGGGCACAACCTGGGCGGTGCAGTTGGTACACGACATGATCGGCCACTACTACAAGCGCGGTCCCGAGGGCCTGCCGGCCTACGACCCTGATGCCTTCGACCCCGACCGGTTCGACCGGCTGCTGGACGAGCACGCCGGAAAGCTCAATCCCGAGCCCGGCTTCGGCGCCCAGTTCGCCGACTTCTTCCGCACCCCCGAAGTGGTGAACGACTTCGAGGCGTCGGGCATCACCGGGCCCGATGACGTGATCCGCCAGATCTCTACGTCCTGCTGGTTCGGCTGTGAAGCCGACGACCCGCTCACCCGGCTGGCCTTCGACCCCGAGCTTCCGGGCGGCACCCCGCTCAACGCGGTCTTCAGCTCCGATATCGCCCACTGGGACGTTGCCAACATGGTCGACGTGATGCCCGAAGCCTACGAGCAGGTGGAAAACGGCTGGCTCGACGAGTCGCAGTTCCGGGCCTTCATGTGCGACAACGCGGTGCGGCTCTGCACCGGCGCCGACCCCGGTTTTTTCAAGGGCACGGTTCTCGAGGACTACCAGCCCGCCTGAGCGCTGCCCTCCGATGGCCGCTGGACATTGCCGTATTGTGTCGGCGGCGAACCACAAGGAGATCCGATGACCGATCAGCGCCAGCAGGAGCACTATCCCGGGTTTGAGGGCACGGTGGGAAAGATCATGGCCACCTCCGAGTCGTGGTGGCCGCCCCGCCCCACCCCGCCCGAAGGCGCTCCCAACATCGTGGTTGTGCTGGCCGACGACCTGGGCTTCTCGGATGTGAGCTGCTACGGCTCGGAGATCGCCACCCCGGCCATCGACGAGTTGGCCGCTACTGGGGTGCGCTACACCAACTTCCACGTCACCCCGCTGTGCTCGCCCACTCGGGCGGCGCTGTTGACTGGGCTCAACTCCCATCACGTGGGGGTGGGGTTCGTGGCCAACGCCGATCCCGGCTTCCCCGGCTACGCCGGTGAGCTGCCCCACAACCAGCAAACGCTGGCCGAGATGCTCAAGGCCAGCGGCTACGCCACCATGGCAGTGGGCAAGTGGCACCTGTGCAAAGAAACCGACTTGTCGATTGCCGGCGACACCCACTCATGGCCGCTACAGCGGGGCTTCGACCAGTTCTACGGGTTCTTGGAAGCGCTCACCAACTTCCATCACCCCCACCTGATGTATGAGGGCAACAGCCCCATCGACGTTGCCGAGTATCCCGAGGGGTATTACCTCACCGACGATCTTACCGACCGGGCCTGCCGCATGATCCGAGAGCTCAAAGCCACCGACCCCGACAAGCCGTTCTTCCTGTACTACGCCCACGGGGCGGTCCACGCCCCGCTGCACGCCAAAGCCGAAGACATCGCCCGACACCGGGGCAAATACGACAAGGGCTGGGACGAGCTCCGCGAGGAGCGCCTGGCCCGCCAGATCGACCTTGGGGTGGTACCGCCGGAAACCGAGCTGCCCCCCCGGAACTTCGAGCCCGACGAGGACGTGCGAGCGTGGGACAGCTATTCGGAGGGCGAGCGCCGGGTCATGGCCCGGTACATGGAGGTGTACGCCGCCATGGTGGAGTCGATTGACGACAGCGTGGCCCGCATCCGGGCCGAGCTGGAGGTCATCGGCCAGCTCGAAAACACCATTTTCGTGTTCACCAGCGACAACGGCGCGTCCCGTGAGGGCCGGGCCCAGGGAACCACCTCCTACTTCACCTACAGCAACCCCGGGGCTATGTCGTCGGCCGAAGTGGGCGAAGAGGAGATGAACGCCCTCGACGCCATCGGCGGCCCCACCACCTGGCCCCATTACCCCCGAGGCTGGGCCATGGCCTGCAACACCCCCTTCCGGTTGTACAAAATCACCTCCTATCGGGGCGGCCACTCGGTGCCGTTCGTGTTCTCATGGCCGGCCCGCACCGCGGCGGTGGGCGGGGAGCTGCGCCACCAGTACGCCCACATCATCGACCTGCTGCCCACCCTTTCGGAGATGGTGGGGGTAGATATCCCCTCCGAGCGCCACGGACTGGCCTCCGAGAGCCCCGACGGCGTGTCGTTTGCCGCCACGCTGGGCGACCCATATGCCCCCTCCGAGCGCACCGAGCAGTACTACGAGTGCATCGGCCACCGGGCCTACTACCGCGACGGCTGGGGAGTTGCTGCCTTCCACGAGTTCATGACCCCGTTCAGCACCGACCGCTGGGAGCTGTTCAACCTGGAGGAGGACCTCAACGAGCGATTCGACCTGGCCGAGACCGAGCCCGAGAAGCTGACCGAGCTCGTCGAGGCCTGGGAGGAGGCCGCCTGGCGCAACCGGGTTTACCCCCTCGACGAGGGCACCGGGCTGTACCGCCTGCTCCGTCCCGCCGAGCACGACCTGCTTACCCGTCCGCTGCGGATCCTGCCCGGTACCCCCACCGTGGAGCGGTACCGAGCCTCGCGGATCATTGCCGGGGGCAACTTCACAGTCACCGTCGACCTGCACCACCAACCCGGCGACCAGGGCGTGCTGGTGGCCCACGGCGGGCAGGCGTCGGGCTATGTGCTCTTCATCGAAGACGGCGCCCTGTACTTCGAGGTGAACAGCGGCGGCCAGCCCATGGTGTTCGACCCCATGGACCTGCCGGGGGAGTGCCGCCAGATAGTTCTGGACGTCGCCGCCCCCGGCGGGCGCATCTGGAACATCACCGTGAGCGCCGACGGCCAAACCGGCATCACTGCGTCGAATATCCCCCAGATCTACGGCTTCATCCCCTGGGAGGGCATAGACGTGGGCGTCGACCGCCGGTCCCCGGTGTCGTGGCAGCTCCACCAGCGCCACGGCTCGTTCCCCTACACCGGCACCATCCACCAGGTGACCTACGTCCCCGGCCCCCCCGCCCCCGACACCGAAGAAGTCCGTCTAGCCGAACTCCGCGAAATCGGAATGGGCCTCGAATAGCACTAACCTCCCAGCCGACCAAGGGGGGCACATGACCGATCAGCGCCAGCAGGAGCACTATCCCGGTTTCGGGGGCAAGATCGGGCGCATCATCGCCACCTCAGAGTCGTGGTGGCCGCCCAAGCCCACGCCACCCTCCGATGCCCCCAATATCGTGATCGTGCTGGCCGACGATCTGGGTTTCTCCGATCTGGGTTGTTACGGCTCGGAGATACCCACCCCGGCCATCGACGCGTTGGCCGCCTCCGGCGTGCGCTACACCAACTTCCACGTCACTCCGCTGTGCTCGCCCACCCGGGCTGCGCTGTTGACCGGTCTCAACTCCCATCACGCGGGGATGGGCTTCGTGGCCAATGCCGATCCCGGCTTCCCCGGCTATGCCGGCGAGCTGCCCCACAACCAATCAACGCTGGCCGAGATGCTCAAGGCCAACGGCTACGCCACCGCGGCGGTGGGCAAGTGGCATCTGTGTTTGGAGTCCGACCTGTCGATCGCCGGCGACACCCACTCGTGGCCGCTCCAGCGGGGCTTCGACCAGTACTACGGCTTCTTGGAGGCCCTCACCGACTTCCACTTCCCCCATCAGCTCTACGAGGGCAACAACCCCGTTCATGTGGATGAGTATCCCGAGGGCTACTACCTCACCGACGATCTCACCGACCGGGCATGCCGCATGATCCGCGAGGTCAAGACCACCGACCCCGACAAGCCGCTCTTTTTGTACTACGCCCACGGGGCGGTCCACGCTCCGCTGCACGCCAAGGCCACCGACACCGCCCGCCACCGGGGCAACTACGACAAGGGCTGGGACCAGCTCCGCGAGGAGCGCCTGGCCCGGCAAAAGGAAACGGGCATCGTCCCCCCCGATGCCGAGCTGCCCTCCCGCAATACCGAGCCCAACGAGGACGTGGCGGCCTGGAACAGCTACCCCGAGCCCGACCGCCGGGTGATGGCCCGGTACATGGAGGTGTACGCCGCCATGGTGGAGTCGATCGACGAGAGCGTGGCCCGCATCTCAGCCGAACTGGAGGCCCTCGGCCAGCTCGACAACACCATCTTCGTGTTCACCAGCGACAACGGGGCGTCCCGGGAAGGCCGGGCCCAGGGCAGCACCTCGTACTTCACCCACAGCGGCACCGGGGCCCGGCCCTCCCCGCCGGTGAGCGAATTCGAGATCGAAGCCCTCGAGGCCGACGAAATCGGCGGCCCCACCACCTGGCCCCACTATCCCCGGGGCTGGGCCATGGCCTGCAATACCCCCTTCCGGCTCTACAAGATCACCGCCCACCGGGGCGGACACTCGGTGCCCATGGTGCTGTCGTGGCCGGCTCGCACCGCGGCCATGGGCGGGGAGCTGCGCCACCAGTACACCCACATCACCGACCTGCTGCCCACCCTGGCCGACCTGCTCGGCCTCGACGTGCCCACCGAGCGCCACGGACAGGCTTCCGACGCTCCCGACGGGGTGTCGTTCGCGCCCACGCTGAGCGATGCCGACGCCCCGTCCGACCACACCGAGCAGTACATCGAGTGCATCGGCCACCGGGGCATGTACCGCGACGGTTGGGGGGCGGCCATATTCCACGAGCACCACACCCCGTTCAGCGAGGATCGCTGGGAGCTGTTCAATTTGGCCGACGACTTCAACGAGCGCAACGACCTGGCCGACGCCGAGCCCGAGAAGCTGGCCGAGATGGTGGAGGCCTGGGAGGAGGCCGCCTGGCGAAACCGGGTCTTCCCCCTCGACGAGGCCTCTGGGCTGTTCCGCACGTTGAAACCGCCCCAGCACGCCAGGCTCACCCGGGAGCTGCGCATCCTGCCCGGATCGCCCACCGTGGAGCGATTGCGGTCGTCCCGGCTCATCGCCGGAGGCAACTTCACCTTCACCGTGGATCTGCACCACCGCCCCGGCGACCAGGGCGTGCTGGTGGCCCACGGCAGCCAGGCATCGGGTTATGTGCTCTACATCGAGAACGACGCCCTGCACTTTGTGGTCAACAGCTCGGGCCGGTACTTGGCCGCTGACCCCGTAGGCCTGCCGGGGGAGTGCCGCGAAGTTGTGGTCGACGCCGCCGCCCCCGGCGGACGGATCTGGAACTTCACCGTGAGCGCCGACGGGCAGGAGGGCGCCACGCTCGCCGACGTCCCCCAAATGATCGGCTTTCTGCCCTGGCAGGGCATCGACGTCGGAATCAACCGACGCTCCCCGGTGTCGTGGGACCTCTACCAGCGCCACGGCACCTTCCCCTACACCGGCACTATCCACCAGGTGACCTACGTCCCCGGCCCCCCCGCCCCCGACGTAGACGACGCCCTCCTAGAAGACTTCCGCGAATTCGGAATGGCGTTGGAGTAGCTAGCCCCCGTACTCCGCCGCTTCCAGCTCCTTCAACACCTCGAACCGCTCCCGAAGCTCACCTCGTCGGCTGCGGTCGTTGGCCAGATTCACCAATTCGTGGGGATCGTCATCGTGGTCGTACCACTCGTGGTCGTGATCGTCGAAGTCGGCATCGGGGCCGAACAGCATGGAGTCGCCCAGTGACACGCCGAGATTGCTGACCCCGCCGCCGATGCCGTAGTAGCGGCAGTACTTGTGGCGGCCGTCGAACACCCCGGATGAGGCGTAGCGCACCTTCTCCACCCCCAGGTACCACGGCCACCGCTGCGCGAACAGGATGTGGTCGCGGATCTGCGCCGACTGGTCGTCGAACAGCGGGCTCAAGCTGTGCCCGGGCAGATCGGCAGCGTCCACCCCGGCCAGATCCAAGATGGTGGCGGCCAAATCGGTGTGACAGGTGAGCGACTCGGTGGCCGTCCCCGCGGCAGTGCGCCCCGGCGCGGACACATAGAGCGGGATCCGCATGGTCTCCTCGTAGTTCCACGGCCCTTTGGATCGCAGCCCGTGAGAGCCGCACTGGTCGCCGTGGTCGGAGGTGAACACCACCACGGTGTTGTCCCACTGGTCGATGTCGTCCAGCGCGGCCAAGATCACCGCCAGGCACTGGTCGCTCAACTGGTGCAGCTTCACGTAGTAGTCGAGTTGTCGCAGCCACAGGTCGTGGTCGCCGGGGTCCATCGGCCCCGGGGTGCTGTTGCGCTCCATCTCCAACAGCCAGCGGCGGTGCACATCGGGCTTGGTGTGGAGGTCGTCGTCGAAGTTCTCGGGCAGCTCGGTACACCACCGCTCGATCTCGTGGGCGAAGGCGGGCAGGTTGGTGGCCCGGCCCCACTTGCGCCGGTCGAGCTTCTCCCGGCTCTGGGCCACATAGTCGGGCGCCTGCTCCCAGAACCAGGGCTGGTCGAGCGGGAACCACATGATGTCGTGGGGGTTCACCAGGCCCACCGTCAAGAACCACGGCTGGGTTGCGCCCCGTTGATCGCGCAGCCAGGCGGCCGAGTCGGCGGCGATGGGCTCGTCAAACTCGGTGCCGCTCCCCGGCAGCCCCCAAAAGGCCATGTCGTTGCCGGTCCAGTCGGAGAAGCCGTAGGCCTCCATGTCGGGCTCGGCGGCGGCTTCTAGGTGCCATTTGCCCTTGTAGGCGGTGCGGTATCCGGCCTCTCGCAGCCGAGTGCCCAAGGTGGGGATGTCGGTGGAGAGCTGGGTGTTGTTGGGATAGCTGGAGTTCTCGGTCACCCTGTGCTCGTCCATGTGCAGCCCGGTGAACAGCGTGGCCCGCGACGGCGAGCACGGCGAGGTGTGGGTGTAGTGGCGGCGGAACTCCAGCGACTGGTCCAACAAGCGCCGGCGGGCGGGAAGCGACACTTCGGGCGGCAGCCAATCCCTCTGGCGCTCTTGATCGGACACCAACAACAAGATGTTGGGCGGCCTGTTTTCGGGCATCGAGGGCAGCGTAGCGGCGCGCCGGGCCGCATATCTTGCGCTTCCTATAATTTGGTGGTGGACTATCGGCCTGAACGTCGCGCAACCGCGCCTGCCCGAGGGGGACTCCATGAAAACGCGTTCTTGGCTGTATTCGCTTTTCGCCATTCTTCTGGCGTTTTCGTTGGTTGCCACCGCTTGTGGCAATGACGATGACGACCCTGGAGCGGGCCCGGCGGCGTCTTCGGATGATTCCGGCGATGACGGGACCGCCGACGATTCCGGCGGCGACATGGCCGATGACTCCGGCGACATGGCTGGCGACGATTCCGGCGACGACATGGCCGATGACTCCGGCGACATGGCTGGCGACGATTCCGGCGACGGCATGGCAGAGGACGCCGTTGTCATAGAGGAGATCGGGCCCCCCGAAGACACAGTGGTCACGGTGTGCGACGCGCCGTCCTTCACGCAGATCTATGCCAAGGTGATGGCCAATAGAGGCTTCGCCGAGAACCGGGGATTCGAGATGGATTTCGTGGCCTGCCACTCCGGTGCCGCCCAAGCCGCCGCCTTGGTCTCCGGCCAGGTTGACATCGCGTTGAACACCCCCGACAACATGCTGGGGATCCGCAACGCAGATTTCGACGTGGTGATGTTTGCCCAGGTCGTCGACAACCACTTCTTCGACATTGTGGTCAGCAACAACTTCGGCGAAATCGACTGCCCGCAGGGCGATTGGGAGTGCGCCATGGCCGCGCTCAACGGCACTCGAGTTGGCGTGGTGGCCCGGGGGGTCGCCGCCGAGCAGATCGCCCGCCAGCTCTTGGACTCCGCCGGATTCGACCCCGACGATTCCACCTACATCGCCACCGGCTTGGCTGGCACCACGCTGGCCGCCTTGGACGCTGACGAGGTGGATTGGGCAATCACCTTTGAGCCCGGTTTGAGCACAGCCGAACTCGATGACATCGGCTACGCCCCGTTCCGGCTGCGGGCGGGGGATGGGCCGACCGAATTGGATTGGCCATCGGCGATCATGCTCACCGCTCGCTCTTACTGGGATGCCAATCCCAACACCGTTTTGCATTATCGAGCGGCGATCCTCGAAGCCATGGAGTGGTTGCGCGACCCGGCCAACCGCGACGCGGTCTTGGAGGAGTTGGACGCCCATCTGGGCCTTGACCCTGAAATGGCTGCGTACATATTCGACAACAACATCGGTTCGATGACGGTTACCGCTGAGCTCGACCCGGTCCGGATCACCAACAACGTCAACTACGCCGTTGGCCGAGGCATCCTCGCCGAGGCCCAGGAATTCGGCGAGTTCGCGGTGGGTCCGGGTATCGATGTCATCCTGCCCGAGGCTCTCGTGCCGGAGACCGATCTGGTCCGCATTTGCCAGGCGCCCTCGTTCAACGGGCTGGCGGTGCAAGTTGCCGTGGAGAAGGGCATGTTGGGAGACCGCGGGGTTACCGGCGAGTTCGTCCAGTGTACCTCCGGTCCGGCCAATGCAGCCGCGCTGATTGCCAACGAGGTCCAGTTCTCGGTCAACACGCCCGACAACATGCTGGGCATCCGCCAGGCGGGCTTCGATGTGGTGATGTTCCAGCAGATCCAGGACAAGCACTTCTTCGACATCGTGGTCAGCAGCAATTTCGGAGAGATCGACTGCGAGCAGGGCGATATCGACTGCACCATGGCCGCGCTGGACGGCACTCGGGTGGGTGTTGTGGCCCGCGGGGCGGCGGCCGAGCAGATCGCCCGCCAGCTCTATGACTCGGCCGGCCTCAATCCCGACGATGCCACCTATATCGCCACCGGCCTTTCGGGCACCACGTTGGCCGCCCTCTCCTCCGGTGAGGTGGACTGGGCCATCACCTTCGAGCCCGGCCTGAGCCAGGCGGAGTTCGAAGACATCGGGTATGCGCCGTTCTCATTGCGAGCCGGCCAGTTCCCCGACGAACTCGACTGGCCGTCGGCGGTCAATACCACTTCCCGGGAATTCTTCGACAACAATCCCAACACGGTGGCCATCTATGCCCAGGCAGTGCGAGGCGCCATGGACTGGTTGCGCAATCCCGCCAACCGCGATGCAACCCTGGAGCTGATGAACAGCTTCCTCGGGTTGGAAGGCGAAGTTGCCGAGATCGTCTATGAGAGGAACATCGGCATCTTCTCGCTCAACGGCGCGCTCCAGCCCGCCCGGCTCCAGAACAACGTGGATTACGCCGTCGGCCGAGGCATCCTCGAAGAGCCCCAGGACTTCGACGATTTCACAGTTTCTCCATAGCCAACCCCTCTTCTGGTCGGGCGGTCTGGTCAGGCCGCCCGACCGGAGGGGCTGACTAAGGTGTCTTGATGGTGGCGTTGTGAATCCAGCGGTCGAGTTAAGGGATGTGACCCTCATCTTCGGGGGCGATCACCCCAAAGACGAGCCGGTGCTCGCCGTCCAAGACATCGACCTCTCCATCCCGCCCGGCCAGTTCGTGGCCGTGGTGGGGCCGAGCGGCTGCGGCAAGACCACCATTTTGAACATGCTGGCCGGGATCATCGGCGCCACCCGGGGTTCGGTGATGCGCCATGGCGAGGAGATCGACGGTCCCAGCGACGACATCGGCTACATGCTGGCCCGCTCGGGGTTGAGCCCCTGGCGCACCGCTCGCCGCAACGTCGAGCTCGGGCTCGAGTTCCGGGGTGTGCCCCGGGGGGAGCGGCGCGAGCGGGCCATGGAGTTGCTGGCCAAGCTGCGGCTGGAGGGTTTCGCCGACTCGTTCCCCTCCCAGCTCAGCCAGGGCATGCGCCAGCGGGTGGCCATCGCCCGCACGCTGGCCATCGACCCCGACCTGTGGCTCATGGACGAGCCTTTTGGCGCCCTCGATGCCCAGACCCGCCTCACCGTCCAGTCCGAGTTCTTGGAACTGTGGTACGAGACCCACAAGACGGTCATCTTCGTAACCCATGACCTCGAAGAGGCCGTGCTATTGGCCGATCGGGTGGTGGTGATGACCGCCCGTCCCGGTCGCATCAAGTCGGACACCATCGTCGATTTGGCCCGGCCCCGGGTGATCGACGAGCTCCGGTTCGACCCGGTGTTCCGGGAGACCGAGCACAAGATTTGGGAGGAGCTGCGCGGTGAGATCGTCTGACGTCGACGAGCCTCGGGAAGCCGACATGGCCGACCAAATCCGGTTGGCCGATGCCCTCAGCCAGGAGGAAGTGGAGGCGCTGATTCCTCACGAGTCGATCTGGGCCTATCGGCTGCGCCAGCTCGACATCCCGGTGCAGATATTGAGGATCGGGATCCTGTTCGCAATCTGGGCGCTGTGGCACTACGAGGTCGTTTGGAATGGCTGGGACGCATTGTCGATTGCCGGCATCCAGCCGTTCCCCGATGTGCCCGAGACGTTTCGGGCCAGTCCCGGTGAGACCTGGGAGTACTTCACCCAGATCTACCACGAGAAGCTGTTCTGGCAGGACCTCTGGGTCACGGTGAAGGAGGCGTTGTTCGGCTTCGTCATCGGCTCGATCCTCGGATTGGTCATCGGCATCATTCTGGGACGCTTCCGGAGGGCGGCCAAGACTATGGGGCCCTTCATCGTGGTCATCAACGCCATGCCCAAGATCGCCTTCCTGCCGCTGATCTTGATCGTTTACGGCGTGGGCGAGACCTCCAAGGTGGTCCTGGCCGTGATCATCGTGTTCTTCATCGTGCAGGTGCCCACCCAGGCCGCGGTCGCATTGGTCGATCCCGATTTGGACCTGGTGGCCCGCACCATGGGCGCCTCCCAGCGGCAGCTCTTTACCAAGGTCACGCTGCCCGGCATCACCCCGGCGGTGTTCGGCGCGCTGCGGTTGTCGGCGGTCATCTCGGTGCTGGCGGTGGTGTTCGGTGAGATCTTCTCGGCCCGCCGGGGCCTTGGCCAGCGCCTCATCACCGCAGCCAACCAGCTTTCCTACGGCGACACCTTCGCCATCGTGTTCATCCTGGCCCTGATCGCGCTGATAATGAACGGCGGCATCGGCTTCGCCGAACGCAAAGCCCTCCGCTGGCAAGCCACCCAACAAGGCGGCCAAGTCATCTCCCTTTAGGGGCTAGAACTTCGGAATCGGCCCTCGGCTAGTTCGGCTAGGCGCTCCAAGTCGGCCTCAGCAAGCATCTCGATGACATCGAAGACCGGCTGGTCGTCCCCTTTGACTGCTTCTAGTGCCCGATGTCCTGCGCTATTGGATGCCGGTCGGTCGGTGGTCAACAGCACCAATCGAGGATGCTTTCCCTCGGCGTGGAGAACAGAGGCTCTGCCCAGCGCCTTCCACAGTGTGTCGGTGCGGCGCAGCCCAGGGCGCTGGGTCACGCTGAAAGCACCGGACACATCGAACAGCCATTCTTGGCCCAATTGGTCGACAGCCCTGAAGTTGACCTCCACCCCGCAGGGGAAACGAACCTTCTCTCGGATATCTCGGAATCCGCACTGTTGGAGAATTTCGTGCGCCAATTCCTGGGCCTTTCGGCCTTGTTGCACGGCCCGGACTTGGAAGTTGTCGCTCCATTCAGGTTCGGCTCTACTGGCAGAAGGAGCGACCGTGACCTGCCACTGGAGCTTGTCTGATCGCTTCTTGAGTCGTTCGCGTTCGTCGGCGATGCGCTGCTCGGCCAACTCGATGTAGTCGGCGTCGGTGTCGAAGCCCACGTAGTGCCGTCCGGTGCGAACTGCGGCAACAGCTGTTGTCCCTGCCCCAACGAAGGGATCGAGCACCAAATCGCCCCGGTAGGTGTAGAGGTCGATCAGCCGTTGGGGCAGTTCCACCGGGAACGGGGCAGGATGGCCGACACGAGTGGCTGACTCTGGGGAGATTTCCCATATGTCGGTAGTGGCTTCCATGAACTCATCCACAAAGACAGTTCCCTCGGAGGGCAGCTCCTGAGCCGCCCGCTCGGCTGCGGTCAGAGCCCGGTCGAAGCGCCCTTTGGAGGCGATCACCACTCGTTCGGTAATGTCCCGCAATACCGGGTTTCCCGGCCGCTGGAAGCTGCCCCAGGCGCAACTGCCCCCTGCACTGGAAGCCTTCTTCCAGATCACTTCGCCCCGAAGCAGCAGCCCCAAGCGGTCTTGAAGTATGGCGGTCACGTCAGCCGACAGAGACCGGTAGGGCCGACGCCCCAGATTGGCCACGTTCACCGCCATGCGCCCGCCCGGTTCCAGCTTGCTCACGCACTGGGAGAAGACTTCTTCCAGCATGTCCAAGAAGTCGACATAGTCGGCTGGGATGTGGCCCTGGCCCACCGCCTCCTCATATTCCTTGCCCACGAAATAGGGCGGCGAGGTGACCACCAGCGCCACGGAGTCGTCGGCGACCTGCCCGTGCAGGTCCATCTTGCGGGCATCGCCAACCCAGATCTGGTCAAGGCAAGCCGGAGGGGAGACGTCATTGGCCTCGCTGATTTCTGGCACCGGAAACCGGCCATAGAACGCGGAGGAATCGTGTCCTTCTCGCCGGCTTACTCCGAAATTGGAGGTAGCCGTGCCTTGTCTAGGCCGGGCAGATCCCACCTATCGAAGTTACATCGCAGCAGTGACAATTTCGGGGAGTTCCACCTCAGCAAGCTTGGGAGTGCCAGCGGCCATTGCGGTGCTCTAGTTCTAGGGGGAGGCCGAAGCAGGCTGAGAGGGATTCGGAGGTCAGCACTTCTTCCAGGGGGCCTTGGGCCAGCACTTGGCCCTGGCGCAGGAGCAGGGCGTGGGTGAAGCCGGCGGGGATCTCCTCGGTGCGGTGGGTGACCATCACCAGGGGAGGGGCGCCGGGGTCGGCGGCCAGGCGGGCGAGGTCGGTCACCAGCATCTCTCGGCCGCCCAAGTCCAGGGTGGAGGCGGGCTCGTCCAGAAGGACCAAACCGGGATCGGTCATCAGGCTGCGGGCGATCTGCACCCGTTGGCGCTCGCCCGACGACAAGGTCGCGATGGTGCGGTCGCCCAGCCCCCCCGCTCCCACCTGCTCCAGCAGCAATGCCGCCCGCTCCCGGTCGTCATCGGTGTAGTCGTGCCACCACGGCTCCAGGGCGCCGTGGCGGGCGGTCATCACCACATCCACTGCCTTCAGATGGGGCCGCAGCATCTGGGCCAGCGCAGGGGATACGAACCCCACCCGATGCCGCAGACGGCGCACGTCCACCTGGCCCAGACGCTGGCCCAGCACTTCGACGGTCCCGGTGGTGGGGTGCTCATAGAGAGCAGCGATCCGCAGCAGCGAGGTCTTGCCGCAGCCGTTGGCCCCCAGCACCACCCACCGTTGGTCGGTAGCCACCTCCCAATCCACGCCGGAAAGGATGGGCCGCTTGTCACGAGTGAATCCCACCCCGGTCATCCGCAGCGCCAAAGTCCGCGTCTGGCTGCCCATGGTGCTCAGTTGGCGTGGGCCATCCAGGTGGCGTACATCTCGGCGTAGTGGCCGCCTTGGGCCACCAGCTCATCGTGGGTGCCGATCTCGGTGATCCTGCCGTCTTCCACCACCGCGATCCGGTCGGCTCGCATGGCGGTGGCCAGCCGGTGGGCGATGATGATGGCCGTCCGCCCCTCCAGCACCACGTCCAAAGCGGTCTCGATCTTCGACTCCGATCGCAGGTCGAGGTTGGAGGTGGCCTCGTCCAGCACCAGCACCCGGGGCCGGGCCAGAAACGCCCGGGCCAGAGCCAGAAGCTGCCGCTCGCCGGCCGACAGGGAAGCTCCCCGCTCGTGTACTTGGGAGTTCACGTCATCGGGCAGCCGCTCCAAGAGCTCGGTCAACCCCACCGCCCGACAGGCCTCCAACACCTCGGCCATCGATGCTTCGGGCCGGGCGAAGGCCACGTTGTCGCGGATGGATCCGTAGAACAAGAACGGCTCCTGGGGCACAACCCCCAACTGGCGGCGGAGCGAGGGCAACGTAACCGTGCGAAGGTCGTGGCCGTCGATGCAGACCGTGCCCTGCTGGGGGTCGTAGAACCGGGCGATGAGCTTGGCCACCGTGGACTTGCCCGCCCCGGTGGGCCCGACCACCGCCAGGCTCTCGCCCGGTGCCAGCCGCAAGCTCACGTCGTGCAGCACCGGGGTGTCGTCCTCATATCCGAAGCTCACCTGGTCGAGAGTGATCTCTCCCTCGATGGGGGGCAATTCCACGGCATCAGGGGCCTCCACCACCGAGGGCTCGTTCATCAGCACCTCGCGCAGCTTCTTGGCCGAAGCCTGCCCCTGCTGATAGCCGTTGTAGAGCTGCACCAGCTGCTGGATGGGGGCGAAGAAGAAGGTCAGGTACAGCACGAAGGCCGTGAGCTCACCGGGGGTCAGGCTCCCGTTGATCACCATGGTCCCGCCGATCACCACGAGGAGGGCCTGGCCGATGATCACAATGGCCTCGGTGGTGGGGGCGTAGATGGACGCGGCCCGCACTCCGGCCAAGTTGGCGTCCTTGTGCCGCCCCACCACATTGTTGTGGTGGACGACGTTGTGGCGCCGGCGGTTGTGAGCGGTGATCACCCGGATGCCGGCCAGGCTCTCCTGCAAGTCGGCCAGCACGTCGGCTATGCGGTCTCTAACCAGCCCGTAGTACAGGTTTGACACCCTCCGGAACCAGATGCTGAGCACGAACGTGCCCGGCACCACGATCACGAGGGTCAGCACCGCCAGCAGCGGATTCAGGTAGAACAGCACACCGGTGATCACCGCCAGCACCAGCGTTTGCACCGCGAAGTTCACCAGGCCCTCTTGGAACAGCACGGTCAGGGCCTCGATGTCGCTGGTCATGCGGGTCATCAGTACGCCCGCCTTCTCCCTGGTGAAGAAGTCCAGCGACAGCCGCTGGTAGTGGGAGAACACCCGCATCCGCAAGGCGTACATCAGCCGCTCGCCCAGCTTGCCGGTATAGCGAATGCGCAATGACGAGCTGAATGCATGGGCCACCACCGTGCTCAAGAACACGGCGGCCACCACCAGGAGCACTTGGAGGTTGCCCGACCGCACGCCGTGGTCGATGCCTATCTGGGCCAGCAGCGGGCCCGTCTGCATCATGGCCGACTCGATCACCACCAACAGCAGCGCGATGGCCAATTGGCGCCGGAAGGGCCACAGCAAGGTGCGCAGAGTGAGGGGCGGGTCGGCGGGCTGGCGGTGGCTGAAGTCGACATCTACCGGGGGATACTCCGGCTCCTTCCTCAGCACCTCCTCCACCTGGACTCGCAGGTTGCCGGGCACTCCGGCATGGGGGAGCCCGGCGTCGCGGGCCGCGCTCTGGGCCTGGGGCCCGCCGAAATACCCTCCCCAGCCCACCGCTAGCGCCCGTTCCCGAATAGCCAGGGATCGCCGGTCCCGTCGGAGAACCCGGTTCGGCTGCGGCCCACCTCCGCATCGGGGGCACGGCGCCTGGTGCGGTCGCCGTCCCCGTTGCCCGAAACGCCGTCTGATCCATCGTCGCTATGGCGGGCCAGGATCTCCACATAGTGGGGATCGGTGGCCAGCAGCTCGGCGTGGGTGCCCATGTTGGCCACTCGGCCCCGATCGATCACCACCACCCGCTCGGCCAGGCTGATGGTGGACAGGCGGTGGGCGATGATGATGGTGGTGCGGTTGGCCATCAGCTCTTGCAGGGCGTTGTGGATGGCCTCTTCCACGGTCACGTCGATGGCGCTGGTGGCGTCGTCCAGCACCAGCACCTTGGGATTGGCCAACAGCGTCCGGGCAATGGCGATGCGCTGGCGCTGGCCACCCGACAGGGTGTAGCCCCGCTCGCCGACCACCGAGTCGTAGCCGTGGGTCAACTCGCTGATGAAGCCGTGGGCTTGGGCCGCCGCCGCGGCGGTGATTACGTCGGAGCGGGAGGCGTCAGGGCGGCCGTAGGCGATGTTGTCGTGGACCGACGCGGAGAACAGGAACGGCTCGTCCAGCACCAGCCCGACGGTGTGGCGCAGGCTTCGCAAGGTCACATCCCTTACGTCGAGACCGTCGATGCGAACCGAGCCACCGTCCACGTCGTAGAACCGGTCTAGGAGCCGGGCCACGGTCGACTTGCCGGATCCGGTGCTGCCCACGATGGCCACCCGCTCGCCCGGTTCGATGTGCAGGGTGAAATCGTCGAGCACCGGGGTCTCAGGGTTGTAGCCGAAGCTGACCTGTTCGAAGTCCACCTGTCCTCGGGGATCGACGATGTCCTCTGCGGTCGGGGAGTCAACGATCTCGGGCGCCTCGTCGAGGATCTCATAGATGCGCTGGGCCGCGGCGCTGGCCCGCTGGCCCTGCATGAGCATGAACCCCGCCATGCGGAAGGGAACCTGGAGCATGATCACGTAGGCGCTGAACGCCAGCAGCGTCCCGATCGACACCACTCCCTCGATGGCCAGCCAGCCGCCGTAGAGCACCACCATGGCGGTGCCCAGTCGGGGCAGCGACTCGATGAGGGGATTCCAGCGGGATCGGCTGTTGGCGATCTCCACGTTGGTCCACTGGATGCGCTGGGCCGACCGGCCCAAAAGGGCGATCTGGCGCTCTTCGGCGGCGAAAGACTTCACCACTCGGGTGCCGTTCACGTTCTCGTCCACGATGGTGGCCAAATCGGCCATGCGGGCCTGCGTCACCCACGACAGCGGGAACACCTGATTGCGGAACTTCAGGCCGAACCAGTACACGCCGGGCAGCGGGGCCAGCGCCACCAGCGCCAGCCAGGGGTGGACGTAAACCATGAACCCCAGTGCCATCACGAACATGAGCACGTTCATGCTGACGAGTGGTCCGAAGGCGAGCAGCAGTTGCAGCGAGCGGATGTCGCTGTTGGCCCGAGAGATGACCTCTCCCGACTGGGTGCGGTCGTAGTACGAGAACGACAGCCGAGTCAGGTGCTCGTACATGATGGCCCGCAGGTCGGTCTCCACGTTCCAGCCCAGCTTGAACAGCTGGTACCGGTAAACCCCGCCGAAGACCAGCCGCCCGATTCCGAAGGCTGCGGTGAGCCCGAAGACAATCCACAGCGCCTGGCGGTTGCCTTCGATGGCCGCGTCCACCGCCGAGCGGCCCAATGCCGGGACGGCGGCCTGGATGGCCAGGGCCACCACGCCGGTAACCACGCCGATCAGCATTGTCCGGCGGTAGGCCCTGACCAATGGCCAGAGCCGCTTCATCCAGCCCTTGGTTTGGTCGGGGTCTATTCCTGCCGGGGGCGGGTCGTATTGGGCCGCTACCGCGACCGGCTCAAAATCAGGAGTGCCGACTGGTCCGACATCAACCGCAGTCACTTCTCGGCCTCCATAGCGGTTCGATACCGGTTCAACGCCTCATTCCAAAGGGCCAGCCCGTCCATCGCCCGATCGGTCAGGTCATCGTCGAGATGGGAGGCGATCCTGGTGATCCGCTCGGCCACTGCAGCGTCGGCCGCAGCGAGCGCTTCCCGTCCTGCCTCGGTCAGCTCATGGGCTACTTTGCGACGGTCGGCCGGGTCGGATTTCCGCTGGAGCAGACCCCGCCTCTCCAACCCGTCGGCCAGGGCGGTCACGCTGGGCCGGCTCACCGCCAGCCGCCCGGCCACGGCCGAAGCAGCCGCGTTTCCTTCCGAAAGGAACAGCAGCAGGCGATACTGGGAGGGTGACAAGTCCAGGTCTACCAGCGCCACCGCCACTTGGCGGGCGAGGCGCGTCGCCGCCTGAGCTGCTTCTAGCGCCACTCGAGACGGCGATGGTTTGAGACTCACATGTTTAGTCTCTCTAAAGAATATGGCCGATGCCAAGCCCTGTGCCTGGTAGTTGCCCTATTCCTGGTATTCGGTAGCCCATGAGCTGGACCACCTCAGTGGGGTTGGTGGCCGCTGCGCTTCTGATCGGAGCCAACGCGGTTTTCGTGGCCGTCGAGTTCGCCCTGGTGGCAGTTGACCGGATTCGCATCGAGCGGCTGGCCACCGAGGGTCGACGGGCGGCCCGGACCACCCTGTCGCTGCTCAAAACCCTGTCGTTCCAGTTATCGGGGGCGCAGTTCGGCATCACCGTCACATCGCTGGCGCTGGGCTTCATCGCCCGGCCGTCCATTGCCGAGGCCCTGGAGCCGGTGGCCGAACGCATCTCCGAGGGCGCTGCCACCGGCCTTTCCATCGCCGCCGCGCTGATTATCGCCGTGGTTGTTCAGATGGTGTTGGGGGAGCTGGTGCCCAAGACCCTGGCCATTGCCCGCCCGCAGCCCACGGCCATGCGCTTGGCCGCTCCTATGAGGGGCTTCACCGCGGTCACTCGGCCGTTCATTCGCCTGTTGGACGGTTCGGCCAATTGGGTGGTGACCCGGTTGGGGATCGAGCCCACGGAGGAGCTGAGCGAGGCCCGCTCCCGCGAGGAGTTGGCCTGGCTGATCCGATCCTCGGGCCAAGAGGGGTCGATGCGCCCGGCCCGAGCTCGCTTGTTGACCCGGGCGATTCGCTTTGCCGAACACGATGCCGCCGACGTGCTGGTTCCCCGGGTGTCGGTGGTCGCCATCGAGCATCACCAGTCGGTGGCCTACCTGGTCTCGCTGTCCGGCCAGACGGGGTACTCCCGCTTTCCGGTCATCGGCGTCGATATCGACGATGTGGTGGGCGTGGCCTTGGTCAAGAACGTGTACGAGGTGCCGACCGGTAAGTGGGCCTCCACGCCGGTGTCGGCAATCATGCGATCGCCGCTGGTCGTGCCCGAGACCCGGGATCTGCGCTCTCTTCTGTTGGACATGAGATCCCAGCGGAGTCCCCTGGCCGTGGTCTTGGACGAGCACGGCGGCACTGCGGGCATCGTCACCCAGGAGGACTTGGTAGAGGAGATCGTGGGGGAGATTGCCGACGAGCACGACGACACCGAGCCCCCGGCGGTAGCCCGCGAGGCCGGAGAGCTGGTGATCCAGGCCGGGATCCATCCCGACGAATTGGAGGACATGACCGGCCTCCGCGTGCCCGACGGCGACTACGAGACCCTGGCCGGTTTCATCTTGGACTACCTTCAGCGGATCCCCGCTGCGGGCGAGGTATTCCGCTTCCAGGGCTGGGAGTTCCAGATCGAATCGGTCGACCGGCACCGCATCGACGCTGTCCGCTTGCGCCGGGTGGCCTCTGGCCACCCAACCCGTCAGATTCGAGCAGGCCAGTGACCGCGCTGTACATCGTGATTGCGGTGGTGCTGCTGGTGGCCAATGCCGGGTTCGTGGCGGTGGAGTTCGCGCTCATCGCCGCCCGGCGGTCCCGCCTGGAGCCGTTGGCCGAAGCCGGCAACCGCCGGGCCCGGATGGCATTGGCGGCCATGAGCGACCTCAACCGGCAGTTGGCCGGCGCCCAGCTCGGCATCACCATGGCGTCGCTGGGATTGGGCTTCGTGGCGGAGCCGGCAGTGGCCCGCCTCATCGAGCGAGCGGTGGAATCCTTCGTGCATCTGCCCTCCGGGGTGCTGCACACCATCTCGTTCGCGGTGTCGCTGGCCCTGGTGGTGTACCTGCACATGGTGCTGGGGGAGATGGTCCCCAAGAACATCGCCCTGGCCGGGGCCGAGCGCACCGCCATGTGGCTGGCCCCAATGAACCGCCTCTATGCCATCGTCTTCGGTCCGCTCATCGGGCTGCTGAACCGCATCAGCCGGGGGATGGTGCGGCTGTGCAGGGTGGAGCCCGTCGACGAACTGCCCACTGCCCGTACCCCCCAGGAGTTTGCTGCCCTCGTGGAACACTCGGCCGCCGAGGGGCTGTTGGACGAGTTCGACCGGACGCTGCTGTCTAGCGCGCTGGAGCTGGCCGCTCGACCGGTGCGGGCCGTGATGGTGCCTCGCGAGCGGATCGTGGCGGTGGAGAGGGAGGCCACGGTAAACGAGGTGCTCGATTTGATGAATGCCAGCGGCCATTCCCGGGTCTTGGTCCAGAACGGCTCGCCTGATCAGGTGGTCGGGTTCGTCCATGCCAAGGACCTCCTCGATATGACCGGTGATCGGGGGTCGCAGCCTCTCGGCGACGAGCTGATCAGGGTTGTACCGGCCATCGAAGAGGAGACCTCCTTGGAGGGAGCGCTGGTACTGATGCAGGGCAGCCGACGCCATCTGGCTGTTGTCCGCCAGGGTGCCCGCCGCCGCACTGTCGGCTTGGTCACTCTGGAAGATGTGCTGGAGGTGCTAGTGGGCGATCTCTTCGACGAGACCGACCCAGCCGGGCCCGCTCCGCCAAAACATGGGACATAATGGCGGCATGAAATTCTGGTGTGTGACCGCATTCATGAAGAGCACCGAGCTGGTGCCGATTGCCCGAATGGTTGATGAGGCCGGATACCACGGGATGCTGCTGTCGGATCACATCTTCTACCCCCAAGACCTCAAGAGCCCGTATCCGTACTCGCCCTACGAGGACGGCCGGCCCATATGGGACCCGGAGACGTCCTGGCCTGACAGCTTTGTGACCATCGGGGCGATGATCGGTGCCACCGAGCGCCTGCACTTCTCCAACAACATCTTCATCGCCCCCAACCGACCCATCCTCTCGGTGGCCAAACAGGTGTCCACTGCCGCAGTGATCTCCGGCAATCGGGTGGCGCTGGGAATGGCCGCGGGCTGGATGCGCGAGGAGTTCGAGCAGATGGGCCAGGACTTCGACAACCGCGGTCCCCGCACCAACGAGATGATCGAGGCCCTACGCGAGCTGTGGAAGCCGGGCTGGGTGGAGTTCCACGGCGAGTTCTATGACATCCCGCCGATGATGATGGGTCCGGCGCCCGATGAGCCCATCCCCATCTACACCGGCGGCCATTCCGGGCCGGCGTTGCGCCGGGCGGCCCGCCACGCCGACGGATGGATCGGCAACGCCTACGACTGGGACACGCTGGCCGACATTCTTGGCCGCCTGCGAGCCCTTCTGGAAGAGGAAGGCCGGGCTGACGATCCCTTCGAGATCATCACCGGCTTCTACGAGCCGCCTTCGCTCGATCTCTATCGCCGAGCAGAGGAGGAATTGGGCGTCACCGGGCTTTTCGCTCTGCCCTGGGCCACTCTCATCGATGTGAGTACCGACCAACGCGACGGACTCCTCGAAAACGCCACCGCCTATCGCGACGCCATCAACCAGTTCGCCGACGAGATCGTCCACCCGTTGGCCGACAGGTAGCGGCTACCCAGGGCCGGTTCAGGCCCCCATGGCGTGGTAGCCGCCGTCCACATGGACCATCTCGCCCGTGGTCATCGGGAACCAGTCCGACAATAGGGCCACCGCGGCCTTGGCCACCGCTGAGCAGTCCTTGACATCCCAGCCCAGCGGGGCCTTGTCACCCCAAGTGTCCTCGAACACCTCGAAGCTGGGAATGGAGCGGGCGGCCATGGTGCGGATCGGCCCGGCGGCCACCAGGTTCACCCGGATGCCCTGGTCGCCGAGCGAGCGGGCCAGGTACCGCGCAGTGGACTCGAAGGCCGCCTTGGCCACCCCCATCCAGTTGTAGAAGGGCCAGGCCACGGTGGCATCGAAGTCCAACCCCACAATCGACCCTCCGTCGTCCATGAGAGGCACCACCACCTCGGCCAGGGTCTTGAGCGAATAGGCCGAGATCTCCAAGGCCACCTTCACGTCATCCCATCCCGCCGCCATGAAGTCGTCGCCCAAGCACACCTCGGGGGCGAACCCGATGGCGTGAACGGCACCATCCACCGACCCCCACCGGTCGGCTAGCTCGTCTCTCAGTGCGGCGGGATGGTCGGGGTCGGTTACGTCGAAGGGCAGCACCGGTGGTGAGCCTGGCAGCTTGCGGGCGGTTCGCTCGGTGAGGCTCAGGCCCCGCCCCGCGCCGGTCAGCACCAGTTCCGCACCCTCAACGGCGGCCAGCGAGGCGATTCCGAAGGCCAGCGAGGCATCGGTTAGAACACCGGTGACCAGAATCCGTTTCCCGTCGAGGAGTCCCATAATCGTTGGAGGCTACTCGCCTTGACATGGTCCTATGTGGGTTCGGGAGTACACCTCCTATACCGTTAGGCCGATGCGGATCGGGATTCTCGGAGGCACAGGACCGGCGGGCCGAGCCTTGGCTGTCCGGTTGGCATCGGTGGGAATCGAGACCGTGGTGGGGTCGCGTTCGGCGGAGCGGGCCGCCGAGATCTGCGAGGGCTTGTTGGCAGAATGGCCCGACCGCCAACTCCCCCTGACCGGTTCGGCCAATCCCGGTGCCGCGTCTTGCGACGTGGTGGTGGTGGCCACCCCCTGGGATGCCGCCGCGGCCACAGCGGCCACAGTGGCCGATGAGCTGGCCGGCAAGGTGGTCATCAGCATGGCCAACGCCCTGGCCAAGATGGGCCGAGAGTTCCAGCCGCTGGTGCCCTCCCGGGGCTCGATCGCGGCGGCGGTGCAGGCTGCGGTACCCCAAGCCCTGGTATCGGGCGCCCTCCACCATGTGCCAGCCCATGATCTGGGCGACCTCAGCCGGCCGGTGGACTGCGACGTACTGGTGTGCTCCGACCATCCCGAGGCCACCGTCACCACCATGGAAGTCATGAACAAGCTCCCCGGTGTCCGTGCCCTTGACGCCGGTCCGCTGTCGGGCGCGAGCCCGGTCGAGGCCTTTACCGCTGTGCTGCTTCAATTGAACGTCCGCTACAAGACCCGGGTGGCGGTCCGCTTCACTGGGTTGGGCCTCGAAGACGGCTGAGCCCGTCGGCCATGCCCTCCTCCCCATCTCCGGCCGCATCCCCGTCGGGTCCGATGCGCCTCTACGACACTGCTCGTCAGGCAGTGGTGCCGTTCGAGCCGGGGCCGGTGGTGGCCATGTACACCTGCGGCATCACCCCCTACGACGCCACCCACTTGGGCCATGCCGCCACCTATGTGGCCTACGACGTGCTCCAACGGCGGCTGCGCGACCGGGGCCACGAAACCCGCTGCGTGCGCAACATCACCGACGTGGATGACGACATCCTCCGCAAGGCCCGGGAGATAGGCGTCCACTATCTGGATCTGGCTGCGGCCGAGACTGCCCGGTTCGACTCCGATATGGAGGCTTTGGACATGCTGCCGTGCTGGTCGGAGCCCCGGGCCACGTCGGCCATCGCCGACATCCGCAAGATGATCGGCCTCGTTTTGGACCGGGGGTACGCCTATCAGGCTGGCGGGTCGGTGTATTTCGACATCTCCGCCTTCGACCGATTCGGCCAGGTCAGCCACTTCGACCAGGACACCATGCTGGCCCTAGCCGCCGAACACGGGGGCAACCCTGACGATCCCAACAAGCGCAACCCCCTCGACTTCGTGCTGTGGCAGAAGTCCGCCCCCGACGAGCCTGCCTGGGACTCCAAGTGGGGCCCAGGCCGTCCCGGCTGGCACATCGAGTGCTCGGCACTGGCCATGCGGGAACTGGGCGACACCGTGGATCTTCACGGAGGAGGGTCCGACCTGATCTACCCCCATCACGAGTGCGAGGCCGCTCAATCGGAGGTGGTTACCGGCAAGCAGTTCGTGCGCCACTGGATGCACCAGGCCATGGTGCGGATGGACGGCGCCAAGATGTCCAAGTCATTGGGCAACCTGGTGTTCGTCTCAGACCTGTTGAAGGAGTACGACCCTCGGGCCATCCGCTTGGCCATTGTGGCCCATCACTACCGGGATTCCTGGGAGTGGGACGATTCGGTCATGCCCGCCGCTGCTGAGCGCCTCGAGGCCTGGCAAGCGGCGGCCGATGGCAGCTCCGACCCAGCTCCTGCGGTCCTGGAGCAGGTCCGGGCTTGCCTTGACAACGATTTGGACACTCCCTCGGCGGTCGCGGCCATCGACGATGCCGCTTCAGCAGGGGGGATTCAACCGGCAGCCGCCCTGCTCGGCGTCCGGCTCTCGTAGCGGGCCGTTCGCGATAATTGGGCAGGCACAGTTAGGCCGAAAGGTTAATTTGTTGAGCCATGGCTGAAATCAGCGTCATTCTCCCCGACGGCAGCACGCGTACGATTCCCTCGGGCGGTACCGCGGGCGACTTGGCCGCCGACATCGGCCCCGGTCTGGCCAAGGCGGCGCTGATCGCCACCGTCGACGATGTCGAGGTGGACTTGAACAGTCCGCTAGCCGACGGCCAGCAGGTGGCGATCATCACTGCCGACAGCGACGCCGGCCTGGAAACGCTGCGCCACTCCACCGCCCATGTGCTGGCCCAGGCGGTGCTGGAGATGTACCCCGGAGCCACCTACGCGGTGGGCCCGCCCATTCAAGACGGCTTCTACTACGACTTCGACTTGCCCGACGGGGACACCATCAGCGATGACGACCTTGAGGCCATCGAGACACGGATGCAGGAGATCATTGCCGCCGATCAGCCGTTTGAGCGCCATGAGGTGCCGGTCGAGGAAGGGCTGGAGCTGTTCGCAGACCACCCCTACAAGCGGGAGATCATCGAGACGGTGGCCATGGCCTCCGATGCCGCTGCTGGCGGGCAGTCGGCTGGCGGCCAGTCGGCCGACGAGCTGGCCGACGAGGTGGCCGGCGATGGCCAAATCAGCTACTACCGCAACTCGGATTCCTTCATCGACTTGTGCCGTGGCCCCCACGTTCCATCCACCGGCCGCCTAGGGCACTTCAAGCTGATGAGCGTGGCCGGGGCCTACTGGCGCCGCGATGCAGGCCGCCCCTCCTTGCAGCGCATCTATGGCACGGCCTGGGCGTCTCGAAAAGACCTAGCCGCCCACCTGCACCGGCTGGCCGAGGCGGAAAAGCGCGACCACCGCCGCCTGGCCCGAGAGCTCGACCTTCTGTCTTGGCCCACCGAGTTGGGACCGGGGCTGGCGGTGTGGCACCCCAAAGGGGCTGCGGTGCGCCGCATCATCGAGGACTACAGCCGCGACCGGCACGACGAGGCTGGCTACCAGTCGGTAGTCACCCCCCACATAGCCCGCTCGGACCTGTGGGAGACCAGCGGCCATCTGGACTTCTACCGGGAGAGCATGTACCCGCCGATGGAGTTGGACGGCGCCTCCTACCACCTCAAGCCGATGAACTGCCCCTTCCACGTGCTCATCTTCAAGAGCAGCCAGCGCTCCTATCGGGATCTGCCAGTTCGACTGTTCGAGTTGGGCACGGTGTACCGCTACGAGCTGTCAGGGGCGGTCCACGGCCTGATGCGCATCCGGGGATTCACCCAGGACGACAGCCACATATTCGCTACCCGGGAGCAGGCCCCCGCCGAGATCGCCTCGCTGGTGGCGTTCGTGCTGTCGGTGCTTCGGGCATTCGGATTCGACTCGTTCGAAGCTCGATTGGCCACCCGGCCGCTGGAAAAGTCGATTGGTGAAGACGCCGAGTGGGAATTGGCCACTGAGGCCCTCCGAGATGCCCTGGAGGCCTCCGGGCTGGAATACGAGTTGGACGAGGGGGGCGGTGCCTTCTACGGGCCCAAGATCGACATCGACGTGCGCGACGCCATCGGGCGGAGCTGGCAGCTGTCCACTCTCCAGGTTGACTTTCAGCTTCCCGAGCGATTCGGCCTCGAATATGTGGGCTCCGATGGCAACCGCCACCGGCCGGTGATGATCCACCGTGCCCTCATGGGCGCCATCGAGCGCTTTTTTGGGGTGCTCATCGAACATTGCAGCGGTGCGTTCCCGGCCTGGCTGGCCCCGGTCCAAGCCGCCATCTTGCCGGTGGCCGCCTCCCATGGTGACTATGCCGCCGACGTGGAGGCCCGCCTAAGCCGAGCCGGATTCAGAGTGGAGGTGGCCGACGCTCAGGAGCCGCTGGGTCGGCGCATCCGGGCGGCCAAACTCCAGAAGCTGCCCTATGTGCTGGTGGTGGGCGACGACGATGTGGCCCACGGCACCGTGGGAGTGAACGCCCGGGGCAGCGACGGCGACGAGCGGGGCGTGCCGTTGGAGGACTTTGCGGCCCGGCTGGCTGACGATGTGGAAACACACCGCTGATGCTTGAGCGTCTGTGGGCCCCGTGGCGCAGCCAGTACGTTGCGGGCATTGCGGACGCTGGCTCTGAGCCGGGAGAGGCCACCCTGTTCGAGCAGATATTGGCCGCCCCCGAACCCGAAGAGGAGACCGGCATCTTGTGGCGGGGTGTGACCTGTTTCGCGGTGCTCAACGCCTTTCCCTACGGCAGCGGTCATCTGATGGTGGTGCCCAACCGGCCGGTGGCCGACCTGGCCGATCTCAGCGATATCGAGAGCGATGAACTGTGGGCCGCCGTTCGAGCCGCGGTGGCGGCCATTCGCCGGGCCTACAAGCCCGATGGCGTGAACGTGGGCCTCAACTTGGGAGCGGCCGCCGGCGCCGGCATCCCCGACCACCTGCACGTCCACTGCCTGCCCCGCTGGCGGGGCGACACCAACTTCATGACAACCTCGGCCGAGACTCGAGTGCTCCCCGAACCCCTGGCCGAGTCATGGTCCAAGCTGAGAAGTGCCTTGGAAGGTGGGTAGCCTTTCGTTGTGTCCGACGCGGAGATCACCGATGAGCTTCCCCAGGAGCTGAACGTCAGCGAATACGTCGGCCCCTATCTGTTTCCCAACAACAGCCGCCGCCGGATCCCGGCCATCATCTACTTGTCAGCCGCACTGGTAGGCACGGTGGTTTGGGCCGTTGCCTCCGATAGTCCCCTGGTCAACGGAGGGTTCTTGGCCGCAGCCATCGCCTTGGCCGTATTCGCCGTCTATGGCTTCGTCTGTGGGAAGGAGCTGAAAATCGACGAGTCGGACGCATTGGTGATCGCTACCGGCGCAGTGGGCTTTCCCGTGGGCCATGCATCGGCCCAAATGGGGTGGCGAGGCTGGTTCAGCCGCCCCACTTGGCGCATCCTGCTCTACTCCAACGAACCCCAGCCCGACCAGCGGGGATTGGTGTTTGTGGACGGCATCACCGGCGATCTGATCGACCAGCTGGTGCAGCCCAATCCCGAAGACTGGGCCCAGTTGGTGCAACCCAATCCCGAAGACTGGACTGACCTGCGTTCAGGCTCAGAAGTAGAGTAGAGGCCACATGTTCGACGGCAATTGGCGCTCGGCGGTCAATCGTGGGCTTGATCCCATCGGAGCCGTCCTCTGCCGGTTGGGCGTGAGCGCCGATGGGGTTACCGCCTTCGGCATTGTCATGGCTGCGGTGGCCGCCGTGGTCATCGGTCGAGGCCAGCTGATCCTCGGCCTGGTCTTCTTGATCCTCACCGGTCTTTCCGACGCCCTCGACGGGCCCATCGCCAAAGCATCGGGCACCAGCTCGGTCCGGGGCGCCTTTTTCGACTCGGCCAGCGATCGGGTGTGCGATGCCCTGCTGTTCGGGGGGGTGGCCTGGTACTTGGGCTCCAATGAGCCGGGGCGCATCTTCATGTTGCCAGTGGCCCTCATGGCGGTGGCCTCGCTGGTCTCCTATCTGCGGGCCAAGGCCGAGTCGCTCGGGCTCGACGCCAAGGGCGGCCTCATGGAGCGGGCCGAACGGTTCTTCGTGCTCGGAGCCGGTTTGGCCTTCAGCTTCGTGCTGATCCCCATACTGTGGGCCATGCTGGGCCTCACTGCCGCCACCGCCGTCTATCGGTTTGCCAAGGTCTGGCGTCAGGCCGACTCCCTGCATTCAGTATGACCGACACTGCCGAGACGGTTGCTCCGATACACCGAACCCGCCGCCTCTCGGCCGACGTGGTGCTGTACCGCAGCGGGGCCGCCCTGGCTCGCCGGTTGCCGCGATCGGTGGGAGCAGCCCTCACCCGGGCCATCAGCCGGAGCGCGTACCGGATGCTGCCCGAGCGTCGCTTCATCACCGAGCGCCGCCTCCAGAGGGTGTGCGGCCCCGAAATGCAAGGTGAAGCGCTGGCCCAAGCGGTGCGAGCCTCGTTCGAGTCTTACGCCCGATACTGGTTCGACGGCGCCCGGCTCGGCGATCTGGACGACGCCGAGGTGGAAGCCGGATTCAGCCATCAGGGGTTCAACCACATTCAAGAGGCCATCGACTCCGGCACGGCCCCGATACTGGCCCTTCCCCACCTCGGAGGCTGGGAGTGGGCGGGAACGTGGATGGCTCGCATTCCGGGCTACCCGGTGATCTCCGTAGTCGAGCCGCTCAAGCCGGCCCGGCTGTTCGATTGGATGGTGGAGGAGCGCCGCCGCATGGGCATCGACATTGTGGCCCTGGGTCCGGACGCGGTCTCGGTGCTCATCAAGTCGTTGCGGTCCCGGCAGGTGGTGTGTCTGCTCGCCGATCGACAGGTTGGCCGCGGGGGAGTGGAGGTGGAGTTCTTCGGTGAGCGCACCCTGTTGCCCGGCGGCCCAGCCACCCTTGCTCTGCGGACCGGCGCGGCGATTCTGCCCACCGCGGTCTACCAAGACGGGCCCAACCACCGGGGTGTGGTGCTCCCTCCGGTTCCCGCTGAGCGACAGGGCCGCTTGCGGGCCGACGTGACCCGGGTCACCCAAGATCTGGCCCTGGCTTTGGAAGAGCTGATCCGCGCCGCTCCAGAGCAGTGGCACCTGATGCAGACCAACTGGCCGAGCGATGAAGAAGCCCTCCAAAGATTCCGCCAGCAACGAAGTGGCCTGCACCAGCAGCCTGATCAAGTTGAGCGGTCCACGCGAGTGAGGACGCCCGGATGACGAGGAAGCCCGGATGACGAGGAAGCCCAAATGAGGGTCGGCCTGGTTTGCCCCTACTCCCTCACCATCCCCGGCGGTGTCCAAGGCCAGGTGATGGGACTGGCCCGCTCCCTGCGTCGTATGGGGGTGGAAGCCCGGGTGCTGGCCCCGTGCGACGGTCCTCCGCCCGACGAGTCGGTTACTCCCTTGGGCAACAGCCTGCCCACCGCGGCCAACGGCTCCATCGCCCCCCTGGCCCCCGACCCCCCGGCCCAACTCCGCACCATACGGGTGCTGCGCGATGAGCGATTCGACGTGCTTCACCTCCACGAGCCCCTCGCCCCCGGCCCCACCAACACCGCGGCCGTGATGAAGTCGGCGCCGCTGCTGGGCACCTTCCACCGGGCCGGCCACAGCACCGCCTACCAGTATCTGCGCCCCATAGTGAGAGCGGTGGCCAACCGCCTGGACTATCGCTGCGCGGTATCCGAGGACGCCCGCCGCTTGGCCGAGGGGGAGTTGGGCGGTCGATACGAGCTGGTGTTCAACGGAGTGGAGTTGGACGCCCCCTCAGCCGAGCCGATCATTGCGCCTCATCCCACCATCTTCTTCGTGGGCCGCCTCGAGCCTCGCAAGGGATTGGGCATCCTCATCGACGCCCTCCAATACCTGCCCGATGAAGTACGGCTGTGGGTGGGAGGCGATGGCCCCGAGACCGATGCCCTGAGAGCGCGCACCGGCAATGATCCCCGGGTTGAATGGCTGGGTAGGATTTCCGACGCCGAGAAGCAGGCCCGCTTGCGGGGGGCCGACGTGTTCTGCGCCCCGTCTCTGTTCGGCGAGTCATTCGGCGTGGTGCTGCTTGAGGCCATGGCGGCGAAGACTCCGATCGTGGCTTCCGATCTCGACGCCTACGCCATCGTCGCCCGGCCCGGTCGCGACGCGCTTCTCTCCGAGCCGGGCGATCCCGCGGCGTTGGCCGCGGCCCTGAAGCGGGTGCTGTTCGACGAAGACACCGCGGCATCCTTGGTGGAATCGGGACTCGACCGAGCCCACCAGTTCTCCATGGACACGCTGGCCAGCCGCTATGCCGAGATCTATGCCGACCTGGCTGCCCGCCGCCGGGTCCGCAGCCCCCAGCCCCCGCGGCAAGAAAGCCAGGAGGTCGAATGAGCACAAGCCGACGCCGGTCTGCAGCTGCCCTCGTCACACTGGGGGTGATTGTCGGCGCGGTGGTTCTGGCGATCCTGGTCTTGATCGGATTGCCCTGGCTTGTTTGTTTGGTGATCGGCGCGATCGTCGGTGTGGTTGCGGCCATAGGACTGCACTTGGCCGCGTGGCGACTCCTTCTTCGCCTCACCAAGAGCACCGCTCCCCACGGCGAAGTGGAGGAGGCGATCGAAAACGTGTTGGAGGGCCTTTGCGTCAGCCACGGCATCCCCACCCCCGAACTGCGGGTGATCCACTCCCATTCGATCAACTCTCTGGCCGCGGCCCGCACCCCCGCCCACGCGGCCATCGTCGTCACATCCGGCGCAGTGGAGCAACTCGAGCGCATCGAGCTGGAAGGGCTGGTGGCCCATCACCTCTGCCGGATTCGTCGAGGCGATGCCGCATTCGAGACGCTGGCCGGAGTGCTGTTGGCCTGGCCGCTCACAACGGTCGGCTGGCTGCGTCGCCGGGTGATGGACCGGGTGCTGCCCGCCCAGCGGGGCCTGGCCGCCGACTTCGAGGCGGTGTCGCTCACTCGGTACCCTCCCGGCCTGCTGTCTGCGCTGATGACACTTTCTGCCCAGACCGCTCAGGTACCATCGCCAACGGTGGCAGCGCTTCACATGTGGATCGATGAGCCCGATTGGGGTATCGCCGACGCCATCCGCCATCCCCGGCTGGATACTCGGATTGCCGCGCTGACCGAGCTTTGAGCCCGAGCAAGCTCAGCGGCTGGCGCGCCCTCGGGCGTGGGGGCGCTGCTGTTTTTCTGGCCCTTGCGCTTCTGGTCGCGGGCTGCGGAAACGACGACGACGGCGCAGGCGGCGACGGGGCCCCGGCGCCGGCTACTGCGGCGCCCACTGCGGCTCTTGGCAGCGGTGCCGGTGATGGCCCGGCTCCCGACGGGGCTTCGGACCCTGAGGCCCCCGAAGAGTCGTCTGATCCCGCTTCTCAAGACCCTGAATCCCAAGATTCAGTCACTGCGGCGCCGGGTAAAGAGGAGCCCGAATCCGCCCCGGCCACGCCCACCCCGACGCCTGGACCTACCGAACCGCTGACCGGCGAGCCGCTGGAGGATCCGTCCATCATGGATCGGCCCGCATTGGCCGTGAAGATCGGCACCAGCAGCGTGGGACGGCCCCAGACCGGGATCAACCAGGCCGATGTGCTGATCGAGGTCAGGGTGGAGACCATCACCCGACTCATGGCCGTGTTCCACAGTCAGGGGGCCATCTCGCTCGGTCCGGTCCGATCGGCACGCAGCTCCGACCCCGACATCCTGGCCAACTTCGGCCAGCCGGTGTATGGGCATTCGGGGGCCAATCCCGGCGTGCTGCGGGAGGTGTCCCAAGGCCAGTCCAACGGCAGGCTCTACGAACTTCGCTGGGACCACCTTCCCACTGACTATTGGCGGGTGGGCGACCGGGTGGCACCCTTCAACCTGTACACCTCCACTGCGAACATCTGGCAGGCCGCTCCCCGCGAGTTGACGGCCCCCGAACCCCTCTTCGAGTACCGCAGACCGGGAGAGGCGCTCCCATCCGGTGCTGAACCGGCCCCCGGGGTGGAGATCCGCTATCTCGGCGGCACAATCGCCCATTTTGCCTGGGATTCTGAGGCTGGCGGTTGGGCTCGCTGGCAAGACGGCACCCCCCATGTCGACATGGCCCGCCACTCCAATGGCACTCCCAACCCCGATGTCGCCCCTGTCCAGGTAACTCCCGCCAACGTGGTAGTTCTGCAAACTGGATACACCGGCAGCGCGGCCTGCTCCTACTGCCCTGAGGCCATCACCGTTGATTCCGAGGGCGGGGTGGCCCTGGTGTTCACCGATGGCCATCTGATTCGGGGCCGGTGGACCCGGCCATCGGCAAACCAGCCCTGGCAGGTCACCGACAACAACGGCAATCCGGTACGGCTCACCCCGGGCCAGACCTTCATCGCTCTACCCGGGGGAGACGTGCTGGTTATGGTGCAGGACTTCGCTGAGAACCTGCTCAAAAACCGCTGATCCGAGCTGCCGGCGGAAAACCGACATCACGATTGCGATGCGCGAAGCCATAGACTGCAACCATGGCTGCTGAGTCGATGTCGGGCCGCGAGACGGGGACCACGTTGGTCAAACGTGGACTGGCCGAGATGCTCAAGGGCGGGGTCATCATGGACGTGGTCACCCCCGATCAGGCCAAGGTGGCCGAGGACGCCGGAGCGGTGGCGGTGATGGCTCTGGAGCGGGTTCCCGCCGACATCCGACGCGATGGCGGGGTGGCCCGCATGAGCGATCCGGAGATGATCACTGGCATCCAGCAGGCGGTGACCATCCCGGTCATGGCCAAGGCGCGGATCGGCCACTTTGTGGAAGCCCAGATTCTCGAAGCCCTGGATGTGGACTACATCGACGAGAGCGAGGTGCTGACCCCGGCCGACGAAGCCCACCACATCGACAAGTGGGCGTTCACCGTGCCGTTCGTGTGCGGGGCCACCAACTTGGGAGAGGCGCTGCGGCGAATCTCCGAGGGCGCCTGCATGATCCGGTCGAAAGGCGAGGCCGGCACCGGCAACATCGTGGAGGCCGTCCGCCATCTCCGGTCGATCATCGGGGACATCCGCAAGATCACCCAGGCCGATTCCGCCGAGCTGTTCGACTGGGCCAAGCAACTCCGGGCCCCTTTGCCGCTGGTGCGCGAGGTGGCCGAGACCGGCTGGCTGCCCGTGCCGATGTTCTGCGCGGGGGGAATCTCGACTCCCGCCGACGCCGGACTGGTCATGCAGCTTGGCGCTGAGGCCGTGTTCGTGGGCTCGGGGATCTTCAAGTCTTCCGATCCTGCTCCTCGGGCCAAAGCCATTGTGGAGGCCGCCACCAACTACCGCGATCCCCACATCCTGGCCAAGGTAAGCCGCGGCCTGGGCGAGCCCATGCCGGGTTTGGAGATCGACGGCCTCGAAACCCGCCTGGCCGACCGCGGCTGGTAGCAGCGGCTGAGCGTGCAGCAGATCGAAGCGTCGCCTCGAGACTCGGAGCCCCCGGGTGAAGGTCGGGGTCTTGGCCCTTCAGGGGGCATTCGGGCTGCATGAGCAGGTCCTCAATCGAATAGGGGTGGCCGCGGTCCAGGTCCGCACCCCCGAAGAACTGGCCGAAGTCGACCGCCTCGTCATCCCTGGCGGGGAGTCCACTGCCATCTCCAAGCTGCTGGACGTCAACGGCTTGGGCGATCCGCTGGCCGATCGACTGGCCGACGGCCTGCCGGTGCTTGGCACTTGTGCCGGGATGATCCTCTTGGCCGCCGAGGTGGTGGACGGCTATCCCGGCCAGCATCGCTTTGGCGCCATCAACGCCGCGGTGCGGCGCAACGGATACGGTCGACAATCAGAGTCATTTCACGCGCCGATCGACATCGAAGGATGGGAATCGCCCTTTCCCGGGGTGTTTATTCGAGCGCCGGTTGTCGAGTCGGTGGGCCGTGACGTGGAGGTGTTGGCCGAATTGGACGGGGTGCCGGTGCTGTGTCGCCAAGGCTCGACGGTGGTGTCGTCGTTCCACCCTGAGTTGGCCCAAGACGATCGAATCCACCGCTGGTTTGTGGAACAGGATTGGTCCACCGGCCACCGCTGGTTTGTGGAACAGGAATAGGGGAGGGCACCGGTGTCAGGACACTCCAAATGGGCCACCATCAAGCACCGCAAAGGGGCGGCCGACAAACGCCGGGGCAAGCTTTTCGCCAAGCTGATCCGCCAAGTGGAGGTGGCCGCTCGTGAGGGGGGCGGCGATCCCGATGCCAACCCCACCCTGCGCACCATGTTCCAGAAGGCCCGGGACAACTCGGTGCCCCTCGACACCATCGAGCGGGCCATCAAGCGGGGGACGGGTGAGCTGGAGGGGGTGGCCTACGAGTCGGTGTTCTATGAGGGCTACGCCCCCGGCGGTGTCGCCCTGTATGTGGAGACGCTCACCGACAACCGCAACCGCACCAGCTCGGAGGTGCGGGCGCTGTTCACCCGCAATGGGGGATCGCTGGCCGAGCCCGGTGCGGTGGCCTGGCAGTTCGAGCGCAAGGGGGTGGTGATCTTGGACCGCTCGGTGGATGAGGACGAACTGATGATGGCCGCCCTCGATGCCGGGGGCGAGGATTTGGCCGATGAGGGCGACACCTGGAGGCTCACCTGCGATCCCTCCGACCTCTCGTCGATGCGCGACGCCTTGGCCGACACCGGCATCGTCTTCATGTCGGCAAACTCCACCATGCTGCCCACGTCAGTGGTGGGTGTCGACAGCGCCGAGTCCGCCCGCTCCGTCCTCCGCCTCATCGACGCCCTCGACGACCACGACGACGTCCAAGACGTCTACGCCAACTTCGACATCCCCGACGACATCCTGCAAGCCGCCGCCAATTGAGCTTGGTCAGTCGAACAAGTTCGACTGATCTGAGGCGCTGTCGGGTGGGGTCAGGTCCAGATGGTGCCAGGCGGTGGGGGTGGCTACTCGGCCCCGAGGAGTGCGCATCAACAGGCCCTGCTGGATGAGGAACGGCTCGTACACATCTTCGACGGTTTCGGCGGGCTCGCTGACGCTGATGGCCAGGGTTGAGAGGCCGACCGGGCCGCCGCCGAAGCGTTCGCAGAGGGCCGACAAGATGGCCCGGTCGATCTTGTCCAAGCCGGCCTGGTCGACGGCGAACAGGTTCAACCCGGCGGCCGCGGTCTGCTGATCGATCACCCCGTCGGCCCGAACCTCGGCGTAGTCGCGCACCCGCCGCAGCAGTCGGTTGGCGATGCGGGGGGTTCCCCGGGCCCGGCAGGCGATCTCGGCCGCGCCGGCCGGGTCGACCTGTATGTCTAAGATGCCCGCCGCCCGCGTCACGATGGCTTCCAAGTCGGCAGTGGTGTAGTAGTCGAGCCGCGACACCAAGCCGAACCGGTCCCGCAACGGCCCGGTGATGAGGCCGGTGCGGGTGGTGGCCCCCACCAGGGTGAACTTGGCCAGGTCGAGGCGGACCGACTGGGCCGCCGGCCCCTTGCCCAGCACGATGTCAACGTTGAAGTCCTCCATGGCCGGGTACATCACCTCTTCGACAATGCGGGGGAGCCGATGGATCTCATCGATGAACAAAATGTCGCCGTCCTCCAGCTTGGACAAGATGGCGGCCAGGTCGCCCGCCCGCTCCAGCGCCGGTCCCGAGGTGATGTGCAGTCCCGCTTCCATCTCCTTGGCCACGATGTGGGCCAGCGTGGTCTTGCCCAAGCCCGGTGGCCCCGCAAACAGCAGATGGTCGGCTGGCTGCGATCGGGCCCGGGCCGCGCCCAAGATGATGTCAAGATGCTCCTTCAGCTCCGACTGGCCCACGAACTCGTCCAGCCGGGTTGGCCGCAATCCTGTCTCGGCCGCGGCGTCTTCGGGCAGTGGGGTCCCCGCCAGCAGTTCTTCTCTCTTGCTCATGGCCTGCTCATATCCCGGAGGCCAAGTGCCGGAGGGCTGCTTTGAGCAGGGCAGAGGAGTCGTCGCCCGGAGGCAGGGCGGCGATGGCGCTGCGGATTTCCTCGGCGCTGTACCCCAACTCGGCCAGTGCTTGGCGGACCACGCTGCGGGCATCAGACGGCTGCTCGCCCGCGGGCTGGCCCGATGTCACCGCAGTGGTCACGTCTCCGATGTCGAGGCGGGACTTTAGCTCCACCAGAAGCCGGGCCGCGGTCTTCTTGCCCACTCCGGGCACCAGGCAAAGGGCATCGATGTCGTCGGTGGCCAGAATCCCGGCCAACTCCGAGGGTCCGTATATCGACAAGATGGCCATGCCCATCGCTGGCCCCACGCCGTGAGCAGAGATAAGCCCCTCGAAGACCCGACGCTTGTCAGGGGTGTCGAACCCGTACAGGGTCTGGGCGTCTTCTCTGATGTGGTGGTGGATGTGCAACACCACCTCTTGGCCCAGCTCGCCCAGCGCGGCCGACGTGTCCGGCGAGACAGCCACTCGATAGCCGACGCCTGCGGTCTCCACGATCACCTCGTCGGGGTCCCGCAGGGCCAGCGTGCCCCGGAGCAGTCCGATCACATCGCCGCCTGGATCCGCGATGCGGCCGGGTGGTGGGCCAGATGGCAGAGGGCCACCGCAATTGCGTCGGCCGCGTCTAGCGGCTTCAGAGGCTTGGGAAGGCGCAGCAGGGTCTGCACCATCTGTCCCATCTGCTCCTTGCCGGCGCCGCCCCAGCCGGCTACTGCTTTTTTGATCTGCGTGGGCGAGTACTCGAACACCTCGGCACCCGCCCCCACTGCGGCGGCCATGGCCACCCCGCTGGCCTGGCCCACCCCCATGGCGGTGCGCACGTTCACCTGGAACAGCACTTGCTCGATGGCCATCGCGTCTGGCTTGTATGCACCCATCAAGTCGGCAAGCTCATTTTGAAGCTCATACAGGCGGCGGGGGATGGGATCGTCCTTGTCGGTGCGGATGATTCCGGCGGCCACGGCCTCGGTGGCGCGGCCCTTTTGGCAGACAACGCCGTAGCCGCAGCGCGACAGGCCGGGATCGATCCCCATCACCAGCATCAGCCCCAAACTACCGGGCGGGTATGTCGGTTTTCGGGATAAGCGCAACGGTGGGGTAGAAACTGCTCATGCGGACTTCGGAGCTTCACTACGAGCTGCCCGATGCCGCCATCGCCCAGCAGCCGGCTGAGCCCCGCGACAGCTCCCGGCTGCTGGTGGACCGAGGTTCTGGCGCTCCTCCCGAGCATCGCTTGACCCGTGACCTGCCCGATCTCTTGAGCCCTGGCGACGTGTTGGTGGTGAACGACAGCCGGGTCATGAGCGCCCGACTGAAGCTACGCAAGGCCACGGGGGGCCAAGTGGAGGTCTTGTTGCTGGAACCGGGAGACCACGGCTGGTGGAGCGCGTTGGTGCGGCCGGGCCGGCGGGTGCGGGCGGGCGCCGAGCTGTGGTTCGAGGAGCAGCCCGTTTTGGAAGTAGGGGAGCGTATCGGCGACGACGGAAGGCGGTGGGTGAAGCCGATTGGCGACGTCGATGTCCTCATGGGCCGAGCTGGGGAAGTACCGCTTCCCCCCTACGTCACCGAGGAGCTAGACGATGTTGAGCGTTACCAGACGGTCTATGCCGATCGGGCGGTGTCGGCCGCTGCCCCTACGGCCGGTCTCCACCTCACCAAGGAGGTATTGGAACGCTGTCGAGAGGCGGGCGCGGTGGTGTGCAAGTTGGAGTTGGCCGTGGGCACGGCCACTTTCACGCCGGTCATGGCTGAGAAGCTGGAAGACCACGTCATGCACACCGAGTCGTATCGAATCCCGGAGTCCACGCTGGCCGCCTGCGTCCGGGCTGAGCGGGTGGTAGCCGTGGGCACAACCGTGGTGCGGGCGCTGGAATCGGCCGCGGCCACCGGATCGGCCAGTGGCTCCACCGATCTGTTCATCAAGCCGGGACACCAGTTCACGGTGGTGGATGCCATGCTCACCAACTTCCATCTGCCCCGGTCCAGCCTTCTGGCCTTGCTGGCCGCGTTCATCGGCCCCCGCTGGCGCGATCTCTACGAAACAGCCTTGGCCGAGGGCTATCGCTTCCTCTCCCTGGGGGATGCCATGTTCTGCACTAGAAATCCAGGGCAATGACCCTCCAATTCGAAGTGTTGGCCCAAGACGGGCAGTCCCGCAAAGGCCGCATCACCACGCCGAGGGGCTCGTTCACCACTCCGTGTTTCATGCCGGTGGGCACCCGGGCCGCGGTCCGCACCCTCGACACCAGCGACCTTGAGGTCCTCAATCCCCCAGTGGTGCTGGCCAACACCTACCACCTGATGATGAGGCCCGGCCCCGAGGTGGTGGAGCAAATGGGCGGCGTCCACGGCTTCACCGGCTGGTCCGGCCATGTGCTCACCGACTCCGGCGGCTATCAGGTGTTCTCCCTCGATCCCAAGGTGGACGACGACGGCGCCACGTTCCGGTCGACTTACGACGGCACTGCCCATCGCTTCACCGCCGAGCGGGTGGTGGACGTTCAGCTCCAGCTTGGATCCGACATCCAAATGGTCCTCGACGTGTGCCCGCCATCGGAAGCCCCGGCAACGGTCCAGCGCCAAGCGGTGGACCGCACCGCGAACTGGGCGGTCCGGGCCCGCCGCCGCTTTCTGGAGATGGAAGGGCACGACGCCGGCGCCAACCAGTTCGGCATCGTCCAGGGTGGGACCGATCCCGCCCTGCGGGCCGAGAGCGCAGCCCGGACCGTCGAAGTGGGCTTCGACGGCTACGCGGTGGGCGGGCTTTCGGTGGGGGAGAGCTCCGAGCAGATGATGGTCGCGCTGGCCGCCACCGCCCCGCTCCTGCCCGACGATCAGCCCCGCTACTTCATGGGGCTGGGCGATCCCATCGGGCTGCTGGAATGCGTGGCCCTGGGCGTGGACATGTTCGACTGCGTGCTTCCCACCCGACTGGCCCGCCACGGCACCGCTCTCACCTGGGAGGGCCGACTCAACCTCGGCAACTCTTCGCTCGCCACCGATGACCGGCCCGTCGATCCCCGCTTTCCGGCCAGTCCGGCTGCCCGCTACTCGCGGGCCTACCTCCGCCACCTGTTCAACGTGGACGAGCCGTCGGCGGCCCGAATGCTCACGCTCCACAACGTGGCCTGGCTGTTGGCCCTCATGGAGGAGGCCCAAGACGCCATCGCGACAGGCACCCTTGACCGCTTGATCGCCAAGACGGCTGAGGCGTGGGGCTGACTTATTCGGCTAGGCCCGCCGAGTCGTCTCCCAGCTAGGTCTTCCGGTAGAATTCTGGGCCTTGGACGTCCTGCTGCTTCCGCTTTTGATTGTCGTCGCCATGTATTTCTTCATGATACGCCCCCAACAGAGAAAAGCGCGCCTGCACCGCGAGCTGCTCGAATCTTTGGATGTGGGCGACGAGGTGATCACCGCATCGGGCCTGTACGGGATGATCACCGATTTCGACGGCGGCACCGTGTTCATCGAGATCTCCGATGGCGTTGAAATCAAGATCAGCCGCGACACCATCGCCAACAAGGTCGTGTACTCCTCCGACGTCGATGGCGACGACGGCCAGGGGCCTCTGCTTAGTGGCGACGACGCTGACGGCTAGCCCCCTCTTCCAGCGTCAATGAGCCGCCGTTCGCTGGTTTCGCTTGTCCTCATCGTGGCTGCGGCCGCGGGGCTGTTGGCGGCATCGCTGGCCGTTGGAAACCGGCCTCTGCTGGGCCTGGACCTCAAGGGCGGAGTCGAGGTGGTGCTGGTGCCGGTGGACGACCCCGACCGTCCCGTAGCCATCACCGAAGGCGACCTGGATACCGCAGTCAACATCATCCGCGACCGCATCGACGGTCTGGGTGTGGCCGAGCCCGATGTGACTCGCCAAGGCGGACGGGTGGTGGTGCAGCTTCCCGGAATCAGCGATCAGCAGCGGGCCATCGACGTTGTGGGCCAAACCGCCGAGCTCCGCTTCCGCCCGGTGTGCGCCGAGCTTCCGGTTGTCTCCTTCGATTCTGAATCGGAGTTGCCCACGACTGAGCTGCCCGATCCCGAGCTCGACGATCGAGGGTTGGCCCCGTGCCCCAGCGGCATCGACTACGTCGGCTTGCAGCCATCGACATCGGCCGAGGATGTACTTGAGCGCTTTGTGGTCCTGCCCGAGCGAGATGACAACGGTGAGGAGATCAGGCGCTTTCTGCTTGGGCCGTCCACGCTCACCGGCGCTGGCCTTTCCAGCGCCGACAGCTCATTCCGGGGCGAGTTCGTGGTGGATGCCACCTTCAAGGGCGGTGACCAGGGGGCCGATAAGTTCGACGAGATAGCGGTGGAGTGCTATTCGGGCACACCATACTGCCCGCCGGGTGTGGCCGGGCTTGGCCAGCTAGCTGTCGTGGTAGACGGAAGCGTGCAGTCGGCGCCCTCGGTGCAGAGCCCCAACTTCGACGGCCAAGTGGTTATCTCCGGCAACTTTTCTGAGGAAGAAGCCGACGACCTGGCCCTGGTTCTGCGCTACGGCGCGCTGCCCATCGAGTTCCAAGACCCCACCGACCCCCAGAGCGACAGCACCAGCCGGGCCGTGTCGGCCACCATCGGGGGCGACTCCTTGCGGGCCGGGATTATCGCCGGCCTCGTCGGGCTGGCGCTGGTGTTCTTGTACATGGTGGGCATGTACCGCCTGTTGGGCCTCGTCGCCATGTTGAGCCTCGGGGTGTCGGCCACCCTGCTGTGGGTGATCGTGGCCTGGCTGGGCGAGACCCAGGATCTGGCCTTGACCCTGGCCGGAGTCACCGGCCTCATCGTGGCGATCGGCGTTTCGCTGGACTCCAACGTGGTCTACTTCGAGCACCTCAAAGAGGATGTGGCCACCGGTCGCATGCTGAGGTCGTCGCTGGAGCAATCCTTCTCGGCGGCGTTCCGGACCATCTTCAGGGCCAACTTCGCCTCGCTCATCGCCGCGGTCATCTTGTACTGGCTCTCGGCCGGGTCGGTTCGGGGCTTCGCCCTGATGCTGGGCTTGGCCTCCGTGCTCGACCTGGTGGCCACCTACTTCTTCCTGCGGCCCTGCGCGCAGTTGATGGCTCGGTCGCCAAGCCTGATGGCCCATCCCCACCGCCTCGGCCTGCCCACTAGGGAAGAGGCCATGTCTGCGGGAGTCGAGCCATCATGAGCCGCCTCCAGCGCCTGTGGCGCAACCAGACCCAGGTGGACTTCCCCGTGTTGTGGAAGACCACCCTGAAAGTGTCCGCCGCTCTGATTCTCATCAGCGCCATAGCCCTGTTGGTGCGGGGGGTAAATCTGGGCATCGAGTTCGAGGGCGGCACGGTATGGGAGGCCTCCGCACCCGATGTGTCCACTGCCGATGTCCGCGACGCCCTGAGGGGTGTGGGCCAGGCCGACGCCAAGATCCAGTTTGTGGGCGGCGACGTGCTTCGAGTGCGGGCCGAGTTGGACGCCACCGATGCTTCCAGCGTGGCCGAGGTGTCTATGGCCCTGGCCAACCTCACCGGCCAGAGCCTCGACGACATCAGCTTCAACTCCATCAGCGCGTCGTGGGGCAGTGAGATCACCAGCAAGGCCATACGAGCGCTGATCGTGTTCTTCATCGTGGTGGCCGTGTACATCACGCTGACGCTGGAGTGGCGGATGGCTCTGGCCGCACTGGTGGCGGTGGCCCACGACATCGTCATCACCGTGGGCATCTATGCCCTGTTCCAGTTCGAGGTGACTCCGGCCACGGTGATCGCCTTCCTCACCATCATGGGGTACTCCCTGTACGACACCTTGGTGGTGTTCGACAAGAACCGCGACTACCAGCGCCGCTCGGCACTGGTGGGGCGGGCCACCTACACCCGGATCATGAACTCGGCGCTCAACACGGTGCTGCTGCGGTCGGTGAACACCACCATCACCTCGGTATTGCCAGTGCTGTCGATGCTGGTGATCGGCACGCTGGTGCTGGGCGCGGTCACCTTGGCCGAGTTTGCCGTGGCCCTGCTCATCGGCTTGCTGGTGGGCACCTATTCGTCGCTGTTCGTGGCCGCGCCGGCGGCGGCTTGGATGAAGGAGCGCCAGCCTGAGTTCGTGGAGCAGCGGGAGCGCTTGGAGGCCCGGGCCCAGTCCCGGGGTGCCACCGTGCAAGACGTTGAGGAAGTGGCGGTGGGCCCGTCATCGCCCGCTCCGGCGCCGGCGGGGGAGCGCCCGACCCGTCGGCCATCGCAGCCGGGCACGGCCATCCCACCCCGCCCCCGAAAGCGCAAGCGGCGCTGAGCAAGTCGCTCGTCAGCAGGCAGGTAGGGTTGGGGGAGTGGATTCCGGCTGGCCTGAAAGCCTCATTCGGGACGTCCCCGACTTCCCTTCACCGGGGATCATGTTCAAGGACATCACCCCGCTGCTTGACGACGCTGAGGCCTTCCGCTGGGCTGCCGATGAATTGGCAGACCGCTTCAGCAATACCCCCGCGGATCGAGTGGTGGGGGTTGAGGCCCGGGGGTTCATATTGGGGGCCGCAGTGGCCTACCGCCTGGGGCTCGGATTTGTGCCCGTTCGCAAACTGGGAAAACTGCCCTGTCTCACCCGGTCGGTGGACTATGAACTGGAGTACGGCACCGCTTCCCTCGAAGCCCACAACGACGCCTTTTCCCCCGGTCAACGGGCGTTGATCGTGGATGATGTTCTGGCCACGGGGGGCACGGCGGCCGCCACCGTTGAACTCGTGAGTTCCGGGGGCGCAGAGGTGGCCGGGATGGGCTTCCTTATCGAGTTGGGTTTTCTGGATGGCCGGGAGAAAATAGAGACAGATGCCAACTGTCCGGTGATCTCTCTGTTCTGTTATGGAGGTGACGGGTGACGCTGACCGAGCGTGTACTGCCCTGGATGGATCAGCCCGGACAAGACGTGGGCCCGCTGCTCAACGCCTATCTCGAACGCCATCCCAACGGCACCGGCGACCGCATCGAGACGGCCTATCGCCTCGCTGAGCAGGCCCACGCCGGGCAGTTGCGCAAGTCCGGCGAGCCCTATGTGACCCATCCTCTGGCGGTGGCCCACATCGTGGTGGAGTTGGGGCTGGACGACGTTTCGGTCATCGCAGCCCTGCTGCACGACGCCATCGAGGACACCTCTATGAACTTGGCCGAGGTCGAGCAGCACTTCGGCAGCGAGGTGGCCTCGATCGTCGACAGCGTCACCCGGTTGGACCGGCTCAAGTTCAACACCCAGGAGGAGGAGCAGGCCGCCTCTATGCGCAAGATGCTGGTGGCCATCGCCAAGGATCTGCGGGTGCTGGTGGTGAAGCTGTCCGACCGGCTGCACAACATGCGGACGCTGGCCGCGCTTCCGCTGGAGAAGCAGCATCGGGTGGCTCGGGAAACCATAGACATCTACGCCCCGCTGGCCAACCGCTTGGGCATGCAGGACCTGAAGCTCCAGCTCGAAGACCTGGCGTTCGCCGCCCTGCACCCCAAGCGCTACGCAGAAATCGATCGCATGGTGGCCACCCGGGCCCCCGAGCGCGACCTGTATCTCACCCAGGTTCTCTCCAGCGTTGAAGCCCGCTTGGCCGAGCTGGGCATCCCCGCTCAGGTAACCGGCCGGCCCAAACACCTGTGGAGCATCTACGAGAAGATGATGACCAAGGATCGCAGCTTCGACGAGATCTACGACTTGGTGGGTATGCGGGTGATCGTCGACTCGGTGCGCGACTGCTACGCCGCCCTGGGGTCCATCCACGCCACCTGGAAGCCAGTGCAGGGGCGGTTCAAGGACTACATCGCCATGCCCAAGTTCAACCTCTACCAATCGCTGCACACCACCGTGGTCGGGCCGGGGGGCAAGTCGCTGGAAGTACAGCTCCGCACCAACGAGATGCACGCCCGAGCCGAACAGGGGGTGGCCGCCCACTACAGCTACAAGGAGGGCGCGATGATCGATGATCTGGCCTGGTTGGGCCGGATCATCGACTGGCAGCAAGAGACATCCGACGCCGTCGAGTTTCTGAGCAACCTCAAGACCGACCTCGACCACGACGAGGTCCAGGTGTTCACCCCCAAGGGCGACGTGGTGTCGCTGCCGATGGGGGCGATTCCCATCGACTTCGCCTACTCCATCCACACCGAGGTGGGCCACGCCTGTATCGGGGCCCGGGTCAACGGCCAGCTCGTGCCGCTGGACCGCGAGCTGCGACCCGGCGACATGGTGGAGATCTTCACCTCCAAGGTGGCCGACAAGGGGCCGTCGCGCGACTGGCTCGGACTGGTGGCCTCCCATCGGGCCCGCAACAAGATCCGCCAGTGGTTCGCCCAAGCCCGGCGGGAGGATGCCGTCAAGGCCGGCCGCGACGCGGTGGCCGCTGCCCTGCGCCGAGAGCGCCTGCCGGTGGCGAAGATCCTGTCGGGCGAAGAGCTGCTGCACGCGGCCACCGACATGAACTACCGCGATCTCGACACCTTGTTCGCCGCGGTGGGGGAGCGCCATGTGTCGGCCAAGGCGGTGGCCGAGCGGGTGGCCGGAATGAGGGTGGAGCCCGCGGCGGAAGAGGAGCTGGACGATGACCTGGCCGCTGTCCCACCGCCGGCGGTGTTGCCCCGGCGCACCGATCAGCCGGTGGAGGTTGAGGGCCTCGATGATGTGCTGGTCAATCTGGCCCGCTGCTGCAAACCGGTTCCCCCCGACGAGATCATCGGCTTCGTTACCCGGGGCCGAGGGGTGTCAGTGCATCGTGCTGAGTGTTCCAACGCGGTTTCGCTGTCGTTCGAGCAGGGCGACCGGCTCATCGACGTGGATTGGAGCACCGAGCGCACCGGCGCCTACTGCGTGACCATCGAGGTCAAGGCGTTCGACCGAACCCGCCTGCTGCGGGATGTGGCCAATGCCCTGTCCACCGGATCGGTCAACATCCTGGCTTGTGAGACCCGCACCGGTGCCGACCACATCTCTGTGATGCGGTTTGATTTCGAGCTGATCGACGGCACCCACCTCGACGCCCTCCTGCGCACCATCCGGGGCATCGAGTCGGTCTACAACGCCTACCGAGTCCTCCCCACCGCCACCGGCTAGGCGGTCTTTGACAGGGGTGGCGAAAAGCAACCTTGTAAATCCACCAGGTTAACTTGTAAACTGGCTGGATGGCAGTTGTGCAGTATCGAGTTTCGGAACGAGGTCAGATGGCGCTGCCGGCTGAAGCCCGTCATCGTTGGAACCTTGCCGATGGAGGTGCGGTGGAGATCGCCGATCTCGGTGCGGCCCTCGTTGTCGTTCCCGCCGGTCGGGGCGGATTGCGATCGGTGATCCGAGAGTCCGTGGAGGAAGCTGGGGGTTACAGCTCGCTGGTCAGCCTGGTTGCGGCTGATGAGCCTGATCTCGCGTGACTGAGACCGTCCTCGTCGACGATCACATCCTGTTGAGCGTGCTCCTCGACGACGAGCCCGAGGGGCTTCGTCCTATGGGGGGTGCCATTGCTACCACGGGGTTGTGGTACCACCGACTGTGTCGGGCGCTGGCGAATCAAACCGTTGTGGGATCGCTGTCTCGGCGCCTCGGCGGGATTGATGTTGCGGTCGCTTCCGACGTCATTGCCTCTGTGGTTGACCTTCCCCCCACAATCGAACTGGTATCGCTGCGCGAGCTCGGTTGGCCGATGGGCGAGTCGGCGTCCCAAGGAATTCGCCTCAACCTGCTCTCGCTGGAAGCCGTGGCCGCCGCTCGCCATCTTGGGGCGGAGATTTGCCTGGCGGCGGCCGATGACAACAAGCCGCTGGTGCATGCTGCCTGCCGCCTCGCCATCCCGGTTCGACGGTTGGCCACCACACTGTAATTGGGCATGTCCTGGGCGGTCCGGGGATGGGGCAATGTCGCAGTGCGCCGGTAGCATCGGGCTTTGTGGCCGAGATGTTCCAAGCGCCGAAGGGGACGCGCGACATTTTGCCGCCGGAGTCGGATCGCTGGCAGGCGCTGGTTGCCGTATTCGCCGATGTGTTCGGACGGGCCGGCTATGGGCTGGTACAGAGCCCCATGTTCGAGGACATCGGGGTGTTCCAGCGCTTGGGCGAGGGCACCGAGGTGGTCCGCAAGGAGATGTACGACTTCTTCGACAAGGGGGATCGCCATCTGGCCCTGCGCCCGGAGGGCACTGCGCCGGTAGTGCGGGCCTTCAACCAGCACCGGCCCACGGTGCCGTGGAAGGTGTGGTACCTCACCCCCTGCTTTCGCTACGAGGAGCCCCAGGCTGGCCGGTTCCGCCAGCACCACCAGGTGGGGGCGGAGGCCATCGGCTCGGCTGATCCCGACCTCGATGTGGAGGTCATCGCCCTCCAGCACGACTTCTATCGGGCGCTGGGATTGAACAGCCTCACGCTGCGGCTCAACTCCATGGGCAGTCCCGGCGACCGGCAGGCCTATGGCGGACAGTTGGCTGCCTGGCTGGGCGAGCGGCTGGGGCAGTTGGACGAGGCCGACCGGGCCAACGCCGCCGAACACCCGCTTCGGGTGCTGGACTCCAAACGGGAGCGCACCATGGCCGCGGTTGCCGATGCCCCTCTCATCACCGATGGCCTCTCCGCTGACGCTGCCGCCCACTTCGAACGGGTGCAGGCCGGGTTGGAGGCCCTCGGGGTTGCTTACGAGATCGACCCTCGCCTGGTGCGGGGCTTGGACTACTACACCCACTCCACCTGGGAGTTCGCCGCCGGTGCTTTGACCTCCGCTCAGAACGCGGTGGGCGGAGGCGGGCGCTACGACGGGCTGGCCGAGTCGCTGGGCGGCAAGCCCGCCCCCGGGGTGGGCTTCGGCGCAGGCATCGAGCGCATCCTGCTGGCCGCCGACGCCGAAGACGCTCTCACCGAGACCTCCGGAGGGGTGGACGTGTTCGTGGTGGACGTGACCGGCGGCGACGCCGGGCGCGACCTCACCTTTGAGCTGCGCCGAAACGGCATCTCGGCGGACCGGTCGTTCGACGCCCGCTCGATGAAGGCCCAGATGAAGGTGGCCGACCGTTCGGGTGCCCGTCTGGCCCTTCTGGTGGGAGAGGACGAGGTGGCAGCGGGCACGGTTACGCTGCGCGACCTCCGCTCAGGCGAGGGCCAGACAAGTGTTTCCCGCTCCGAAGTGGTGGCCAAATTGGCCGCGAAGCTAGCCGAGGGCGGCAAGCTCTAGTGGGGGCTAGGTTTCGCCGAACGCTGGCGGCTTCGGTTGCTGTTGCGCTGCTTGCCACAGGTTGCGGCGGCGGCCCCGACGACACCAGCGTGAACACGATCGGGGTTCTGAGCGCGGCGCTGGCTGACACGGCGGAGGCGTCCAACTACCGAGTATCCCTGTCAGCGGGCGTGACATTGAAGATGGCAGGGGCTGAGATCTCTGCTGACCTTGGTGAGCAAGCTCCCCTGGAAGTTGGAGTCGTGACCCCAGAGCGGGAGTACTACAGGTTTGACGTTGGGGCGATGTGGGGGCTGTTTTCCCTTGAGCTGGACGATGCCGCATTTGAGATGTGGATCGACGATGAGCGGGTTGTGTTCGATATCAGCAGCATTCAGCGGCTGGTGGACGCGAGCCCTAATACGATTCAGGGGCCGTCTGTACCCGGAGTGTCCTTCATGGATTTGACCGCCATTGACGCAGACAGCCCCGAGTTGATGGAAGCAGTAGCGGGTGCTTCGACCCCCAATTTGAGCGAGATGGCGGTGAGTATGCCAGCGGCATTGATCACGATTGAGCAGACTTCCACAGATCCCCTTACTTTCGTCGGCACGACTACCTCTGCGAGGCTCATTCAGGCTCAGGGCGGAAATGTTGAAGCTGACGCCCGTTCGTTCGCTGCCGATTTCAACGAATTTGGGCTTGGCTCGTCCACAGATCTTGATGAATTGACCGAAGCCATTCTCCAGGTCTACGAAACCAACATGGTTGAAGTGGTGATCGAAGTCGATAAGCGGGGTCTGCTAAGCGTTCTATGGGAGAAGGAAGACATGTCGGGTTTGTTCGGTGCCATTGCCGAGTCGGAGAACTTCGGCGCCGGGTTGAGCGAAGAAGAACGTCAGGAAGCAGTGGAACTGTTCGGTTCTGTAGAAATAGTCAAGGAGACTCGAATAACTTACGAACCCGACGCTCACATTGAAGTACCAGTGCCGCCGTCAACAGCCGAAGACCACACCGAAGAGTGGCTCGAGTTCTTCAATAATTCATGGTGATATTGTCACCGCTGCCGGTAGAATACATGAATGGAGTTTTCGCCAGTTCTCTCTGGTCAAGCCGGGATTGAGACTGCGGTCAATGGAGGCTGTGGGGCGGCGGTTTGCGTCGATCGCGTGGATGTGGCTGGGTTGTCTGATGTCGGTTTGCGGGCTCTACGCGATGAAGCGGGGACGTCGGGTTCTGATTTTTGTGACGGGTTGAGTTTGGCCTGGTTTTCGTCCGGCGGCAAGCAGGATTCTGAGCCGGTAGTTGTGTAGGTTTCGGTAGCCTCGGGCTGAGCGTTTGAC
>JAJEGM010000023.1 GCA_022819825.1 Acidimicrobiia bacterium | reverse complement strand
ACCACGCCGCTGCACTACCTTCAACCACCGGGGGCCTCCCGTCTCTTGGACTATGTGTCAGTCACAAGAATCGGCGAGGCCCCCACCCTCAGTGGTGGACCCCCAAATCACCCTGGTCCCAGCTTCGACGCGAAGAGCCGTGATAGGCGGCTGGGCACTGGTGATGTTGCAATTCTCGTCGAACGAGATCGATATCAGCAGAAGACAGCCAATGCCAGTGTTGAGGTGTGGACGCTCGACGCTGAATTACTGGCGCACAGCAGACGTCGCCACTAATGGGAGCGCAGATTCCGAACCGTCTGCCTTCGGAACCCGGTTGACAATCCGATTCTGGTTCGCCGCCCCCGTAACATGGGCGGATGGTGGATACGGGATCGCCTGAGGAGCGCTCGGCGCTTCCTCCCAAAGGAGCTCGTTGGCTGGCCTTTGCCTCGATTCTGGTGGGAGGGCTGTGCGGGGGGCTGATCGGGTTCGCCTACATCGACCTCCAATGTGAGGGGAACTGCGGGCTGTGGACCGGGCTTGGGGCTTTGGTCGGCGCGCTGGTTGGAGCGGTGGGCTTGGCCGTGGTGGCCATTTTGACTTTGCGGGCTATGGAGGAGTGGCGGCTGTTCGGCGGGCGACGCCAAGACCGCGACCGGTACTAGCCAGGGGCCGAGGCAAGCGCGGCGACGGCCCGGTCGATGTCGGCGTCGTCCACGTCCAGATGGGTGACGAAGCGCACGATGCCCGGCGCCAACAACCCGGCTCGGATTCCGGCCTGATGGAGATGGTCCAGCAGGGCAAGCGCGTCGGGATGGCGAAACGCCACCACGTTGGTGTGAGGGCGCCCGCAGGCAGCCTCGGCCTCGCCCAGGCGAGCGCCGGGCCACCGCTCGGCAACCACGTCGCCCAACCGCTGGGCCCGGGCGTGGTCGTCGGCCAGCCGATCGACGTGGTGTTCTAGGGCGAATAGACCGCCGGCGGCGATCACCCCGGCCTGCCGCATGGCCCCGCCCAGCCGCCGCCGGTGCAGACGGGCTTCGGCGACCAGATCGGCGGGCCCGGCTAGCAGCGAGCCCACCGGCGCCCCCAATCCCTTGGACACGCAAGACATGACTGTGGTCGCCACTTTGGCCAGTTCCGCAGATGGAATTCCCAACGCGACCGCGGCGTTGAACAGGCGGGCGCCGTCCAGATGCACCGGCGGTCCCAGTGCGGCAACCGCGGCCATCTCCCCAGCCCCCACGGCCAGACCACCAGAGGCCAGATGGGTGTTCTCGAGGCAGATCAGCGACACCGGAGGCCAAAAGCCGCCGTTTCCAGCCGCCACCGCCTCGGCTGCCGCATCGGCATCCAGCACTCCGCCGGCATCGTCCACAGCGTAGATCTGAAAGGCGTTGTTCATCCCGGCTGCACCGCTCTCGTAGGACATCAAGTGCTGCCGCCGGCCCACCACCACGTTGCTGCCCGCTGCTCCGTGCAGCCGCAGGGCGATCTGGTTGCCCATCGTGCCCGACGGCACGTACACCGCGGCGGGCTTGTCGACGAGTTCGGCATACCGCTCCTCCAGGCGATTGACCGTGGGATCCTCCCCGTAGCGGTCGTCGCCCACCGGCGCGGCAGCCATCGCCTTTCGCATAGGCACGGTCGGCTGCGTCAGGGTGTCCGACCGCAGGTCCACTACGCCACGGGATGCCACGCCGCCCAGCGTAGAGTTCAGCTGTGCAAGAACCCGAACCCACTTCAGCGCCGACCATCCCCGCATGGGACCACCTGGAGAAGCTGGCAGTGGAGGCCGGGGAAGTAGCAGCATCGCTACTGCGAGCCCAGGCCGGCGCCCAACTCCAGATCTCGGCCAAGTCGTCGCGTACCGATCTGGTCACCGACATGGACGTGGCCTGCGAGACCGCCATCGTGGAGTTCCTGACCTCACATCGGCCCGATGACGCCATACTGGGCGAAGAAGGCACGGGCCGCGACGGCACCAGCGGGGTGCGCTGGATCATCGACCCCATCGACGGCACGGTGAACTTCGTCTACGGCCACGTCGGCTTCGGCGTGTCAGTGGCCGCTGAAGCCGCGGGCCAAGTTGTGGCCGGCGCCGTGGTCGACCCCGTTCTCGACGAGACGTTCAGCGCCCATCGAAACGGTGGGGCCCGGCGCAACGGAGACCCCATCGCTGTCCGCCCCGATAGCGACCCAACCATGGCCTTGGTGGCCACCGGATTCTCCTACCAGCATAAACGGCGCCGGCGCCAGGCCGAGGTGCTCGGCGAACTGCTTCCCCAAATCGGCGACATTCGACGGGTGGGAGGGGCTGCCGTCGACCTTTGTACGGTGGCCTGCGGACGGGTGGATGCTTTTTTCGAGGTGGGGCTCAATCCCTGGGACTACGCGGCCGGCGCCCTCATTGCCGAGGAAGCCGGTGCCGTTGTCCAAGATCTGAATGGCGGACCTCCCAGCCGCCAATTCGTGTTTGCCGCCGCCCCGTCGGTGGCCGACGCCATCTTGACGATGCTGCAAAGCGCTCAGGCCGACCGAATATAGGCCCCTCCCCCGGGCCAAAATGGGCCGAATATAGGCCCCTGCTACCCATCGCGGCTCAATATCAGGCACCATTTCAGGGTGGGAACCCGCATCCTGGCCATTGAGGACGACGAGAGGATCCGTACCGCGGTCCGCCTTGCCCTCGAAGACGAGGGCTGGGACGTGTTGGAGGCAGCCAACGGCCAAGAAGCCTTCGATGCCTTCTCGGACACGCCTGCCGATGTGGTGCTCATCGACATCATGCTTCCCGATGTCGACGGATTCGAGGTTTGCCGCACCCTCCGCCGAACCAGCGACGTGCCCATCATCATGGTCACCGCCCGTGCCGACACCCACGACGTGGTGGCCGGCCTGGAGGCAGGAGCAGACGACTATCTGACCAAGCCGTTCGCCCCGAAGGAGCTCTCGGCCCGTATTCGCGCCCTGTTGCGCCGCGTTCGCACCTCCGACTCCACCATGACCGATATGCGCTTCGGGCAACTGGAGATCATGCCTGAGCAAGGAGCGGTCACCATCAACGGCGAAGAGGCCCACCTCACCAAGACGGAGTTCCGCCTTCTCGTTGAGCTGGCCACCAACTCCGGCAAGGTGCTCAGCCGAGAAGTGCTTCTGGAGCGGGTGTGGGATCTCGGGTACTTCGGGGATGGCCGCTTGGTGGACGTCCACATTCGGCGCTTGCGCACCAAAATCGAGTCGGACCCGGCCAATCCCCGCTACGTGGTGACCGTCCGCGGCCTGGGATACAAGCTCCAAGCCTGAGAGCGCCAGTGGAGACCACCGGACAGCGTTCTCGCTTCTGGCGCCGAGCGGGCTCCCGGGCCCGTCGACTGAGGCTCCGCACCAGGATCATCCTGTCTTTCGTGCTCACCACCCTGCTGTTGTCGGCGCTGCTGAGCGTGACGGTGTTCGCGCTGACCCGCCAGAACCTGCTCAACGGGAGGGAGAACGACGCCTTGGCCACGGTGGGGTTCAACGCCTCGGTGGTCAACCGCCGTCTCAGTCCCGACATCGAGTCTGAAGCCCTCCAGAACCTGGTCAGCACGCTGGCCACTCCCGAGGGCTCCCGTCCGGTTCTGCGGGTCGGGGGTGACTGGTTCCAGCCGTCCTTCGAATTCGAACAAGGCGACATCGACGAGCGCCTCCGCCGCACCGTGGAGAGCGGCAAGCCGGCGCGGATGCGCTACCGGGTGAGGGACAAGCCCTTCTTGGTGATCGGTATCCCCATTCCCGGCCACAACGCCTCGTACTACGAGGCCACGCCGCTGGATGAGGTCGAAGACACCCTGGGCTCGCTCGGGCTCATTCTGGCCAGCGGCGGAGGCGGTGTCACCCTGGCCTCGGCGGCCGTCGGCTTTTGGGCCAGCCGTCGACTGCTGCGCCCGCTGGTGGACATCGGCAAGGCCGCCCAGTCCATCGCCCGCGGCGATCTCAGCACCAGACTGGAGCCCGGGGCCGCCCGGGAGCTGGTCACGCTCACCGACTCATTCAACGACATGGTGGGAGCGCTTCAGCACCGGATTGCCCAAGATGAGCGGTTCGCGTCTGAAGTGAGCCACGAACTGCGATCCCCCCTCATGACCCTCTCCGCTTCTGTGGAGGTGATGAACACTCGCCGGGCTGAGCTGCCCGAGCGAGCCCGAACCGCGCTGGACCTTCTGACCGAGGACGTGAACCGCTTCGAGCATCTGGTGGAGGATCTGCTGGAGATCTCCCGCTTCGACGTCGGCACCGCCGAGCTGGATTTGGATGTGTTCAACTTGCTCGAGTTTGTGGAGAACGCGGTTTCGGCCACCAGCCCCGTCGCCATCCCCATTGCCTGCGAACCGGCGGTGGCCCGGGTGCGGGTACGGGCCGACAAGCGCCGGTTGATGCAGGTCATCGACAACCTGTTGAGCAACGCTCAGAAGTACGCGGGAGGAGCGACCGGGATCTTCCTCTATCACGATTCAATGGGGACCGGGCCAAAGGGGATCGAAATCGCGGTGGAAGACGCCGGTCCCGGTGTGGCCGCAGATGAGAGAGAGCACATATTCGACCGATTCTCACGAGGCCGACAGGCGGTTGAGCGGGGCACCACCACCGGGGTTGGGCTGGGGCTAGCCCTTGTGGCCGAGCACGTTGGCCTGCACCAGGGCCGCGTCTGGTGCGAAGACCGACCCGACCGACTTCCCGGAATCAGATTCGTCGTCCACCTCCCCATCGCGGTGTCATGAACCACTCGACTGCACTTCGATGTCTGGCAGCAAGCCTGGCCGCCGCCCTGCTATTGGCCGCGGGCTGCTCAGTGCCTGAAGACGGCCGTCCCCGAACCGTGGACTATTCCCGGCTGCCCGACGATCTGGTGGCGCCCACTGCATCGCCGGAGCCGACGCCGTTGATCACCCAAGAGGTGCTCATCTACCTGATCGATGAGAACAACCTGCTGTCACCTGTGGCCCGCGACGTGGCCAGTCCAGCTCCGCCCACCACCGTCTTGGAGGCCCTGTTCTCGGCCCCCAACGAAGCCGAATCTGAGCAGGCACTGTCCACTGCCCTGCCCGCCGATGTGGAGGTGGTCTCGATCGACGTCAACCCAGCCGGTGACCTAGTAACCGTGGCACTGGAGTCTGAGGTGTTCGAGGAGCGCTTGGAGGGTGAGAACCGCCAGCTCGCGGTGGCCCAGCTCGTGTTCACCGCAACGGAGAACACGGGGGCCACCCGCTTCTCACTGCTGCTGAACGACAACCCCGTGCCGCTGCCCACCGACAGCGGGGAAAGCGATGTCCCCGTGACCCGTGATGACTTCCACTCGGTTGACCCCGACTACCAGCCCGAGGTCACCCCCACTCCCGTGCCCACAGTGAGCGCAACACCAACCCCCACCGAGATCCCCGAACCGACCCCGACCCCGGAGACGCCGACGCCGACCGTCCCACCCAGCCCAACTCCCGACCCCGAACCGACTCTGCCGCCCGACTTCACGCTCGATTTCTCTTGAAACCGCGATCGCCGCGGCGGCTTCCCATTAGGCGAAGAAAGCCCGGGCCACGTCGTATAGAGCAGGGCTGACCGGCTTCAGCTCGGCCACCGCGTCGGCCAACCGCACTCGGACCATCTCCCCGCCCTGAAAGGCCACCATCGACCCCCAATCGCCGTCATGGACGGCATCGATCGCCGCGATGCCGTACCACGAGCACAGCACCCGGTCGAGGGCACTCGGGGTTCCGCCCCGCTGGATGTGGCCCAATACCGTCACCCGGGTGTCAAAGCCGGTGCGGGCCTCAATCTCGGTTGCCACCACTTGGCCTATGCCCCCCAGCCGGACGTGGCCGTACTGATCGACCTCGGGCTCGGGCAGCTCCAGCGTGCCCTCTTTGGGCTGGGCTCCCTCGGCCACCACCACAATGGACGCCCACCGGCCTCTCTCATGGCGCCTGACAATGGTCTCGGCCACCGCATTGATGTCAAAGGGTTCTTCAGGGACCAGGGTGAGCGTGGCCCCGCCGGCAATGCCCGCCCAAGTGGCGATGTGCCCGACGTGGCGACCCATCACCTCTACCACCATCACCCGGTCGTGCGACTCAGCGGTGGTATGCAGCCGGTCGATTGCCGCAGTGGCCACTTCCACTGCGGTGTCGAAACCGAAGGTGAGCTCGGTAAGGCCGATGTCATTGTCGATTGTCTTGGGCACGCCCACCACGTTTGCCACGCCGGCTTCGCCCACCCCGACCCCCGCCGACAGGGTGCCCTCCCCTCCGATGACGATCAAGGCCTCGGTACCAGTGTTCTCCAGGGTCGAGCGCACCCGCTCCATTCCATCCTCGTACATGCGGGGAGAAAACCGGGAGGTCCCCAAAACGGTGCCTCCCCGGGGCAAGGTGCCCCGCATGCGCTCCACGTCGAGCTCGATGAACTCCCCCTCCAACACGCCTCGCCAGCCGTCCAGGAAGCCGATCACGGTGTCGCCGTAATGGCGCTCGGCCTTGCGCACGATCGCCCTGATCACGGCGTTCAATCCTGGGCAGTCGCCGCCCCCGGTCAATACACCGACTCTCATGGGTGACTAGCCCTGCTTGGCCAGGGTTCGCACTGACAAAACCCCGCTAGCCCAGCTTGGCCAGTGTTTGGCGGAGTTGGCGGATGGCCTGAGCGGTGCGCTGCTCGTTCTCGATGAGGGCGAACCTCACGTGGCCCTCCCCGCCGGGACCGAAACCCACACCGGGCGACACCGCCACCCGGGCGTCTCGAACCAGCCAAGAGGCGAACTCCACCGATCCCATTTCCAGGTAGGGCTCGGGGATCTTGGCCCACACGAACATGGTCCCCTTGGGCGGCTCCACTTCCCAGCCCATGCGGTTCAGCCCCGAACACAGGGCATCTCGGCGGCTCTGGTAGATGTCGCACACTTCTTTGGGGTGGCCCGGGGCCTCGTTCAAGGTCACCGTGGCCGCGATCTGAATGGGTTGGAACGTGCCGTAGTCAAGATAAGACTTGAGCTTGGCCAGTGCGGCCACAACCTGGGGATTGCCCACCATGAAAGCCACCCGCCAGCCGGCCATGGAGAACGACTTGGTCATGGAATACAGCTCCACCGCCACATCCTTGGCCCCTTCCACCTGCATGATGGACGGGGGCAGGTAGCCGTCGTAGCCCAGATCGGCGTAGGCGAAGTCGTGAACCAGCAGCACATCGTGCTCTTTGGCGAAGTCCACCACGCCGGCCATGAACTCCAAGTCCACGCAGGCGGTGGTGGGGTTGTGGGGGAATGACAGCACGATGATGCGGGGCTTGGGCCAGGAGTAGCGCCAGCGCTCCTGCATCGTTCCGAAGAAATCGGTTCCCGTGCTCAACGGGATCTCCCGCACCTCCGCGCCGGCAAACAGCGGGGCGTACAGGTGGATCGGATAGGAGGGGGACGGGACCAGGGCCGCGTCGCCGGGTTGGAGCAGGGTCCACATGAGGTGGGAGAACCCCTCCTTGGCCCCGATGGTGTTGATCACCTCAGTTTCGGGGTCGAGATACACCCCGAACCGTCGGGTGTAATAGCCGGCAACGGCCTCGCGCAGCTTGGGGATGCCCCGGCTGGCCGAGTAGCGGTGATTTCGAGCGTTGCCCGCCGCCTCCGCCAGCTTCTCCACCGCGATGTCCGGCGACGGGAGGTCGGGGTTGCCGAAGCCGAGGTCGATGATGTCGTGTCCCGCTCGGCGGCCTTCGACTTTCAGATCGTTGATGATGGTGAAGACGTACGGGGGCAGGTTGTTGATCCGGCGGAACTCCACAGGTCCAATCTACTTTCTAGACAGCGGATTCAAATGGGTTTATCTAGCTGGGATTCTCGACACCTGACTCGGCCCGGCTCGCCAGGTCCTCCAGCGCAGTCTGCATGATTCGGGCCTCGGCCCGTCGCTTCACGAAACCGGGCAGGGGCATCACCATCTGGACTGCGAGGTGATAGGTGACCTCGGTGCGATCCGACTCGCCGGGCACCGGGTTGAAGCAGTACTCGCCGTCGAGTCGTCGAGTCAGGTCGCCCTGCACCAACCGCCAGGAAACCCGCAAGGGGTTCGACCCGTAGTAGTACTCCAGCAGGTAGTTGGTGCTGCGACCCATGGCCGCGGCCCGAAACGACACCAGTCCGCCCCGGCCGTCGTCGTCCCGGCGGACTATCTCAACCTGCTTCACCTCGGAGGCCCACTCAGGATAAGACTCGAAGTCGCACACCACCTCAAAGCACCGCTCAGGCGACGCCTCGATGGTGATGCTCTTGGTGGCCTGGTCAAACATCGTCACCGTTCCTGCTGGAGTCGCTTCGTTCTGGAATTGTGCCATCGGAGGGCCGGGGCGGGAAGGTCCCGTACCGAGCTCCCCATGCGCCGGACAGGCCCAGCGCATAGACAGGTACCAGGATACCGAATGCAGAGGCGGTAAACGGGCGGACCGAGGCGGCGGCCAGCGCCACCACCACTTCGGCGGCCAGCGCAGCCATCATCGAGAACCGCACCGAGGGGGGCGCGCAGCCCGCCAGGAAGTAGAGGCCCCCCACCCCGATCAGCTCGTAGCGGCTGCGCTCCAGGGCCCGCTGGAAGGCCCAGAGCATGGCCGCGCACCCCGCGGCCAACAGCCCCAGCGACACCACTGCGATGGGAACGGCCATGGGATCGGGAAAGGCCGTGGTGGCAACAGCGACAGCCGTGAACCCGCCGGTTCCCGCCCAGCACGCCCGCAGGAGGTTTTGACCCTCGACTTCCGGGGGCACCAAGCGATCGCTCAAAGCCATCAGCGGTTCCTTCCCCGGGCGATGACCTGGGCAATCACGGGCGGTCTTTTCCCCGGGCGATGACTTCGGTGATCACAGTTCGAAGTCGTTCGGCCATGTGGTCGTAGGAGAACTCGGCCACTGCCCGCAACCGGCCCTCCAACCCCATTCTCTGAAGGCGGACTCGATCCGACAGCAGGGCATCCAGAGAAGCCGTCACCGCGTCGAGATGGCTGGGCCGGTCCACGACCAGTCCGGTTCTTCCATGCTCCACTGCTTCGGCCGCTCCCCCGCTGTCCCCGGCCAGCTGCGGGACTCCAGCCGCCGCCGCTTCCAAGAACACAATGCCGAATCCCTCCTGCTCCAAGCCCCCCCAGCGCTGGCGGCACATCATGGCGAACACGTCGGCACAGCCGTAGAGGTCGGGCAAATCGGAGTCGGCCACCCGGTCGAGCAGGCGGGCGGGAGCACCGGTGCGCCCGATGAGCCGGTCCAACCGGGCCCGGTCGCGTCCGGCCCCGGCCACCGCCAGTGTGAGCCCGGGATGGCGATCGGCCAAGCGAGCCGTCGCCGCGATCAGCACATCCATGCCCTTGCGGGGCACCAGCCGGCTGATCGACGCCACCACGGGTGCGTTGACGGGCAAGCCGAATCTCCGGCGGGCTTCGAGCCGTTGAACAGCATCCAGGGGCTTGAACCGGTCCACATCCACCCCGGGCGGCACGATCACCGCAGGAAGCGGTCCACCGGCGGCCCGCTCAGCTTCGGTCACCGAATACCGGCCCGCAGTGATCACCACCCGAGCGCCCCGTAGCACTCTGCCCAGCACCTGCCTCGTACCAGGGAGGCGGCCGGGAACGGTCACCTCGGCGCCGTGGAGAATCACGCCGTAGGGATGGGGCAAGCGGGGGGCCAGCGCTCCCAGTGGAACTGCCGGGTCGTAGAGCACCAGCTCGGCATCAATCTCGGCAACCAGCTCGGTGATCTCCTGCCCCATCTCCTGGGTGGGGAGCAGAAACTGGCGGGGCGAGCGGATCACCTGGTGGTCTTGCTGGGCATCCCACTCCGCGTCACCGGGATGGGAGCGGGTCAGCACGCAGACCTCTGCCGGGGGCAGCCGGCGCCACAGCTCCCACAGGTAGTTCTGGATGCCCCCCAGCTTGGGGGGATAGTCGTTGGTCACCAACAAATGCCGGGGCATGGCTCAAACCGGTGCTACCGCGCCGACGCCAAGGCGAGCCGCAGCCCATTCGGCGTGGCGCACCAGCATGGGGTCGGAGTGGGCTAGATAGCGGACCACGGTCTCAACCACATCGGGGTCGGCCCCCCGGCCCGAGTTCCCCAACGCGACCAGCGCGTTGCGCCGCACATAGCGAGGCTCGCGCTGGGGGATGTACCAGCGGCCGTAACGGGCCATCAGATCGTCGTCATCCGATTGCAGCAGCTCTACGAGGTCCACCCAGGCGATGTCGTTCTCGGGGTCGCTATCGAGCTCCTCCCCTGCACCGCTGCCGCCCGACTCAGCCGTCCTGTTGGGCGGGCACACCTCCTGGCAATCGTCACACCCATAGATCCTGTCGCCCAGCGCTTCCCGGAACTCCAGCGGGAAATCGCCATCAGCCTGGACCAGCCACGCCAAGCACCGCCGGGCGTCGACCACACCGGGAGCCACAATGGCGCCGGTTGGGCATCCGTCCAAGCAGCGGCGACAGGGTCCGCACTGATCGGCAACCGGAGTCGACGGCTCGAGCGCCGCAGTGGTGATCACCGAGCCCAGCACGAACCAGCTCCCCCGACCGGGCAGCAAGACATTGCTGTTCTTGCCGTACCACCCCAGCCCCGCCCGTCGGGCCGCCTCCCGATCCACCAGGGCATTGTCGTCGGTCACGACCGCGGCTTGGTGCCCCGCATCTCGCAGCATGTCGGCTATCTGGCCCAGTGCATCTCGCAGTCTGGCGTAGTGGTCGCTTCGGGCGTAGGCGGCCACCCGGCCAACCGCCCGATCAGGGGCCGGCGAGGCGGAATTGCGATAGCCGAGTGCCCCCACCACCAGGGATTGGGCCCCGTCAACCGTGCGGCTGGGATCGGTGGAGCGATCGGGGTTGCGATAAGTGAAGGCCATACCGCCGTGCAGGCCTTGCTCCCGCCGCTCCAAGAGTGTGCTCCGGGTGGACTCGAACGGCTCGGCCGGGGCCACGCCAACCGCGTCGAGCCCGGCCGCCACACCTACGGCAATGACCTCTTCTGCGACAAGAATGCTCACCGGCCCGTGAAATCGACTGCGCCCGGCCTCATTCCCTCTCCTCACCGGCGCGGGCTTCATTCGAGGTGGAGACGAAGGCTCCCAGCACTTCGCCGGCCCGCCCATCGTCGATGGAGGCCGCCGCGGCCTCCAGCCCTTCTTCCAGTGTGGCGGCCACTTCGGCCACAACCAGCGCGGCGGCGGCATTGAGCGCCACGATGTCCCGATGCGCACCCGCCTGGCCGTCGAATACCCGCCGCAGGCATTCGGCGTTTACTGCCGCATCCCCGCCCTTTAGATCCGCAGCGGCCGCGGAAGCCAACCCGAGTTCGGCAGGGTCCACGGTGTGGCGAAGGGTCTCGCCTTCTCGCAACTCCCACACATCGGTCGGGCCGGTGGTGGTCAGCTCGTCCAAGCCGTCGTGGCTGTGCACGATCATGGCCCGCTCCGAACCGGTGGCGGCGAGCACCTCCAGCATGATCTCGGCCATCGCCCGGTCGCTGGTTCCCACCAGCTGGCGCCTGACCCCAGCCGGATTGGCCAGCGGTCCGAGGAAATTGAACACCGTGGCCACCGCCAGCTCCCGGCGAGCCGGTCCGGCATGGCGCATGGCCGGGTGGAACCGAGGGGCCAAACAGAAGCCGAAGCCGGTCTCGGTCACACATCGGGCCACCCCTGTCGGGCCGAGGTCGATGACCGCACCCAGCTCTTCCAGCACATCGGCTGAGCCGCATTGGGATGAGGCCGACCGGTTGCCGTGCTTGCACACTCTGGCCCCCGCCCCCACGGCCACCAGCGCCGCGGCGGTGGACACGTTGATGCTTCCGCTGTGGTCGCCGCCAGTGCCGCAGGTGTCGATGAGCCCGGCGGCATCCAGCGGAACGGTTTCCGAAGCCGAGCGCATCGCCGACAGCAGGCCGACAAGCTCCTCCGCGGTCTCCCCCTTGGTGCGCAGGGCCATCACGAACCCACCGATCTGCGCCGGCGTCGCCTCCCCGTTCAATATCTCGGTCATGGCCGCATTGGCCGCGCCAGCCGTCAGGTGGCCGCCTCCGGTCAGCCGCCGGAATACTCCAGCCCACCCCCCGTGCTCGTGAAGGCTCACCGCCTTAGTGTGGCCCAAATCGCCCCCGATTCATGAACTGAGATTCAAGATTGAGACCCCCAATTCATGAACCGAGATTCAAGATTGAGATACTGAGACCTCATGCCCGCGAGACGCCCGTCAGATAATGAGCGCAGGAACCTTTAGCCGACCTGAAGCTCTTGCCCGGTTGGAAGAGGGCCACTTCGATGTTTGCGTGATCGGGGGCGGCATCACTGGTGCCGGCGCTGCTCTCGACGCGGCCTCTCGGGGGCTGCGAGTGGCGCTAGTGGAGCGGGATGACTTCGCCGAGGGCACCTCCTCCCGGTCGTCCAAGCTGGTACACGGCGGCCTCCGCTATCTCCGACAGGGAGAGGTCCGACTGGTGGCCGGAGCTCTGATCGAGCGGCAGCGATTGCGGGGCAATGCCCCCCACCTGGTGAAGGATCTCCCGTTCGTCATACCCCTATTCGGTCATGGCGGCAAGCTGCGCCGCGGGCTCACCAGGGCAATCGGCGGAGCTCTTTGGGCCTATGACCTGTGCGGAGGGGCACTCATCGGGAAACTCCATCGCCGGCTGAGCAAGGAGCAGGTGCTGGATGCTTTCCCAACCCTGAATCCCGATCAGGTGGTGGGGGGCTACCAGTACTACGACTGCCAAACCGATGATGCCCGACTGGTGTTGTCGGTCATCCGCACCGCAGCGTTGGAATACGACGCGGTTGCCGCCAACCGAGTGTCGGCAACCAAGGTTGTCCGCGACAGCCACGGGCGGGTGAGCGCTGTGCTGGCGCAAACTGCCGAAGGCGAGAGGCTGGAAATCTCGTGCCGAGCGGTGATCAACGCCACCGGTGTATGGGCCGCTGATCTGGGAGACATAGGAATACGACCAGCCAAGGGGGTGCATCTCGCCTTTCACCGGTCACTCTTGGGCATCGACCGCGGCTCGATCCTGCCATCGCCGGTGAGGGGACGGAGCATCTTTGTCATTCCGCTGGGAGAGGCCTGCTATGTCGGCACCACCGATACCGACTACTCGGGCTCGCTGGACGATCCCCGCTGCAATGCCGACGACGCCGCCGAATTGCTGGGAGCGCTGCGGTCGGCAACATCCCTGGAAGTGTCAGAGGCTGACGTGATTGGTGCTTGGGCCGGGCTTCGACCCCTGGTCGCCGGCACGGCCTCGGCCCGTACCGCAGACTTGTCTCGCAGACACCATGTTGCGGAAGCCGATGGAGTGGTCACCGTTACCGGGGGCAAGCTCACCACCTATCGGCAGATGGCCGCCGATGCGGTAGACGTTGTCGTGGGCCTGCTGTCCGAGGGCGATCACCGCAAGATCAATCATCGAAGGCGGCGGTCGAAGACAAAGCGCCTGCGCCTTCGAGGAGCGGCCAGCCCCCAGGAGGTTCAAGACGGCCTGGAATCGAAGGGCTTGCCCGCTGCCACTGCCCGGCACTTGGCCGAGCGCTATGGCACTGAAGCCGACAAGCTGGCTGACCTGGCGGCAGACGAGCCCAACTTGGGTCTTCCGTTGACCGAGGGACTCCCCTATCTGCGAGCAGAGGTTGTTTGGGCCGCCCAGGCGGAAATGGCCCGAACGGTGGACGATGTGCTCAGCCGACGCACCCAGGCCCGGCACCGGCACCTAGCCGCCAGCATGGCTATCGCCGAAGAAGCCGCGGCGCTGCTGGGCCGTGAACTGGGATGGTCGCCGGCAGAACAGCAGGCAGAGGCTGCCGCCTACCGTGAACTGGCGGCAGCCGACTTGGCCGGCATCTCTTCTGCTGACCCAACCAAACAGCCCTTGAACACCTGATTGCGACCACCCAGGAGAGGCTCTATGAAAATCTGCGTCATCGATGTGGGCACCAGCAGCATCCGCTCGGCGGTGACCGACGGTCATCGGGTGAGCTGCTTTCGCCAACAGCGCACTCCCCCTGATATGCCTGAGCCGGGACTGGTCGAGTTCGACGCCAACGAGATGGCGGCGGTCATCCTCCAATCGGCCACCGAAGTCGTGGAGGAGGTCGGCGGCGTGGACGCGGTGGCCGTTACCAATCAGCGGGGCTCGGCGGTGGTGTGGGACCGCAAGACCGGGGAGCCGGTGGGACCGGCCCTGGGGTGGCAGGATCTGCGCACCGTGGGCGAATGCCTGGCCTGGCAGGCCGAGGGGCTCCGGCTGGTTCCCAACGAGTCGGCCACCAAGGCGGTCTGGCTGCTCGACCAGCACGACCCCGATCGGACTCGGGACTTGTGTTTCGGCACCGTAGACACGTGGGCGGTGTGGTGCTTGTCGCAGGGCGCCAGCCATGTAGTGGATCCCTCCAATGCAGCCATGAGCGGGATGCTGAGCGACGACGGGAGCCGCTGGTCGGATGAGATAACCGAGCAGATCGGGGTGCCCTCCAACTGCCTGCCGGAGATCGTGGACTCCACCGGAGTGGTGGGCACTGCTACCGCCTTGCCGGGGACACCGCCGATTGCCGGGATCATCGGCGACCAGCAGTCATCGCTGATCGGACAGCGCTGTGTGCTCGAGGGGCTGGCCAAGCTCACCTTCGGCACTGGGGCATTCTTGGACGTGTGTACCGGCCCCGACCGGCCGATCGCCGACAAGCGCAGCGACCGGGGAACGTTTCCCATCGTGGCCTGGCAGGAGAACGGGGCCATCGTTTGGGGCGTGGAGGCCATGATGATCGCTGCCGGGTCGAACATGAGCTGGCTGATCGACGATGTGGGACTGTTGGGCGACCCGGCCGAGTCGACCGAGATGGCCGACAGCGTGGCCGACACCGGCGGGGTGGTGTACGTGCCGGCCCTGTACGGGCTGGGCACCCCCCACTGGGACTTCGGGGCCCGGGCCGCGCTGTTCGGCATCACCGGGGGCACCACCGCAGCCCACATTGTGCGAGCGGTATTCGAGGGCGTAGCTCAGCGAGCCGCCGATCTGTTGGAAGCGGCTGAGGCCGACAGCGGCTATCGCATCGAGCAGGTCCGAGTGGACGGCGGGATGTCCCAGAATCCAGTTTTCATCCAGATTCTGGCCGACACCTTGAGCCGGACGGTGGAGCTGTGCCCGGTACCGGAAGGGACCGCGCTGGGTGCTGCCATTTTGGCCGGACGGGCGCTGGGCCAATGGTCAAGCTGGCAGGAGGTGGCCGATTCCTGGTCGCCGAGGGCGGTGGTGGAACCGCAGGGAACGGTGGACCGGGAGCGCTGGCACGAGGCAGTGGGGCGGGCCGCCCGCTGGTACCCCGAGCTTTCCGACATCGGCCTATAAGAACATTGGCGAGCGCATCACCGGCGTGTCCACAAAAACCCTCTCGCCTTGGAATGAGCGGGGCTGGCAAACTGAACGGGACGGTGAGTCGGCCGGGTGGCCGCGACATCGAGGTTTCGGCTTCGTTGTCGAGGAAGGTCGGGACTCCGCAGGGCAACGGTGCTGGCTAACGGCCAGTCGGGGCGACTCGAAGGAAAGTGCCACAGAGAATAGACCGCCGATGGCCCGCTCCGGCGGGCACAGGCAAGGGTGAAACGGTGCGGTAAGAGCGCACCAGGGGCCGGGGCGACTCGGCTCGCTCGGCAAACCCCACCGGGAGCAAGGCCAAGCAGGGGACATGGTGGCCCGCCGCCTCGTCAGGGGCAGTCCCCGGGTAGGCCGCTTAGATGGATGGCCGCCCACGGTCCGAAAGGACCCGGACAGAATCCCGCCTACAGGCCGACTCACCGTCCAATCTCGTCGGATATGGCGGTGTTCAGCGCCTCCGGTGCCGCCGAGACCGGTGGGCACCCATCCAAGCCCTGTCCAGCCGACCCTGGGTGCAGAACAGCCGCAAGCGCTCCCGGTCGGTGAGCCCGAAACGGCGCACCGACCAGGATCCCACCGCCAGTCCGATGAGTTCCAAAACAACCAGCGTGGCCGCGGGCTTGAATTCGGGGAGGTCGGCGCTGTCTACCGCCACCCCGAAAACTGGCCACCAGAACAGATCGGTCCGCAACCACGCGCCGTCTAGCACCAGGTAGAGGAACAGTCCGATGGGCAGCCCCAGCCAACGGCGCCGGGACAGCCGGCGGCCCCGGGTGGCCAGCATTACCGCCACCAGCACAACCAAGGGAGCGAGCAGGGTGTGCAGCGCCCACGGTCCCCCGGCCAACAGCTCGACCATTGGCAGCACCGAGCCCAACATCACCATGCGGAAGTCCAGTGCCGGACTGTCGAATACCAAGGCCACCAGCACGAAGCTGAGAGCCAGAAACCAGAAGAACACCGGTTGTCCGTGCGGTCAGGTCCGCACCAGGATGCGACCACACTCCTCGCAGTGGCACACCTCATCAGCCGGTGCGTGGCGAATGCGGTCGAGCTCCATGGCCGACAGCGCCAGGTGGCAGCCTTCGCAGGTGCCGTTGCGGAGCCGGGCCACGGCGATACCGCCCAAACGGGCCCGCAAACCCTCGTAGCTGGTAAGTGCGGCCTCTGGGATTTCTCCCGCTTCGGCAGAGCGGGCCGCGGTCTCCTGGTCGATCTCGGCTTGCACGACCGCCTCGGCCTCCTCCAACTGATGCTGGGCGTCGGCCACCGCGGCCTCGGCAGCCTGGAGGCTCGACTCCAGGGATTCAACCTCGGCGTCGATCTCTTCAATCGCCTCCATAAGCTCCAGGGCACCGCTTTCCATGTCGGAGCAGCGGGTTCGCAGTCCGTCCACCTCCTCCTGGAGGGTCAGGAGCTCCCGGGTGCCGGAGACCTCCCCGGAGTACAAGCGGTTGTATTCCCTCTTTGTCCGGTCTTCCAAGGCGGCCAGCTCATCCTCGTTGCGTTTGAGATCCCGCTGAAGCTCCAGGCGCTGGACCTGTTTCGCGGCCCGCTGGTTGTGAATCTGCCGGCAAGCCTGTTGGGCCGCGGCCAGCGAGGCCCTCCCGGGCAGCGTGTCGAAGCGATGACGAAGCTGATCAATCAGGGTGTCGTGATCCTGAACCGACAGCAGGCGCTGGAATTGATCTTCGATCACGGCTCGATCTTAGAGTCAAAGTCCAGCATCGGATTCAGCCAACTGACCGGCATCGGTCGGCAAATCTCCTTCAGAGTCGAGGCTGGGATCGGTCGGAGAACCCGGGGCGGGCCCGGGGCCCACGCAAGTTTCGGCAATGCCGTCGTTGTTGGAGTCCAAGGGGAACTGGCCTTCGGGGCACTCTGCCTCGATTGGCAATGGGGTCCCGCAGTACAGCGGAATGGGCTCGCCCCCCTCCACCGCGAACTCGCTGAGACCGCACGGCTCTATGCCCCTGGTGGTCAAGAGGTCCACACAGGTGTCATGAGTGCCGTCGTCGTCGGTGTCCACCGCCACGATCACCGGCACCGGCGCCTCTGGATCCTGGGGCGTCGGCGGGGCTGCGCAGGGGGCGCCCACGGTGAACACGTCCTCCAACTCGATCAGGTCACCGAGCCGGGGCTCGCCAGGACAGCCGGGGAAGTCCACCACTTCTCGGCCCTCGTGGTAGCTGGTCATGAACCGGCCCCACGCCACTGCCGGATAGGAGCTGCCGGTCACCTTGCGCATGGGGATGCGCTCGTTGGGGTTCCCCAGCCACACCGCGGTGGCCAGATGGGGAGTGAACCCCACGAACCAGGCATCAGCCGACTCCTCGGTGGTACCGGTTTTGCCGGCCGAGGATTGCAGGGGCAGTTGGGCCCGCCGTCCGGTGCCGTTGACCATGTTGTTCTCCAGAACGTCGGTGGCCCAACAGGCCGAGCGCGGCGACACCACCCGCTCGCCCGACAGCTCATGGCGGTAGAGCACGTTTCCCTGACGGTCGACTATCTGCTCGATGAAGTAGGGCTCGTAGCGGATCCCACCGGTGCCGATCACCCCGTAAGCCGATGCCATGTCGATGGGATGGACCTCTTCGGAGCCCAATGGCAGCGACGCCACCGCTTCCAACTCGGTGGTGATACCCATCTTGGTTGCGGTGTCGACCACCGGCTGAATGCCCGCCACCCGACCCAGCCGCAAGAATGCGCAGTTGGAGGACACCCTGATCTGGTTGTTGATGGTGTCCACCTGCCCGGGCGAGCTGGCGAAGTTGTTGGCCACATAGGGGTCGGGAACCCCACCGGGGTTGGGGATCTGGCAGGGACCCCGTCCGCTTATTCGATCGCTGGGCTGGTAGCCCTGCTCGAACAAGGTCATCATGACAAACGTCTTGAACGCCGACCCCGGCTGTCGGGTGCCCTGGGTGGCCAGGTTGAACTCCTCGGTGTCTTGGGCGAACCCCGGTCCGCCCACCACGGCTCGCACTGCCCCGCTGTCGGGCTCGAGCGCAGCCAGGGCCATGGTGGCCTCGACACCGCCGTGGTCGCCCTCGTTGTACTCCGCCAGGGTGGCGGCCACTGCGGCCTCGGCTTGTCGCTGGGAAACGGGATCGAACGTGGTGTAGATGCTGAGGCCGCCGTTGAACACCAGATTGAACCGGTCCTCGGGACTCCCGCCCAGATACCGGGGGTCGTCCAGAAGCTGCTGCTTCACCTCTTCCACGAAATAGCTCTTGGGAGGCAACTCGATCTCATTGACCTCCTTGGGCAGCGGCTGGAGGTGGTACAAGTCGGCCTGTTCGGGGGTGATGTATCCCAGCTCGGCCAAGCGGTTCAGCACGATCTGCCGCTGCCGAAGAGCCCGCAGGGGATTGTTGATGGGGTCATAGCTGCTGGGGTTGCTGATGAGCGCAGCCAGAAGTGCAGCCTCCCCCCATCCCAGATCGGAGGCATCCAACCCCCAGTACACCTCGGCCGCGGCCTGCACGCCGTAGGCGCCCTGGCCGAAGTACACAGTGTTCAGGTACAGGTTGAGGATCTCGTCCTTTTCCATCTCCCGCTCAAGGCGCTTGGCCATGGCCATCTCCTGGAGCTTGCGCTCAGCCTCCACCTTGTTGCCCACCACCAGGTTCTTGATGAGCTGCTGGGTGATGGTGGAGCCTCCCTGGGTGATGCCCCCGGCCCCCACGTTCTCGAGTCCGGCCCGGAACACCGCGCTGAGGTCGACGCCGGTGTGCAGGTAGAAGTTCTCGTCCTCGATGGCGATCACCGCGTGCTTCACCTCTTCGGAGATGTCCTCGAGCTCCACCAAGACCCGGTTCTCCACGTAGCTGAACACGTCGATGAGCTGGCGGTTGGCGTCGTAGACGTAAGAGCGGATGGCCAGCTCGTCCAGGCTCACATCCTCGGCCAGGTTCACTTCCACCGGGGTGGACTCCCAGGACCTCAGCACATCAGTGGTCGGGGGCCAGACCACGAACAGGGTGGCAGCCAAGGCCAGCGCCAGCATGGGCATGAGCACGGCCAGACGGAACAGGTGGGACAGCCACCTCAGGAAGTCCTTCACCAGACTCCCAACGCTATCTGCCCGGCACTCGACAGTGGGCGCGCACTATCGGCTCCGCAACCGGGGCAAATGGGACCTCAGTAGCTGCCGCCCAGCTTGGTGTGGTCCCAGCTGATGGTCTTCTCGGCTTTGATCACCACTGCGGTGCGCTTCAAGGCCATGTGTTCGGCTGCTTTGGACAGCATCTCCCGGTCGACGTCGGGGTTGTTGCGGACCATCACCTCCAAGGCGTAGCGGTGGACCACTTCGGGGTCGGTGTGCAGCTCGGCGTTCCCGTTGATGGCCACCCCGCGTAGCTTGTCGTACTCAAGGCCATCCTCCATCAACAGGGCGATACGGTTGTCCCGCTCCAGGTTTTTGATCTTCTGCGACTTGGTGTAGGTCTCGAACACGATGTCGCCGTCCACGACTGCGAACCACAGGGTGCTCAGATGAGGCGTCCCGTCTTGGTTGATAGTGGCCACTTGGAGGCTCTTTTGCTCCTCGATGAAAGCCTCGAGCTCTTCGGGAGTCAGGCGGATCTTGTCGCGTCGATTAGCCATGCGCTTAGCCTCCCACACCGCTTCGGGCGGCGGTCATTCGTCCAACAGGCTGCGAAGCCGGGGCAGCGCGCCTCCTGTCGGGAGATTCTCAGTCATACCAGCTCCGGTCGGTTGCGGAAATGGTCCAAAGCCTCAGGGTTGTCCAGGGCCTCGATGTTGACGATGGGCCGCCCGCAGATGGCGTCGCGCACCGCCAACTCCACCGTCTTGCCACTGCGGGTGCGGGGGATGTCGTCCACCGCGCAGATCACCGCGGGCACATGCCGAGGGGAGGCCCCGGCCCGGATGATTGTTCTGATGGCGGCCTGCAATTCCTCGTCGAGGCGGATGCCCTCCATCAGTTTCACGAATAACACCACCCGAGTGTCACCGTTGACAGGCTGGCCCACCACCACGCTCTCGACCACCTCGTCCATGGCATCCACCAGGCGGTATATCTCAGCCGTGCCGATTCGCACCCCGCCGGGGTTCAGCGTGGCGTCGGAACGCCCGGAGATCACGAACCCGCCGTGCTCAGTGGCGCAGATGTAGTCGCCTTGGTGCCACCGGCCCTCAAACCGGTCGAAATAGGCGGCCCGGTACCGCTCATCGCCCCCCTCGCCCCAGAACCGGAGGGGCTGCGACGGGAATGGCGAGGAGCAAACCAGCTCGCCGAACTCCCCGTTTTCGAGCAGCGAGCCATCGCCATCGAAAACCTGAATGTCCAGCCCCAGAGCGGGCCGCTGTATCTCGCCGGTCCACACCTGGGCAGTGGGATCGCCGAGCACCAGGCAGCCGCAGAGATCGGTGCCTCCCGAGATGGATGCCAGGTGAACGTCGGCTTTGACCTCTTGGTACACGTAGTCGAAGCCGTCGGGCGACAGCGGTGAGCCGGTAGAGCAGATGGTGCGCAGCGTGCTCAAGCCGTGAGTGCGGCGGGGTGCCACCCTGGCTTTGCGCAGCGAGTCGATGTACCGGGCCGACGTGCCGAACAGGGTGACGCCGGCCCGGTCGACCAAGTCGAACAGGGTGTACGGGCTCGGATGTACGGGGTTTCCGTCCCAAACCACCGCCGCGGCCCCCGAGGCCAGGGCCGAGGCCAGCCAGTTCCACATCATCCAGCCGGTGGTGGTGAAGTAGAACACTCGGTCGCCGGGGCGTACATCGCAGTGCAGCTGGAGCTCGCACAGGTGCTTGAGCAGGATCCCGCCCGCCCGGTGGACGATGCACTTGGGCCGCCCGGTAGTGCCCGAGGAATACAGCACGTACAGCGGATGGTCGAAGGGAAGCTGCTCGAACTGGATTGCTCCCGGTGGATGGGGCTCGATCCAGGCGTCGAAGTCCACCGTGCCCTCAGGCGGGCTCTGTTCTGAATTCAGGCGGCTCAGCACCACAGTGACCTCCACGGTGGGGAGTCCGGCCTGTATCTCTCCCAGCCGTTCCCGGCAGTCGAATTCTTGGCCGCCATAGACGTAGCCGTCCACCGCGAACAGCACCACGGGCTCGATCTGGCCGAAGCGGTCGAGCACTCCGGCGGTGCCGAAGTCGGGTGACGTGGATGAGAACACTGCCCCCACCGAGGCCGCGGCCAGCATCACCGCGTAGGCCTCGGGCACGTTGGGCATCCAGCACGCCACTCGGTCGCCGGGGCCCACCCCCTGGGTCCGCATGGCGCCAGCCAGCCGAGACACCAGCGCTCGCAACTGGCCCCGTGAGGTCTCGGTGTAGACGCCGGACTCGTCGGCGAACACCATGGCCACGTCGTCGTCGCCCCCGTGCAGCAAATTCTCGGCGAAGTTGAGCCGCGCACCGTCGAAGAACCGCACGTCGGCCATGTGCTCGGCCTCGACCACCGGGGCGCTCCCCCGCTCTGAGGCCACCACCCCGCAGAAGTCCCACACCGCCGCCCAGAAGGCGCCCGGATCATGCACCGACCACCGGTGCAGCCGTTCATATCCCCCCTCAGCCACAATGTCGATACCCGCGGCCGCACCAAATCGGGCCAGATTGGTGTGGGCAGCCTTGTCCCGGTCAGGTGTCCACAGCGGCCGGGTGCCCATGGTCAGACGATATTGGGGTCGGCCAGCCACCACCACCAAGCCGCAGCCGCCACCGCTCCCGCAATCAAGGCGACGAAGAAGGCCCGCTTGGCCAGCTTGTAAAGAAACACCAGCGTGGCCACCACGGCCACGATCACTGCTGCCAGCGCCAGTTCGGGGTTGGCCGTGGCGAAATCAATCAATCCAGGGGGAATGTCGTCGCGCACATTGGGCGGCAAGCAGTCGAGGGCGCTTTCGGGAAGTTTGTCGATGACCCCGTTCCGCAGGTCTGCCAGCAGATCGGGGTCGACGCAGTCCAACCCATCGGGCAGCTCTGGTGTCTGACCCTGCATTTGCACCCCGACATTCTCGCCTGCCAGCCCGCCGATTCCGCGCACCCCGGCTAAGGGCGCTGCAAATGCTGCGGTCGGTGAGGCCTAGCGCAGGTCGGACAGCTTGACCAGCTCGGGCTCGATGCGCTCCACGCCTGCGGTGGGCAGGAAGAACCGCCAGAAGATGCTGCCGGTGGGGCGGCCCTCGGTGTCCAGCCAGTTGTACACGCCGGGGTCTTCGTGGGCGATAACCATCTTGAAGGTGCCGTCGGCCTCCAGGGTGGTGTTGGCCCGGTTGCGGCTGGTGATGCGGTTGCCGTAGTCGTAGGTCTGGCCCGCAGCGGTCCACAGGCACACGTTGCCGAACTTGCACTCCGGCCACCGCCCCGTCATCACCAGCGCCTCGTCAGGGCCGAGCACATAGCGCCCCATGGTGTAGTAGGCGTCGAAGGCCGCGAAGCCCATGGTGCCGGGCGGCTGCGGATCGGGCAGCACGTTGGGCTCTCGGCTGACCCACGTCGGCAAGGGATAGGTGCCGGGGATGGGCTGCTGGAGGGTCTTGCCCAGCACGTGGTTGTTGACTCGGCCGATGGCCGCGGCCACGGTCTCATCGGTCCACCGCGTGGCCGGCCCCACCGGCGAGAGGCACTCGATGGCCAGGGGAATGTGGAGCGACTCGTCGGCCGCGGCCGGCTTGGGAACCTCGAAATAGTGCCGGGTGGTGATCCGGCCTGCCTCGGGGGGAAGGTCCAGCCAGTTCCGGTCCCGGGGCTCGCCGCCCAGGAACACCTCGTAGTTGCCGTCGGCGTCAACGTCGATGTCATCGTCGTTGAGCACCCCGCCGGTACCGGTGGCGTAGCGGCCCTCAGAACAGCCCAGTTCCACCGTGAACGACGTGTAAACCGCTCCGGCCAGGTTGCCGGTGACCCGATAGGCCAGATCGCCGCTCACCGGGGCTTCGAAGTACACCGCGTCGGCGTTGTCACCGGTGAATTTGCGGGTAGGCGACACGATCCGGCGCCACACCGGGCGCTCGGGATCGAACTCGGCATGAGAGAACAAGGCCGCCTGGAGGATGTGCAGCACCAGTCGGTGGCTGTCGGCGATGTCCTGCTCGCCGGACACTCCCCACTCCTCCCCGCAGAAGCGTTCGCTCACCTGCCCCAGGGCATCAACCATCTCTGCCCACGCGGCCTGGGTATTGGTCTGATCAGCCATAACGATCTCCCCCTTTTGGATTGTCGCGGGACGTTACCGCAGTGGCCTGAACTCGCCACCATCCACCAAACCGTCACCCCCCGTCGGTATGGTCGAATCATGGATTCAGCTCTCTTGGACACTGCGGCGAGCACTGCCGTCGAAGCAGTTCCTGGGGCGCCGCCGCGGCTGCCGATCCGCGTTATCCGCAGTCCAAGGCGTCGAAAGACAGCCGCGGCCAAGATCCTGCCCGACTGCATTGAAGTTCGGGTTCCCGCGGGAATGACGCCCGATGCCGAGGCCGAGATGGTGGCCAGCCTGGTGACCCGCCTCGAGCGCAAGCGGGCGGCCGAGGCCGGCGGTGTGAATTTGGCGGAGCGAGCCGTCAAGCTGGCCTCCCGCTACGGCCTGCCTCATCCGGAGTCGGTCACCTGGGCCGAGCAGAACGACCGCTGGGCGTCATGCACCTCGGCCCGGGGCACCATCCGCATATCCACCCGTCTGGCCCGCGTGCCGGGCTGGGTGCTCGACGCGGTCATCGTCCACGAGCTAGCACACCTCAGCGAGCCCAATCACAGTCCCGCCTTTTGGGAGCTGGCCAACCGCTACCCCCGCCAAGAACGGGCCTCCGGCTTTCTAGAGGCCATGAGCGGCGGTCACTCCGACCCCTGCCACTCTGTTTGAACCCAGCGCGAGTCTGAATCACCTCTGGCTCTGACCCATTGCCTGATCGCGCCTCATTGGATGGGGTGCGGCAAACTGAGGGCTGATGGGCGAGCGGATCTTCTATGCGGCCAGCATGCACGATGAGGCCGAGATCGAAGCGGTGACAGAGGTGCTGCGGGGCGGGGCGGCGGCGCTGTGGCCGGGTCGCAACGTGACCGCCTTCGAGTGGGCGGTGGCCGAGCGGTTCGGCAAACAGCGGGGCCTCATGTGCAACTCGGGATCCTCTGCGCTGTATTTGGCGGTGGAGTTGGCCGACCTGCCCCCGGGCAGCGAGGTGATCACCGCCGCGGTGACCTTCTCCACCGATGTGGCCCCGCTGGTGCGAGCCGGGCTGGTGCCGGTGTTCGCCGACGTGGACCCCGACACCTACCAGATCGACGTCGATTCCATCGAGAGCCTCATCAGCCCTGATACCCGGGCCATCTTGGCCCCCAATCTCATCGGCAACGCCCCCGACTGGGATGCCATTCGGGCCATCGCAAACCGCCACGGGCTGTTTGTGATCGAGGACAGCTGCGACGCCCTGGGACCGGTGCTGCGGGGCACGCCCACCGGCACCCGCAGCGATCTGACCGTCACCAGCTTCGCGTCGTCGCACATCATCACCTGCGCGGGCAACGGCGGGATGGTGCTGCTCGACGACGAGAACCTGCGAGACCGGGGTCTGCTGCTGCGCCGCTGGGGACGGCGCTCTGAGCTGCACTTCTACGGCTCCAAACGCCGAGACCGGAACTTCTGGGAGGAACTCGACGGAATCCACTACGACAACCAGTTCATTTTCGACGAGCTGGCCTGGAACTTCGAGCCCTCCGAGGTCGGGGCCGCCTTCGGCCGCCAGCAGCTCGACAAGGTGCCCGCCAACTTCGCCCGGCGCACTCGCAGCTTCGACCTCTACACGGATTTCTTCTCGAAACACACCGACCGCTTCCGACTCCCCCGCCAGACCGAGGGGCTGGACACCGCGTGGCTGTGCTACCCGCTCACCATCGCCCCCAACGCCGGCTTCGTGCGCGCCGACTTACAGACCCATCTCGACGGCAACGGCGTTGACACCCGCACCGTGTGGACCGGCAACGCCACCCGCCAGCCGTTTATGACCGGGGTGAACTTCCGCCAGCCCGACGGCGGACTCCCCCATGCCGACGCCATCATGGAGCGGGGCGTGGTACTCCCCATGAACCACTCCCTAGACGACGAAGACATCGGCTACGTGACCGGCCTGATAGAAACTTTCCTGACCACTTCCTAATTCCCAGCATTCCCTAATCCCCAGAACTAGAGGAGAACCCCATGCGCGGTGCCGTTTTGCACACCAGCCCCGGCGAGTTGGTCGTCGAGAACCTGACCGTCGACAAGCCCAATCCCAACGAGGTGCTCATCAGCACCACTCACGCCGGGCTGTGCCACTCCGACCTGCACTTCATGGACGGCCACTGGCCAGTAGCCCAGTCGATGGTGATGGGCCACGAGTCGGCTGGCGTCGTCGCCGCGGTGGGCGAGGACGTGACCTATGTGAAGCCCGGCGACCACGTCATCACCTGCGTGTCGATGTGGTGCGGGGTGTGCCGCACCTGCCTACAAGGCAAGCCCTACCTATGCCTCGACGCTGATTCCATGCGCTCGGGCCGCCCCACCCCTTCGCTGCGATTCGACGACGGCCGGGGCTGCACCGCCTTTGCCGGGCTGGGGTCGTTTGCCGAGGAGTTGCTGGTACACGAACGGGCGGTGGTCAAGATCCGCGACGACATGCCCCTCGACCGGGCCGCGCTTATCGGCTGCGGGGTCACCACCGGGCTGGGCGCGGTCATGCGCACCGCGGCGGTGCCCGCAGGGTCGAGCGTGGTGGTGATCGGCTGCGGCGGCATCGGCCTGTCGGCGGTGCAGGGCGCCCGCATCGTGGGTGCCACGCCGATAATCGCGGTCGATCTGGTGGCCTCCAAACTGGAGATGGCCCGCACTCTGGGCGCCACCCATACGGTGAACGCCTCTGAGGTCGACCCGGTGGCCGCGGTCCACGAGATCACCGGAGGCGGCGCCGACTACTCGTTTGAGGCCATCGGCCTGAGCGCCACCGCCGAGCAGGCCTGGGCCATGATCGGCATCGGCGGCACGGCCACGGTGATCGGCATGCTGCCCATGACCAGCCAGGTGACCATCCCCGGCGGCGAGATCATCTTGAGTGAGAAGAAGCTCCAGGGGTCGCTGATGGGCGGCAACCGCTTCCGCCTGGACATGCCCAAGTTCATCGACCTCTACCTGGACGGGCGGCTCAAGCTCGACGAAATGGTGTCGGCCACCATCGATATCACCGAGGTGAACGACGGCTACGCCGCCATGAAGGCGGGCGAAACGCTGCGCTCGGTGATCGCCTTCTGAGTAACCCCTCCCCTGCTGCAACATCGAAAAGGAGCACCACAATGGGACAACTGGACGACCGGGTGGCGGTAGTCACCGGCGGCGCTGACGGCATCGGCCACGGCATCTGCCGGCGGTTCGCCACCGAGGGGGCCAAGCTGCTGGTCACCGACATCGATGGCGAGGCCGCCGAGCGGGTGGCCGGCGAACTGCGCGACGAGTTCAATGTCGACGCCCGGCCGATGCGGGTTGACGTGGCCGACAAGGGCGAGGTGCTGGCCATGGTGGACGCCGCGGTCGACCACTGGGGCAGTCTGGATGTGCTCATCAACAACGCCTGGGGCGGCGGGGAGCTGAGCCGGGTGGAGATCAAAACCGACCAGCTGATGAACGACGCCATGCACGTGGGGCTGTACGGCCCGCTGTGGGCCATGCAGGCCGCCTTCCGGGTCATGCGGGATCAGCAGTACGGCCGGATCGTGAATCTGTGCTCTCTCAACGGGGTGAACGCCCACATGGGCACGCTGGAGTACAACTGCGCCAAAGAGGCGTTGCGAACATTGAGCCGCACCGCCGCTCGAGAGTGGGCCCCGTACGGCATCGTGGTGAACGTGATCTGCCCGGGCGCCAAGACCGCGTCGGCCCGCCGGGTGGAGCAGATGATGCCCGATCTCATCCGCAACGCCGAGGCGGCCAACCCCATGGGCCGCATGGGCAACCCCGAAGGCGACATCGCCCCAGTGGCGTTGTTCTTGTCGACCGAGGACGCCCAGTACCTCACCGGCAACACGCTGTACGTGGACGGCGGCAGCCACATAAACGGCGCCAACTGGGCCCCCGACATGCCCGAGACTCCGTAACGCCGACACCGCAGGCGTCGGACCGAGACACCGTGATCAGCAAGCCAAACCGCAGGCGTCGGACCGAAGGACCGTTGTGAGCAAAGACAGGTCAATGGCTGGCAAGGTGGCCATCATCACCGGGGCGGGGCCGGGGGTGGGTCGGGCTAGTGCGCTGGCGATGGCTGCCGACGGGGCCGACATAGCTCTTGCGGCCCGCCGTGTGGAACCACTTCAGGCGCTGGCCGCTGAGATTGCCGACGCCACCGGGCGGCGGGTGATCGCGGTGCCCACTGACATTTCCGACCTCGCATCGGCCGCGGCGCTGGCCGACACCGCGGCCGAGGAGTTGGGCCGGGTGGATGCGGTGGTGAACGTGGCCACCGCCGGTGGTGCCCGCTCTGCCGTGGCCAACATCGACTGGGACGAATACCGGCATTCCTTCGAGATCAATGTGCTCGGAACCTTAGAGGTGAGCCGTCGCGCCGCCGAGCACATGAAGGCGACGGGCGGCGGTTCGATCGTGCAGATCAGCACTCTCAGCACCCACTCGGTGCCCGAGAAGATGGCCATCTACACCTCCACCAAATCGGCCATGCACACCGCATCTATGGTGATGGCCCGCGAGCTGGGGCCCCACAACATCCGGGTGAACATCGTGACTCCGGGCTACATCACCGGCGACAACCTCGACCGGCTGTGGGGCAACATCGCCCAGCAAACCGGCAAGACCGCCCAACAGGTTTCCGACCGGGCGGCCCGAGCCGCTGCCCTCAATCGCCACGTCGACCCCGAAGACATCGCTGAGGCCGTGCTGTTTCTGGCCTCCGAGCGGGGCCGAGGGGTGACCGGCCAGGAGATCAGGGTGGACGCCGGTCAGGTGATCGGTTGAGCCAGCCCGCCTAGGCCTGTCCGTTGGACAACACGTCGGCCATGGTGTCGAACAGGATGCCGATCTCGTGGTCGGTGATCACCAAGGGCGGACAGATGGCCAGCCCGGTGCCCACCGGCCGCAGCACAACCCCGGCCTCCAGCAGCCGCATCCGGGCGGCCGCGGCGTCGTAGCCCAGCTCAGCGGCGTACACCGCTCCGGTCCCCCGGTAACTCTGGATAATCCCGTCGGCCTGAAGGGCGGCGAGACCTTCGGTGAGCTTTTCGGCCAGGTGCGGCACCCGCTGCACGAGCTGCTCTTTCTCCATCAGGGCCAGGTTGGCCACCCCCGCGGCCATGCAGGTGGGGTGCCCGGCATAGGTGTAGCCGGTGCGCAGGGTGTATCCGGGCTGTTCCAGCACATCGCATACCGCTCGGCTGGCGATGACCCCGCCCACCGGCTGATAGCCGGAGGTGACACCTTTGGCAAACGTCATCAGGTCGGGCATCACGCCGTAGTGCTGGGCACCGAACCACGAACCGGTGCGGCCGAATCCGCATATCACCTCGTCGAGGATCAGCAGGGCTCCGTGCTGGTCGCACAGCCGCCGCAGTCCCTCCAAGTAGCCGTCGGACGGCGGATACACGCCCCCCGCCCCTTGCAGCGGCTCGGTGATGACCGCGGCCACCCGACCCTCATTGGCGGCCATGGTGGTGCTCACCGCCTCGATGTCGTCGCGGGGCACCTCGATGAAATGGGGCACCAGATCACCCCACCCCTCCCGGTTGCCGGCGATGCCTTGGGCCGTGGTACCTCCGAAGTTGGTGCCGTGGTAGGCGTCGGTGCGCCGGATGATCACCTGGCGGTCGGTATCGCCCTGGAGCTGGTGTACCGCCCGGGCGATCTTCAGCGCGGAGTCCACCGCCTCCGACCCCGAGCCGCAGAAGAACACCCGTCCATCGGTATGCGGTGACCGCTCGGCCACCATCGAGGCCAGCTCTTCGGCCGGCTGGTTCGTGAACGGGGCGAACGTCTGATAGGCGTCCAGCAGCCGCATCTGGTCGGCCACTGCGTCTATTATCTCGGCCCGGCCGTGGCCCACTTGGCAGTACCACAGGCTGGCCAGGGCATCCAGATACCGCTTTCCCTGGTCATCCCAGAGCGTGCAGCCCTCAGCCCGCACGATGGTGATGAAGTCGTCGGCCGCGGGTGGAGCGAATCCATGCAAGAACTTGGTAGGCACCGCCGAATTCTACCCACCGCCAATTCACTTACCGGCCACCGGGAGTGGGATAGTGCGGGCATATGAAGCTGGGTATCGGGGTGGACATTTGGAACCAGGCCAGGCTGAATACCTCGCTGGCCGAAGAGCAGTTGGCCAGGGTGCAGCTGGCCGAGCGACTGGGCTACGACTCGGTGTGGTCGGCAGAGATCTACGGCGTGGACGCCATCACTCCTCTGGCCTGGATCGCGGCCCACACCCGCCACATCCGCCTGGGCACCGCGGTGTGCCAGGTGGCCGCCCGCCCGGCGGTGACCGCGGCCATGCAGTTCGGCACCCTGGAGGCGCTGGCCGGGCCGGGGCGGGCCATCTGCGGGTTGGGTCTGTCGGGCCCCCAGATCGTGGAGGGGTGGTACGGCCAGCCGTGGGGCAAGCCCAATGCGTTGCTGCGCGACTACGTGTCGATCATCAAAAAGGTGTTCGCCCGAGAGGGCCCGTTGTCCCACGACGGAGCGCAGATCAGCCTGCCCTTTACCGGCGAGGGCGCTCTGGGCGTGGGCAAGCCGCTCAAGTCGATCCTGCACATGAACCCCGACATCCCGGTGTTCTTGGCCACCGGCGGGCCGGCCAACACCGCGCTGATGGCCGAGCTGGCCGACGGGTGGCTGCCGCTGGGCTACACCCCCGGCAGCGCCCACCTCTACACCGAGGCCATCCAAAAGGGGCTCGACCGGGCCGGGCGCACCTGGGACGACATCGAGATCCAGGCCGGGTCCCGAGTGTCGATCACCGACGACGTGCAAGGGGCCATCGACGAGGCCAAGCCCCAGTTCGCCTTTCTGGTGGGGGGCTACGGCACCCGGGAGTACAACTTCCACCGCGACGCCATGGTGCGGCGGGGATTCGGTGAGGCCGCCGAGCGCATCCAGGAGCTGTTCATGGCCGGGCGCCGGGACGAGGCGGTGGCCGCGGTGCCCGACGAGTACATCGACGACGGAGCGCTGATCGGCTCCCGCCAGCGCATCAAGGAGCGCTTCGCCCGCTGGTGCGACACCAAGGCCACCGGCCTCACCATCAGGGCCAACACCGACGAGGAGCTGGCCTATATCGCCGAACTCGCCGAGGCCCGGCCCCGGACTACCTAGGAATCAACTTGGCCGGAATGGGCAAATGCGACATCCCGCCGGGCAGCGGCGGATAGGTCACGCCCCCCACCACGAACATCTCGGCTACCCGATCGCACAGCACGTTCACCGCGCAAGTGGCCTCGATGCGGGCCAAGGTGGCCCCGGGGCAGATGTGGGGACCGCCCCCGAATCCCAAGTGATCGCGGGGATCGTCTCGGTCCAATCGGAATACGTCGGGGTCGTCGTACACCGTCTCGTCCCGGTTAGCCGAGCCTATGCCCACTTCTACCCATTCTCCGGCGTGCATCTCCACCCCGTCGAGCGCGATGTCGTGGGTGCAGCGCCTGGTTGTGGCTTGCACCGGCGCGTCATGGCGCAGCGATTCCTCCACCAGCGGGCTCACCAGGTCGCGGTCGGCCGATACCCGCTCGAAGAGCTCCCGGTCCCGCAGCAGCCGGTGGGCCAGGTGTACCAGCAGCGCTCGAGTGGTGTGGACCCCGGCCATCACCATGAATTGAAGCTGGGTGACGATCTCGGTGTCGCTGAGCGGCACCCCGTCGATCTCGGCGTTCATCAGCCCGATGATCACATCGTGGGACCGCTCGTCCCCGGCGGCGGCTGACGACCGGCGATCGGCTAGAGCCTCGCGGAAATAGTCGAGGATGGGAGGGCCGGTCGGCTTGATCCCCGGTGTGCCCGGGCGCTGCATGAGCGTGCCGTCGAACGACCAGCCCATGAACTTGTCACCGGCATCGGGAGGCAAGCCCATCAAGTCGGCCAGCGTGGCGCTGGGGATGGGCATGGCGTAGCCCGCGTGCAGGTCGCCCTCTCCGGAGGCCAGCATCGGGTCGAGCAGCCGGTGGCAGGTTCGGGTGACGAACTCCTCGGTGTTGCGCAGCCGGTGGGGGGCGAAGTTGGAGTTGTACAGCCGTCGGATGCGGCCGTGGCGGGGCTCGGGTATCTCGCTCAGAAACAGCTCCTCGGCCGGCACCACCTCGGTGCCGGCCAGTCCGGCCATGGGCGCCAGATCGGCCACGAACGTCTCCACCTCTTTGAGGGCGGTGTCGATGTGGCGGCGGGTCGAGAGGTACCAGCCGCCTTTGGGTGACGGGCAAATGGGATGTTCTGTGCGTATGCGGGCCAGCGTGTGAAACGGAACTCCGTCGATCTCATGCGCCGGGTCGCGGGCATCGAACTCCATGCCCGCACGGTAGTGCGACAACCCACCACTAATCTCAGCCTGTGAACCATCCGCCTTATCTGTGTACCGGCACGCTGGGTCGGATCCCGTGGGAGGACAAGGCCCGGGCTGCGTCGACCGCGGGGTTTGCCCGGCTGTCCATCTACCAATGGGAACACCGCAAGCTGCACGAGCGGGGCTGGGACGACGAATCACTGGGGGACTTGTTGGACAGCCTGGACTTGCGAGTGGCCGAATACGACGGCGCGGTGATGTCGATGCAGTCCCCCGACGGCGCCGAAGAGACGGTGGCCAAGGCCGCTGCCCTCGGCGCCCGATCTATCACCGTTTTGGAGCATTCCGACTGGCTGCCGGGCGAGCATTTGGCCCAAGCCTCGGCCACCCTGGCCGAGATCTCCGACCTCGCTGGCGAGCACGGCATTCTGGCGTTGATCGAGCCGTTCGCCTGGTCGCCGCTGAACGACCACCGGGTAGCCGCTGAGATTGTTGAGCGGGCCGACCGGCCCAACGCGGGGCTGCTCCTCGACACCTGGCATCTGTGGCGGGGACCGGAGCGCGGGCGGCTGGACCCGGCCATCGACCCGGCCATGATCAAGGAGATCCAAGTGGGCGACACCGGCCCCACGCCCGCCAGCGAGCCGACGAGAGACGAACTGGCCGATGAGTGCATTCACCACCGGCTGATGCCCGGCGACGGTCACGGGAACATTGCGGGAATGCTGGGCGAATTGGCCGATCGGGGCGTGGACGCACCGATGGCCATTGAGGTGTTCTCCGACGAACTGAACGCTCTGGAAGCCGACGTTGTTGCCTGCCGGTCGATGGCCAGCTTCAAGAAATTGAAAGCTAGATTGGCCCTGTGAGCACTGAAGGAATCCCCCAAGAAGTCGACGACGCCATCGACGCCCTATTGGCCGAGCACGACCCCACCACCATGTCGGTGGAGGAGTTCCGCGGCTACCAGTACGACGCCGGCCTGGCCTGGGTGCACTTCCCGGTGGGCTTTGGCGGCCTCGAGCTGGCCCCCCGCTATCAGCGCCACATAGAGGTCCGCCTGCGTGAGGCCGGGGCCGGACCGGCCGATCCGGGCAGCTTCTTCTACACCCTGGCTGGGCCCACCATCGTGACCCACGGCACCGACGAGCAGAAGAACCGCTTCCTGCGGCCCATGTTCACCGGTGAGGAGCGCTGGTGCCAGCTGTTCTCTGAGCCAGGGGCGGGTAGCGACTTCGCCGGGCTGGCCACCCGGGCGGTGCGCGACGGCGAGATGTGGACGATTGACGGGCAGAAGGTGTGGAACACCCTCGCCCACCTGGCCGACCGGGGCATGCTGGTGGCCCGCAGCAATCCCGAGTCGCCCAAACACAAGGGCATGACCTACTTCGCGCTCGACATGCACGCCGAGGGAGTGGAGGTGCGTCCCCTGCGCCAGATCACCGGTGAGGCCGAGTTCAACGAGGTCTACATGACCGGCGTGCAGGTGCCCGATTCCGACCGCATCGGCGACGAGGGCCAGGGCTGGGGCGTGGCGCTCACCACGCTGATGAACGAGCGCACCGTGATCGGAGGAGGCGGTTCACCGAAGCGGGGCTCAGGCAGCATCGCCGAGCTGGTGCGGGTGTGGTCGGAGCTGCCCGACGAGCAGCGCACCTCGGCCCGCCTCGACCGGGTGATGACGCTGTGGAGCCAGGCCGAGACGCTGCGGCTCACCAACATGCGGGCCTCGCAGAATCGCCGGGCCGGCAACCCCGGTCCGGAGGGCTCAGTGGCCAAGGCCATCCACGCCGAGCTGAACAAGTCGATCTTCGAAGAGTGCGTGAACCTCAAGGGACCGGCCGGCTCGATAGGCCTCGACTACACCTTCCGCCGGCCCGACATGGTGTCGGAGACCGGCGCCGAGTACGGCCTCGGCCACGCCTTCTTGCGGGCCCGGGCCAACTCCATAGAGGGCGGCACCACCGAGATCATGCGCAACATCCTGGGCGAGCAAATCCTCGGCCTCCCTGGCGAACCCCGGGTGGACAAAGCCATCCCCTGGAACGAGGTCCCCCGCAACTAGCTTCGGCCATTACCCCACTTCGACGGGGGAACGGCCAAACCTGCGGTCGAGCCAGCCGATTACCGTTTGGGCCACGGCTTCGGGCTGCTCGGGCAGCAGGGCGTGGCCAGCGTTGGGGATGACCACCACCTCCACCCGGTCGCCGACGGCCTCTGCCAGGGCATCGGCATTGGCGGGCACGGCCAGGCGGTCGTCGGCGGGCTGCACCGCCAGCATGGGGGCGCGGCCTCCGGCCCACCAATCGCCCACCGGGGTGGACACGGTGGCCTGCTCCTGGGCTCGGGCCAGCTTCGCGAACCAGCCGTCGGCCCACACGCTGGCGTCGTTGCCCGGCGCGAAGAACGCCCGGGCTACTGCATCTAGGCGGACTTCGGGCGGATTGCGGGGGTCGAAGATGGTCCTCATGGCCACGGCCATCTCGTCGGTGACGGGAATGAACCCGCCGCAGGCCAACAGCACCAGGCTCTCCACCAGCTCGGGGTGGTTGGTGGCGGTCATGCGAGCAATCCGGTTGCCGTAGGCGTGCCCCACAATCACTGAGGGTCCCCCACCGATCTCGGTGATCACCGCGGCCACATCGGCAGCCAGAGTGGCCAGAGTCTCCTCCCGGTCGGGCATCGCGCTGGCCCCGAGGCCCCGAGGCTCGGGGCACGCCACCCGGTAGCCCGCAGCAGCCACGTCGGCGGCCAGGCGGTCGAAATCGGCCGCCCCCCGGCCCAACGACGGCAGCATCACCACCAGCGGACCCTGCCCGCGAACATGCACCTCGATCGGTCCGTGGCCGGTGGCAACCATCACAATCCGGGACTGTAACCCAGAGGCAATGAGGTCGAGCAGGCCAGCACATGTGACCGGCCTCTGATATCGCCGGTTAGCCTGTCGGCCAAGTGTCAGTCGCCGATTCCGCTGCTCCGCTGCTGTCCGTCGAGGGCGTGCACAAGTCGTTCGGTGCCACCAAGGTGCTGGTCGACTTCAATCTGACTCTGCATCCCGGGGAGATGCTGTCTCTACTGGGGCCGAGCGGATGCGGAAAGACCACCTTGCTGCGGCTCATTGCCGGCTTGGAGCAAGCCGACAAGGGCAAGGTGGTGTTGGACGGGAACCCTGTGGACGGCCACCGCTCCTGGATCCGGCCTGAGGATCGCCAGGTGGGCATGGTGTTCCAAGATTGGGCGCTGTTCCCCCACCTAGATGTGGCCGGAAACGTGGGCTACGGGGTCCCGCGACGTCAGCGAATCGCAGAGGTGGCCAAAACGCTGGAGTTGGTGAACTTGCCGGGAATACAGGAACGCACCCCCGACACCCTCTCGGGCGGCCAGCAGCAGCGGGTGGCGCTGGCCCGGGCCATCGCCCCCAAGCCCAAAGTGCTCTTGCTGGACGAGCCCTTCTCCAATCTGGACGCCGCTCTGCGGCGCGAGGTTCGCTCCGAGGTGCGCGAGCTGCTGCGCGATGCCGACATGACCGCGGTGTTCGTGACCCACGACCGAGAAGAGGCATTGGTGCTGGGCGATCGGGTGGCGGTGATGGACGCGGGCCGCATTGTGCAGTCCGGATCGCCGTCTGAGGTCTACCACCACCCGGCCACACCCTGGGTGGCGGCGTTCGTGGGCGCGGTGTCGATGTACCCCGCGGAGGCTGCGGGCTCCACAGCCGAAACCGATTTCGGGCCTGTTCCCCTCCTCGAACCTCGTCAGGGCCCGGTTGAGGTGGCGGTGAGGCCCGAGGACGTGGACTTGCGCGCGGCCGAGGGCGAGGGTGCCACCCACACCGTGGAGAACTTCGAGTTCCAGGGTGCTGATGCCGTGGTTACCGTGGCCAACCCCGACGGGGTCCGTCTCCGCGTGCGAGTGAGCGGCACGCAGAGCTTTTCCTCCGGCGACCGGGTCGCCCCCTCCTACATCGGTCCGCCTGCGGTGGCTTTCGACCGCGGCTGATCCCGACCATCGATAGACGACAGCAAACTCCAGCCCGCTTCCCAATAGGTGTAAGGCAAGCTTTACCTTTCTGGGCTCCTGTGGATAAAGTCGCTCCTTGTGCGGTCGCCGACAATCCATTCCCCGGCACTGCTGAAGGTGCTCGCCATCGTGGTGACCGTGGGATTCGCCTTTCCCGCCGGCTACTTGGTGTGGCGCAACTTCACTTTCCACAGCGATCCGCTGGGCGTGCTGCTCTCCCAGCGCACCCAGGGGCCGTTGTTGCGCACACTGCGACTGGCCGTGCTGGTCTCGGCCTCCACCGCAGTGCTCGGCACCGCCTTGGCCTGGTTGACCACCCGGTGCGACGTCCCGCTCAAGCGCATGTGGCAGGCGCTTTTGCCCCTTCCGCTGGTGTTCCCCACGTTCATCGGCGCGGCGGCATTGATCCGGACCCTCAACCCCGGCGGACTCCTGTCCGACTGGCTGGACAACCTGGGCCTGGTGTGGGACGTGGAGATACGAGGCCTATTCGGCGCGTGGCTGGCACTCACGCTGTTCACCTATCCCTATGTGTACCTGCCCGTGGCCGCCCGGCTGCGGCGCCTGCCCGGGTCGGCCGAGGAGACCGCTCGTCTGCTGGGCGACAGCCCGCTGACCGTCATCCGCAGAGTGGTGCTGCCCCAGACGGCGACTGCCATCAGCGCTGGCACCCTGCTGGTGTTCCTCTACGCCATCAGCGACTTCGGAGCGGTGCAACTCATGCGCTACGACACGCTGAGCCGGGCTATCTACACCACTCGGCTCAACAATCAACCAGTTTCGATGGCCCTCAGCGTGATCCTGCTGGTGCTGGCTGCGGTTGTGGTGTTGGTTGAGCGGGGCGCAACGCGGCGATATGAGCACGCCGCACCGGTGCGATCGCGGAGCCCGGTTGTCTATCGGCTGGGCCGCGCCAAACCGGTTGCGGTGGCGTTCCTGGCCGGAGCGGTGGCGCTGGCGCTTTTGGGGCCGATGGCATCGCTGGCCGATTGGACTATCGATGGCATCAGGCTGGAGGCATCCGGCGGACGAGACCTTCTTGTGGGATGGGATGACGTTTGGTCGCCTACCTGGAATACCGCCTATGGCAGCCTTCTGGCCGCGGTGGTCTCGGTGGCTCTGGTGCTCCCCGCCGCCTACCTCGTCGTGCGCCACCATTCCCGGATCGGCACGGTGGCCAACGCGGTGATCGTGTCGGCATTCGCACTTCCCGGAATCCTCATCGGGCTGGCGCTGCTGTTCTGGACCCTGAAGACCGACGTCGGCAGCCACCTCCGCAACACCCTGGTGTTGCTGGTGTTCGCCTACATGGTGCGCTTCGGAGGCCAGACCATGCGCACGTCCCAAGTGGCGGTGGCCGCGGTGTCGTCCCGGCTGACCGACGCGGCCCGCACGCTGGGCGCCAGATGGGTGCGCCGCTTCCGGTCGCTGGAACTGCCGCTCATGGCACCGGGGCTGTTGGCCGGGGGCGGGCTGGTGATGCTGTCAGTGATGAAGGAGTTGCCCATCACCCTGCTCATCGCCCCGTTCGACTTCCCCACCCTCACCACCAAGGCGTTCAACAGCATCGAGGAGGCCTTCGTGGCCGAGGCCGGCATCTGGTCGGGCGTGCTCGTGGTGCTGTCGGCCGTGCTCACCTGGATCTTCGTCGTCCGCCGGGCCGATCATTTCGACTAGCGGTGCCCACGCAGGTCTATGACACGCTGCGGGAATGAGCATCGAGCCGTTCGAGATCGACATTTCCCAAGCTGACCTAGACGACCTGCACCAGCGTTTGGCCATGACCCGGTGGCCCGACACCGTGCGGCCAGGGTGGGCCGACGGCGCCGACGTGGCCTACATGCGCGAACTCTGCGAGTACTGGGCCGACGGCTACGACTGGCGAGCCCGGGAGGTCTACCTCAACGCCTTTCCTCAGTTCACCACCACTGCGGCCGGCGAGAAGGTGCACTTCTACTATGTGCGCTCGCCCGAGCCCGACGCGCTGCCCATGGTGATGATCCACGGGTACATGGGCTCGGTGGTGGAGTTCCGGGAGATGATGGGACCGTTGTCCGATCCGGCGGCCCACGGCGGCGACCCGGCCGACGCCTACCACATCGTGGTCCCGTCGCTGCCCGGCTACGGCTTCTCCGGACCCACCGCCAACCCCGGCGTCGACATGCACCGCTGCGCCGAGGCCATCGCCGGGGTCATGGAGCAACTGGGCTACGACCGCTACATCGTGCAGGGGGGCGACTGGGGGGCGCTGGTCACCCGGCGCATGGCCGAGGCCTACGGCGACAGGCTCATCGCCGCCCACTTCAACATGCTCTTCGCCCAGCCCACCGCTGAAGAGGCCGCCGACCCCGAGAAGATGATGGAGGGGGTGACCGAGGCCGAACAGGCGGCCATGGCCCGGTCGCTGGAGGTGATCACCGGGGGCACCGGCTACATGGCCATGCTGAGCACCAAACCCCAGACCCTGGCGGTGGCCCACAACGACTCCCCCGCCGGTCTGGCCGCCTGGTTCATTGAGAAATACCAGCACTGGTGCGACCTGGACGACGGCGATCTGGAGAGCGTGTTCACCAAAGACCAGTTGCTCGACAACGTGATGCTGTACTGGACCACCGCCACTGCGGCGTCATCCGGGCGGCTGTATCTGGAGTCGGCCCGGGCCGGCACCTCAGCAGTGGATTCCTGGGCGGGCCAGATCACCGTGCCCACCGGCCACGCCGTCTACCCCCGAGAACTGCTGCAAACCCCGCGGGCGTGGGCCGAGCGCCGCTACAACATCGTCCACTGGTCGGTGCAGCCCAAAGGCGGCCACTTCGCCCCCTTCGAGCAGCCCGAGCTGTTCACCGACGACCTGCGGACCTTCGGCCGCCTATTCCGCTGAGAGGCCGCCGCTCGGCGGCAGATGGGTCTAGGCGAATCGGGCGGAGCGCATGGCCAGGAGGTCGCCGTCGGATGCCTCTAGCACCTCGCGGGCCTCGTCGGGGCCCTTCATGCGCAGCGGGCAGGACACGACTACGTCCATCACCTGGTTGAGCCGTCCGAAGGCGATCCAGCAGCCGATGGCCAGGGTCATCTCCACCACCAGCTCTTCGCCGAAGTGCCCGACCATGCGGTCCATGAACTCCTGGTCGATGGACAGGTGGTCGACCGCGAATTTCTCCGCGTACTCCAGAGCATCGCGCTCGGCTTCGCTGAAGCCGTCGTATTCGTTGCGATTTCCGACGTTTAGGTAGTCGTCCTCGCTCAGTTCATATTGCGCCAACGACGCAATGCGGGTGTCCAGTCAAACCACGCATTCGTTGATCTGGGCAATCCTCATCCGCAGCAGCTCCCGCAACCGCACGGGGAGCTTGCTCTCGTTGTACACCGCGCCGCTGAACGCCGATGCCGGTCCGGACAGCGCCGGCGTCATCATCCACAGTCGGTGCAGCTCCTCTTCGGGGCCGTCGGGAATCCGAATTCGTGCCATGCCTCCTCCTTGGCTGGGGTCGTCCACACAGTACCGCCCCGTGTTCCTCTTGCCCCTACAGTCGATGGAATGGGCGCCAATGGCCGACGATTGACTGCCATTGCCCTAGCGGCCTTGCTGGCCCTGTCGGCCTGCTCATCTTCTGAGAAGTCGGCCGAGCCAGCGGCGCCGACGGCTGATTCCACTCCGATGGCAGGGCAACCACAGGCCCAAGCGACCTTTGAAGCCGAACCGGCATCGGCGCCCGAGGCAACTCCTGCGGATTCGCCGGGCGGCAGCCCGCCTGAAGTGATCGAGCATGCCGCCGATTGGCCCTTGCCCAATCGGGACAACGCCGCCACCCGGGCCACGTTCGACAGCCCGATCGACTCGTCCAATGTGCACAGACTAGAGGTGGCCTGGACTGCCGATGTTCCCGGCGGGAGCACCTGGGGCAATTTGGCCACCACGCCGCTCATTTTGGGCGACCGGGTGTATGTGGCCGGCCTCGACGGCGGGGTACAGGCCATCGACCGCAAGTCCGGCAAGGTTCTCTGGACGGCGGGGCGCCGGGGCGGCATGTACGGCCCCTCGGGGGTCGTTTTGGGCTGGGGCAAGGTGTTCGCCACCAAGATCGGCTGGCGCCAGCGGGGCCAGCTCATCGCGGCCTACGACGCCGACACCGGCGAGGAGGTCTGGGCCACCGACATCACCGGGGGCGACCTCAGCGAGATCAACGTGCAGCCGTTCGCCTACAACGGGTTGGTGTACGCGGCCACCAGCGGCTTCCCCGCCGGGGCCCGGGGCACCATCCACGCCTTGGACCAGGCCACCGGCGAGATCGTGTGGTCGTTCGCCACCGTGGAGGACGAGGACCTGTGGGGAAACCCCAGCATCAACAGCGGGGGCGGAGCGTGGTATCCCCCCGCGCTGGACACCGAGACCGGCACGCTGTACTTCGGAGTGGGCAACCCCTACCCCTTCCCCGGCGCCCCCGGCTGGCCAGCGGGATCAAGCCGTCCGGGCGACAACCGGTGGACCAGCGGCACGGTGGCGCTGGACGCAGCCACCGGCGAACTGCGCTGGGGGTTCCAGGCTTTTCCTCATGACATCTTCGACCGCGACCACGTGCTGGTGACGCTGGCCCGTGCCGAAGATCACGGTTTGGACCGCGACATCCTCGTTACTGCGGGTAAGGGCGGGGTGGCGTTCGGCCACGATCCGGCCACCGGCGAGGTGCTGTGGCGCACGTCGGTGGGCCAGCACCAGAACGACCACCTGGAGAGCTTCGACAAGCCGGTGGAGGTGATGCCCGGTGCCCAGGGCGGCATGGTGACTCCGGTGGCGGCAGCCGACGGCGTGTTCTACGCCGTGGTGGTCAACGCCCCCAGCTACTACGAGTCCGACCAGGTGACCAGCGGCGGCGAGGGCACCCAACTGTTCACCCGCCCCAGCAACGTGGTGGCCATCGACATCGCAACGGGCGACGTCGCCTGGGACGTCGAGATCATCTCCCAGTTCCCTGACGTTCCCGCCGCAGACGCGTTCGGCGGCATGACGGTGGTGAACGACCTTCTGTTCACCTCTACGTTCTTCGGGGAGCTGTTGGCCCTCGATCGGACCACCGGTGAGATCGTGTGGCGCCATCAGGCCGCCGGGGCCACCAACGGCTGGCCCGCGGTGGCCGACGACATGATCATCTATCCCATCGGACTCGTGGAGGAGCCTGGAATCCCCCACCTGCTGGCCCTGCGCCTGAAGCCCTAGCAGCTGGAGAGCCGGCCGCTCAGCCCAACTCGGGAAACCGGCTGCGAGCGCCGGCCTCGGCCCAGTCCATGTGGTCGCGCACGTATTGGTTGGTGGCGTCTTGGGCGGGCGAGTAGTCCCATGAGATGCGGCTGTCGTCGCCCATGGCGGCATGCACTAGCCGCCGGGCCTGTTGGGAGGCCAACACCTGCTCCCGGATGGCGTCGCTGTCCCAGCGCTGGCTCACCTCGGCAGCGAATTCCGCGGCCAGGTCCGCATGGTCGGGATCGTCGGCCAGGTTGTCTTGTTCTTGCGGGTCGGTTTCCAGGTCGTAGAGCAGGGCGGGGTCGGTGTCGCAGTGGATGTACTTGTGGCGGCCCCGGCGGATCATGAACATGGGGTGGGAGGTCATCTCCGCGGTGTACTCGGCAAGGGCCTCGTCAACTGGGTCGCTCCCCCCGGTGGCCGCATTCCACAGGCTCCGCCCGGCCAGCGTGACTCCCGGCTCTATCGGAGTGCCACCATCGGCGGCGATGTCGAGCAGAGTGGGCGCCAGATCGAGCAGGGAGCAGGCGTTGGGGACCGTGGTGTTTACCACCCCGGGACCCGCCATGATGAACGGCACCCGCAGCGACCGCTCGAAGAAGCTCATCTTGAACCACAGCCCCCGCTCCCCCAGCATGTCGCCGTGGTCGCTGGTGGCGATCACCACCGTGTTGTCGAGCTCGCCGGTCTCCTCCAGCGCTCGGACCATCCGCCCCAGCCACGCGTCGATGTAGCTGGTGTTGGCGTAGTAGCCGTGGCGGGCGTTGCGGCACTGCTCGTCGGTGTAGCCGACCGTGTCGATTTCGAATCCGTAGCGCAAGCGGTGGCTGTGGGGATCAAGCGAGTCGAGACCCACAGGATCGGGGAGGTCGATGTCGTCGTGGTCGTAGAGGTCCCACCACTCGGGGCGGGCCACATAGGGATCGTGGGGGTGGATGAACGCCACCGTGAGGAAGAACGGCCGGTCGTCGCTGTCGCGGGCCAAGTCGTAGAGCTTGCGGATGGCCGCGAAACCCACTTCCTCGTCGTAGTCGAGCTGGTAGGTGGCCAGCGCCTGGCCGGCCTCCGACAGGCTGTCCATGTTGTGGTACCACTTGTCGATCCGCTCATCGGCGTTGTCCCAATCAGGGGTCCAGGCGAAGTCAGCGGGGTAGATCTCGGTGTTTAGCCGCTCGGCGAACCCGTGGTGCTGGTCGGGCCCGATGAAGTGCATCTTCCCGGCCAGCACCGTGCGGTATCCGGCCAAGTTGAGGTAGTGGGCCAGCGTGGGAACCGACGCCGGGAACTCGGCCGCGTTGTCCCACGCCCCGATGGTCGACGCCAACTGCCCTGACATCATCGAGAACCGCGAAGGCGCACACAGCGGGAAATTGCAGTAGGCGGCGTCGAATCGAGCTCCCCGCTCGGCCAAGGCGTCCATCGCCGGCGTCTTCACCAGCGGATGGCCGTAAGCACCAGTGAAATGCGGTGCCAACTGATCCGCCATCACCACCAAGATGTTCGGCTTGGCCATAACCCGCGAGCGTACTGGAGGTCAGCCCTTCAGCATCGGCGACTCAATTGGCCGATCAGCTTTCTGCCCAAGGGTCGATCAAGTCGACCGCCATGTCCTCGAAGTGCCGGATGTTGCGGGTCGCCACGGCCATGCCGCGAGAACGGGCGATCGCCGCGATCTGGCCGTCGGACTGGGAAATAGGACGTCCAGCAGCCCGGCAGGAAGCAGCTATTTCTGCGTACGCGCGCGCCGCGTCACTGTCAAACGGCAGCACACGACCAGCGAAGATCTCCCGCAGCATCGCCTCAACCTCTGTTTCCAGGGCGTCTCGACGCTGGCCCGCAGGCATTATGGCGACGCCATAGAGCAACTCCGCCTCGCTCACCGCTGAGAGGAACATAGTGGTTGCTGCACGATCTGACACCCATGCTTCAACGGCCGAATCAGGCCGCGGTCGCATCAACTCAGAGACGACGTTGGTGTCGATAACAATCACCCCGCCTACCTCATTCGAAACGAGGCGGCTCTGGCATGGCCTCTCTCGGGGGCAACTCCAACTCCACCCCACCGAGATGGGCGAATCGTTCGCGAATAGCAGCAGCAAGATCGGTGGGGCCCACGTCCTGCTCGACGGCGTCGCGCAAGATCGAACGGGCCTCCTCTTCCATCGACCGACCGTGACTGGCAGCCCGTATGCGAAGTCTGATCTTCACTTCGTCGTCAAGATTGCGAATAGTGATGCTCGCCATATCCTGTCCTCAATCGCTCCCCAGTAGCCTACCGTGGAGAAGTGATTGCAATGCAATCACTTCTCCCGCTATCCCCGAGCTGTCTGCACCTTTGGGCGGGTGGTGGCTATGGTGCCGTAGAAGACGCCGATGAGGACGATGACTGCGCCGACGGCGGCGACGGGACGGGGGAATTCACTGAAGAACGCGGCGGCCCATATCGTGCCGGCCACGGTCTCGATGGGAGCGAACAGGGCCACGTCGGCTACGGGGGCGAAGCGGGGTGCGTTGGACAGGGCCAGGCGGCCGAAGGGGTTGAACAACAGGCCCATGGCAGCGATCGACAGGTAGGCCCGCAAGTCAAGCGACAGCGGCGCTGCCCAGTACACCAGGGCCACCACCGTCATCACCCCGCCGATGGACAGGCCCACCAGCCGGCTCATGTCGGGATACCGGCGCCACATGGTCAAGCTCACCGCAAAGCCCAGGATGGCCACCACCCCCAGGAGATCGCCGGTGAGGGTTGGCTCCCCCACCGAGCTGGACACGATCGCTCCGATGCCCGCCATGGTGATGGCGATGGCGACGGCTGTCGTCCGGCTAATGCGCTCCCTCAGCCATATCCACGCGCATACCGCGGCCATCAGAGGTACTGCGGCCACGATGGCCACCACGTTGGCCACTCGGGTCTGGGTGACGGCGATGACGAAGCAGAGCTGGCTGCCCCCGGTGAGGGCCCCGATGACCAGCTGCTGCCAGGGGTGGCGGCGGAACGCCTCCAGCGGCCAGCAGCCGTCCACCCGGTGGCTGAGCGCGGTGTAGAGCGGCACCGAGCAGCACGCCACCCAGAAGGAGACATCCACGGCGTCGGCCTCCGAGAGCCGGATCCACAGCGAATCGGTGGACACCGACAGCATCCCCACCCCGGCGAGCAACCAGCCCAGCCGCCGACGGTCACTGGACTGGGCGACATCCATTCGGTGGGCCGTAAGGGACTCGAACCCCTGACCCCCTGCGCGTCATGCAGGTGCTCTAGCCAACTGAGCTAACGGCCCGGAATGTGCCAGGCTAGCAGCATCAGTAGCGAGTACGGGGAGCCGCTCAGATGAGCACGAGGCGGGTCGTAATTGTTGGCGGGGGGTTCGCGGGGCTGAGCGCGGCCTACACGTTGAAGAAGCGGGGCATCACTCCTCTTCTGCTCGAGGCTTCCGAGCGTGCTGGCGGACGCGGCAAGGGAGAAAGGGTAGACGGGTTCTCCCTGGACATGGGGGCATTTGTTTTCACCACCACCTACGACACGGCCTTTCGCATCTGCGAGGAGCTGGGCCTGCCGCTTGTGGAGTCGACGATGATCTTCGGCCACCACCGCAATGGGAAGTGGGTCACCACGACTCCCGACCAATCGCTCCTGAATTTTGTTCGGCAGATTCCCGCGGCTTTGGCCATGGGCTTTCTCTCCCCCTCAGGCCTGCGGGCCGGTTCCAAGGTGATGCGGCAGTTGTATCGCCAGGAGGAATTCCTGAGCTTCGCCAGCGACAGCCGTCTCGCCGAGATCGACGACGACGAGACCTTCGGCGACTACCTCAGGCGGCACAAGGTGCACGAGAAGCTGAAGATCTCGCTCAGCGGCCCCCTGAAAATGGTGTTGGGCGATGCCGCGCCCGCAGGCCAAGCGCTGATGCGGGCCTACATCGGAGAAACGATGCTCAGCGGCGGCAAGGTGTACATGCCCGAGCGCGGCATCGGCTCGTTCAATACCGCGCTGGCCGACGCCTGCTCCGATGCGATCCGGGTGTCGAGCCCCGTCCGGAGAATCACCGTGGCCGACGGAGCCGCGACCGGCGTGGTGGTCGACGGCGAGACCATCGAGGCCGACGCGGTCATCTGTGCCGTGCCCGGCACGCAAGTCTCCGGCCTCATCCCCGAACTGCCCGAAGAAACCCGCCGCGCCCTCAGCACCGTTGACTACTCAACCGGCTGCCGGGTGGTGATAGGTCTCGACCGCCGCCCGCTTCCTGCGGGGTGGCACGGCGCGCTCTACCCCGAAGACGACGACACCCCACTGCTGATGGACCGGACCACCTTCCTGCCCGCCTGCGCTCCTCCCGGCCACAGCATCCTCGACCTGCTCATCGGTCTCGACCGGGCCAAAGAGCTCATCCCGCAAGACGACGAGGAGATCAAGCGCCAGATGCTGGGCGCCGCCCGCCGCAATGCCCCTCCCGGCTCCGCTTTGCCCGGTGACGACGAGGGCCTTTTCTTCCGCGTATACCGCTGGGAAGAGGCCCTGTGCATGGGCAAGCCCGGAATGCTCGCCCAGATGGCCAACATTCCGGGCCAGCTTGCCGGACGCATAGACAACCTCTACTTGGTCGGCGACTACATGGCCATCCCCTCAGTAAACGGTGCCCTCTCCAGCGGCGACCAAGCCGCCACCCAGGCCGCAGACGCGCTGGTCTCTCGCGCCGACTAGCGGCGTTCTAGTCAGGTCTTGGGCGGTGGGGGCATGTAGGTCTTGCGGCTGGGTTTGAGGGCCATCGACTGAAGTGTCGTCAGTAGGCCCAAAGAAGCGCCGGTGGGATCAACCACTGGTACTCGCACGAGCTCAGCCTCAAGCTTTTCCTGGAGGGTTGCCGCGACTCCGAGCATGCCGGTACAGCCAAGCACCAGCACGTCGGCACCGCCGGTTTCGATGGCCCGGCATGACGCCTCAAACAGGCTCTTGAGTAGCGAGTCGCCGTCGTGCAACTCGAGCACCGGGGTGTCGATGACCTCGATGGTGGCCAGGCGGCTGGCGACACCCATCCGGGCGATGAGTCCGGAGATCATGGGAGTCACGTTTTCCAGCACCGTAACCACTGAGAATCGTTCGCCGAGGGTGAGTGCCGTGGCTATCGCTGGTTCGAATCCGCCGACCACGGGAATGTCGACGATCTCTCGTGCTGCTGGCACGGCGGGATCGCCGAAGCATGTGATGAAGACGGCGTCTGCGCCGTTGCCTGCGGCTTTGGCCACTTCGGCAACGATCTGGGGTCCGGCTAGGACTTCGTCGTAGAACGACTCGATCGATGCCGGTCCGGCCAGCAGGTGGGATACCTCCAGTTCGACTCCGGTTCCGAGGAAACTCCGAGCCTCCAGTTCGATCTGTTCGTTGAACTGGTCTGATGTTATGGGGACGACGATGTGGATTTTCACGGGTTGCCTTTCTTTGTCGGTCATGCTCGGCGGTTTCGGGACCAGGCGTCAGCGGCCACGGCGACAAGGATCACGACTCCTTGGATGATGCGCTGCCAGATGGGGTCGATTTGGTGGAGATTGAAGCCGTTGACCATGAAGGCGATGAAGAGGGCGCCCAGCAGCGTCCTCCACACTGCGCCGTTGCCGCCAGCGATGGAGGTGCCTCCGACGACGATCGCGGCGATGACGCCGAATACGAAGCTGAAATCGTCAGACGGGGTGGCGCTGATGGACCTCGACGAAGCGACGACGCCAGCGAGTCCGGCGGCCAGCCCCGACAGTGCGAACACCAGCACGATGATGCGGCCGGTGCGGATGCCAGCAAGCTTGGCTGCTTCGATGTTGCCTCCGGTGGCGTAGACGTGTCGGCCGAACCGGGTGGCCGACAGCGTGATCCAGGCGATGGCCACCACCCCCAGCGAGATCCATGTCGCGGTTGTCAGCTCGGCAACCCGGGTTCGGGCGATGTCGCGGTATGCCTCGCTCTCTGGGCGCATGATGCTCCGGTCGCTAACGAGAAAGCCGATCCCAAAGACGATGAACGACGTCGCCAGCGTGGTGATGAAGGAGTTGATCTTGGCAAACGAAACGACCGATCCGTTCACCGCTCCGACGAGGAGGCCGAATGCACATCCCGCCAACAGCGCCAGGATCACCGAGCCGGTGGCGTTCTCGATCCGCAGAGCGACGAGTGGAGCGGCCACCGCCACCGCGGAGATCGACACGTCGAACCCGCCGGCGATCATGGTGAGGGTGGCCACCGATGCGGCGATCAGCAGGGTGGCTTGCTGGTCGAGCACGTTGCGAAGATTGGGACCGGTCAAGAACCCATCGGTGGTGATAGCCAGCACCAAGAACAGAGCCAGTGTCACCCAGACGATCCCGTATCGGGCCAGGGCAGCAAAGGGTGTGGCGTTCACTGTGGGCTCGTTTTCAGGCCGTCGGGGCACGGAGTGGGTTCGCCACCGAAGGCCTGGCGCAATATGTCGGCCTCGTCGAGGTCGGGATGGGTGAACTCGGCGACGAATTGGCCATCTCTCATTACGACGATGCGGTGGCAGAGACCGATCAGCTCCTCCAGCTCGGACGACACGATCAAAACGGCCAGCCCGCGACCGGCCGCCGAGGCGATCAAGTCGTAGATCGACCGCTTAGACCCCACGTCCACACCTCGGGTCGGCTCGTCTGCAATCAGGACTTTGAGTCCGGTGACCATCCAGCGGGCAAAGAGGCTCTTTTGCTGGTTGCCGCCTGAGAACAGGTGGACCGGGGTCTCCAAACCTCCGCCTCGCACCTCCGCTCCATCCACCGCAGCGACAACGAGGTTGCGCTCGGCGCGCCTGAAGACGATGCCAGCCTTGGTGGTGTGCTTCAGGTGGGGAAGGCTGACGTTTTCCCGCAGGCTTCTATCGGGAAGCAGGCCCTGGTCCCGGCGCGACTCTGGGATCAGGCCCAGGCCGAACCGAATTGCACGCGTCGGCCTGAGAAGGTTCCCGCCCAGCACTCGGCGAAGAGGTCGGCTGAAGGGTTTGGTGAGGGGCTTCCCGGAGATCTGGATTTCGCCTTCGGCCATCGGGTCTGCCCCGTAGACCGCTCGCACGAACTCTGTCCTGCCCGCTCCGACGAGGCCGGCGAGGCCTACGATTTCGCCGCTGAACACGTCGAGGTCAAGTACGTACCGTGCTCCCAGCCCCGGGCGACGCAATCCCCTGACGCGAAGCGCCGGAGGCTCGGTCTGTTGGGGCTGGCCTGACCGAGTGCGCATCGCCTTGGGCGGGTAGTTGCCGGATAGCTGGCGGCCGATCATCGCCTCAATGAGCGAGTCGGTCGTCTCGTCGCAGGCGTCGGCGGTCCGCACGATACGGCCGTCGCGCATCACAGTGACGGTGTCTGAGAGGTCGAGCACTTCTTGGAGGAAATGGGAGATCAACAAGACCGTTGTCCCTCGTCCCTGCATCTCCCTCAGGAGCCGGTGGAGCTGGTCTCTCTCGGTGCCTGACAGGCGGGCTGAGGGCTCGTCCATGATGACGAACTCGGCCCCCCTGGCGGCTGCCCGCAGTATCTCAACCATCTGCTGCTCTGCCACCGAGAGGCTCCCCGCTTTCGGCGCAGGATCGAGGCGGATCCCGGTGCCCGCGGTCAGTTCGGCAAATCGGCGCTTGGTCTCTCGGCGCGACATGAACCCGAGCCGGGAAGCCTCCACGCCGCAGAACACGTTGTCGGCCACGCTGCGGTCTTTCAGAAGCGACAGCTCTTGGGCGATTGTCGTGATCCCCGCGCCAAATGCTTGTCGTGGAGTGCGGAACGACTCAGGCTGCCCGTTCACAAGCAGCGAGCCGCTGTCGGCGGAGTAAACACCGGAGATGATCTTGCCGATGGTGGACTTCCCCGCGCCGTTCTCTCCAACGAGGCCGTGGATGGAGCCCCGTTCGACGACCAGGTTGGCCTCGTCGACCGCCTGGGTGGTCCCGAACCGCTTGGAGATTCCCCTTAGCTCGACATGGGTTGCGCTGTCAGCCATCCCATTCGGCAGTGAACTGGTCCACGTTGGCCGCAGTCACCATCCCATCGTCGACGAAATCGGCATTGGGATCAACACCCCCGGTGTAGGTGCCGTCTTCGAGAGCGGCGATCATGGCCTCCATCGCCAGGCGCCCCTCGCTGGCCGGTGCGTAGAACACGGTGGCGAACCAGCGGCCGTCCCTTACGCCCTCAATGGCCGGCGACGACCCGCCAAGGCCGATGAGCGCGACGCCGTCGAGTTTGCCCTCGTCGGTCAAGACGAGCTCGACGCCTTGGAGCGACTGGTCGGCTCCGACGACGACGTCGAATTCGGGCTCGGCTTGGAGGATGTCCTGGATGGCGTTGATGCCCCCCTCAGGTCCGAGGTACTGGCCTTCGCCCTCGGCGACGACGGTGATATTGGCTTGGCCAGCGGTGGCGTTGTCGAACCCCTGGCGCAGCGCCACGTCGAGGGGGAAGCCCTTGATGCCATACAGATACACCACGCGGCAGGGGTCCAGATCAGCGCATGCGTCGATGGTGAGTTGCCCGGCCCGCTCCCCGGTGACCACCGGAGGGGCCATGACCGAGGCCGCCACGCCGTCGACCTGGGGCTCGTTGGTAGACAGGTCGTCGCCGACGATCTGGTTGAACAGCACTACCTCGAGCCCAGCGTCCAGCGCGGCTTCAACGTCGGGAACTATGCCTGGGCCGTTCAACGCAACCAGGATGATGCCGTCGTATTGGCCGCTGGTTACCGCGTCTTGGAGCTGGGTGGTCTGAAGATCGGCGTTGAACTGGGCATCGAACTCCACCAAGTCGATGTTGTTCTCATCAGCGAGCCGCTGCATCTCACCCACCGATGCCAACAAGAACGTGTTCGCCGAGCTGGCTGACAGGTAGGCGATCTTCCACGGGTCGGGCGCGGCGGTGGGCTCAGGCGTCGCCTCGGGTGCGGGTTCGGGGGCATCGGTGGCCTGCGGCGCCGCGGTGGGCTCGGGCGCGGCCGTGGCCTGTGACACGGCCTCTGTTGGCGCGGGTGCCGTGTCGGAGTCGTCGTCGTTGCCGCACGCAGCGGTGATTAGCGACAGTGCGATCAGCGCACCAAGAAGTCGGGTTGCGCATTTTGCGGTTAGCGCCTGCATCGGGTCCCCCCTCAATCTGGGCGTAGTAGCTCAAGAAAGCACCGTAAAGAGCCGCATCAACGCCGCTCAATGGGCAAATCGCTGAGATATTGCCGCTAGACAGTGCAGTTCATGCACGGAACCGTTCAGGGCTGAGCTTGGGGGCCAGGGAGGCGAGAGCGGCGTGCTCGGAAGGGCCAGATGAGCTGGCGCTGATTAGCGAGGCGGTCAGCCGGGCCACCGCCGGGGATGTCTGGATGCCCGTGCCTCCTTGGCCTGCACACCAGAAGAAGCCTTCGGTGTCCCGGTCGAAACCAATGACCGGGTTGCGGTCCGGCGAGAATGTGCGCAGGCCGGCCCAAGCGGAGCGTATGGAGCGGACGTCGAGCAGGGTCGCCCGGTTGACCGCCTCTATGCCGGCGGCGACATCGAGCTCTCGGGGTTTCGCGTCACAGGGCCCGTCGGGGTGTTCGTCGGCTGGGGAGCCAAGGAACTGGCCCGCTCCCTCGGGCTTGAAATAGAAGCTCTCGTCGGCGCCGATCACCAGAGGCCAGTGCTCGCTGGGGTGCTGGCTGGTGAACGTGAAGATTGTGCGCCGGTAAGGGATCAGGCCCAGCGGGGCTGCTCCAGCCATCTCCGCTATCTCGTCGGCCCATGCCCCGGCGGCATTCACCACAATGCCGGCTCGGATGGCGGGGCCGTCGGTGTCCAGCTGCCAGCCGGTGCCATGGCGGGCCATGCGCCGCACACCGCGGTGGCGCATCACCGTTGCGCCCGCACTGCGGGCGGCGCGCACGTACGCCTGGTGCAGCTCGGCCACGTCTATGTCGTACCCGCCATGTTCGACGACGCCCCCATGAACCCACGACGGGTCCAGGACCGGGCAGAGGTCCTGGGCACCTTCGCCGTCGAGCGTATCGAAGGCGACGCCGACCGACTGGTTGGCTGCGGCGATGGCGTCGAGCTGCTCTCGCCCGGCATCGGGAGAGACCCATAGCACCGCCCGGGGAGACATGAGCTGGTGATCGGCCCAGCCATTTGCATTGCCTTCAAGAAATGGCTGGGATTCGGCGCTCAGCTCCCGGTTGACCGGCCCGCTGTAGGACGACAGGAACTGAGCGGCCGAGCGGCCGGTGCTGTGCGCAGCCAGCGAGCCCTCGCGCTCGACCACCGCCACTTCATGGCCCTCTTCGGCCAGAGCCCAGGCCGCCGACGCTCCGGCGATGCCCCCACCGACAACAGCAATCTCAAAGTGCTCGACTGTGGTCATTGCTGTCGAGTTTGTGCATGCGGACAACGAGTTGGAGGGCGAGGCGCTGTTCGGGGTCGAAGAGGTTTACCTCAAGTGTGCTGGCAACCCGGTCGATTCTGTTCATAACCGTGTTGCGGTGGACACCCAGCAGCGCGGCCGCGTTGGTGGCTGACGACTGGCAGTCCAAATACACCTCCAATGTGCGCAAGAGCGTGCCGTCGGCGTCGATGGCGCGGAGAGGCTGCAAGAAGGCGGAGGCCACCCGGCTGAAATCGGCTGATCCGTACCAGCCCAGCATTATCCGCTGGATTCCGAGCTCGTCGATATGGCGGACCACCGCGCCGCGGGCCGCTGCGCCCGCCCCGGCGAGGGCCGCGGCTTGCCGGGATTCTGCGAGGCTTGAGCGAAGGCCCGGAAGCCCCTGTGCCGGGCGCCCCACTCCCGCGTGCGCGGCGATGGTCTCAGGGCTGGCGATGAGCTCGTCGAGCGCGACTCGCAATTGGCGCGCCATCTTTGGATAGCTCGTCACATCGGGCTCCTCAGGCAGGCAGACCCAGCCCGACCAGCCGTCTGTCCTTTCGATCAGCGGCCCTTCCAGGCCGGCCGAGTGCAACAGGTCGGAGAAAGCGTCGGTGTTGACCAATACCCAGGCGGCGTCCACATGCCCAGATAGCTGCACATGGAAGGCGCTGACCCAGCCTGCGGCCGACCAGCCGAACGTGGCCATCTGCGCCAGGATCGTCTCGTCCGGGAGTTCCCCGCCGCCGACCACTTCGTTCAGAAGGGCCAGCCGGTGCCTGGCGTCGCGCTCGCCCGCCAGGCGATCACGTACCAGATGGGCGCCCACCGCCCAGGAAGCCACGCCCAGCAGGTCGAGTCCGGATCCCGATACGGCCTCGTCGCCGTCAGAAAGAATGCACACCAGCCAGAAGCGAGCCGGCTCTCCGGGCACGACGATCACCGGGCACACCATTCCGGGCTCGCCTCCGGCGCCCGCTTGAGGGTGGATCACCGAGTGCTCACCCAACACGTCGGGGTTCACCGCGTGTTCTGGGCCAGCCACCGCTGCCCCGCTGGCTTCGACCAGCGAGCAAGGCCGGCCCAAGACCCGGCCAACGAGCGCCAAAGTGTCATCCACAGTGGACACCCGGGCCATGCCCCGAAGCAGTTCTTTCATCATTGCTGCCTGATGCAGTGCGGGCTGTAGCAGCAGCTCTCGGGCTGCGGCGGCCATCGCCAATAGATCAGGAGCATGCGATTCAACCAGCACGGTTTCGAACCGCTCGGCGAGGCGCCGGGTGGCCAGACCTGCCGGGGAGGGGGCGTTGACGACAACGAGACCCGCTCCCCCGCCGTCGCGTACTGCTCTCAACACGATGTCAAGGGCGTAGGAATTGGGTCGGAGCGCGCTGCCGTCCAAGACGACCAACTGGTCTGCCGACACCGGGATCGTCTCATCGCACCGGTCGGTGACCGAGACGTCGGACACTGCCCGGTTGACTCCTTGGCCACCGGCCACCACCTTGGTTTCGCCGAGCACGCCGGACGCGAGCAGTTGCTTCATGGTCAGGGTTTTGGATGGGGCGGACACCGCCTCGATCATCTCACTGATTCGACAGCCCCGGCTGGCAGAGCCCGCGCCAGGAAGTCGATCCAGTTCTCCCCCGCCACCAGACGGGCCGTCTCGGCACCGAGCCTTGCTTCCAAGAGCTCAGTGAACGCCTTGAGGTCTGACGGGTCGCGCATGTTGTCGATAAGCGGCAGGTTCTCCGTATCCACTAGGCCGCCTCCCAGGATCGGGTCGATGATGCGCAACAGATCCTCCATGAAGTCGCAGCCCAGCCCTACCGACCCGGCTCCGGCGACTCCAACCGCGTGATCGATGTGCGTCACGAAGTCGCCGAGGCTGGGCTGTTCTGCGGCCAAAAACGCACCGAAGGAATTGATCCCAACCACCCCGCCTGATTCTGCGATGGCGCGCAGCTGGGAGTCGGTGAGGTTGCGCGGGTGCGGGTGCAGGGCATGGCACGAAGAGTGGGTCGCCACGAACGGGCGGGAGGCGATCCGGCAGACGTGGTCGACTCCCGGGTCGGACAGATGGCTGACATCGACAATCATCCCGAGCCGTTCCATCTCCGCGACAGCGTCGACTCCCAGTGCAGTCAAGCCCCCGCCGGTGGCTGTTTCTCCCACGCCGTCGGCCATCATCGTGCGGCGGTTCCAGGTCAATGACATGCACCTCACCCCCAAGCGCCACAGAGTCTCCAAAACGCCGAGGCTGTGGCCAATGGGCTCTGAGCCCTCCACGGCTAGGACCAACGCGACCTTCTTGGCCGCCAACGCGTCGGCCAGCTGCCGCGACGTCTCAACTACCGCCACATCAGCGGAGTGGACCGAGGCGATGTGCCGGGCTTCTTCGAGCATTAGCAGGGCTCGCCGCAAAGCGCCTTCGCCTAGGTGCTGGTCTTCGGTGAACACTGGCAGGAACTGAAGGGCGACGCCGCCGGCGCGCAGCCGGGGAAGCCAGAAATCGCCGAAGGGATCATCCATGCCCCGCTCTCGCTGGTACAGCACCGCGCACAAAAGATCGTTGTGGGCGTCGGCCACCCGCATCTGCCCGGCTACCTCTACCGGCCTGCCGCTCTCAATGCCGCCCGAGCCCAGGGGTGCACCTACTCAGCCGGCGGGCCGACCGCTTTGACCATGACCCGGCAACCGCCTCCGGGCACATAGGTCATCGGGATCTCGGCCACGCTGGTGATCCGCACTCCCGCTTCCTCGGCACCGGCCCGAACGGCTGCGTCCTTGGCCTCTTCGCGGGCGCTCTCCAGACATGCCTCCCGGCTCGACGCGTCGTAGCTGTACACCTTGTCGACGGAGCCCGCTGCTTCGGCGATGGCCGCCCCAAAGGCGTTGGCCACCGAGTGGTGAGGGGGCCAGAGCACCTCGCTCACACCGGCAATCTGCTCTGGCACCAAATGGGCGCCGCCGCCCACGGCCATCAGCGGAAGGGGCGTGCTCGAGGCCTTCATCCTCTCGCACAGCACCGCGATCCGCCCGTCGACCCAGTCGATGGCAGCAGCAATGGTGGCCGGTTCGACGCCCTCGGTCAGAGACCGCTCCCCGAACCCTTCCATCCGCCCCGCCGCCAGTGAGATGTCCGAAAGGGTCAGGGTGTCGCCGCCCATGCAGATGGCATCGGTGATGACGTCATACCCCACCGAGTCCGGGCCCACCTTGATCTCCCCGTTCCCGCCCCGCGCCGGGTTGTGGACGACTGTTCCGCCACCGAGCCCCATCGAGATCAGGTCAGGCATCCTGAAGTTGGTGCGGACGCCGCCGACCTCGACTGCGGCAGTGGAGACGCGGGGAAACCCGTCGACCAGGATCCCCACATCGGTGGAGGTGCCGCCGACGTCGATAACCAGTGCGTCTGCGAGCCCGGCCAACGCGCACGCGCCCCGCATGGAATTGGTGGGGCCCGAGCCCACTGTGAGAACTGGGTACCGGTCAGCCTCATCGACCGTCATCAGGGTGCCGTCGTTTTGCGTCAGATAGCTGTCAACATCGAGACCAGCCTCCGCCATGGTGTTCCGGAACCCGTCTACCACCCGTTTGGCGACCGTCAACAGCGAGGCATTGAGGATCGTTGCGTTCTCGCGCTCCAACAGGCCCAGCGATCCCACTGTGTGGCTGAGCGAGACCGCCATGCCAGTTCCGCACTCTTCGGCCAGCAACTCGGCGGCTCGCAGTTCGTGTTCTGTGGCGGCGGGGCTGAACGCGCACGACACCGCTATCGCAGCCACGCTTCCTGCGCACTGACCCCCGAAGCGCCGTACTGCGTCCTCATCAAGAGGGGCAATGGGCGAACCGTCGTACTCGAAACCACCCTCGACGATCTTGCTGGGGCCAATCACGATCCGGCGTAGATCCTCAGGCCAAGCCGCGCTAGGACGCACCCCCAGTGAAGAAGGCGCCGCCAGCCGCAGTACCCCCACTTTGTCGAGGTCTCGTCGGCGGATGATGGCGTTGGCCGGATGGGTTGTGCCCAGCATCGCCTTGCCCAAGGCCTCAGGAGTGTCCACCTGGTCCATGACGGTGTCCACGGCAGCCTTGATACCGCCAATCGGGTCAGGAGTAGTGGCGGCTTTGGCCTCCGCGATGACCGTGCCGCCCGGTCCCACCACCACCGCGTCAGTGTTGGTGCCGCCCACGTCCACGCCGATCCGCAGGTTCTTCATCGCCGACCTTTCCAGCCATCCACATAGTCGATGTCATAACCAAAGGCCCGGGGGCCCACCAGGTCGAACATGCCGTCGCGGTGCCACTCCGGGGCGCAGGGCATGGCCAGAACGTCTAGTCGCTGGCCGAAAGCCAACCCCTCCGTGGTGATCGGATCGGCCGACTCGTGGTCGAGCAGACACAGCAGATCAGGCACGGTCACCACCGCCTCACCGTCTTCGAATGCGATCAGGTTCTCGTTCTGGATCTCCACCCGCAGCGTGCGAGTCGAGTCGTCGAGATGCTCGAGCACCACCGTGCCCCGAGCGAAACCCTCGGTGGTGCGCCGGTCGATGTCGATCACCTTCCCGCTGAACACCAAAGCAGCCTCGGTGTAGGCCAACAGCTCATCCCAGGCCCCCGGCGCGCCTCGCTGCACTTGGGACAGGCGCCTTCCCACCTCGGTGCAATAGGTCATCGAGCCGTGGATGCCCCCCCGGCGGACATCGGCCACCGTCATGGGATAGCAGCTGATGGCATTGGCCAAGCCGAGCTGCACCACCGCGGCGCGAGCCAAAGACTCGGCAATCTGGTTGGTGTTGGCCTCGAACACGCACATGTTGCCCTTCTCATCGGCGATCGACATGGGCGCAGCCTTCAATCCATGCAGCGTGAAGACCGTCATCTCGATCTGCGGGAACGCTCGACGCATACCGTCGGCATCAACGATTGGGACTCCCATCTCCACCGCAGTGGCAATCGGGACCAAGGTGTTCACCCCACCTACTTCGATCGGCATCAAAGCCACCGGGTCTGAGCCCAGGTAGGCGGCAAGAGCCCCGATGCCTGATCGGAACTCAGTACCCGCCGGGATCTTTTCCAGAATCACTGTGGGTGCCCCGATGATGGCCGTGGTCATGATGAGGCCTTCGACCGGCAGCTCGTCAACAGTCACCACCTGGGCTGGCCCGTAGTCCTCGATGGCCTGCTTGACCAGGAGCTTGCCTACATAGGGGTCACCTCCGCCGCCGGTGCCCAACAGTGTCGCTCCCATCGCCAGGTCATCAATGTCGTCGATCGTGAGTTCTCTCAATGCGCACCTAGCTTTTTAGGCCAGAAGAGGATTCGGGCGCGGGAGAATATACGAAGCCCAGCCATCAAGATCGATGGGCACCTAGCTGCAACCAGATGAAGGAAGTAAGCAGTCTGCCCTGATGCCCAAACCTCGAGACAATGGTGAAGTCGGCCCCCGCCCCTCCGTACTTCTCGGGAAACACCAGTCCGAACAAGCCCAGATCGCCCATCGCCGTGACCGTCTCAGAGGGGAAAACACGGTCTCGGTCCCACCGAGCAGCGTGAGGGGCGATCTCACGATCGGCGAAGTCGCGCACCACGTCGCGAAACGCCTCTTGCTCATCCGTGAATAACCAGGTCATAAGCGCTGTGTTCGGTATGCATTTCCCAGCCCGAGCCCCACGACGAAAATCTCCCGCGTCCGGTTTCCTGGATCTTGCTGGTGATGGAAGTCGTAAACTCGGTCACGAACCTATCTATCTTCGGGCATTTTCCGTATGGGCGACTTGACCTGAAAGAAGCGCCTCACTGTCCTCTACGCCCAACCTCGCGTCGCTTCGAAACCCCCATATTCAGCCGATCGGCTAGCAACGGTATGTCTACATCTTGATGACGAATTTATGTCTAACCCACTTCGATCCACAGTCGGCAGTGGTCGCTGCTCCCCCATTCTTCGGGAGAGTTCATAGCCCGCACGGTGACTTCCTCGTGGAAGCCGCGCGACGCAAAGGCGTAGTCGAGTTGGATATCTGCAACTGAAACCTGACAGATCCGACAGGGTCCGGTGCGCGGAACCATCAGGATGCCCGACGCCCCACTTTGTGCCGGTTGACGAGTGCGGCATTACCCAGCGCGCGTTCATGGAAACGACGATGAACGGCTCAGCGCCCTGAGGGATGACCCGAGCAGCAGCAATTGTGCTCACGTCGCTGACCGGAATCTCGTCCGCCTCGGGCTTCTTCATTGGACTGACCGGTTTGAACCACTCGACCTCAACCCGGTCGGACAGCTTCGCCACGATCGGCCATCGGTCATATAGATCGTCTGGGAGGTCTGCGTTGTCGGTTTCAACCTGGCTGGCGACATCCTCTGGAACCTGACCAGCTTCCTGAAGAAGAGCGACATCTGCATCCATTGCCATCAGTTCGCGCCACGGCTCATGACGCTTGGCGATGTTCCAGCAGACAATCTTCGTCGCCAATCCAACCCCCGAAGTATGAAACCGCCAAGAGGGTAGTTCACCAGTTGCGTTCCTTGGACTAGGTGGCTGGCGCTCTGGTGCTCAGCGACGCCTGCGAACTCCTTGCACCAGGCGAGATGTGCGCTGCCATCGGGAGCGGTGGTGCCTGGTTGGGATTCGGAGGGTTAGGGAGTCGGAGAACTGGTAGAACACGGCGCCGACGAGGGTGAGGATGATGACGTAGGTGGCGGCCAGCGCGCCGAGGTCGCTCTCGCGGGTGATGCCGAGCTCGGCAATGACGATCGAGAACTCTCCGTGGGCGATGAGGGCGGCCCCGGTGCGAACCCGGCCGGGTTTGCCGATACTGGCCCGGCTCGCTGCGATCCAGCCGGTGGCGAACTTGGTGGCGATGGTGACGGCGGCAATGACGACCGCGGCCACGGCGACATCGGGGACGAGGTCGAGGTCGACTTGCAGGCCGAAGAACACGAAGAAGACCGCAGCGAAGAGGTTGCGCAGCGGCAACAGCAGCCCGCGGGCATGCGAGACAATGTCGCCCGACAATGCAACGCCTACCACGAACGCGCCCACCGCCGTCGACAGGTTGAGGCGTCCGGCGATGCCGGCGAAAAGCAGTGTTCCGCCGAGCAGGGTCAGCAAGAGCGCTTCGCTTGATTGGCTCAATGCCATGGCACTCAGCCGGTCGCCGAAAAAGTAGGCGGCCGCGAGCACCGCAATGACCACCAGCAATGAGACGATGACGGTGACCGTGGTGCTGAGCAGCGAGCCGCCGAAGAGCACGCCCGACACGATGGGCAGATAGAGCACCATGGCGAGGTCTTCGATTACGAGCACGCTGAGGATCACCGACGTCTCGTGGTTGCCGATGCGGTCGAGGTCGGCGACGAGCTTTGCCACGATGCCCGACGACGAAATGTAGGTCACGCCACCGAGCAGAACAGCGACGATTGGATCGAACCCAAGCAGCAGCCCAGCTACGAAACCAGGAGGGAAATTCAGGGCGATGTCGACGATCCCGGCCAGCGTTGACCGCCGCACGTTGTCGATCAGCTCGTGGGCGGAGAACTCGAGTCCCAGCATCAGCAGCATCAAGATGACGCCGATTTCGGCCCCCACCTCGATGAACTCCTCCGACGCCGGCAACTCGACGAGTCCGCCATCGCCCAGGGCCAGTCCCACCATCAGATACAGCGGAAGCGCAGGCAGGCCGACCCTTCGAGCCAGCCGGGCGACGATGGCCAAGACCAGCACCACCGCCCCGAGCTCGATCACAAACAGATCGCCGCCCGTGTGCATGGGCTAGCCCGATTCGTTCAGCAGCTTGGTGGCCGCCTTCACCGCGGCCGGGATCCCGACCACCACTGCTGTGCCGCCGGGTTCGAGTCGGTCGGCTCCGCCCGGGATGGGGATGGAGCCCGAGCCGGTGACGAGCGCGACGACGCCCGCCCCGGTTTTCGCCCTCAGCTCGGCCTCGGCGAGGGTGAGTCCGGCCAGAGATGACTTCGGGTCGATAGTGATCCACGAGATCACAAGGTCCTCCAAGCGATGCACTGCGTCGTCGAGGTGCTCCAGCACCGGATTGCCGCCCAGCAGCTCGCCAAGGGTGTGCCCCTCGTCCTCGGTCAACACAACGCTCTCGCAGGCCCGGTCGACGTCCCGCTCGTCATAGACCACCAGATCGCGCCGCCCGGTCTGATGAACCACCACGCCGACACAGCGGCCCGCGTTCGTCTCCAGTTCGAAGCGCACCCCCACACCGGGCAAATCAGTCTCAGTCGCTTTCCCCACCGAACTCTCCTCCCAGCCGTGGACAACCCCGCAGCAACAGCAATCTTGGCAGAACAGCGCCACCAAAGTGGCCGATCAGCTCATGGTGGCCATCATCGCCTCGCTGTCACACCTTCGCAGTAGAGTGCCCTCCACTATCGGCCAGTAGCGGCCCCACCCAACCTAGTGTCAACTTTTGTTGACATCAATCCGATGGACCGTTACCTTGAATTAGCGGCTCTACGCGATGAAGCGGGGACGTCGGGTTCTGATTTTTGTGACGGGTTGAGTTTGGCCTGGTTTTCGTCCGGCGGCAAGCAGGATTCTGAGCCGGTAGTTGTGTAGGTTTCGGTAGCCTCGGGCTGAGCGTTT
>JAJEGM010000005.1 GCA_022819825.1 Acidimicrobiia bacterium | reverse complement strand
CCGCGTCATCGACCACACCACCGGCGAACTCCTCCGCACCCTCGTCCTCAACCCCCAACGCGACTACCAACCCCAACCCAAACCATGAAAAACACCCGCCCGCGCAGGTTCACGCCTTTCCGATGTCTTGACACATCACATTGCGCCCACGGCAGGATTCGAACCTGCGACCCCTTGCTCCGGAGGCAAGTGCTCTATCCCCTGAGCTACGTGGGCAGTAACTGGGTGAGTATACCCAGCGGGGCATCGGTACTATGTGCCAGTTCATGGCCGACATCCGCACCTCCCTTTCTGATGCCCTGCGCGGCGCGCTCGTGGCCGCGGGTGTTGACCTGCCTGCCGACTTCCAGGTCGGATTGGAGCGACCGGCGCGGCGGGAGCACGGGGACTGGTCGTCCAACGCCGCTCTGGCCATCGCCAAAGGCGCGGGGCGCAATCCTCGGGAGCTAGCAGCAGAGCTGAGCGCCTGGCTGGAGGAGAACCGGCCTGAACACGTAGCCGAAGTGAGCGTAGCTGGGCCGGGGTTCGTCAACTTCAAGCTGGCGCCAAGCTGGCTGCACAGCATGGTCGCCGACGCGGTGGAGGCAGGTGTCTACGGCTTTGGGCGCCAGGACCTGGGCGAGGGCCGCACGGTGATCGTGGAGTTTGTGAGCGCCAATCCCACCGGGCCGGTCCACGCTGGCCACGGCCGGGGAGCGGCCTACGGCGACGCGGTGGCCCGCTTGCTGGAGTGGTGCGGGTACGACGTGCAGCGGGAGTTCTATATCAACGACCGGGGCACACAGATGGAATTGTACGGCGCTTCTCTCGCCGCCCTTCGGGCAGGTGAACCGGTGCCTGACGACGGCTACAACGGCCAGTACATCGCCGACTGGGCTGCGGAAATGCCCGCACATGCCGATGCTCGCCAGTGGGGTAGGGAACGAGCACTGGACGATCAGCGAGAAGTGCTGGGTTCGATGGCGGTCGCATTCGACACCTGGTCCAGCGAGCAGGCGCTGGTGGACTCCGGGGCCATCGACGACGCACTGGAGGCACTCGGCACTGCCGGCGCCTCCTATGAGGCCGAGGGAGCCTTGTGGCTGCGCTCCAGCGACCACGGAGACGACAAGGATCGAGTGCTGATCAAGTCAGACGGGGAGTACACCTATCTGCTGCCCGACATCGCCTATCACCGCGACAAGCTCGATCGAGCGGGCCAGGAGGGTCTGCTGATCAACGTGTGGGGGGCCGATCACCACGGTTATGTGGCCCGAATGAAGGCGGCCATGGCTGCTCTGGGCTGCGACCCCGCCAGCTTGGAGGTGGTGGTGACCCAGCTCGTGCGACTGGAGCGCGACGGCGAGGAGGTGCGGCTGTCCAAGCGCACCGGTGACCTCATTGAACTGCGCGACGTGATCGACGAGGTGGGGGCCGACGCCACGCGGTTTACCTACTTGCTCCAATCCATGGACACCGCCCCCACTTTCGATCTAACCAAGGCCGCGGCTCAGGTGATGGAGAACCCGGTGTTCTACGTGCAGATGGCCCACGCCAGGGTGTGCTCTATCGCGGCCCGAGCCCAGGCTGGTGGGGTGGAGCGCCTGAGCATCGATCAAGTGGACTTGAGCCTGCTGGTCCACGAGCGGGAGCTAGAGATAATGCGACAGCTCTCCACGCTGGGCGAGGTGATCGCCGCCGCCGCCGAAGAGCGCGCTCCGCATCGCATGACCGCTTGGTTGCGAGACTTTGCCGCCGCGGTCCACAGCTTCTACCACGACTGCTATGTGGTGGGTACCGGAATCGCCCCCGAGCTGACCCAGGCCCGCCTGGTGCTGATCGACGCCGCCCGAGTGGGCTTGGCCGTCGGCCTCGGCACCCTCGGCGTAAGCGCCCCCGAGTCGATGTAGGGGACTGGTTGTGTCGGCTTTGCCTCAGCACCTGCTGCCTGACAACGCCTCGGTTGGTGACGACGGGCGACTCTCCATCGCCGGTTGCGACGTGCTTGACCTGGCGGGGGAGTTCGGTACCCCGCTGTTTGTCTACGACGAAGCCCACATGCGGGATCGGTGCCGCCAAGCCCGGGCTGCGTTCGCCGGGTCGGTGGCCTATGCCTCCAAGGCGTTCTTGTGTCTGGCCATGGCCCGTCTGATTCACGAGGAGGGCCTCGATCTGGACGTTGCCACCGGGGGAGAGCTCCATGTGGCTCAAGCCGCCGGAGTGCCCGCAGACCGGTTGGTGATGCACGGCAACAACAAGTCGGCTGCCGAGCTCGCGGCCGCGGTCGAAGCCGGGGCGGGCCGCATCGTGGTGGACTCGTTCGACGAGCTCGACCGCTTGGACGCCCTCCACGCCGCCACCGGCACCCGCCCACGGGTGCTGCTGCGGATCACTCCGGGAGTGGAAGCTCACACCCACGAATACGTCACCACCGGGGTGGACGACACCAAGTTCGGCTTCACTGCCTCCACCGGAACAGCCGACGCCGCCATCCGTCGGGCCCGGGAATCGGAATCCGTGGAGTTGGTCGGACTGCACGCCCACATCGGCAGCCAAGTTTTCGAGCTGCGCTCCTTCCAGCAGGCCGTTGAGGTGATCGCCGGATTCGCCCAGCCCTACGGCCTGCCCGAGCTCTCACTAGGAGGAGGCTTGGGCGTGGCCTACGTCGAGGGCGAATCGGCGCCCACAATCGCCGAGTGGGCTGAGGCTATTGCGGAGGCCTGCCAGTCGGTTGGTTTCACTGCTCCGGTGAGCGTGGAGCCCGGCCGAGCCCTAGTGGCGGCCGCCGCGGTCACCCTCTACGAGGTGGGAACCATCAAAGACTTGTCCGGTATTCGCACCTACGTTTCAGTGGACGGCGGCATGAGCGACAACCCCCGCCCAGTGCTGTACGGCAGCGGCTATGAGACGTTTCTGCCCCGGGCCATCGACCGCGACCGCGACATGACTGTCCGGGTCGTGGGCAAGCACTGCGAGTCGGGCGACCTCTTGGTGAGAGACGGCCAGGTGCCCAGCGACATCGCGGTGGGGGACATCTTGGCCACCCCGGTGACCGGCGCCTACGGCCACTCCATGGGCTCCAACTACAACAAGGTCCTCCGCCCCGCCGTGGTGTTCGCCCGAGACGGCGACGCTCGCCTAGTTGTCCGCCGCGAGACCTACGAAGACCTCCTCCGCAACGACGTCTGAGGCTTGGCCCATCGGGATTAGCTGCACGTCGGTGATGCCCTCGCTGGCTTGCCATTCTCGGATTAGTTCCACAAGTTGAACTGGGGTATCAGCGACCGCCATGAAGTCGCCGTCATCCTCGCACCACCAGTCGGCGCCCTCTTCTGAGTTGAAGAACACACGTACTTCCCTCATTGGGCGCTCCTTGTGTCAAGAGGTATCAACCTGATCACCATAGTGGGCGATCTGGATGATGGAGGGTTGGCCGTTTTGGATTAGGTAGCCGCGGCCGGGGATTGTCGGGAGGGTGGGGCGGGTGGGGAGTTGGATGGTGAACAGGTCGCCGTCGAGGGGGGTGGGTTGGAGCAGGACGCCGGTGCGGGAGAAGCGGATCTCCGCGGTCCAATGGCCGTAGGCAGTGCGAAGACGGTCGGCGCGGCCCGCGGCCACGATGTGCAGGCCGGAGGGGCTGTCGGTGGCCAGCGACTTGAGGGCGCCATCGGGGTCGGGGACTGTTTCGGCGTCGTCGATTAGCACCAACGTGGGATGGTCGGCCTCACTCGTTGCGGTCAGCAGCCCGGGTAGGCCTCCGGCTACAAGGTCTATGCCGGGACAATTGGCCAGTGGCGACCCCCCGGGAACCAATGCGATCACCCGTCCCCCGGAGGCTGCGGCTACTTCAGCCAACAAGGCCAGCGCGGCGGATCGGCCCGACCGGGCCGGACCCAGAATGAGCGCGTGCTCGCCGGGGTAGAGGGTGAGCCCGGCCGGGGCCAGCGTGTCGTCGCTCAGTCCCAGCGGGAGATACCACGGGGAATCGTCCAGGCGGGGTTGGTCCAAGCGGATGGGATCGACCACGGCAGGCAGGCTCTCCACCTGTGGCGGGCCGTCAGACTGGGGGCAGGCGGCGGCGACTGCGGCTGCTGCGGAATCCAGTCCACCGTTGGGCACTGCAACTTGGAGTTCGATTCCCGACGGGACGGCGAATCCCCGACCGGGCGGCA